>NZ_NMOJ01000193.1 GCF_002251635.1 Pseudomonas mandelii
GTTTTTTTTATGGAGCCAGTTCATCGGCCCTTTTGTGCTTCGAATGCCTGACGGCTCCTGAAGTGGGTGCGCAACAGGCATTCGTCCCAGAGTGTAGAGCATGACTCGTGCCAGGCCAGGCGATATAGGTCAAGTTATTGATTTATAAGGGTATTAAATATTTATGGCGCTGATTTCGGCGAAGGAAAATCCGGTTAACCGAATCGGCCGACAGGTCGCGTTCGGAAAACCGAATGGCGTTTGAGNNATTGTGTAGTTCATACGAAAATCAGCTTTCCTGGCTTAGCGGCGTTTCATGCAGGTAGATCCATTGGGCGTTGTGGTGATGCAGGCCAATGATCGCCACCGAAATCCGTGAGCTTTCGCGCTGGTCCAGGCGATGGGTTTCCTTGTAGCGGATCGCCACGCTGGCGCCTTCTTGCCACACCGTCTGCAGGTCGCTGATGACGATTTCCAGGCCCGGTTTGGCGCCGATTGCACCCTTGAACATCTGTTCGACCGTCGCCCGGCTGACGATGGCGGCCGAGGTGGTGACCATGGTGAAGTGCTCGGCGAATGCCGACATCAGCGGCTCGAGCGCGGCCTGCCCCTTACCGTTGGCGTCGGTGAACAGGGTGCGGATCAGCTCGTGCACGTGATGAATGCTGTGGTGCGCCTGTTCAACTATTTTGTTGTGCATGACAGTCCTTTTGAGTGTTCAACTGACTCAGTTGAAAGAGTGGGAACAGGCCCACCAGCGCGGCAATGGCGAACGTCACGTGGTAGGCCTGGGTGGTATCGAAATGCTTCAGGAGCAGGTTGAAAACCATCAGGAAGAGGGCGGCGCCGATGCTGAATGACATCTGTCGGTTGATGTTCCAGATGACACTGGCCTTGTGCGTGTCACTGCCCTCGAAATCCATCAACGACGTGGTTTGTGCTGTGTTGGCTCCGATGCCGCCGCCGATCCCCATCAAGCTGTAGGCGATGACAATCACCAGAAGGTCTGAGGGATTGTTCACCAGTAGCAGGGTGGCAATGCCGGCGCTGTGCAACAGCATGCCGAGGGCAAACAGGCGCTTCGCGCCCATCCGGTTGTAGACCCGGCCACAGATCAGCATCGCGATGAACGCGCCGATGGCGTAGAGGATCATGAACATCCCTGTCAGGCGGGCGCTGAAGTGCAGGGTGTTTTGCAGGAAGAAGATGCTCATCAAGTTGACCCCCGTGAACACACCGGGAATCGCGTAATAGATAAAGATGGAGGTGCTGAGTTTTTTGCTTTTGAGCAGGCTCAGTTCAATGATCGGGTTTTTGCAGGTGCGGTAATGCAGCCCGTACAGCACCACGAAAGCAACGCCGGCCATGACGAAGAGGGCGGCCACCCATGCCGGAGCATCGCCGCCGTACAACGACATGCCCATCAGCAGGCTGCCGAGTGCTGCGCTGACCAGCAGCAAGCCCTTGATGTCGGGTCGGGGCAAACTCGTCGGCCGCGCTTCGTTAATCCAGAACCAGGACAGCACTGCCGCGATCAGCGAGAACGGGATGTTGCTGTAGAACACCCAGCGCCAGGAGCTGCTGTCGACGATGACTCCGCCGATGGTTGGTGAAATGGCGGGCGCTATCAGGGCAACGGCCATGACCAAGGTGGATATTTTCGCCCGCTGCTCACCCTTGAACAGGTTGAACGTCAGCGCCTGGCCGACTGGAATCAACAGGCCACCGCCAATCCCCTGGACGAAGCGCCAGATCACCAGCTCGTTGAAACTGTTGGCCAGCCCGCACATCCACACGGAACCTGTGAACACGAGCATCGAGGCGGTGAGGATTTCCCGGCTGCCAAAACGACCGGCCAACCAGGTGCTGACCGGAATGATCAGCGTCAGTCCCAGAATATAAGCATTGGCCACCCAGGCAACGTCTGAAGTACTAACGTGCAGCGCCGCCGATATACTCGGTAATGCGACCGCTGACATAAAGATGTTAATGCAGTCTATAAAAAAGCCGATGAGAAATATCAGTGAAACTTTGTAGCGATAGGTCATGGTGTTTCCCCTTTGCCGCAAAGCATAGGGGCGGTGGACTTGAGCTGTCGATACGACTATCCTTGAAACAATGTTTGACAGGATTTAACAGTGAGCCATATTGCTATGCACACCCATCTTAATCGGGTCCAGACTTTTCTGGCGGTGGTCGATTTTGGTTCTTACACCAAGGCGGCCAATTACCTGAGCATCAGCAAAGCCATGGCCAGCCTGCATGTCAAGGCGCTGGAGGACGTACTGTCAGCGACGCTGTTGATTAGAAATACCCGAAATATATCCCTCACCGAAATCGGTCAGGACTTTTATGAAGAGTTCAAAGGTATTGTCGCGGACATCGATAACGCCTTTGATAATGTATTAAAAGGGCATAACCGAGTTTCCGGGAAGTTGCGCTTCAGTTCCACCAGTGAGTACGGTGAGGCGTATATTCTGCCGTTGATTCCGCAATTCATAGAGCGCTACCCGGAGATAAAACTCTGTTATAACTTTAACTCGTCACTCAATGACCTGGTGGCGGAAAAGTTAGACCTGGTTATCCGTTTGGGCAACTTGGCGGACTCGGCATTCAAGAGCCGTAAACTGGCGGATTATGAAATTGTCCTGGTGGCTACCGAGGCGTTTCTTGCGCGTCACCCGGTGCAAAATCCTCAGGACCTGAATTCGCTGCCGTGGATTGCCAACAGCAACTTGCAGGCACCGACCCAGTGGACGTTGCGCCATCCACAATTGGGGACTGTCGAGATCAACGGGATCAATCAGTATGAATCCAACTCATCCACGGCCATCCGCTCCATGGCGTTGTCGTCGCTGGGTGTTTCGGTGCTGCCCGCTTGGGTGGTCAAGGATGACATCGCCAGCGAGCGGCTGATCCGTCTGTTGCCCGACTATTCGCTGCCCTCGCAGTCCGTCAGCGTGGTGTTCCCCAACAGCCCGCATCTGCCCCACAAATCGAGGGCGTTCATTGATTTCCTGCTGCTGCATCTGGCGCAATGAGCCCCTGCAAAAAAGCCCCTGAATCGTGAGATTCAGGGGCTTTCGTTCAAGCGGATTGCGATCAGGCCGCTTCGATCTTGCTGCGGTTCTGCTCGACCTTGCTCAGGTAGTCCGCCAGTTTCTGCTGTTCAGCCGGGGTGGTGAACAGGCCGAGCTTGCTGCGGCGCCACAGAATGTCATGGGCGGTGGTGGCCCACTCTTCGCTGCACAGGTAATCGACTTCGCGAGTGTAGAGACCGCCGCCGAGGTGGTCGCCCAGGTCAGCCAAGGATTGCACGCCTTCCAGCAGGCGCCAGGTGCGGCTGCCATAGGTGGTGGCCCAGCGGCGCGCGATTTCAGTCGGAACCCAGTCGAACTTGTCGCGAATCAGCGAGCTCAGCGCCTGCGGAGTGGTCATGTCTTCGCCGCCCGGCAGGCTGGCGCTGGCGGTCCAGCTTGGCTTGATGTGCGTGAAGTACGGCGCCAGTTGTGCCAGCGCCGACTCGGCNAGTTTGCGGTAGGTGGTGAGCTTGCCGCCGAACACCGACAAAATCGGTGCTTCNNCGCCGGTGCCNGACAGTGCCAGGGTGTAGTCGCGGGTGACGGCCGACGGGTTGTCGGATTCGTCGTTGCACAGCGGACGAACGCCGGAATAGGTGTGGACGATGTCGTCGCGGCTGAGCTGCTTCTTGAAGTGGGCATTCACTACGTTGAGCAGGTAATCGGTTTCGCCTTCAGTGATCGCTACTTTCGCCGGGTCNCCGGTGTATTCACGGTCGGTGGTGCCGATGATGGTCAGGTGGTTCAGGTACGGAATGGTGAAGACGATGCGCTGGTCTTCGTTCTGCAGGATGTGCGCGTGGGCGCCTTCGTACAGCTTCGGCACGATCAGGTGGCTGCCCTGGATCAGGCGGATGCCGTAAGGCGAATCCAGCTTCAGGTCTTCCTTGATGAATTTGGCAACCCATGGGCCGGCGGCGTTCACCAGCGCGCGAGCGCGGATCGAGAACAGGCTGCCATCGGCGCGTTCCATGTTCATTTCCCACATGCCGTTGCTGCGACGGGCGCTGACGCAGCGGGTCTGGGTGTGAACGTGGGCGCCTTTCTCGCGGGCAGCCATGGCGTTCAGCACCACCAGGCGCGCATCGTCGACCCAGCAGTCGGAGTATTCGAAGCCTTTGGTAATCTCGCTTTTCAGCGGGCTGTCGGGGCCGAACTTCAGGCTTTTCGAGCCTTCGAGTTTTTCCCGCTTGCCGAGGTGGTCATACAGGAACAGTCCGGCGCGGATCATCCAGGCTGGACGCAAGTGCGGGCGGTGCGGCAGCACGAAGCGCATCTGCTTGACGATGTGTGGCGCTTTGGCCAGCAGCACTTCACGTTCGGCCAGGGCTTCGCGCACCAGGCGGAATTCGTAATGTTCGAGATAACGCAGGCCGCCGTGGATCAGCTTGCTGCTGGCGGAAGAGGTGTGGCTCGCCAGGTCATCTTTTTCGCAAAGGAACACCGAAAGGCCGCGACCGGCGGCATCCGCTGCGATCCCCACGCCATTGATCCCACCACCGATGACGGCGATGTCGTAGACCTCAGCGAGAGGGGGCGTAGGCAAGGTAGAAGTGGGCATCGGCTGGCCTCGGGCACTTTTGATTTTC
>NZ_NMOJ01000194.1 GCF_002251635.1 Pseudomonas mandelii
GTATTGGAATTCGAACATTAATGTTCATTTACGAAAATGGTAGCTGATAAAGTCGCCCACAGCCAGTCAACTTCGATTGAAAATACTGATCGAAGGGCCGGGAAAGGAAAATTTACGAACATTTAGATGTGCGGTATGCCGCGGAGGGTGTGTTACCTGTGCGACTGCTATCGCGAGCAAGCTCGCTCCCACAGGGTTATGCGCAAGCAAGCTCGCTCCCACAGGGTTATGCGCAATCTCTGTGGGAGCGAGCTTGCTCGCGATGGCATCGGTATGAACGACGAAGATATGAAGGCGTTAAACGACTTCCAGCCGAATCTTGTGCTGACTCAACAGCTGCGCCAACGCTGGCGATGGTTGTTGGTCGGTGACCAGGCAATCAATCAGGCTGATCGGCCCCAGGCGAATCATGGCGTTGCGCCCGAATTTGCTGGAGTCCGCCGCCAGGATCACCTGGCGCGCATTGGCAATAATCGCCTGTGAAACCCGCACTTCCTGATAATCAAAGTCGAGCAGGCTGCCGTCTTCATCAATGCCGCTGATACCTACCAAGGCAAAGTCGACCTTGAACTGGTTGATGAAGTCGACACTCGCCTGACCGACCACACCGCCATCACGGCGCACATTACCGCCGGTCAACAGCACATCGAAATCGTCCTTGGCACTGAGCATGGTGGCGACGTTGAGGTTGTTGGTGATGATTTTCAGGTGGTTGTGATTGAGCAGCGCACGCGCGATCGATTCGGTCGTGGTGCCGATATTGATGAACAGCGAGGCGTGGTCCGGGATTTGCGCCGCAATGGCTTCGCCGATGCGTTGTTTCTCATCGCGCATTTGGTCGGCACGCATGGCGTACGCGGTGTTCTCGACACTGGAGTCATAGGCCGCGCCGCCGTGGTAGCGGCGCAGCAGATTGGCGTCCGCCAGCTGGTTGATATCGCGGCGGATGGTTTGCGGGGTGACAACGAATAGCTGCGCCATCTCCTCGATACTGACGTAACCGCGTTCGCGGACCAGTTCGAGGATTTGTTGTTGGCGGGGAGGCAGATTCATGGGGCGTCCTTTGGGCTGCCATACAAAAGTGGCCCATGATGACGCAGCAAGCGGCTCCCCGCCAGTTACAACCCTATAGTTGGCTTATTCAGCGCCTTCGTGCGGTTCCCAGTCGCGGGTGCGGCTGACCGCTTTTTGCCAGCCGGCGTAGAGTTTTTCTTTGGCGGCTTCATCGAGCGTCGGCTCGAATTCGCGTTCGATCACGGCCTTGCCGCGCAACTCGTCCAGGCTGCCCCAGAAGCCACAGGCCAGGCCTGCCAGGTAAGCGGCGCCGAGTGCAGTGGTTTCGCGCATTTGCGGGCGCTCAACCTGGGTACCCAGGATATCGGCCTGGAACTGCATCAGGAAGTTGTTGGCCACCGCGCCGCCATCCACGCGCAGGGCTTTGAGGCGTTCGCCCGAGTCCTGTTGCATGGCGTCCAACACGTCACGGGTCTGGTAGGCAATCGACTCCAGGGCGGCGCGAATGATGTGATCCACGCGTACGCCACGGGTCAGGCCAAACAGTGCGCCACGGGCATACGGGTCCCAGTACGGAGCGCCCAGACCGGTAAAGGCCGGCACCAGGTACACACCGTTGCTGTCCTTGACCTTGCCAGCAAAGTATTCGGTGTCGTGGGCGTCGTTGATGATCTTCAGTTCGTCACGCAGCCACTGAACGGTCGAGCCACCGTTGAACACTGCGCCTTCGAGGGCGTAAGCCACTTCGCCGCGTGGGCCGCAGGCGATGGTGGTAAGCATGCCGTGTTTCGATTTGACCGCTTTGTCACCGGTGTTCATCAGCAGGAAGCAGCCGGTGCCATAGGTGTTCTTGGCCTGGCCGGCTTCCACGCACATCTGGCCGAACAGTGCGGCCTGTTGGTCGCCCGCGATGCCGCCGATAGCGATGCCGCTTTTGGTGTGGCCGTAGATTTCCGAAGACGACTTAACTTCCGGCAGCATTTCGCGCGGTACGTCGAGAATCTCCAGCATCTTCGCATCCCACTCCAGGGTGTGGATGTTGAAGAGCATGGTGCGCGAGGCGTTGGTGTAGTCGGTGACGTGGGTTTTGCCGCCGGTAAATTTCCAGATCAGCCAGCTGTCGATGGTGCCGAACAGCAGTTCGCCGTTGCGCGCACGCTCGCGGCTGCCTTCGACGTTGTCGAGGATCCACTTGAGCTTGGTGCCGGAGAAGTACGGGTCGGTGACCAGGCCGGTGGTGTCGCTGATGTATTGCTCGTGGCCATCGCGCTTGAGCTGCTGGCAGATCTCGGTACTGCGGCGGCACTGCCAGACAATTGCGTTGTAGATCGGGCGGCCAGTGGTCTTGTCCCAGACCACGGTGGTTTCGCGCTGGTTGGTGATGCCGATGGCCGCGACCTGGTCATGGTGCAGGCCGGCTTGTGCCAGGGCCTCGACCATCACTGCGCTTTGGGTGGCGAAGATTTCCATCGGGTCATGTTCGACCCAGCCGGCTTGCGGGTAATGCTGAGCGAATTCACGCTGGGCGGTGCAGACCACGTTGGCATCACGATCAAAGATGATCGCCCGCGAACTGGTGGTGCCCTGATCAAGGGCAATGATGTAGTTCTTATTCTGAGTGTCGGTCATGTCGATTGCCTTGGACGAAAAAAGGGAGAGAGGTCCGGCGCGCGATCTTTTGGGCAGGATCACGCGCCTACGGTATCAAGAAGTTCTTGGTTTGCCGTCAATGGCCGGTGTTGCGTCCTTTGTAGCAGGTATGGCACTGGGCAGATGACGGGCAATCAGCCCGCGATACGCGGCAGCGCCGAGGCAGGCACCGACAATCGGTGCAAAAATCGGAATCAGGAAATATGGGATATCGCGGCCGCCGGTGAGGGAAATTTCACCCCAGCCTGTGAAGAAAGTCATCAGCTTCGGACCGAAATCACGCGCCGGGTTCATCGCAAAGCCGGTCAACGGGCCCATGGCGCTGCCAATCACGGCGATCAGCAGGCCGATCAGCAGCGGGGCCAGCGGGCCACGTGGCAGGCCATTGTTATCGTCGGTAAGGGCCATGATCACGCCCATCAGGATTGCGGTGATGACCATTTCAACCAGGAAGGCCTGGGCCGTGCTCAGCAGCGCATGCGGGTAGGTGGAGAACACCGACGCCAATTCCAGGCTGGCCTGGGAGCCACGAACCATATGGTGAGTTTGTTCGAAATCGAAGAATAAATTGCTGTACAGCGTGTAGACCAAAAATGCGCCGCAGAACGCGCCAGCTATTTGAGCGAGGATATAGAACGGCAGTTTGCGTTTTTCGAAGTCGGCGAAAATGCTCAGTGCGATNCTGACCGCCGGATTGAGGTGAGCCCCGGAAATACCGGCACTCAGGTAGATCGCCATGCTCACGCCGACCCCCCAGATGATACTGATTTCCCACAACCCAAAGCTGGCACCCGCGACCTTGAGCGCAGCAACACAACCGGTACCGAAAAAGATAAGCAGTGCAGTGCCCAGAAACTCGGCCATGCATTGGCTTGAGAGCGACGGTTGTTGTAAAGCAGTTGTCATTGAAAACCTCGTTTTTGTTGTTGTCTGGCGCTTCTTTCATCATGGCCAAAGCGCGTTTTCCACCGAGGCAGAATCCCCATTCTGTTCTCGGCCTGCTACTGGGTGCTGCGATGACACATTCGTACAGTATTCAGATTCGAAAAAATATAGACAAGAAACGCTGCTGTCAAAGGTCGAAAGTGAACCGTCAGTCACAATTCAACTATTAGTCACGTGAATGATCGTATCGTTCACGCGGCGGGCCGATCACGGACGAGCGGCAGGCGGCGCTGCCAAACCGTTGAAACATTGGTGCAATAGAGCCTTTTACCGATCAATGTCCTAGAATCCAGCGCAGGATTTTTCTACTGCCGCCCAGTCTGGAGCTGCCATGACCCCCGCATTGGATTTGTTGAAAAAAGTTCGAGCCGAACATCGCGTGCACAGTTATGAACATGATCCAAAGGCCGCGTCCTATGGGCTGGAGGCTGCGGAGAAACTGGGGCTGAACCCGGAGCAAGTGTTCAAGACCTTGCTGGCCAGCAGTGAGAAAGGTGAATTGTTGGTGGCGGTGGTGCCGGTCGTCGGAAGTCTGGATTTNAAGCACCTGGCTCATGCGGCGGGCGTGAAAAAAGTCGAAATGGCCGATCCTGCCGCTGCGCAACGTGCGACGGGTTATCTGTTGGGCGGGATCAGTCCGTTGGGGCAGAAGAAGCGCTTGCGCACGTTTATCGATAATTCCGCTCAGCCCTTTGCGACCATTTTCGTCAGCGCCGGTCGGCGTGGTCTGGAAGTTGAAATGGCGCCGGCGGTGCTGGCCGAGCACACTCAGGCAACGTTCGCCGATATTGGCCGCGCCTGAATCAGGGAGAAGGTTATGCAGCTTGAGTTTCATCAAGTCGATGCGTTCAGTGATCGGCCGTTCAGTGGCAACCCGGCGATGGTGTATCGGCTTGAGGCCTGGCTCGCCGATGAGTTGATGCAGAAGATTGCCGCCGAGCACAACCTCGCCGAAACCGCCTTCGTGGTGCGCGAAGGGCAGGGCTGGCACATTCGCTGGTTCACCCCGACGACTGAAGTGCCGTTGTGCGGTCATGCGACCCTGGCCAGCGCATATGTGTTGTTTGAAATCTATAAGGAGCCCGTCGAGCGCCTGGATTTCATCTGCAAGTCCGGCCCGTTGAGTGTGAGCCGTGAGGGTGGGAGCCTGTGGCTGGATTTCCCGGCCATTGTGCCGTCTGAAGTGGGTGTGACACTGGATGTCGAACGCGCCTTGGGCGTCCAAGTGGTCGATGTGCTGGGTTCAAATGAGTTGTTTGTCGTGCTGGAATCCGAGCAGGCTGTGCTCGATTGTCAGCCAGACATGGTTGCCCTGGCCAAACTGCCGTGGCCTGGCGCAATCGTCACGGCCAAGGGCGGCAAGCATGATTTTGTGTCGCGGTACTTCGCTCCGGCGATCGGTATTAATGAGGACCCGGTGACCGGTTCGACCCATTGCAGTTTGATTCCGTATTGGTCGAGGCGATTGGGCAAGTCGAGCCTCACCGCGTTTCAATGCTCGAAGCGAGGCGGGGAGTTGTTCTGCAGGCTGGAAGGGGATCGGGTGAAGATTGGCGGGAAGGCGACGCTGGTTGCGAGCGGAACGCTGATGCTCGGTTAATCAAAAATCTAATGTGGGAGCGGGCTTGCTCGCGAAGGCATTTTTGTCCGCGTCGTATCAGCTGGCGGTGGCGTAGCGGCGGACACCGGACTCTACAGTCGGAATCTGCGCCGCCGTGCTGCCCGATGCCTGGAACAACACAAGGTGTTCAGCCGCGACACGTATGCCAACCTCTGCACCCACCAAATGGTCAGCGTGGCTCGGAAAAATCGACTCCAATTGCGCCCCGGTCGGCAGCTGCAAACGGTACAACGTCGACGCCCCCTGGAACGACTTCCCGACAATCCGCGCCTTCAAANCACTGTCCGGTGCGTAGACGATGTCATCCGGGCGCAGCAACACATCCACCGCGCCACCCGTTGGCCAGGTGTAGGCGCGATTGCCGCGTAACTCACCCAATTCAGTCTGCACCGACTCGGGGCTGCTCAGCTGGCCGCGAATGAAATAACCCTGGCCAATGAAGCTGGCCACAAATGGCGTCAGCGGCTCGTGATAGAGGTTGTAGGGCGTGTCCCACTGCTCAAGACGGCCCTCCTTGAAAACCCCCACATGGTCGCTCACGGCGAAGGCTTCTTCCTGATCATGGGTGACCAGAATCGCGCTGGTGCCGCGTGCCTTGAGAATGTCGCGCACCTCATGGCTGAGCTTGCGCCGCAGCTCGCCATCAAGGTTGGAGAACGGCTCATCNAACAGCAGCAGTTGCGGTTCCGGTGCCAGGGCGCGGGCGAGGGCGACACGCTGCTGCTGGCCGCCGGAAAGCTCGTGAGGGAAACGCTTGCCGAGGTTTTTCAGGTTGACCAGTTCCAGCAGCTCGGCGACCACGCGGTCTTTTTGCGGGTGTTTGCGAATTCCGAAGACGATGTTGTCGGCCACGCTCAAGTGCGGAAACAACGCGTAGTCCTGGAACACCATGCCGATCCGGCGTTTCTCCGGTGCCAGGGTGAACCCCGCGCTGGAAATCACTTCGCCGGCCAGGCTGATTTCACCTTCGTGCACGGGCTCAAACCCTGCAATCGCGCGCAAGGTCGTGGTTTTACCGCAGCCCGAAGAGCCTAGCAGGCAGCCGATGTCGCCGGCGTTGAGGTGCAGGTTGAGGTTCTGCACCACCCGTTGATCTTGATAGCCGCACGCCAGATTGCGCAGGTTAAGCAGTAATGGCTGGCTCATGCGTGGTGGTACGACGGCGGGACGAGGAATTCAAGCAGTGCCTTTTGTGCGTGCAGACGGTTTTCCGCCTGGTCCCAGGCCACCGAACGCTCATCGTCGAGCAGGTCGAGGCTGATTTCTTCGCCACGGTGAGCGGGCAGGCAGTGCATGAACAGCACGTCCGGCGCGGCCAGGTCGAGCAGCGCGCGGGTTACCTGGAACGGCGCGAACAGCTTCAGGCGCTTGGCGGTCTCTTCTTCCTGGCCCATGGAGGTCCAGACGTCGGTGCTTACCAGGTGGGCGCCACGCACGGCGTCCTTCGGATCGCGGACGATGGTCACGCGATCGCCGGCCTTGGCCACAAACTCAGGATTGGGCTCAAAACCTTCAGGGCAAGCGATGCGCAGCTGGAAGTCGAACTGGATCGCCGCTTCTATATAACTGTTGCACATGTTGTTGCCGTCACCGATCCAGGCCACGGTCTTGCCCTGGATCGAACCACGGTGCTCCAGGAAGGTTTGCATGTCGGCCAGCAACTGGCAGGGGTGCAGGTCATCGGACAGGCCGTTGATCACCGGTACCCGGGAGTTGGCGGAAAATTCGGTCACGGTGCTGTGGGCAAAGGTACGGATCATCACCGCATCGAGCATGCGCGACATGACCCGGGCGCTGTCGGCGATCGGCTCGCCACGGCCCAGTTGGGTGTCGCGCGAGGACAGGAAGATGGCTTGGCCACCCAGCTGGATCATGCCGGCTTCGAACGACACGCGGGTGCGGGTCGACGACTTCTCGAAAATCATCCCGAGCACACGGTTTTTCAAAGGCTCGAACAGTACGCCGCGGTTACGCAGGTCTTTAAGCTCAATGCCTCGACGGATCACGCTGACCAGCTCTTCGGGCGTGCAATCCATCAGGGAGAGAAAGTGCCTTGCGCTCATCATTAACTACCTTTTTGCAACAGACCGCAGATACTCAAAGCCTTGTTTATTGTTACAACGGGCGAGACCTGCGGCGAAAGCCGCACGGGGCGACGAAATAGGGGAAGGCGCGATCTTATNATTAAATGTCGCGTTTTTCCAATAGGAGGCTTTTTTTCGGCTTCCAACATGTTTCAAGCGTTACAACGCGATCCGCGTTGCAAGCTTGAGAGCAGCATTTGTACACGGTGCCGAAGCTCGATTGCAATCAATGCCGTGATCCGGCTCGCTATCCGGCGAAGAATGGAAGACCGGCTGAACTGCGGTCTCCGGGCCCCTTACAAGCTCGCGGAGTTGTTTGCTGTTACGTTTTCGGGTGCCGGGTATCGGACTGCGCTCAGGTATTATCCGCCCCATTGCGGATTCTCGACTGCGTAAAGTCAAACCCTCCCAGGGAGGGAGCGCTGTATGGCGATCAATAAACCCAGACACACTGGCCTGACACGTCTTCGTCGTGTTTCGCCGGCCTTCGACATGGCTGTCATTTCTACGGTCATGGGCTTCGCAATTATTGCAAGCACGATTTACCCAGGTGTTCCGAGCGCAGTGGTTGGCGCCATCGTCGGCGCTTTTATCGGCGTGAAGAATTTCAGGGATGACGCGATTGCAGATTGATTCGACCCAGTTTTTGGTAGTGGGGGGATTGGTCGCAACTGGAATCTACCTGGGGGCTTCGTTGCTCGCGCGATCGACGCCGGACCTGAAGCATGGCGCTGCCCTGGTGGTGGCGTGGTTCACGGTGGTGAGCGTCATTGATATTGCTTTGCAGGTCTATCAAGCCGAGCCTCATCAGTTGGGCATCCTGGCAAACCAGAAAGCTATCATCCTGATCGGGTCCGGCGTGATGCTTTGGCTGGCGGTTGGCGGAATATGGACGGCACTGGCCTCACCGCTTAAAAAGAAGACGTCGAAGATTTCTCAGCCTCAGTGAGCCTGTCTGTGCGGTCGAACGCATGTTTTGACGAGGTCGTTTCGTGTCTTGTCTGTTGTTCAAGGCGCCGGCGGTCACCGTGTCCTGGATGAAACATTTGCTAATGCAAAGTGCTGGGTTATAACTAACTCACGAGTGACGCAGGAAGCCTTCGGAATGGAATCGAAAGAACAGCTGTTAATGGATTTACTTGGCCTCACGGCCCGCTCCTTGACCCACCTCACCGCTTCCATGACGTCGATGTCCTTCGAATTGATGCGCAGTGAAGACGAAGTGACCAAGGCGGCCGGTCGACGCATGATCGATCGCATGGCAACCATCAGCACCGGGCTCGACGAGCACTGGCGACTGATCGGCGAGCTCACCGGCGTACATATCGCCCAGGAACAGATCGAAACCATTCAGGAGATCCAGTTGCAGGCGCCGCCGCCCAGGTTGCCGCCGAACTGATCGTGCGCGGCCATCGGCTGGCCTGATGGTCGCCGATTCACAAGACGAACGTCGCTGGCGCAGTCGCGGGTCACGCGCCATAGTTTTGTTCCCGCGGCCGATATTGCCCGCCCAGAACAAAAGAGACTGGCCATGACCAAGACTCTCCATCACCGTGCCTGCCACCTGTGTGAAGCCATCTGCGGCCTGACCATCGAGACCTCCGAGGTCGAAGGCAATGGCGTGCAGATCACCTCAATCAAGGGCGACCCGCTGGATACGTTCAGCCGCGGGCACATCTGCCCCAAGGCCGTGGCGCTGCAGGACATCCAGAACGACCCGGACCGCCTGCACCAACCGATGTTGCGAGTGGGCAGCGAATGGCAGCCTATCGAGTGGGATGACGCCTTCAGCCTTGTCGCCGAACGCCTGGCGGCGATTCAGGAGCATCACGGGCAGAATGCGGTGGCGGTGTATCAGGGCAACCCCAGCGTGCACAACTATGGGTTGATGACCCACAGCAACTACTTCCTCGGTCAGCTCAAGACACGCAACCGGTTTTCCGCGACCTCGGTCGATCAGTTACCTCATCACCTGACCAGCCATTTGATGTACGGCCACGGTCTGCTGCTGCCGATTCCGGACATCGACCACACCGATTTCATGCTGATCCTCGGTGGCAATCCGCTGGCCTCCAACGGCAGCATCATGACCGTGCCGGATGTGGAGAAGCGCCTGAAGGCGATTCAGGCCAGGGGCGGCAAAGTGGTGGTGGTCGATCCGCGTCGCAGCGAAACAGCAGCGATGGCCGATCAGCATCTGTTCGTGCGGCCAGGTGGCGACGCGGCGCTGTTGTTCGGGTTGCTCAACACCTTGTTTAGCGAAAACCTGACCCGTGACAGCCATCTGCCGGTAGACGGTCTGGATGAAGTCCGTCAGGCGATCGCCACATTCACTGCCGACACCATGAGCCCCTTGTGTGCGGTGCCGGCAGAACAGATTCGTCAGTTGGCCCGGGATTTCGCGGCGGCGCCGACAGCGGTCTGTTATGGCCGGATGGGCGTCTCGACCCAGGCCTTCGGCACGCTGTGTCATTGGCTGGTGCAACTGATCAACCTGGTCACCGGCAACCTCGACCGCGTCGGCGGTGCGTTGTGCACCGAACCTGCGGTGGATCTGGTGGCCTCGACGTCGGGNGGGCATTTCAATCGCTGGCAGAGCCGGGTGTCCGGGCGCCCCGAATACGGCGGCGAATTGCCGGTGTCGGCCCTGGCGGAAGAGATGCTGACGGGCGGGGAAGGGCAGGTCCGCGCGCTGATCACCGTGGCCGGCAATCCGGTGCTGTCCACACCCAATGGCCGGCAACTGGAGCAGGCGCTGGACGGGCTGGAGTTCATGGTCAGCATCGACCTGTACATCAATGAAACCACGCGNTANGCCGACCTGATTTTGCCGTCCACCTCGGCGTTGGAAAACGATCACTACGACACCACGTTCAATATGTTCGCCGTGCGCAACGTCACCCGTTTCAATCGCGCGATTCTGCCCAAGCCTGCGGGCGCGTTGCATGACTGGGAGATCTTTGTCGGCCTGGCCCAGGCTTTTGCGGCGAAGACCGGCAAGGAGCTGAAACCGACTATCGCACCGGCGCAGATGATTGATCGTGGGTTGCGGATGGGGCTGTATGGTGATGCCTCGGAGCACAAGCTTTCGTTGGCGACGCTGTTCGATCACCCGCACGGTGTCGATCTGGGCGCGCTCAAATCAAACCTGGCGCCACGCCTGAAAACCGCCAACCAGCGAGTCCAGGCCGCGCCGGCTGCGATTCTCGCCGACCTTGCCCGCTTCGCCGCACTGCAAGCACCGGCTGCCGACGAATTGCTGATGATTGGTCGTCGCCATGTGCGCAGCAATAACTCGTGGATGCATAACTATCACCGACTGGTGAAGGGCAAGCCGCGCCATCAACTGCACATGCACCCGGATGACTTGGCCAGTCGGNAATTGNGTGACGGGCAGCGTGTGCGGGTCAGTTCGCGGGTCGGCGTGATCGAAGTGGAAGTGGTCGCCAGCCTGGACATGATGAAAGGCGTGGTCAGCCTTCCTCACGGTTGGGGGCATGCACGCCCAGGCGTGCAGATGACGATCGCCAGTAGTCAACCGGGCTCCAGCGCCAATGACCTGACCGATGAATGTCAGCTCGACGAGTTGTCGGGGAATGCGGCGTTGAACGGTGTTCCGGTGACGGTGGCGGCGGCTTGATTGTGTCTGTCGGGGAGACCGAGCATGGCGCTCGGGTTTCCGTTACAATGCGCCACCGTGCCGACCTGTGAGTCGCGAAGTTCCTGCAGAGGTGTTCCATGGATATCATCGAAACGATCAAAGAGCAGATTGCCAACAACACCATTCTGCTTTACATGAAGGGCGCCCCGAACGCTCCTCAGTGCGGTTTCTCCGCGAAGGCGTCCCAGGCCATCATGGCGTGTGGCGAGAAATTCGCTTACGTGGATATCCTGCAAAACCCGGAAATCCGCGCCAACCTGCCGAAGTACGCCAACTGGCCTACCTTCCCACAGCTGTGGGTCGGTGGTGAGCTGGTCGGCGGTAGCGACATCATGACTGAAATGTCGGCTGATGGTTCGCTGCAAGCCACGATCAAGTCTGCTGTTGAAAAGGCTGCTGCCAACAAGACCGAAGCCTGATTCCGTCTCTGTAGGCATTAAAAAGCCCCGCCTCTGTAAAAGAGTGCGGGGCTTATAAGTTGACTGGACTACCGCTTTCGCGAGCAAGCTTCGCTCCTGCTGTTGAAAAGGCTGCTGCCAACAAGACCGAAGCCTGATTCCGTCTCTGTAGGCATTAAAAAGCCCCGCCTCTGTAAAAGAGTGCGGGGCTTTTTATTGTCTCGAGTTTAGCGGGCGCTAACTTACTCTTCACCCATCTGCGATTGCAGATAGTTCTCAAGACCGATTTTATCGATCAGGCCCAATTGAGTTTCCAGCCAGTCGATGTGTTCTTCTTCGGACTCAAGGATATCTTCGAGCAATTCACGGCTACCGAAGTCACCCACGGTTTCGCAATGAGCGATGGCAACCTTGAGGTCGGCATGACCGGTTTTTTCGATACGCAGGTCGCACTCCAGCATTTCCTGGGTGTGCTCGCCGATCTGCAGCTTGCCCAGGTCCTGCACGTTCGGCAGACCTTCCAGGAACAGGATGCGCTTGATCAGCGCGTCCGCGTCCTTCATTGCCTTGATGGACTCTTTGTATTCACGCTTGCCCAGCTTTTCCAGGCCCCAATCGTCATACATGCGCGCATGCAGAAAGTACTGATTGATCGCGACCAGCTCATTGGCAAGGATCTTGTTGAGATGTTGGATGACTGTAATGTCGCCTTTCATGATGGGGTCCTGCCCTGTATTAGCTGTCAATAAGCCAGAGTTTGAGCGGCGAACCCCTTAGTGTCAAACCTAAGTTATTGAATAATAAATGAAAATTAATCTGAATAAGAATGTTTGTGTTCCGCGTCTTGGCGCTAACTAATTGATTTCCAGACATAAAAAAACCGGACATCAAGTCCGGTTCTTTGGAATAGGGTAATTACGCGGCAGTAAATTCTACTGGGAACGGAATCGCAGCCTGGGCCGATTGCAATTTGGTCAGGGTTTCACGCACCACTTCCTTGGCAAGGCAGGCGCATTTACCACATTGGCTGGCAACGCCGGTGGTTTCACGTACTTCCTTGTAGCTGCAGCAACCTTCGTAGATTGCTTCGCGGATTTGTCCGTCGGTGACGCCAGTGCAGAGGCAGACATACATAAGGGAGAACCATCGCTGGTGGTGACTCAGTTGCGATGGATCTTAATGTTAACGAGAATGATTGTCAAAGTTGTTTCTGAAAGCTTTGCGTTATAAGCGCGTATGACTGACGAACGGTTTTCATCCAGGCATCTGCCATTACCTGCTGCGATGGCCAATTTGTTGCGCCGATGAAAAACCGTTGAGGACAGCTCAAAAACGCCGTGTATGATGGTCGGTCCTTGCGAAGGGGGTCGTGTCACAGGGCTGTCGCCTGAGGGTGGCAGGCTGACGCGAACCCAGTTCTTCACGATATATAGACCAGGAGATATTCCATGAGCGTACTCGTAGGCAAACAAGCCCCGGATTTCGACGTACCTGCCGTCCTCGGCAATGGCGAAATCGTTGACAGCTTCAAACTGTCTGAAGCCATCAAAGGCAAATACGGCCTGGTGTTCTTCTACCCGCTGGACTTCACCTTCGTCTGCCCTTCGGAGCTGATCGCTCTGGACCACCGCATGGACGATTTCAAGGCGCGCAACGTTGAAGTGGTAGCCGTTTCCATCGACTCCCATTTCACCCACAACGCCTGGCGCAACACTGCCATCAATGATGGCGGCATCGGCAAAGTCAAATACACCATGGCTGCCGACATGAAGCACGACATCGCCAAGGCTTACGACGTTGAGTCCGAAGGCGGCGTGGCGTTCCGTGGCGCGTTCCTGATCGACGACAAGGGCGTTGTGCGCTCGCAGATCATCAACGACCTGCCGCTGGGCCGTAACATGGAAGAGCTGATCCGTCTGGTCGACGCGCTGCAATTCCACGAAGAGCACGGCGAAGTGTGCCCTGCCAACTGGAAAAAAGGCGACAAAGGCATGAACGCTTCGCCAGAAGGCGTTGCGGCTTACCTGACCGAGAACGCTGGCAAGCTGTAAGCCACGTTCGACGCA
>NZ_NMOJ01000195.1 GCF_002251635.1 Pseudomonas mandelii
AAAAAAACCGGCCGNNGAGGCCGGTTTTTTTATGCGCGGGAAACGACCTCAGTCGTTGAAGTCTTCCCAGCCGCCCATCTGCTTCCAGCGATTGACGATGCCGCAGAACAGCTCGGCGGTCTTCTCGGTGTCGTAGCGCGCCGAGTGGGCCTCACGGCCGTCAAAGTCGATACCGGCGGCCTGGCAGGCCTTGGCCAGCACGGTCTGGCCATAAGCCAGGCCAGCGAGGGTGGCGGTGTCGAAGCTGGAGAACGGGTGAAACGGGTTGCGTTTCATGTCCAGGCGCGCGACAGCGGCGTTGAGGAAACCCAGATCGAAGCTGCTGTTGTGCCCGACCAGAATCGCCCGTTTGCAGCCGTTGGCTTTCAACGCCTTGCGCACGCCACGGAAGATATCGGTCAGCGCCGCTTCTTCACTCACCGCCATACGCAGCGGGTGATCGAGTTTGATCCCGGTGAATTCCAGCGCAGCCGCTTCAATGTTCGCGCCTTCAAAAGGTTCGACACGGAAGAAATAGGTGTGATCGGGGTACACAAAGCCTTTTTCATCCATGCCGATGGTGGTGGCGGCGATTTCCAGCAGGGCGTCGGTGGCGCAATTGAAACCACCGGTTTCTACGTCGATNACAACTGGCAGGTACCCACGGAAGCGCTCAGCCATCGGGTGGCGCGAACCACCTCCGCCGCCTTGACCGTCCTGTTCGTCGTCGAAATGGTCTTCACTCACTTGCTTTCCTCCAGCAGGCGCCAGCGCAGTGTTTCACCGGCGCGCAGCGGGATAACAGTCAGCTCGCCAAACGGCAGGCTGGTAGGGGCGGTCCACTCATCGCGGACCAGGGTGATGCGATCGGTGTTTACGGGCAGGCCATAGAAGCGCGGGCCGTTGAGGCTGGCGAAACCTTCGAGCTTGTCCAGGGAATTGCGCTGTTCAAACGCTTCGGCGTACAGCTCGATCGCAGCAAACGCGGTGTAGCAACCGGCACAGCCACACGCGGCTTCTTTGGCGTGCTGGGCGTGGGGTGCGGAGTCGGTGCCGAGGAAGAACTTCGGGTTGCCGCTGGTGGCGGCATCGAGCAACGCCACCTGGTGGGTGTTGCGCTTGAGGATCGGCAGGCAATAGAAGTGCGGCCGAATCCCGCCCACCAGCATGTGGTTGCGGTTGTAGAGCAGGTGATGCGCGGTGATGGTCGCACCGACATTGGCCGAAGCTTCGGTGACGAACTGCACGGCATCCGCAGTGGTGATGTGTTCGAACACCACCTTGAGGGTCGGGAACAGCTCGACCACACGNCGCATGTGCTCATCGATGAAGATTTTTTCGCGGTCGAACACATCGACATCGCCGCGGGTGACTTCACCGTGAATCAGCAAGGGCATCCCGACGTCGGCCATGGCCTCAAGTGCAGGGAAGATCTTGTCGATACTGGTGACACCCGAGTCCGAGTTGGTGGTCGCGCCCGCCGGGTACAGCTTGGCGGCGTGCACGAAGCCACTGGCCTTGGCCTGGCGAATTTCTTCAGGCTGGGTGCGGTCGGTCAGGTAGAGCACCATCAACGGTTCGAAGCGGCTGCCGGCCGGTCGTGCAGCGAGAATACGCTGGCGATAGGCGTCGGCTTCTGCGGCATTACGCACCGGAGGTACCAGGTTAGGCATGATGATGGCGCGACCAAACGTGCGCGCTACATCAGCCACGGTTTGGGGTAACGCAGCACCATCGCGAAGATGAATATGCCAGTCGTCGGGACGCAGCAGGGTCAGGCGGTCGGACATTGGGGATTCCAGGCGGGTCAATCTGGTGGGAATGCTACCGGAAAAGACTCTTGCAGGCACTCGCTATCAAGTTTTGCAGGACGCTACCGATATCCCAAGGTATGCCTTAACGACGTATGACGCTTTGAATGTTGTAGAAACCAGTGGAGCCTCCCGTGCGCCAGCATTATCTAGCCCTGCTCAGTGTGTTCGCCAGCCTCCCTGCGATGGCGCTCACTTTCCAGACACGTCTGGAGAGTATNGAGTGGACGGTCGAAGGTGACCAGTTCGAGTGCCGCTTGACCCAGCCGATCACCGATTTCGGTTCGGGTGAGTTCGTGCGCCGGGCCGGCGAGCAGGCGACATTTCGTCTGAAAGCTTACAACGCGATGATCGGCGGCGGTTCAGCGACCCTGCTGGCGGCCGCTGCACCGTGGCAACCGGGACGTGGCGACATCAACCTGGGTTCGGTGAGAATCGGCAGCGGCAACGTGTTGTTCAACAGTTCGCAAGTTCAGGCCGGGCGCCTGATCAGCGGGTTGATGGACGGCCGCAGTCCTGTCATCCGACATTCCTCTGGCGATGGCCGCGTCTCTGAAGTGCGCTTGTTGCCGGTCAAGTTCAGCAAGGCCTTCAACGACTATCAGGGCTGCGTGGCGAAACTGCTGCCGAAGAATTTCGAGCAGGTCAAACAGTCCGAGATCGGCTTCCCGGGTGAAGGCGTTGATCTCGATCCGCAAGCCAAGGCGCAGTTGCAGGTGATGCTGGAGTTCATGAAGGCGGATCCGACGGTCAATCACATTGAANTNNATGGCCATTCGGACAACAGCGGCAACCGCCTGACCAACCGCGACGTCTCACGCCGTCGTGCGCTGGCGGTCATGGACTACTTCAAGGCCAACGGCATCCAGGAATCGCAGGTCACTCTGCGTTTNCACGGTGAGCGCTACCCTGTGGCGCCGAACACCAACGCCAGCAACCGCGCGAAAAATCGCCGGGTCGCCGTGCGCCTGGAACGGGTAGCGCCGACCGAGAAAGTCGCGCCTCAAGTCGCTACGGGCAGCACACCGGCTACTTCCTGACTCGCCGGTCATCGTCGCTCGCTCGACAGAATCTGTCGCTTCGTCGTCATAAGCTGTCGCGCCTCTGTAAATTATTCCGTATGACCGGTAGACTTCACGGCTTTCCGTACAACCCCGTGGAGTGATGGCATGGCCGACGTAAACAAGGTCGTTCTCGCGTATTCCGGCGGCCTGGACACTTCGGTGATCCTCAAGTGGCTGCAGGATACTTATAACTGTGAAGTGGTGACCTTCACCGCTGACCTGGGTCAGGGCGAAGAGGTCGAACCTGCACGTGCCAAGGCGCAAGCCATGGGCGTGAAAGAGATCTACATTGACGACCTGCGCGAAGAATTCGTCCGCGATTTCGTCTTCCCGATGTTTCGCGCCAACACCGTCTACGAAGGCGAGTACCTGCTGGGTACTTCCATCGCACGTCCGCTGATCGCCAAACGCTTGATCGAAATCGCCAACGAAACAGGCGCCGACGCCATTTCCCATGGCGCNACCGGCAAGGGTAACGACCAGGTTCGTTTCGAACTGGGCGCCTACGCACTCAAGCCAGGCGTGAAAGTGATTGCCCCTTGGCGTGAGTGGGACCTGCTGTCCCGTGAAAAGCTGATGGATTACGCTGAAAAGCACGCCATCCCGATCGAGCGTCACGGCAAGAAGAAGTCCCCGTACTCGATGGACGCCAACTTGCTGCACATCTCCTATGAAGGCGGCGTGCTGGAAGACACCTGGACCGAGCACGAAGAAGACATGTGGAAATGGACCGTCTCCCCGGAGAACGCTCCTGACAAGGCCCAATACCTGGAACTGACCTACCGCAACGGCGACATCGTCGCGCTGGACGGCGTCGAAATGACCCCGGCCACCGTGCTGGCGACCCTGAACCGTATCGGTGGTGAACACGGTATCGGCCGTCTCGACATCGTAGAGAACCGCTATGTGGGCATGAAGTCCCGTGGCTGCTACGAAACCCCGGGCGGCACCATCATGCTGCGTGCTCACCGCGCCATCGAGTCCATCACCCTGGACCGCGAAGTGGCTCACCTCAAAGACGAGTTGATGCCCAAGTACGCCAGCCTGATCTACACCGGCTACTGGTGGAGCCCAGAGCGTCTGATGCTGCAGCAGATGATCGACGCCTCCCAGGCTCACGTGAACGGCGTGGTGCGCTTGAAGCTGTACAAAGGCAACGTGATCGTTACCGGTCGCAAGTCTGATGAGTCGCTGTTCGACGCCAATATCGCCACCTTCGAAGAAGACGGCGGTGCTTATAACCAGGCGGACGCGGCAGGCTTCATCAAGCTCAACGCCTTGCGCATGCGCATTGCTGCGAACAAAGGCCGGAAGCTGTTCTGAGACCTTTGAAGCGGCCACGAAGGTAATGGAAATGTGGCCTTGTCGGTGACAAGGCCACAATTCTGAAAGAGGGATTTTTCCTGCCAGGTATCATGTTTCAACTTTCTTGTTGTTGTTACAAATAAGCTTTCGTCTGCTTTGCTCTCCGATTGCCCTTCGAGAGCTGTCTTCTGCTATTGGCGCTCAAGCCATCGTCGTCATGCCATGTGAGCTCAAATTGTAGGCAACCCAGAACGCAGTGCTGTTGCGTTTCTTTGTTTGTTTCGAATGCTTGTGTGCGCCTTCCTTCAGCAACGCCTCTGAATCAGTACACGTTAGAAACACGATCACGCGCGCAGGGTTTTCCTGTGGTTGCTGGACCTTTTCCATCAAGGTATTGAAATCCATTTTGTTGTTCATCCATCGAGCATCGACAATGTGCAGATCCTTTAGCAACACCGTTGCGCGTAAGGGGGGCTCCAAATGCTCGGGTGTATTGACTTGCGAGTAATCGGCATCGGCCATGGCCTTGATGAAGTGCTTACCTTTCTCAAAATCAGAGGGCGCGTAAAGCGATCGATAGTTGAAGTTGAGTGTGACGAAGAATAGAAAGAGCAAGTAAAAGGGGAAGCTGATAAGAAACCAGATATAGATCTCCCGTTCCTTATTGTCGAGAAAGGGAAGAGAAATAGCAGCTGAAGTTTCAGACAGTGTTGCGAATATCGCAATGATTGTCATGGGGTTGGAAATTCTTGTTTTGAATTTGTTCATGTTGTTTGCTCATGAAAGATTGTCTGTTCTCGATCAATTTATGGAGAGGTTCCGGTTTTTGGTAAGTCGCTGTGTTTGGGAGGGAGGTCTACTGTTTTGGTGGTGTCCTTTTAATGGGTTTGTTAACGGTTATCATAGTAGCTGTATTGTTTGCGTCTCGGGTATTTTTGTTGTTCTTGATTTAATAAGTGCAGGGTTGATTGCTGTTTCTGAAGTGTTGCCTGGTGTAATGGTTTTAGTTGGAAGGTCTGGGTTTTAATGAGCGGGTGTGAATGCTCGCCTGACAATATCGGTTACTTTTTAAGCGTAGTTCAATCGTCAGCGTTTGTCGGATGCTTCGGCCAGCCTCTGGTTTCTTTGATTTCCTGATGTAAATCGATACGAAAACAGGTTTAAAAGCACCGTGCCGACGGGTCGGTAAAATTTAAGACACACAGTACTCGTGTGATTTTTGTAAGACATGTCCTGCTTGTTTGTAGGGAATGTCTCTCGCTGCGGGTGGCCGAGGGGACCGGCATGCCACGGATGAAACGACTAGGCTATTGTGCTTGCTCTAAATAATTCGAACAGCGAAATTGGACTTTCTCATGAATAAAGTGCTGATCGTGGATGATCATCCCGTCATTCGTCTTGCTGTGCGCATGCTGATGGAGCGTCATGGCTACGAAGTCATTGCAGAAACAGATAACGGTGTGGATGCGTTACAACTTGCCCGCGAACTTATGCCGGATATTGTCATTCTGGATATTGGAATACCGAAGCTGGACGGGTTGGAAGTCATTGCGCGTCTGACAACAACGGCGATACCTCTTAAAGTGCTGATATTGACTTCTCAGGCCCCCGGACATTTTTCAATGCGTTGCATGCAGTCGGGAGCCGCCGGGTATGTCTGCAAACAACAGGATCTCACTGAGTTGCTCAGTGCGATAAAGGCCGTACTTTCGGGTTACAGCTACTTTCCGAATCAAGCGCTGCACACCGTTCGTTCCAGTCTCGGGAATGCCAGTGAAGCCGATATGGTGGATCGTCTGTCCGGGCGCGAAATGATGGTGTTGCAACAGTTGGCTCGAGGAAAGACAAACAAGGAGATTGCCGATGGAATGTTCCTCAGCAATAAAACCGTCAGTACTTACAAGACACGCCTGTTGTTGAAGCTCAATGCTCGCTCTTTGGTGGATCTGATCGAACTCGCTCAACGCAATGGACTGGTATGAACGCACTGGCGATTGACGAGGCGCGATGAAAGGGCGTTCATCGGGGGGGCGGCACTCAGTAAAAAGCCTCCGTTTCGGGAGGCTTTCAGGTGTCAAAGGTCAAAATCGTAATCGGCCAATTGCTTTTGCAGTCGGCGCTCCTCCAGCAGATTGTCGATGGTGCGGCGTTTGCTCAGGTTGGTCTTTGCCACTTCAACCACCGGTTCAGCGTCATCGGCCTCAACGGGTGTGAAGTCGTCTTCTACGTCCAATTGCTCTTTGCCAGTGCTCATAAGGTTAACTCCAGGCTAAGACTGCCGTTGGCGCTCCTTATAACGATAATCCATGAACGGGTAAAAAAGATTTTTTCAATCGACTGATCGAGAAAACCAATGATCCCTCAATCGTCGGACGTCTTGTCCTTGTATTCGCACAGGTCTTCGATACGGCAGCTGCCACANCGNGGCTTGCGGGCCAGGCAAACGTAGCGTCCATGAAGGATCAGCCAATGGTGTGAATCGAGCAGGTATTGCTTGGGGACAAACTTCATCAGCTTCATCTCCACCTCGACCACGTTTTTGCCCGGTGCAATGCCCGTGCGGTTGCTGACCCGAAAAATATGGGTGTCCACGGCCATGGTCAGTTGGCGAAAAGCGGTATTGAGCACCACGTTGGCGGTCTTGCGGCCGACGCCGGGTAGCGCTTCCAACTCCTCGCGGGTCTGCGGAACCTCGCCGCCATGACGCTCCACCAGCAAACGNCAGGTTTCGATGACGTTCTTGGCCTTGCTGTTGTACAGGCCGATGGTCTTGATGTACTCCGACAAACCTTCCACGCCCAAGGCATGAATCGCCGCCGGCGTATTGGCCACCGGGTAGAGTCTGGCGGTGGCCTTGTTCACGCCGACATCGGTCGACTGGGCGGACAGAATGACGGCAATCAGCAACTCGAACGGCGAAGAGTAGGCCAGTTCGGTTTTGGGCTCCGGATTGTCTTCGTGAAACCTGCGGAAAATTTCCAGACGTTTTGCGGCATTCATGGACAGTACGTTTCCTCGAAGTCGGTCAGTGTGAGGGAGTCGGTCGGTGCCAGGCCTGCCAGGCGGCGATCAGCAGGCCCAGAAGGATGAATCCGCCGGGGACCAGCGTAGCGAAGTGCAGGCCGCTGTTGCCGATCAGCTCGCGCACCAGGCCAAGGCCCACCATCAGCGCGCCAAACAGGCCGCAGAGGCGCAAGCGATCAAGCCGCGGTTCCTGGAAAAAACCATTGTGTTCCAGCACCACGCATTGCAGGGCGATCAATCCTGCATAGATCCCCGCGTGCTGATGCCATTGAAGTGAGCCGACCTGCGCAGCCAGTTCCGCGCAACTGGTCAAGGTGGCCGCCAAGAGGATACTCGCAAGCAAGCGGGTGGACGGGATCAGCCGTGATCGCAAGGCGGCCATGCTGACGTCATAGGCATTGATCACCACGAAGAACATCAGCCACAGGCCGAGGGCGGTCAGCCAGGCTTCCGTAGCGCCGATCAGAGGCGCAAGCATCAGAGCGTTTCGCAGTGTCGATGTCTTATTCATGCGCGCTGCTCCCGATCAACTGTTGCGGGTGTTCGTCGAAGAAACGCAACGCGTCATGAACGGCGCTGATCACCGCTCGTGAAGTAATGGTCGCGCCCGCTATCTGATCGAATTGACCCTGATCTTTTTTCAAGGCCCAGCCGGTGTCGCCGGGGTCGTTTCGAGACTTGCCGGTAAACACCTGAAGCCAGGTATTGGGCCAGTCGGCAATCTTGCCGCCCAGCGCGGGGGTTTCCGATTGCTTGAGGGTCTTGACCCCCAGCAGCTTGCCGTTGGCGCCGATGGCGATCAGCAGCTCGATGGAGCCCTCGTAGCCCAGGGTCTGGCTGCGCAGCAACACCGCGCTCGGTTGGCTGGCCTTGGTCGCCAAATAGCCGCCCAGCAGCGTGCTGTTGGGCAGTCGAATATTTTCGAGGACGAGTGGCTGGTCCAGCGGTTGATTGTCGTAGCTGTCTGGCGTTAGCAGGTCAAGCAGGGTGCGACTGTCGATCAAGCGCTGTTGCGCACTGATGCGCGGTTCGCTGGCATGTTGCACGAAGTACGTCACGCCAATTCCCAGCCCGGCCAGCAGCACCAGAATCACAACGCTCGTCGCTCGGTTCATGGGGCAATCTGCTCCTGCCTGGACGCGACTAACCGCTCCAGCGCCGGGACACACAGGTTCATCAGCAACACGGCAAACGCCAAGCCGTCCGGGTAACCGCCCCAGGTACGAATCAGGTAGGTGAGTAATCCCACGCCGGCACCGAACAGCAGTCGGGCACCGGGGCTTTTTGCGCCGGACACCGGTTCGGTGGCTATAAAGAATGCACCCAGCATGGTCGCGCCGGTGAGCAAGTGAAACAGCGGCGAGCCATTGGAGTCGGAACCCGAACCGTTCCAGCACAGCAGGCTGATGATGAACAGACTGGCAAGCATGCCGACCGGTGCATGCCAAGTGAACACCCGCCGTTGCAGAAGAAACGCGCCGCCGGCGAGAAAGGCCAGGTTGACCCATTCCACACCGCGCCCGCCGAAATGACCGAACGCCGGCTTGCTCGAGAAGAGTTCATCCATGGTCAGGCTTTTGTTGATCCGCAGGCTGTCCAGCGCCGTGGCCTGGACCCAGGCATCTGGCGCCTGGCCGAAGCCGAAGACCTGTTGCAAGCCACCGAGCAGATTCATGCCGTGGGCCGACGGCCAGAGGGTCATTTGCTGCGGAAAGGCCACCAGCACCAGGGCAAAACCGAGCATCGCCGGATTGAACGGATTCTTGCCGACGCCACCGTAGAGGTGTTTGCCGAGCAGCGCGAATGTCGCCGCACTGACCGTCAGCCACCACGGGCAATAAGGTGGCAAGGCCAGGGTCAGTAACGTCGCGCTGACCAGAGCGCTGCCGTCGCTCAAGGTCGGTTTGATCGATTGCTTGCGCAGTTGCAATACCGCGGCTTCAACCGCCAATGCGGTCAGGACCGCCAGAAACAGGTTGATCAATACGCCCCAGCCATACAACCAGAACAACGCCAGCATGCCCGGCACCGTGGCCAGCAACACCAGCTTCATGGCCTGCTGAAGGCGTTCGTCCACCGATTCAAGGGGCGACATAGGCATCGACCTGACGCTCGGCGTCCATCACCGCGTGTTCCAGCGCTGCAATCAGTTCAGCCGCAGCTTCGCCGGTTCGCGCCTTGTTGAGTTCGGCGCGGCGCATGGCCAGCTGGATCTTCGCCCGTTTCAGTTCGGCGTCCTTCGCAGGCGCCGCTGGTGCCGGAATTGGCGGCGCGTTGTTTTCCAGCTTCGCCAAGGCTTGCTCCGCCACTTCGAATTGCTGTTGCAGCACGATCAGTTGCGACTGCTGCTCGAAGGTCGGCGGATGCCCGAACGCCTTGAGCGACTTGTTCAGTTGCGCACGACTCATCGCCAGGTCGATCTTGGCTTTTTTCAACGCCGCATCAGCGTTTGCCGCTTTCTGCGCACGCACCCGTTCAAGTGCAGCCTGAACCGGGTCGAGCGTCGGCACCTCGCTGTGCGGCAGGGCGCGTTGAGCGCGGGCCTGGCGTTCGGCGAGCTTCTGCTCTTCCTCACGGCGCAAGCGGGCGTTGCGTTGTTCGAAGCGACGCCGCGCATGATTGCGTTTGGCGGTGCGCGCCCGTTGTTCCTCAAGGCTGAACGCCAGGCCACCGACAATCGGCAGCACCGTGGCCAAGGGCAGTGGCCGCATTTCGATGCAATCCACCGGGCACGGCGCGACACACAGGTCGCAACCTGTGCACTCATCCATGATGACGGTGTGCATGAACTTGGCGGCGCCGACAATCGCATCCACCGGGCAAGCCTGGATGCATTTGGTGCAGCCGATGCACTCGGCTTCGCGAATATAGGCGACTTGTGCTGGGGCCTAGCCGCGACTGACGTCCAGTTCCAGTACCGGCACTTGCAGCAACTCGGCCAGCGCCGAGATGGTTTCGCTGCCCCCTGGCGGGCACTTGTTGATCGGCTCGCCGCTGGCGATGCCCTCGGCGTAAGGCTTGCAGCCCGGGTGCCCACACTTGCCGCATTGGGTCTGCGGCAAGAGGGCGTCGATGCGTTGAATCAGACTCATGTTTTGATCAGCCCGCTGAACCCGAGAAAAACCACTGCGATCAGTCCGGCGCCGATCAGTTCGATCGGCAGGCCACGAAAGGGCAGGGGAACATCGTTATCGAGAGTGCGCTGGCGCAAGTCGCTGAACAGGCTCAGCACCAGCCAGAACCCCAGCCCGGCACCGAGGCACAGGGCAGTGGCGTGAAAGAATCCCTGGTCGTGCGTGGTATTGAGCAATGTCAGCCCCAGCACACCCGCGTTGCCCAGCAGCAACGGCCATAGGCCATCGAATGAACGTTTGGGAAGTAAGCGCGACAGCAGTTTCAACAGTGGACCAATCAGCAGAACGCTCAATGGCAGGAATACGAAAAGGCGCAGCGAAGTCAGCTCCAGCGGCACCAGCAGCCAGTAATAGGCCGAGTAGCCCAGCATGCCGACCATCAGCATCAGGCACGTCGTCGCAATACCCAACGCATGAACCTGATCGCGCTCGCTGCCCAGCAGCGGATCGACGCCCAGCGGCCAGTGCAACACGAGGTTGTTGATCAGGGCAGCGCTGATAAGCGTAAGAAATATCTCGGTCATGATCGTGCCGGTAGAAAGAGGGCTTTTTAACGGAGCGGTCTAAAAAGCTTAGGCATTATCCGGCAAGGACGGAGGGTGGGGCCAGATATGAAAATCCCACAGTCGCACCAGGCACGGCTGTGGGATCGATTTAGCGCAGAAACTTACTTGATGCGCTGACCCGGCNTGGCGCCGCTGTCCGGGCTCAGCAAGTAGATTTCTTCGCCGCCAGGGCCAGCCGCCATCACCATGCCTTCGGAAATGCCGAACTTCATTTTCCGTGGTTTGAGGTTGGCGATCATCATGGTCAGGCGACCATCGAGCTTGGACGGGTCTGGATAAGCACTTTTGATCCCGGAGAACACGTTGCGTTGCTCGCCACCGAGGTCGAGGGTGAGGCGCAGCAGCTTGTCGGCCCCTTCCACGGCTTCGGCCTTGACGATCAGCGCGACACGCAGGTCCACGGCGGCAAAGGCGTCGAAATCGATTTCCGCGGAAATCGGGTCCTTGGCCAATTCACCATTGCCGGCAGGNGCCGCATTGCCCGTGTCGGTTGCGCTGGCGGTCAGGTCTTCTTTCGAAGCGTCGGTCATGGCCTGGACTTTCACTGGGTCGATACGGGTCATCAACGGCTTGAACTCGTTCAACTGATGGTTGCTGAGCAAGGTGGCGTGGTCGTTCCAGACCAGCGGTGCAACGTTGAGGAACGCCTCGGCATCGGCGGCCAGTAACGGCAGCACCGGTTTGAGGAAGATCACCAACTGGCGGAACAGGTTGACGCCCGTGGCGCAAATAGCCTGGACTTCAGCCTGCTTGCCTTCCTGCTTGTTCAGCGACCACGGGGCCTTGTCGGCGATCCAGGCGTTGGCGCGGTCGGCCAGGCCCATGATCTCGCGCATGGCACGGGCGAAGTCGCGCGCCTCATAGGCGTCGGCAATGCTTGGCGCGGCAGCCAGGAACGCCTCGGTCAGCTCCGGTGCGGCGTTTTCGGCCACCAGCAGGCCGGCATTACCCTTATGGATAAACCCGGCGCAACGGCTGGCGATGTTGACGACTTTGCCGACCAGATCCGAGTTGACCTTCTGTACGAAGTCTTCCAGGTTCAGGTCCAGGTCGTCGACGCCACGGCCCAGTTTGGACGCGTAGTAGTAGCGCAGGTATTCCGGCGACAGGTGGTCCAGGTACGTGCGTGCCTTGATAAAGGTGCCNCGGGACTTGGACATTTTCTGACCATTGACGGTCAGGTAGCCGTGCACGTTGATACCGGTCGGCTTGCGGAAACCGGCGCCTTCGAGCATCGCCGGCCAGAACAGGGCGTGGAAGTTGACGATGTCCTTGCCGATGAAGTGGTACAGCTCGGCGGTGGAGTCCTTGGCCCAGAAGGCATCGAAGTCCAGNTCCGGACGGCGGGCGCAGAGGTTCTTGAAGCTCGCCATGTAGCCGATCGGCGCGTCCAGCCAGACGTAGAAGTATTTGCCCGGCTCGTCCGGGATCTCGAAACCGAAGTACGGTGCATCGCGGGAAATGTCCCACTGTTGCAGGCCGGCATCCAGCCATTCGGCGATCTTGTTGGCCACGGCGTCCTGCAGGGTGCCGCTGCGGGTCCAGGTTTGCAGCATCTGCTGGAAATCCGGGAGCTTGAAGAAGAAGTGCTGGGAATCCTTGAGCACCGGGATGGCGCCGGAGATAGCCGACCGCGGGTTCTTCAGGTCAGTCGGTGCGTAGGTGGCACCGCACTTCTCGCAGTTGTCGCCGTACTGGTCTTCAGTGCCGCATTTAGGGCAGGTGCCCTTGATGAAGCGGTCGGCCAGGAACATTTTCTTTTCCGGGTCGAAATACTGCGTGATCGAACGCGTGGCAATGTGCCCGGCGTCGCGCAAGCGCGTGTAGATCTGGCTCGACAGCTCGCGGTTTTCGTCGGAGTGGGTCGAGTGGAAGTTGTCGAAATCCACCAGGAACTCGGCAAAGTCGGCGCTGTGTTCAGCCTGCACATTGGCGATCAGTTGTTCCGGGGTGATCCCTTCCTTTTCGGCGCGCAACATGATGGCCGAACCGTGGGCGTCGTCCGCGCAGACATAAATGCATTGATTGCCGCGATGCTTCTGGAAGCGCACCCACATATCGGTCTGGATGTACTCAAGCATATGGCCAAGATGGATGGAACCATTGGCATAGGGCAGGGCGCTGGTGACGAGGATCTTGCGTGGCTCGGACATGGGGCTCGGCTACTTGATGAAACGGAGGTCGGCCACTATAAAGCGCCGGCGCATATTTTTCACCCCGTGCGCCTGTTTCCGGTTGCATCGGATGCCCAAACCTGTGAACAGGCAGTTTGAGGGCGAAAGTGCCATTGTGGCGAGGGAGCTTGCTCCCGCTGGGTGGCGAAGCCGCCCCAAACCCTACAACTCGGCTCTGTCAGAAGGATCGCGTCAACCAGATTGCGACTGCTGCGCAGCCGAGCGGGAGCAAGCTCCCTCGCCACAGGNANCTAGAACGGTTAGGATACCCGCCTGTTTNNCCAGTCTTTTTTCGGGAGTAGCCCATGAGCGCCGTCAATCGCGCAGCGGTGGAAGCCGTTCTTCGCCAATACACCGACCCCTATTTGAACCAGGACCCGGTCAGCGCCGGGTGCGTGCGCAGCATCGACATCCAGGGCGATCGCGTCAGCGTGCAGCTGGAGCTGGGCTACGCCGCCGGTCTGTTCAAAAGTGGCTGGTCGCAGATGCTGCAAATGGCGATCGAAGGCCTCGACGGCGTGACAAGCGCTCGCGTTGACATCACCAGCGTGATCGCCGCGCACAAGGCCCAGGCGCAGATTCCGGGCCTGGCCAACGTTAAGAACGTGGTGGCGGTGGCGTCCGGCAAGGGCGGTGTGGGTAAGTCCACCACGGCGGCTAACCTGGCGCTGGCCCTGGCCCGTGAAGGGGCCCGCGTGGGCATTCTCGACGCCGACATCTATGGCCCAAGCCAAGGCGTGATGTTCGGCATCGCCGAAGGCACCCGACCGAAGGTCAAGGACCAGAAATGGTTCGTGCCGATCGAGTCGATGGGCGTGGAGGTCATGTCCATGGCCTTCCTTACCGATGACAACACGCCGATGGTCTGGCGCGGGCCGATGGTCTCCGGTGCGTTGCTGCAATTGGTCACCCAGACCGCCTGGGGTGACCTGGATTACCTGGTGATCGACATGCCGCCTGGCACCGGTGATATCCAATTGACCCTGGCGCAGAAAGTCCCGGTGGCCGGTTCGGTAATCGTGACTACGCCGCAGGACCTGGCACTGCTCGACGCGAAGAAAGGCGTCGAGATGTTCCGCAAGGTCAACATCCCGGTGCTGGGCGTCGTGGAAAACATGGCGGTACACATTTGCTCCAACTGCGGGCACGCCGAGCACCTGTTTGGTGAAGGGGGCGGTGTGAAGCTGGCCAATCAATATGGCGTCGAACTGCTGGCGTCGTTGCCGCTGGCAATGGCCATCCGCGAGCAGGCCGATGGCGGCAAGCCAACGGTGATCGCCGAGCCGGACAGCCCGATTGCGCTGGTGTACCAGGAACTCGCCCGTCACGTCGGCGCGCGGATTGTGTTGCAGGAAGCGGCATCGCCTGCAATGCCGAACATCACCATCAGTGACGATTGATACCCTTCGGATAACACGCAAAACCTGTGGGAGCGAGCTTGCTCGCGATGGGGGTGTCACATTCACCAGTGATGGTGACTGACACACCGCTATCGCGAGCAAGCTCGCTCCCACAGTGGTTTTTGGCAGGTCTTAGATGCGCAACCCGCCATCCATTTCCAGAATCCGGCCGGTGTAATAGTCGTTCTCGAAAATGTACGCCGCCGAATGGGCGATCTCTTCCGGTTTGCCCATGCGCTTGAGTGGAATCCCGGCCGTCATCTTCTCCAGCGCTTCCGGCTTCATGCCCAACGTCATCTCGGTTTCAATAAAACCCGGTGCGATGCCCGCCACGCGAATGCCATAACGCGCCAGTTCCTTGGCCCAGGTCACGGTCGCAGCAGCCACGCCAGCCTTGGCGGCGGAGTAGTTGGTCTGGCCGACGTTGCCGGCGCGGGAGATCGAGGAGATATTGATGATCGCGCCGCTGTTGTTCAGCTCGACCATTTTTGCCGCGACTTCACGGGTGCACAGGAACACACCGGTCAGGTTGACGTCGATGACCGCCTGCCATTGGGCCAGGCTCATCTTGGTCATTTCGCCATCCTTGACCTTCAGCAGCAGGCCGTCGCGCAGGATGCCGGCGTTGTTGATCAGGCCATGAATCGCGCCGAAATCTTCGGCCACCTGGGCGACCATATGCGTCACTTGCTCTTCGTTGGCGACGTTGCACAGGTAAGCCCGAGCCTCTACGCCCTTGGCTTTGCACGCCGCGATGGTGTCGTCGAGCTTTTCCTGGTTCAGGTCCACCAGCGCCAGCTTCGCGCCTTTACCCGCGAAATACTCGGCCATGGAACGGCCTAAACCCTGGCAACCGCCAGTGATAATGATTACTTTGTCAGTGAGTTGCATTCGCATGCCCCAATAGCAGGTTCAGAGTGGTTTCCTTCCTAGAGGGCCTCTCGATCTGCACCTGATGTGGCCTGGTTGCACATGAGAACTGCCCCGATGGCGTACTGGAACTTATCCCCAGGCGCCTGTCCGTTTTTTCGACGAATTCTATATAAGGAGTCATAAATTGAGCGTTGAAGCGGCCAAGAATGCCCGAGAATTGCTTCTCAAGGAATACCGCGGGGTGCTGTCGACGCACTCCAAGTCGATGCCCGGTTTCCCGTTTGGCTCCGTGGTTCCGTATTGCCTGGACGAGCAGGGCCGGCCGATTATCCTGATCAGCCGTATCGCCCAGCACACCCATAACCTGCAGAAAGATCCCAAGTGTTCGCTGCTNGTGGGGGAACGCGAGGCCGACGACGTACAAGCCGTTGGTCGCCTGACTTATCTCGCCGAAGCAGAAAAGCTCGAAGACGAGGCCGCGATCGAAGCCGCAGCCGAGCGTTACTACCGCTATTTCCCGGAGTCGCAGAGCTACCACAAGGCCCACGATTTCGATTTCTGGGTGCTTAAACCTGTGCGTCACCGTTACATTGGCGGTTTCGGCGCGATTCACTGGGTCGATCAGTTGACCCTGGCCAACCCGTTCGCCGTCAAGACCGAGNNCAGCATGATCGAGCACATGAACAGCGATCACACCAAAGCCATCGCCCACTACGTCGACCTGGCGGGGCTGCCGAAAACCGAACCGGCGCAACTGGCCGGTATCGACACAGAAGGCATGCACCTGCGCATTGGTCAGGCCCTGTACTGGCTACCGTTCCAGGCACCCTGTAATACGCCGACACAAGTGCGCGAAGCCTTGGTTTTCCTGGCTCACGCCGAGCAATGGCCGAAAAATGAAGTGGCCGACGCTTGAATTCACGAAGCGGCGACGTCATCTAAGGTGAACTGGCAAGGCATTCTTGCGTTGAGGAACCATTTGATGCGCCCTTTTTTATTGCTCTTTCTGCTGTTTCCGGTGTTGGAGCTGTTCGTATTCGTTCAAGTCAGCAGTGCGATCGGGTTCTTCCCGGCCCTGCTGCTGATCATTCTCGGCTCGATGCTCGGCGTGTTCGTGCTGCGCATCGCCGGTCTGGCCACTGCGTTGCGTGCGCGTGAAAGCCTGAACCGCGGCGAGTTGCCGGCCCAGACCATGCTGGAAGGTTTGATGCTGGCCCTGGCCGGCGGTTTGTTGATCCTGCCGGGCTTCGTCACTGACGTGCTGGGCCTGATCATGCTGCTGCCGATCTCCCGTCGACTGCTGGCCAATAAAATGCGCCAGCGCGCCGAAGAGGCCGCGATCCGTCAGCGTGCGTTTGCCGATGATCTTCAACCACGTGGCGGTCCTGCTCCTCAGCAGCCGCTGGGCCGAGAGCCCAACGTGATCGAAGGCGAGTTCGAACACCGCGATTCCAAGTAAAGCGTTTCAGCTGCACGGCACCTTCGGGTGCCGTGTTCGTTTTCGGGGCATTGATGCAAAAAATTTCGATCCCCGCCCTTGTAATAAGCTTATGCGCCCTTATGTAACGGTCACCGCAAGGTTTCTGGCGATCACGCCAGACAGACTTCCGCGGTTCGCTTGACGAACCGCACCCGGCACCGCCGGATTTGTTAAACCCGCCGGGAATACACCGGCCGATGAAAAACACAATTAGGAGAGATCGACAATGAAGCTTCGTCCTCTGCACGACCGCGTCGTTATCCGTCGCAGCGAAGAAGAAAAGAAAACCGCTGGCGGTATCGTTCTGCCAGGTTCGGCTGCTGAAAAAGCCAACCACGGTGTGATCGTCGCTGCAGGCCCAGGCAAGACTCTGGAAAACGGTGAAGTGCGTGCGCTGGCCGTTAAAGTCGGTGACAAGGTTGTTTTCGGCCCTTACTCCGGCAGCAACACTGTGAAAGTTGACGGCGAAGACCTGCTGGTAATGGCTGAGAACGAAATTCTCGCTGTACTGGAAGGCTGATTTTCCCGCTCATTTTTCCGTTACTCCAAAGAATTTAAGGAATATCGATCATGGCTGCTAAAGAAGTTAAATTCGGCGATTCCGCCCGCAAAAAAATGCTCACCGGTGTCAACGTCCTGGCTGACGCAGTAAAAGCGACCCTGGGCCCTAAAGGCCGTAACGTGATCATCGAGAAGAGCTTCGGCGCTCCGACCATCACCAAGGACGGCGTTTCGGTCGCTAAAGAAATCGAACTGGAAGACCGTTTCGAAAACATGGGCGCGCAGCTGGTCAAAGACGTTGCCTCCCGTGCCAACGATGACGCAGGCGACGGCACCACCACCGCTACCGTTCTGGCTCAGGCAATCGTCAACGAAGGCTACAAGGCCGTCGCTGCCGGCATGAACCCGATGGACCTCAAGCGCGGCATCGACAAGGCGACCATCGCCGTTGTTGCTGAGCTGAAAAACCTGTCCAAGCCATGCGCTGACACCAAGGCTATCGCTCAGGTAGGCACCATCTCCGCCAACTCCGACAGCTCCATCGGCGACATCATTGCCGAAGCCATGGAAAAAGTCGGTAAAGAAGGCGTGATCACCGTTGAAGAAGGCACTGGCCTGGAAAACGAACTGTCGGTTGTAGAAGGCATGCAGTTCGACCGTGGCTACCTGTCCCCGTACTTCGTCAACAAGCCAGAAACCATGGTTGCCGAGCTGGACAGCCCGCTGATCCTGCTGGTCGACAAAAAGATCTCGAACATCCGCGAAATGCTGCCAGTACTGGAAGCCGTTGCCAAAGCCGGCCGTCCGCTGCTGATCGTTTCCGAAGACGTTGAAGGCGAAGCCCTGGCGACGCTGGTTGTGAACAACATGCGTGGCATCGTTAAAGTCGCAGCCGTCAAGGCTCCAGGCTTCGGCGACCGTCGCAAGGCCATGCTGCAGGACATCGCTGTTCTGACCGGCGGTACCGTTATCTCCGAAGAGATCGGCCTGAGCCTGGAAAGCGCCACCCTGGAAAACCTGGGCAGCGCCAAGCGCGTGACCATCTCCAAAGAAAACACCACCGTGATCGACGGCGCCGGCGTTGAAGCTGATATCCAGGCTCGCGTTCTGCAGATCCGTNCCCAGGTTGCTGAAACTTCCTCGGACTACGACCGTGAAAAACTGCAAGAGCGTCTGGCCAAGCTGTCCGGCGGCGTTGCAGTAATCAAGGTTGGCGCTGGTTCCGAAGTTGAAATGAAAGAGAAGAAAGCCCGCGTTGAAGACGCCCTGCACGCAACCCGTGCAGCCGTTGAAGAAGGCGTGGTACCTGGCGGTGGCGTTGCGCTGATCCGTGCTCTGGAAGCTTTNTCCGAGCTGAAAGGCGACAACGATGACCAGAACGTGGGCATCCAGTTGCTGCGTCGTGCTGTTGAAGCACCCCTGCGTCAGATCGCTGCCAACTCCGGCGACGAGCCAAGCGTTGTGGTCAACGAAGTCAAGAACGGCAAAGGTAACTACGGTTACAACGCTGCCACTGGCGTCTACGGCGACATGATCGAAATGGGCATCCTGGACCCTACTAAAGTGACTCGTTCGGCTCTGCAAGCGGCTTCGTCGATTGCCAGCCTGATGATCACCACCGAAGCCATGATCGCCGAGATCAAGGAAGACGGCCCAGCTGGCGGCGGTATGCCAGACATGGGCGGCATGGGTGGCATGGGCGGCATGATGTAAGCCAGCCTTACCCCGTACATAAAAACCCCGCCGGCGATGAGCCGGCGGGGTTTTTTATTGCGCGGCATAAAGTGGTGTGGTTTTTAAGGGCCTCTTCGCGGGCAAGCCACGCTCCCACAGGTTCGGCGCAATCCCTGTGGGAGCGTGGCTTGCCCGCGATGCTCAGACGCTGACGGGTCTGCTTTGACGACCTTTTCAGCCCTGGAAGCCGGTCGATACAGGATGTAGTAGTAAGACCCCAGACAAATCAGCCAGCAAAAAATCGCCGTCCACACGTTATGCGAAAAGAAGTGCGCCCCCTGCATCATTCGGCTCACGGAAAACACCGTCCCCAGCGCAAACGCAAACACAAACGCCTGGCGCGCCAGTCGCGGACGACGGTCTCGCAACACAAAAAACAGCGCGAACAAGGTAAACCCGGTGGCCGCATGGCCCCCGGGCCAGCAACGCCCTGGCTTGTCGGTTTGCGGGCGCGGGCTGAGCAGTTCGCTGTAGGTTTCGTGGCCGCCGAATTGCTCGAGGCTCCAAGGGCATTGCACCGCCGTCACCGCTTTCATTGGGGTCACGAACGAGGTCGCCAGCGCCAGCGACATCACCAGACAACCCAGTTCGCGTTTGAACGGCTTGAGCCTGGCGATGAAAAACGAGCCGATAAAGCCGATGATCGCAAACACCGAAAAAGCGATGACCAATTGCTTGGCGCGGTCATGCAGGATGTCTTCAAGGAAGTAACTGTGGCGTCCGATGAAGTCTCCGGCGACCGGGTCGTAGAACAGTTTGGCCAGGTCCATGTCCAGGGACGTCAGTTCAAGCAGCAGCAGAATGATTGCCGCAATGGCGGGGACACCCAGGCACACCCAGAAGTTGAGCGGGCGAGAGGCGGGACGGACAGCGGTTGATGACATGACGGATCCTGAACAATGGAAAACGCCCTTAATGCCGATTGCGCGAGAGTCTCGCGCGATGACTGTAGTCGACATGTGAATCGATAGTGAAAAACTTGTTAACGGCGCAAATTGGTTGAGCAAATTGATTCTGCGACCCGCAGCCCTAGCCCTCAGCCACACTTGGCCTTAAGCTGCGCGGGCCATGACGGCCGTTACCGCGTACGGAGACACTGCCCATGCGAATTTTATTGGTTGAAGACAACCGCGATATTCTGGCCAATCTGGCCGATTACCTGGGGCTAAAAGGCTATACCGTAGACTGTGCGCAGGACGGTTTGTCGGGCTTGCACCTGGCCGCCACCGAGCATTACGACCTGATCGTGCTCGACATCATGCTGCCTGGCATCGATGGCTACACCTTGTGCAAACGTCTGCGCGAAGACGCCCGACGCGACACGCCGGTGATCATGCTCACCGCGCGCGATCAGCTGGATGACCGGCTGCAAGGCTTCAAGTCCGGTGCCGATGATTACCTGCTCAAACCGTTCGCCCTGTCGGAATTGGCCGCGCGCATCGAGGCGGTCATGCGTCGTGCCCAGGGCGGCGGTCGACGCGCCTTGCAGGTGGGCGATTTGAGCTACGACCTCGATACCCTGGAAGTGACCCGCGAAGGGCGCCTGCTCAAGCTCAACCCGGTGGGCCTGAAATTGCTCGCGGTGCTGATGCAAAAGAGCCCGCACGTGTTGCGCCGAGAAATTCTCGAAGAAGCCCTGTGGGGCGACGACTGCCCGGACAGCGACAGCCTGCGCAGCCACGTTCACCAATTGCGCCAAGTGATCGATAAGCCCTTCGCCAAGCCGTTGCTGCAAACCGTGCACGGTGTGGGTTATCGCCTGGCCGAGGGGCGTGATGGAGTTTAAGCAAAGCCTCGCCCAGCGGATCATCATCGCCTTTGCCTTGATGAGCGCACTGGTGGCGGGGGCGTTCGCCATGGGCATCGTTGCGACCGTGCACCTGGTGGAAGAAAAACTGATTTCGGCCGGCCTGGGCGGCGACCTGCAGCGCCTGTTGCTGATGGACAGTGTCGAGGACTGGAGCCATCGCCCAGAGCCGGACCAGCTGTTCTATTTCAGCGGCGGGCCCGGGGATTTCGANCTNCCCAAGGATTTGCGCCATCTGGAACCGGGTTTTCATGAGGTGTTTCGCGAGTCGCTGTCGTACCACGCCATGGTCGAAGTGGTCGATGGCCGGCGCTACGTCCTGCTGCAAGACCAAAGCGATTTCGAAGAGCGCGAGCGCGTACTGTTTGCCGTAGTGCTGGTGGGTTTCGTGCTGAGCCTGGCGCTGGCGGTCTTTCTCGGGTGGGTCCTGGCGCGCAAAGTGATGGCGCCCGTTGTGCGACTGGCTCGCCAGGTGCGACATCGCGATCAATTGCTGGGCCTGGCGCCGCCTTTGGCGCCGGATTATGCCGCTGACGAAGTGGGCGAGCTGGCGGTTGCCTTCGACGCCACCCTTGGGCGTTTGCGCCAGGCGTTGACCCGTGAACGGTTGTTTACCAGTGACGTCAGCCACGAACTGCGCACGCCGTTGATGGTGCTGGCCAGTTCCTGTGAGCTGTTGTTGGAAAACCCCGGTATCGACCAGCGCGGCCGCGCCCAGGTCGAGCGGATAGCCCGCGCGTGCGCAGAGATGCGCGAGTTGGTGCAAACGTTCCTGATGTTGGCCCGAGCCCAGCGAGAAGACGCCAGCATGGCGCCGCAGCAGACGCTGAGCCAGGTCGCCGATGGGCTGCTCAACCAGTGGCGCGAACCGATTGAAGCCAAAGGGCTGAGCCTGACCTTCGAGCCGGGCAATCCGCTGGGCACTTGCTACAACGCAACCCTCTTGCACGCCGTCATGGGCAACCTGTTGCGTAACGCATTGCATTACACCGAGCGCGGGTTCATCCGTTTGACGCTCACGGCCACGGGGTTCCTGGTCGAGGACAGCGGGGTGGGCATTCCCGAGGATAAACGCGAGGCAATGTTCGAACCTTTCGTTCGCGGCAGCGAAAAACGCGGCGAAGGCCTGGGACTGGGGTTGTCGCTGGTGCAACGGATTTGCGAGAACCAGGGCTGGAGCGTCAGCCTGACCAACATGGAACCCAATGGCTGTCGTTTTCAGGTGGAATTGAGCCAAAGTTAGCGGTTGCTTGAACAGTCGGGGCTCCAAGCCATGACGGCCAACCCGACAAAGCTTGTAATAAATGAACATTTCTTTTACAAGTTTTTCACAAAGGTATGACCTGACGCTGACACTACGCTACCTAAGGTAGTTGTCATCAGAAGTTCAGGAGACCTTAATGATGGACGGCCCGATCAAACTCGATTTTTCCGAAAAGTACGACGATCAACACGCGCAAAGATATTTGCGCAAGCACCAGGATGGCCTCGGTCGTCGCCTGTCCCACTGGCGTGACCTGCAGCTGGCGCGAAAGTCGCTGGCGCTGGTCGGTGAGCCAGGGCTGGTCCTTGATTTGCCGTGTGGGGCAGGGCGTTTTTGGCCAATGCTGGCGGAAAAAGCCAATCGCGCCATCATCGGTGCCGACAACTCCGAGTCAATGTTGAAGATTGCCACCCAGGCGCAACCTGCCGACGTGGTCAAACGGGTACAACCCTTGCACACTTCTGCATTCGACATTGCCTTGCCCGACAACGCCGTCGACAGCATTTTCTGCATGCGTTTGCTCCATCACATCGGTGAAGCCGAGCATCGACTGGCCATTCTGCGCGAATTTGAACGCGTCACGCGTGACAGCGTGATTGTTTCGCTGTGGGTAGATGGCAATTTCAAGGCCTGGAAACGCAAGCGCCTCGAAGCGAAACGTCGCGAGAACAGGAAGGTTANCAAAACCGGTTTGTGTTACCAGCCGCCACGGTAGAAAAGGAATTTGAACAGGCGGGGTTCCGTATTCAGGAACATCTGGACTTTTTACCGCTCTATGCCATGTGGCGAGTTTATATATTACGCAAGAGGTAACAGGATGGCAGTGCAATGTGCAGCAGAAACGGACGTCGCTTCTCAGGACCGCTTCGACTATTTCTGGAATCAGCGTGGTGAATGGGTAGAAGAACCCAACGTCCGTCGCGGTGGTGAAAGTGGCGTACAGCGTGTCATGGGCAGTGATGGTCAACTGCTCTATGCCAAGCGGCAGACCGGGCATATCTATCGCAGCTGGCTGCACCCGTTTGGCCGTCCGACCGTGTTGCGTGAGCGTGACGCGCTCATTGGTCTGCGCGCGCTGGATGTGCGAGTTCCGGACATTGTTTTCTGCGGCGCACAGCGTGACCCCGTGCACAAATGGCGCGCCTTGCTGGTGACCAAGTCGCTGGACGGCTTCGAGGAAATCGAACACTGGTACGCCGGCGGTGGTCGCGAGCGCCACGGCGAGGTGGTGCATGATCGTGTCTTGAAGGAACTGGCCGAGAATCTGGCCCGCATGCACAAGGGCCGTTGGCAGCACAGCTGCATCTACATCAAGCACGTATTCGTGCGGGTCACCGGCGAAGATGACTCGGCCAAGGTCGAGGTTGCCTTGATCGATCTGGAGAAGTGCCGGCAACGCCTGACCGCCTATCGTGCCGCGGCTCATGACATGAAACAGCTGCGTCGCCACTCGTCGTTCAGCACGGCAGACTGGCGCAAACTCGTCTATTTTTATGAGACGGCGTTTGGCAGCGCTATCAAAGGTTTATAGCAATGAAACTAGAAATTGCGCGAGGTGTGTTTCTGATAGGAGCCTTGGCAGTTGCTTCATTGGCGGTGGCGGCGTGGGAGCAGCCCCGCACGCAAGTCCTCAGTTCAGTGAGCGGTGACGCACACTGTCCGTTGCCACGGGTTGCCAAGGCATCCGTGGCATCTCAACCCGATCATGATTTATTGCTGTTCATGTTCGGTCTTTCTCAAGGAATGAGGCCGCAGAGTTGAACAGATTGAAGCCCAAATAAAAGGCCTCGCCAAATGCGAGGCCTTTTTTTGTGCCCGATTTTGAGCCTTACACCGTCCATGTGAGAGCGAGCTTGCTCGCGATAGCGGCCTAACAGTCAGCAAATTTGTTGAATGTTAAACAGCCATCGCGAGCAAGCTTGCTCCCACAGGGGTTACGGAGTCGCTTTGGCATCGGGTTTGGCCAGCAGGGTGTAGATGCACGGCAACACGAACAGCGTAAACAACGTCCCGATCGACATCCCGGTTGCGATCACCATGCCGATATCAAACCGGCTGACCGCGCCCGCGCCCGTGGCGATGATCAATGGCACCATGCCGAACACCATCGCCGCCGTGGTCATCAACACCGGACGCAGCCGGATCGCCGCTGCTTCCTCCACAGCCTCACGAGGTGTAAGGCCTTTTTCCTTGCGCAACTGGTTGGCGAACTCGACGATCAGGATGCCGTGCTTGCTGATCAGCCCGATCAAGGTCACCAAGCCCACCTGGGTATAAATGTTCATGCTCGACCACCCCAGGAACAGCGGAATCAACGCGCCGCAAATCGACAGTGGCACCGTCACCAGAATCACCAGCGGATCACGGAAGCTTTCGAACTGGGCTGCCAGCACCAGGAAAATGATCGCCAGTGCCAAGGCGAAGGTTACCCACAGCGCGCTGCCTTCCTGAACGTATTGGCGCGACGCACCGGCGTAATCGATGGCAAAACCGGCCGGTGCTTCTTCCAGCGTGATCTGGCGCACGGCGTCGATGGCTTCACCCATGCTGACCAGCGGCACCCCCGACAGGATGGCCGAGTTGAGTTGCTGGAACTGGTTCAACTGCCGTGGACGCGCCCGGTCGGTGACGGTGATCAGGGTCGACAGAGCCAGCAGTTCGCCTTGGGTGTTTTTCACGTAATAGTTGTTCAACCAGTCCGGGTTGTCCCGGAAAGGTCGTTCGACCTGAGCGATGACTTTGTAGCTACGACCCTCAATGGTGAAGCGGTTGATTTCCGCCTGACCCAGCAACGTGGCCAGTGTTCCGCCCAGATCCTGCATGGACACGCCCATCTGCGCGGCTTTGGCGCGATCGATGTCCACGACGACTTCGGGTTTGTCGAAGGCCAGGTCGACGTCGACGAAGGCGAACTTGCCGGACTCCATTGCCCTTTTTTTCACCCGGTCCATCACTTGCAGCAGCGCCTCGTAATCGTTGGCCGTGTTGATGACGAACTGAAACGGCAACCCTTCACCCGTGCCGGGCAACGAGGGCAGGTTGAAGCCGAACACCTGCAACCCGGAAATGCCCTCCAGTTTGCGCTGGACCTCGGGCAGGATGGCCATCTGCGTGCGGTCGCGCTCGTTCCACGGTTTGAGCAGGAAACCGCCAATCCCCGATTGCACGCCATTGAACCCATTGATCTGGAACGAGGAGTAGTACTCGGGAAATTCCTTGAAGATCGTGATGAATTCGTCGGTGTAAGTGTTCAGGTAATCGAGGTTGGCCGGTTGCGGGGCGTTGGCCAGCATGAAAATGATGCCTTGATCTTCATCGGGCGCCAGTTCCGATTTGGTGAACTTCAGCAGCACCGGAATCAGGCAAAGTACGATCACCGCAAACACCAGCACCACCGGCCGGGTATTGAGGGTGCCGTGGAGCATGCTCTGGTAGCGGCGCTTGAGGCCTTCGAAAATCAGGTCCAGTCGGTGCGCCAGGCCGCTGGGGTTTTCATCATGGCGCAGGAGCAGGGCGCACATCATCGGCGACAGCGTCAGCGCGACCACACCGGAGATCACCACTGCCCCGGCCAGCGTCAAGGCGAACTCCTTGAACAGCGCCCCCGTGAGCCCGGTCAGGAAACCGATGGGCGCATACACCGCCGCGAGCGTGATGGTCATCGAGACCACCGGCATGGCGATTTCCCGGGCGCCTTCGATGGCCGCATCCAGCGGCGTCTTGCCTTCCTCGATGTGTCGGTGAATGTTCTCCACCACCACAATGGCATCGTCCACCACCAACCCGATCGCCAGCACCATCGCCAGCAGTGTCAGCAGGTTGATCGAGTAGCCCATCATCTGCATGAAGAACATCACACCGATCATCGACAGCGGAATGGTGACCACCGGGATCACCACCGAACGCAGCGCCCCGAGAAACAGAAACACCACCACGATCACGATCAGCACGGCTTCGAAGAGGGTTTTCACCACTTCATCGATTGAGGCCTGGATGAACAGTGTGGCGTCGTAGGCGATTTCACCCTTCAGGTTGGGCGGCAGCTGGGCTTCCAGCTCCGGCATGATCTTGCGTACTTCCTTGATCACATCCAGCGGGTTGGCGCCGGGCGTAGCCTTGATACCGATGTACACCGAAGGAGTACCACCGAACGAACTGATCGAGTCGTAGTTTTCCGCGCCCATCTCAACCCGCGCCACATCGCTGAGCAGCACCCGGCTGTCACCGTCGACCTTGAGCGGAATCGCGGCGAACGCTTCGGCGGATTTGAGTTCGGTGTTGGCGTTGATGCTGGTGACGACGTACTCGCCTTTCACTTCACCGGCCGCGGAGAGGAAGTTGTACTGGCGCACCGCGTTGGTCACGTCGCTGGCGGCCAAGCCGAAACCGGCCAGCTTCACCGGGTCCAGCCACAGGCGCATGGCGAATACCTGGTTGCCGAGAATCTCGGCTTCAGCCATGCCCGGCAGGGTCGCCAGTTTTGGCTGGATGACGCGTGACAGGTAATCGGTGATCTGCGGGTTGCTCAGTTCCTTGCTGAAGAAACTGATGTACATGAGGGCCGAGGCGTCGGCGGCTTCCTTGCTCAGCACCGGGTCTTCGGCGTCCTGGGGCAGCTGGTTCTTCACCTCGTTGGCCTTGGCCAGCAGCTCGGTGAACAAGCGGTCGCTGTTGGAGCCGATGCGCGCGTAGATCGAGATCACCGAGAAGTTCTGGCGACTGACCGAGGTCATGTAGTCGATGCCCTCGGCACTGGCCAGGCTTTGCTGCATCGGTTGGGTGATGTAACCCTGAATGGTTTCGGCGTTGGCCCCGGGGTACGCGGTAGTCACCGTGATCAGGGCGTTTTCCATTTGCGGGTATTGGCGCAGCGGCAGCTTGCTCCAGGCCTGGAAGCCCAGCAGCACAATCAACAGGCTGACCACGGTGGCGAGCACCGGGCGGCGGATGAACGGATCGGTAAAAGCCATGAGGATTCCTTGATCAGTCAGTACGTGGCTGACTGTTCTTATCGGTCAGGGTCTTGTCGTCGCTGATGGCAATGTGTGCGCCGTTGTCCAGTTTGATCTGACCGGCCGTGACCACTTTTTCGCCGTTCTGCAAACCTTTGGTAATCATCACCAGCCCGTCGCGGCGCTCGCCGGTTTCGATGAAACGCCGTTCGGCGATCAGGATCGGCTGGCCCTTGTCGTCTTTTTCGAGGCTGCCGTCTTCGGCTTTTTTCTGCGCGACGACGTAGAGCGAGTTGCCGTACAGCGTGTAAGTGATCGCGCTTTCCGGCACGACGATGCGCGGCTGCGGGTCGGGCAGCATCACCTGCAGGCTGGCGAACATGCCCGGCAGCAGTTTGCCGTCGGGGTTGGCCAGGGTCGCGCGGACCTGAACGTTGCGGGTACTGTTTTCGACTTTCGGGTTGATCGCGCTGATCGTGCCAGGGAAGGTTTGTGTCGGGTAGGCCGAGACAATGATCTGCACCGACTGGCCGATGCCGATCTTCGGCACAGACTGCTCGGGGACGAAGAAGTCGACGTAGAGGCTGCTGAGGTCTTGCAGGGTGGCGATCATGGTCCCGGTGGCGACATAGTCACCAATGTCCACCTGTCGAATGCCGATCGTCCCGCTGAAAGGCGCGACGATGCTTTTTTTGCCGAGCGCAGCCTTGAGTTGATTGACCGTCGCCTTGCTCTTTTTCTGCACCGCTGACAGTCGGTCGAATTCGCCTTTTGAAATGGCCTGGCTGCCCACCAGTTGGCTACCTCGACCGTAATCGAGTTGGGCCAGGCCGAGGTCGGCCTGAGCCGTTTCAAGCAAGGCACTTTCCACGGCGCTGTCGAGTCGCAGGAGGGGTTGGCCGGCCTTGACCTTCTGGCCTGACTCGAACTGCAAGTCGATGACGGTGCCGTCGGTCTCCAGGCTCAGGTCCACGCCTTGCAGCGCCTTGAGGGTGCCGACGCTTGGCAGGCGAGCTTGCCACGGACGTTCGGCGGCCGTGGTCGCGGCGACACTGATCGGCGGTTTTGGCGCGGAAAAGCCTTGAATCATCGTGTAGATGGAGAAGGCTTTATAACCGGCCAGGACCAGCACGATCAGCAGAACAACACCCAACATGATCAGCATGCGGCGACGCAGCATATTTCCACTTCCTTGGAGAAAATCAGGTGAGACAGTGGGGCACATTACCCCGAGTCGGCGGGGGATTCCAACTGGTAGAAATTACAGGCAGGAATACGACGANNAGAAATTACAGGCAGGAATACGACGATCACAAAACCTGTGGCGAGGGAGCTTGCTCCCGCTGGACTGCGTAGCAGTCCCATTTTTCAGGACCGCTGCGCAGCCCGGCGGGAGCAAGCTCCCTCGCCACAAGGTAAAGCGGTCAGATGAGATGCAGGTGGTTATCCCAGAGCCCCGCCGGAAGCTCCAGCGGCTTTGCAACCAGAGTTGTCTGGCGACAATCGTAGTACCGGCAGCGGCCCTGACCCGAGGTCACGACAAAGCCATCGGCTACCGCGCCAACCCCGGCGCAATCGGGAAGCGGCGCATCCAGGCGCAGCTCACCGCTGTCCATGTCCCAGATAAAAAAGCGATTGCCCCGTGGCGCCGTCAGTGCGACCAGNCGCAAGTCGCTGTGCACTGCGACACTCGCGGTGTAATGCCCCATCGCCTGCAATTGCTCATCGGCCACCGGGAACGCCACGAACGGCTGCCCCGGGCGCTTGATCGCGAGCAACTCGGAACGCTCCTGGGACGGCCCCATGAACTGCTGCCCGGTAAGGATCGTGCCATCGCTGGCAATCCCCATATGGCGCACGCTGTTCATCTGCTGGTCGAGGGTTTCCTTGCTGATCAGGCTGCCATCGCGGCGCATCAACACCAGGCTCGGCTCCATGGCGTTGAGGTTCATCTCCACACGGCTTTCGGCTTCGGTGCGAATGCCGCCGTTGGCCACCACCAGGGTTTCGCCGTCGGGCATCCAGGACACCTGATGCGGGCCGATACCATGGGTGGAAATTTCGCCGCTGTGTACCAGTCGCTCGCCTTCGAACGTGTACACGCCAAGCAGGCCGCGGCCCGGATCGGAGGTGTCATTCTCGGTGGCGTACAGCCAGTCGCCGCTCTTGTGAATCACCGCGTGCCCGTAGAAATGCCGGTTCGGCAGCGAGACCACGGTTTGCAGCAGCGCGCCGTCGCGCAGATCGATCAGGTAACTTTCGGTACCCGGGCGACGGGCGACGAACAGCGCAATCGACAGCGTCGGGTGGTTGATGATGTCGTGGCAGCGCTGGCCAACCTGCGTGGCAAACACCTGCTTGCCGTCCAGCCGATAACCGACGGCGTAATGCTTGCCGTCGCCATCGTCCCGCGCCGAAAGCAGCAGCGGGCTCTTGTCCTTTTGTTTGAACAGCGTCCAGCCGCCCAGTGTCACTGCTCCCAGCAGCAAACTACCTAAAGTCAGAGCCTGACGTCGCAGCATGGCACTCGCCCTCATCAGTCACCGTCGTTGGCGTTAAAGCCCAGTTGGATGCCCAGCGCTTTGGCCAACTCGCCTTCGTGCAGGCGATGGACGACGTTGAGGCTGTCGTAAATATCGTTGAGCTGCTGGCGCCCGGCATCGTCGGCCAACAGTTCATTGAGGGTGCGCGGGTTGCCGGCGAACAGTTTCAGGGACGCGGCATAGGCGGCGTCGATCTTGTCGGCCAACGGCTTCTGCTCCGACGGCAGCAAGCCACGCAGGCCTTTGTTGTCGACACCGACCCACACGGTCTGGGCTGCCGCGAGGCTGGCCTGCAGGCTTTGCAGGGAAGACTGGCTGCGCCAGGCATCGGCCTGGAACGGTTGCGGGATGCCTTTGGTCTGGCGACCCATTGGCGTGCCGAGTTTTTTCTTCAGGGTGTCCAGTGCTGTCACTTGCGCGCGCAGCAGGTCGGCGATGGCTTCGTGGGAATCAGCGTAGCGCTGGTTCGGGAACTTGCTCATCTGCGCGAGCATGCCGTCGGTGTTGTTCCAGCTTTGCAGAATCTCTTCGGCCAGCAGTTTCTGACGCTCGCCAATCGCCTTCAGCAGCGGGCAATACTTGGCTTTCTGTGCGTCGTTGGCCACGTCCGGCTTGCTGTCGAACAGGATGTATTCATAGGCCGAGAGGCCTTGCACCACAACACTGGACTTGGCCAAGGCGGCGGCGTCGATCTGCGGCTGGGCGGTGACCAGTTGCTCGACCTGACGGCCGACCAGGTTTTTCTTGTCCGGCCAGAACTGCACCTGCCACGAACGGTTGCCCTCGGCCAGTGGGCCGATCAGCAGCGGTTGCAACTCGGCCCAGGCTTTTTGCGCGTGGAGGAAGTCGGCACGGGCGGTCTCCAGGCTTTCCTTGCCCTGGCAGTAGGCGAGGGCGCTGACGGCCAGTTGGCGGTCGGCTTCAACCCAACGGGTGTACGTCGGCAAGATCACCGATTTGGCGATGGCGGCCGAGGTGACGGCTTGCGGGTCCTGTGGCGAGCAAGCGCCGAGGGCGAGTGCTGCAAGGCTGGTGAACAACAATTTGGGACGGAACATGTCGGGCTCCCGCTATGGAAAACGTATTAAAGGGAATTCAAAAACGCCAGCAACGCAGCGCGCTGCTCGGCATTGAAAGACAACACATGCTGCTGCGCCGCCTGCGCTTCGCCGCCATGCCAGAGCACGGCTTCAAGCAGATTGCGGGCGCGGCCGTCATGCAAAAACTGAGTGTGGCCACTGACGGTTTGCGTCAGGCCAATGCCCCACAACGGCGGCGTGCGCCAGTCGCGGCCACTGGCCTTGAATTCGCTGCGGTGGTCGGCCAGGCCTTCGCCCATGTCGTGCAGCAGCAGATCGCTGTAAGGGCGAATCACTTGATTGGCCAGTTCAGGTTCGGCGGCGTTGGCGGCGGTGGTGTATTTCGGTGTGTGACAGGACGGGCATCCGGCCTGGAAAAACAGGTTCTTGCCGGCCAGCACTTCGGGCGTGTTGACGCCACGGCGTACCGGCACGGCGAGGTTGCGGGTGTAGAACAGCACCAGGCGCAGGATGTTATCGCTGACTTCCGGCTCACCGTCGGGGCCATTGCCGTTAGGGGCCTGTTTGCAGGCGACTTGGGCGTCGGTGCAGTCATCGAAGGGTCTGAGGCTGGTGGTGAGGCCCATGTCACCGGAGAACGCGTGAACATTCTGTTGATTGAGGTTGGGTTGCCCGGCTTTCCAGCCAAAACGCCCGAGGACGGTCTTTTGCTGCACGTCGTCCCAGACCCGGTTCGGCCGCCCGGCGATGCCGTTTTTGTCCTTGGCCTGAGCCTCGGCGTTGGCCAGGATCGCTTCGTCGGGGATGGCTTCGAGCAAGCCCAGGCCAATCATCGGCGGGGCAACGCGCGCCGAGAAACGGGTGTCGGGGTGCATAGGGCCGTAACCGAGCTGGGTGATGTTCAGGCTGGGCTTGCGCAACTCGATTTCGGTGCCGTCCTTGAAGCGGACCGGAACGGGGGTGTAATCGACCCGCACTTTGCCTTCCGGGGTCACGCCGGGTATGGCCATGTCCTGGAACTGGCCGCCGTAGACCGGCTCCGGGACCACGCCGAGCTGCTCGATGACTTTGGCNTAGGCCGGCGCGNCNGGGATCGACAGGCGCACCAGCATCGACACCGCATTGGGCGCATCGGGCAGCGGCGGGTGACCACGGCCATCCTTGATATGGCAGTTCTGGCAGGCGTTGGTGTTGAACAGCGGGCCCAGGCCATCGCGCGCAGTGGTGGTGGACGGNGCAATCACCCAAGGGTTGCGGAAGAAACTGTTGCCGACGCTGAAATCCACGCGCCGTGACGGCGACAGGTTCGCGGAGGGCAGGGAGAACGCATTTTGATCGGTCTTGCGCACGGTCGCTGCGCCACCGGACCGGGCTTCACCGGGTTCGGCCTTGGTAAAACGCGGGGCGTCATCGCAGGCACTCAGGCCCAGGGCCAGAAACAGTGCGGACAAGCGAAGAAGCAGCGAGGGCATCAGACATCCTGCAAGACGAGCAAAACAAGGGCGCAAAGTCTAACAGGGCGAGGGAGTTTGAATAAGAGGAATTATCGTTTGGTTGATGTGGGGCAGGTTTTCACAGAGGACCGAGGCGCAGCCATCGTGAGCAGGCTCGCTCCCACAGGGGATTGCATTCAGGCGGGCATGAAAAAGGCGACCCGAAGACGGTATTGAATTCAACATGGAGGGTGACTGACACGCCGCCTTCGCGAGCAGGCTCGCTCCCACGGGTTCAGCGCAGCCCCTGTAGGAGCGAGGCTTGCCCGCGAAGGCGGTATTGAATTCAACATGGAGGGTGACTGACACGGCGCCTTCGCAAGCAGGCTCGCTTGTATGGTAGGACTTGAAGGGAGGAGGAGGGACAAGGCTCGATTCTGACTGTTGACGCAGTACAGACTGTGGGAGATTTCGCCCCTCCTCCTTTCACCCAAGCGCCGATAAAGAATGCATCTGGCTAGACCGACGATAGGAACAAGCCTGCGCCTCTGAGTGAGCCCTTCAAGTGCTCAAACCTTATCTCGGAGGAAATCCTATGGCAATGCCGGTCTCTCTATCAAAACCGATCGTGGGCGTGGATGTCGCCAAGAATGAACTGGTGATTTATCAGGCTGATAACGATTTGCTTAAAGAGATTCCCAACACTAAAACATCCATCAAGCAGTGGCTGAATACGTTGCCGGGGACGGTGGCTATTGCCATTGAGGCGACCAACATCTATCACCTGGACTTTGCTGATCTGGCCTATGAGGCCGGATGTGCGATTTACATGGTGGGAGGCTATGAACTCAAACATTATCGCGAAGGCGTGAAAATCCGCGCCAAAACCGACGCGCTGGACGCCAAGTTGCTGGCCCGTTACCTGAAGAACGAAGCCGAGGAGTTGCGCCCCTGGACCCCTCCATCACCGCTGTACCGCCAGCTCCTGAGCCTCTTCCGCCGCCGGGCTGCCTTGGTCCAGGCTAGGGTTGGCCTGGTGCAGAGTTGGTCGAATGAGCCGCTGCTGAAAGCGGCTTTTGCAGAACAAGTGAAGTCCATGCAGCAGCTTGAAACGCTGATCGAAAAGACGATCAACGATCAGCTCAAAGAAGCCGGTTTACTCGGTCAACTGAAACGTTGCCTGAAAGTTGAAGGCATTGGATTTTTGACTGGGGCTCGCTTGATAACTGCATTTCAGCGCGGGGATTTTAGAAACGCGGATGCGTTTATCGCCTTCCTGGGCATGGATTTACGGGTGTCTAAATCAGGACAGAAGGACGGTCGCCGCAGTTTGACCAAGCGCGGTGACCCCGAGGCCCGCCGGCTTCTGCACAATGCAGCGATGTCGGCTAGCCGTACGAAAGCCTGGAAAGGGTTTTACGAAGCCCAAAGAGCCCGGGGCTTCAGCACTACTGAGGCGCTGGTGATGCTGGCTCGCAAGCTTGCGCGGGTGGCATTCGCTTTGCTGAAAGGGCAAAGCGAATATCAGTCAAAGGTCAGTTGAGGGTTTCCCCTCAACCATAGAATCTCCCACGGGGTCAGCGTAGACCCTGTAGGAGCGAGGCTTGCCCGCGAAGGCGGTATGGGGCAGGTTTTCACAGAGGACCGAGGCGCAGCCATCGTGAGCAGGCTCGCTCCCACAGGGGATTGCATTCAGGCGGGCATGAAAAAGGCGACCCGAAGGTCGCCTCTTTATTCACTCANCCAGCACTGATCAGAACTCGTGATCAGCGTTATCCGGGTTCAGGTCGCTGATGCCCAGTTTGCCAGCGGCGGCTTCGATCGAACCGGTCTGCTTGACCAGGGCGGCGATTGCGTCGCGCACGATCTGGTTGCCAGCGGTATTACCGGCGGCGATCAGCTGGTCGTAGTGCTCACCCTTGTTGGCGTGATCGACGATGACCTGCATCTTGGCTTCGGTTGCGGCCAGGTCGGCTTTCAGCGCGGCGTCGGCCGCAGGGTCAGCCTTGGCCACCAGGGACGACAGGCTGGCGCCGGTCATCTTGGTGCCGTCGGTGCGGGTGTATTCGCCCAGGTACACGTTGCGAACACCCTTGGCATCGTAGAACTGCGAATTATGGGTGTTGTCGCTGAAGCAATCGTGTTCGTCTTCAGGGGAGTTGGCTTCCAGGGAAACCTTCATGCGCTCGCCCGCCAGTTCGCCCAGGGACAGGCTGCCCATGCCGAACAGCATTTTGCGCAGGCCGGAATCAACCGGTTCCGCCTCCAGGGTGGCGCGGTAGTTGTCTTCGACGTTGGGCTTCCAGTTGCCGACCATTTCTTCCAGGTCGCTGACCAGCAACTGAGTCACGGACNTCAGGTAAGCGCGGCGACGATCGTTGTGACCGCCGGTTGCGCCGTCGCCGGTCATGTAGTCCGACGCCGGGCGGTTGCCCGCGCCAGGGCCGGTGCCGTTGAGGTCCTGGCCCCAGAGCAGGAATTCAATGGCGTGGTAGCCGGTGGCGACGTTGGCTTCGGAACCGCCCAGTTCATTGAGGCTGGCGAGTTTTTCCGGGGTGATTTCCTTGACGTCGACCTTGTCTTCGCCGACCTGGATCTCGTTGTTGGCGATGATGTTGGCGTTGGCACCGGGGTTGCCCAGCGCGTGCTCGTAGGATTTGTCGACGTAGTCGATCAGGCCTTCGTCCAGGGGCCAGGCGTTCACCTGGCCTTCCCAGTCGTCGATGATGGTGTTACCGAANCGGAACACTTCGCTCTGCAGGTAAGGAACGCGGGCAGCTACCCAGGCCGCCTTGGCGGCTTTCAGGGTGTCGGCGTTCGGGTTGGCGAGGAAGGTGTCGATTGCGGTTTGCAGGGTTTTCGCGGTGGATTCCGCGTCGCTGTACACCGCGAAGACGATGTCGGCGTAATGCGCGACAACGGCTTTAGCGGCGGCTTCGTCGACTTTGCTGGTAGCGGCGGGAGCGGTGGCTGGCGCCGGAGCGGTCGTGCTGGCGGCCGGTGTAGGCGCTGGAGCTGCAGCTTTGTCTTTGCCTTCGCCACAACCGGCGAGGGAAATAGCGATGGCCAACAGACTGGCGGTGGCCAGGGGCATACGAATCATGGCGAACATCCTGCTTCGAGAGGGGGTGGTATGGCGCAGCGGGTGCGCGAAACTGCGACATAATGCAAATCTTTCGCATTATGTGTAAAGGGTTGTAGCTGGAAATATTTCTTATTCAGGCGAGAGTTGTGTCGTGGATCTTTTGAGATCTACAAAATAGCCGCGTTACTGCGCTGCGCCTGTTTCAGATNTGGAAATATTTCTTATTCAGGCGAGAGTTGTGTCGTGGATCTTTTGAGATCTACAAAATAGCCGCGTTACTGCGCTGCGCCTGTTTCAGATAGGCGCTCAATTCCCGTGCCGGCAGCGGTTTGCTGTAGTGGTANCCCTGGCCCTCATGGCAGCCCTCGGAAATGATGTAAGCCTCCTGCTCGGCAGTTTCCACGCCTTCGGCAATCACTTGCATGCCCAGGCTTTTGCCCAGTTGGATGATGGCGCGCACGATGGTTGCGTCGTCGTCATCATCCAGCAGGTCCTGAACGAAGCTCTTGTCGATCTTGATCTTGTCCAGAGGCAGGCTTTTCAGGTAGCTCAGGGATGAGTAGCCGGTACCGAAGTCATCAATGGCGATCAGCGCCCCGGAACGACGCAGGCTCAGCAAGTGCTGGGCGGCGGTGCTGATGTCTTCCATCAGGCCGGTCTCGGTCACTTCCAGCTCCAGGCTGCGGGGTGGCAAGCGGTAGATCTGCAGCAGGTTGTTGACCACTCGCGGCAATTCGGCGTGGTGCAGTTGCACGGTCGACAGGTTCACCGCCATGCGCAGATCCGGGAAACCCTGATCGTGCCATTCGCGCAATTGCTTGCACGCTTGATCCAGCACCCACTCGCCGATGGCGATGATGGTGCCGTTCTGCTCGGCGAGCGGGATAAACAAGTCCGGCGGCACCAGGCCATGTTCCGGGTGCTGCCAGCGAATCAGCGCTTCCACACCGACCACGCGGTGGTCGCGGTAGCTGATTTGCGGCTGATACACCAGGTGGAACTGGTCACGGCTAAGGGCATCGCGCAGGTCTTTTTCCAATTCGCGGCGTCGGCGCATTTCACTGTCGACGCTGGCGATGTAGAACTGATAGCGGTTGCGGGAGCGGCTCTTGGCCAGGGTCATGGTCTGCTCGGCTTTTTGCAGCAGTTTCTCGGTGCTGTCGCCGTCCTCGGGAAACAGGGTGATGCCGATGGTCGCGCGCAGGCGGATCTCCTGATGATCGAGGGCGAATTCCGCTTCCAGGTCGTCCAGGATGCTTTGCGCCAGTTCGGCCGCTTCGTAGGGCTGGTCGATATCGGCCTGCACCAGGGCGAACTGGTCGCCGCCGAGGCGGGCGAGGGCGCCGAGACGACCGCTGTGAGCGCGCAGGCGATCGGCCAGGGCTAATAGCAATTGGTCGCCGGTCTGGTAGCTGAACTGTTCGTTAATGCCTTTGAAGTCGTCCAGGCCCACCACCAGCACCGCGACCCGTCGTTGCAATTTGCCGGCGTCGACTAGGATCTTGTCCAGTTGTTGCTGTAANTTCTGACGATTGGGCAGGCCGGTGAGAAAGTCGTACTGGGCCATGCGCAGCAGGCTGGATTCCGCCTCATGGCGCAGGTGGGTATTGCGTTCGATGGATTCGAGCAACTGGTTGGCCGTGTTGATCCACAGCCCCAGTTCGTTGCGTTCGTGACCTTTGATCTGGGGGATCTTGTGTTCGCTGGGCCGGTCCGGGTTGATCGAGGTCAAGTGCTCGATAATCCGCGACAACGGTTTGGTCAGCAGCCAGTGGTAGACCAGGTACAGCACCAGGCCCATGGCCAGGGCGCGCAGCACGCCGGAAATAAAAATGATCACCGAGCTGACAATAAAGCTTTTGCCGTAGGTGGCGGTGTCCAGGGTAATGCTCAGGTCGCCGTAATATTCGCTGTAGGGGCCCNGGCCTACCAGTTGGGTGGTAAAGGTGCGTTCCTTGCCGAGGATCAGGTCGGTCAGCCAGCGGCTGTTTGAATGCTGCAACTCACGAGACTTTTCCGCGAGCATGGTTTCGTTGGGATGGCCGATGGAGGCCAGGCGCACGGCGTCGTCCTGAAACAGGCCTTCGATTACCTGCATGCCCATTTCNCGGTCCAGGCTGTAGACGGCCTGGGTGGAGGGGTCGCGGAACATGTCGAGGATGCGTTCTGCATCGTTGGCCACGGCCTGGCGTGTTTTATAGGCATCGAAAACGATCTGCGCGCAGCTCAAGACTACGCCGACGATCAATGCCGACAGCAGCACAACCCGTAGCAACTTCACCGACAAGCTGTTTTTGAGTTCCAGCTTCAAAGGGTCATTCCTTGTTCCATGCGGGTAGCATCAAGTTGCCATGAGTATTGGCAATCCCGTGATGGCAGTCAAAGGGACATTCAATCTCAGGGTTTTTTGCCTGCAGCTTGGCAGAAATGCTGTTGTTTTGAGTATTTGACCTATTTGTACTGTGTCGGTAGTTGGGTCCTTCAACTTGAGGGGGATTGGGACTATTTTTCCTTTTGTTGATGTTAGCCTGCTGTGGCGTGGGGGCAAGGGGCTGAATGCTGGTTTCATTGTCCGAGATTGGCTTGGTTACTTGGCGGCCTGGTAGCCGACCATGTTCTTNCGGACTGATTGTTCGTTCGTTCGTTCGTTCGTTCGTTCGTTCGTTCGGTGTACATATCCGTTCCTGCGGTAACGGCCACTTAGGGTTTCGCCCTTACGGCGAGTCCCTTTTGTCAAACGCCACAAAAGGAACCAAAAAGTCTCGCCCCAAGCGTCCGGCCCCTCGCCTGGGCTCGGCGTACCTTCGCTCCGGTATCCATCCGGGGACACTGCCCTCCGGTCTGCTTCGCGACGACCTACATGCAGCGTGTTCGACTGCGTCGAACGGCGCTGCGCGCCACTCCCCGGATGAACACCTCCACTCAGCCTCCCGAAAGGGGCGGGCAGATCAAAAGCTGAAGGCGAGCTAACGCTCGGCCTGATGAGTGGTGAAAAGCGAGCGGTACACGCCGATTCCTGTGGGAGCTGGCTTGCCAGCGATGGCGGCCTGACAGCCGACCAGCATCTTGCAGATGTACGCCGAACCCTGTGGGAGCTGGCTTGTCGGGTCGCCGCATCGCTGCGAAGGCGGCTTGGTAGTCGACGTGTTCTTTCGGATGTAAGCTGGCTTGCCTGCGAAGGCGGCCTGACAGCCGACCTGCAATTTGCGGGTTCACGCCATTCCCTGTGGGAGCTGGCTTGCCTGCGATGGCGGCCTGATAGCCGACCAATCTCTTCCTGTTGCCTCCCGATTGATCGTTCCCATGCTCCGCGTGGGAATGCCGCCGCAGGACTCCATTACCACCGTACAGGACGGTACCTGCNTGTGTAAAAAACACGGCGTTTTCCCACGCATTTTTCAGGTTGCCGGGTAGGAAGCGTGTTCTCTAACCTTTGGTCGCTGAAAACTCAGCGACCGGGAGTGAGAGCCCGTAGACCTTTTAATCCAACATCAGTACCACCATAATTGCCGCCGGCTTATCCGCTGCCTGCAATGCTCAATGGCGGCTGTGTGCGGGCGGACTTCGGTCCGGCCGGGTTCGGGGTTACCGGTTTCTCACTCCGCACATAGCTGCCACCCTTCTATCGTGTGAGAACGATAGGTGGTGGCCCCAATTGAGATGACCCCAAATGTGCAAAAAGATAGTTCCAGATCCACCCATCGACACCACCACGCCCGATCCCGAAACATCACGCAACGACGACCTGCTCCGAGACCGCGAAGCCATCAACCGCGCCCTCGACTACTACCTCGATCCCGCGACCCACTACGCCGAAAAACCCCGCCGCCCCAGCACCATGTTCATGATTGCCCCGGACAACGACAGCGAAAGCCTGTTGGTTCATGCCTGTGAATCCCTGGCGTGCGCCAGTGTCCTGGCCAGCGACTTCGCCGCCGAGCTGATCGGCCCGCAACGCCATAAGGCGATGGCGATTCAGCAGGTCATCATGCTCGCGGAATTGGCCGTGAGCCGCGCGGTGGATAACGTTGTCCCCACCTAGAAACACCTGAGCCCGCTCCCACAGGGGCTCAACACAGGCTCGCTCCCACAGGAGATACTGTGTTTGCCAATGTCGATACCGAGAAGCGTCATCGTATTCATGAGAGATCCTCCGCCGAAAACGAGAAAAGCCCTGCAAGCGTAAACCTGCAGGGCTTCTCGGTCAGGCTGACCATCTCATTAAACCCGGCATAAAAGCCGGGTTTCTTGTCTGGCGTCGAGCTTAAGCCTTGAAGGTTTTGCCTTCAAATTGCTCAGCCACGAATTTCCAGTTGACCAGGTTCCAGAACGCTTCGACATATTTCGGACGCACGTTGCGGTAGTCGATGTAGTAAGCGTGTTCCCAGACGTCGCAGGTCAGCAGCGGGGTATCGCCGCTGGTCAGCGGGTTGCCGGCGCCGATGGTGCTGGCCAGGGCCAGGGAACCGTCAGCTTTTTTCACCAGCCAGCCCCAACCGGAACCGAAGGTGCCGACGGAAGTCTTGGTGAATTCTTCTTTGAACTTGTCGAACGAACCGAATGCAGCGTTGATCGCCTCAGCCAGTGCGCCGGTAGGTTGACCGCCGGCGTTTGGCGCCAGGCAGTTCCAGTAGAAAGTGTGGTTCCAGACCTGAGCGGCGTTGTTGAAGATGCCGCCCGAAGAAGACTTGACGATCTCTTCCAGGGTCTTGCCTTCGAACTCGGTGCCTGGCACCAGGTTGTTCAGGTTCACGACATAGGTGTTGTGGTGCTTGTCGTGGTGATACTCCAGGGTTTCCTTGGAGATGTGCGGCTGCAGGGCATCGTGTGCGTAGGGCAGCGGCGGCAATTCGAAAGCCATGATGATTCTCCTAATCAGGTCAGTTGCGGTGAGCGCAAGGCCGATCACGGGCGGCCAAACAAGCGCCGGGGAGTTTGTACTCTTTGCGGCGCAG
>NZ_NMOJ01000196.1 GCF_002251635.1 Pseudomonas mandelii
GGNCCGGATCATAGCACCGGGGGTGCGGCAAAACCACGCAACAACTGTGTGGGATAGAGGTTCCAGAGCGTTTTGGAATATTCATCAGGCGACAATTAATTGAAACGCCACGGCGAACATCATCACCGCCACCAGCAGTTCGAGAATTCGCCATGTGCTTGGCCGAGCCAGCCAGGGTGCCAACCATGCGGCGCCCAGTGCCAGGGTGAAAAACCACAACAACGATGCGCTCGCGGCGCCCACGACATAAGCGCCGGGCTCGGTTTGCTGCGCGCCGAGGGAGCCGATCAACAAAACGGTATCCAGATAAACGTGCGGGTTGAGCAACGTCACCGCCAACGCGCTGAGCATCACCGCGCGCAGTGAGCGCACCGTCTGGTTTTCACCTTGTTGCAGGCTTTGTTTCGAGCACGCTCGGCGTAGCGCCTGACTGCCATACCAAATCAAAAAGATCGCGCCACCCCAGCGGGCGACTGCCAACAAGGTCGGGTTTTGCGCCAGCACCGTCGCCAGCCCGAATACCCCGGCGGCCACCAGCATCGCATCGCACACGATGCACAATGCCGCGACCGGCAGGTGATGTTCACGGCGCAGACTTTGCGCCAGTACGAAGGCGTTCTGGGTGCCGATCGCCATGATCAGGCCCAAAGCCACCAGCAGTCCGTTCACATAGCTTTGCCACATAGGATTTACTCCGCGTCCGCTGCCAGGTCGCGCAACACGTGCATTGCGCGTTGGGCATCGGCCTGACCGACGAATAAATGGTCGTGGTAGTAACCGGCGATCACGTTGCAACTGATGCCGGCCTGGCCTAATGCCGTGGCGAAGGCGGCCGTCAGGCCGACGGCTTCGAGGGCCGAGTGCACGTTCAAGGTGATCCAGGCCGCGACGTAATCGAAGCTGAAACCGGCCTGCTCGGCGTGGGAACGTTCGAGAATGACGGTCAGCCCCTCCTGCTCGCGAAAGCTGCCGACGATCTCGAGACCGGCGGGCAGTTTGCCGTCGCGCAACGTGCAGAACACGTAGTCGCCGTCGTTTAGCTGCGGGCTCATGCTGCGCAGCAGCGTTGCCAATGAAGTTTCGCCAGCCATGTCGGTGATCCTTGTTCAAGAGTGCTTGCTGGCTATTCTCCGGTGCAACGCTGTATAAGAAAAACCAATATTGCTGATCGCCCATTAGAGAAACTGATGTTCGACTATAAATTGCTTTCTGCCCTGGCCGCAGTGGTGGAACAAGCCGGCTTCGAACGNGCTGCGCAGGTGCTGGGCTTATCGCAATCAGCGATCTCCCAGCGCATCAAGCTGCTGGAGGCGCGGGTCGGCCAACCGGTGTTGGTGCGGGTCACGCCACCAGCCCCGACCGAGATTGGTCGGCGGCTGCTCAACCATGTCCAGCAGGTGCGTTTGCTTGAGCGGGATCTACAGACGCTGGTCCCGGCACTGGACGAAGAAGGTTTGCCGGAACGTCTGCGCATCGCCCTGAACGCCGACAGCCTTGCGACATGGTGGGCCGCAGCCGTCAGTGATTTCTGCGCCGAGCAGCATTTGTTGCTCGACCTGGTGGTGGAAGACCAGACCGTCGGCCTCAAACGCATGCGCGCCGGGGAAGTGGCCGCCTGTATCTGCGCCAGCGAGCGCCCGGTGGCTGGCGCACGCAGCGTGTTATTGGGTGCCATGCGTTATCGAGCGCTGGCCAGCCCGGCGTTCATCGCGCGGCATTTCCCTGAAGGCGTGCGGGCTGACCTGCTGGCGAAAACCCCGGCGCTGGTCTTCGGCCCGGACGATTTCCTACAACACCGTTACCTGGCTTCTTTGGGTGTGGATGGCGGTTTCGAGCACCATTTATGCCCATCGTCGGAAGGCTTTATTCGTTTGACCGAAGCCGGCCTGGGCTGGGGCCTCGTGCCCGAATTACAGGTGCGCGACCAACTGCAAACCGGCGTATTGGTGGAGTTATTGCCAGATAAGCCCATCGATGTGCCGCTGTACTGGCATCATTGGCGCAATGGCGGTCAGTTGCTGGGGTTGCTGACCGATCAATTGGTGCGTTCGTCGAAGCAATGGCTGGTGCCGTTGGACTGACGGGCAGCGTCAAGCTGCAAGCTGCAAGAGAAAAGCTTGCGGATCGTTTTTAACTTGTGGCTTGAAGCTTGACGCTGGCAGCTGCATCCGTAGGAGGCTACATGAAGATTCTGGTCACCGGCGCAAGCGGCTTCATCGGCGGACGCTTCGCGCGTTTCGCCCTGGAGCAGGGCCTGGACGTGCGGGTCAACGGGCGACGCGCCGAAGGTGTAGAGCACCTGGTACGGCGCGGCGCCGAGTTTATCCAGGGTGATTTGAGTGATGCCGACCTGGTGCGCGAACTGTGCCGTGATGTCGAAGCCGTGGTGCATTGCGCCGGTGCCGTCGGGTTGTGGGGGCGTTATCAGGACTTTCATCAAGGCAATGTGCAGGTCACCGAAAACGTGGTCGAGGCTTGCCTGAAACAGCGGGTTCGGCGCCTGGTGCATTTGTCGTCGCCGTCGATCTACTTTGACGGGCGCGACCACCTGGGGCTGACCGAAGAACAGGTGCCCAAGCGCTTCAAACATCCTTACGCCGCCACCAAATACCTGGCGGAACAGAAGGTGTTCGGCGCACAGGAGTTCGGTCTCGAAACCCTGGCCCTGCGCCCGCGTTTTGTTACCGGGGCCGGAGACATGAGCATCTTCCCGCGGTTGCTGAAAATGCAGCGCAAGAACCGCCTGGCCATCGTCGGCGACGGCCTGAACAAGGTCGACTTCACCAGCGTGCATAACCTCAATGAAGCGTTACTCAGCAGTTTGCTGGCGACCGGCTCGGCGCTGGGCAAGGCCTACAACATCAGCAATGGCACGCCGGTGCCAGTGTGGGATGTGGTGAACTACGTNATGCGCAAGATGGATGTCCCACAGGTGACGCGTTACCGTTCCTACGGTTTGGCCTACAGCGTTGCCGCGCTCAACGAAGGGGTGTGCAAGGTGTGGCCGGGGCGTCCCGAGCCGACGCTGTCGCGACTGGGCATGCAGGTCATGAACAAAAATTTCACCCTGGACATCAGCCGCGCCCGGCATTATCTGGACTACGATCCGAAAGTCAGTCTCTGGACGGCCCTCGATGAATTCTGCGGTTGGTGGAAAGCCCAGGACATTCGCTGACTTTTGCAGTGACAAACCGGCCAGCACTGAACCGAGTTTGGCGTTGAGGGTCAATCGCTGCGGCTGTGGGGTTTATACTCGCCGCCTATAGCCATCACCGCGTTCCACAAAGGTTGACTCAATGTCCATGCGTAACGATGCCAACGACGACTTCGATGATGTACCGAGCCTGCGTGCAGACGTCCTCGATGACGATGATTTTCCAAGCACTACCCGCACCTCCGTGCACTCGCGGACGGCGCCGGTGGTCAAAGTCAAAAGCGCCAGCACCGGCCCGCTGTGGGCATTGGTCGGCGCACTGCTGATCGCCTTCGCGGGCCTTGCCTGGTGGAGCTTCCAGCAAATTTCCCTGATGGGGCAGCAGTTGGTTGCCACCCAGGAAAGCTTTGCGCGTATCAGCGAAGAAGCGGCAGGGCGCCTGCAGGACATTTCCGGCAAGGTCGTGGCCAGCGAANCCAACGTCACCAGCGACAGCGAAGCCCTGAAACTGCAAATCAAGCAGCTGGAAAACCAGTTGCAGGATCAAAGCAAGCAGCAGCAAGGTGTGGTCGGTCAGACCAGCGACCTGGACAAGCGTCTGGCACAAATGACCGCGCAAACCACCGATCTGGACAAGCGCCTGGCGCAGATGACCGCCCAGAGCACCGAACACCAGACCGCCAACACGCAGTTGCAGGCGCAGGTCAAAGCCTTGAGCACCGAGTTGGCCGCGTTGAAAAATGCCCCGGATGACACCAGCAAGTTCGACGCCCAGCTCAAAAGCCTCGGCGCCGATATCGTCGCGTTGAAGAAACAGGGCAACCCGAGCGCCGCCATCGAGCGTCTGGAACAAGACATGATCGTGCTCAAAAGCGAGCAGGACAACCGCCCGGCGGCCGCGCAAGGCGTCACCAATACTGCCGAGTTCGATGCCTTCCGCGGGCAAACCACCCGCAACATCAACACCCTTCAGGCGCAGATCCAGAATCTGCAGCAGCAACTCCGCGCCCGGGCGCAATAGCCCGCGATGGCCTGCGCTTTCCTGAATATTCGTACATATCCCATAGCCGTCTACGCTCTTGAAACACCGACAAGAACGAGGGATGCGCTATGGGGGTTCTGCACAAGTTGGCCGCGCTGGGGGGGATGCTGTTGCTGTGTCTGGGGCAGGTTCAGGCGGCTACGGCGGAAAAGGATGACAGCCAGGCGGCCAAGGCCTTGCTGGAAANNGCCCTGGCCTTTTACCAGAGCAATGGCGACAAGGCGTTCGCCGCGTTCAGCCGTCAGGGCGAGTTTGTCGACCATGACCGCTATGTGTTCGTGGTCGATACCAAGGGCGTGATGCTCGCCAGTGGCGGGCCGTCTTCGGCGTTGATCGGGCGTGATGTGTCCGAAACCCTCGGGCCGGATTTGCAGAAGGCCTTCAAGGACGCCTTGAACGTGCCGGAGGGCAATGGCATCCAGCAGGCCGAATACCGCTGGCAGAACTGGAACGATGGCAAGGTTGAGCACAAACACGTGTTCTATCANCGCGTTGGCCAGCGGATTCTCGCCGTGGGCTACTACTTGCCACGGGCGTCAGCGGAACAGGCGATGGCCTTGCTGAACAAAGCGGCGACGGATCTGGCCAAGGACGAGAAGGGCACGCTGACTGCGATCAATTCTCTAAAGGGTGGCTACTTGCAGGATGACTTGTACGTGTTCGTCGTCGACCTGGACACCGGGCGCTACGTAGCGCATGGCACGAACGTGCGGCTGGTCAATACCGACTTCGGCAAGATCAAGGACCCCGACGGCAAGCCGGTGGGCGAGCCGATCCTGGCATTGATTGCCAAACAGGATTACGGCGAATACGAATACCGCTGGAAAAACCCGGTGACCGGCAAGGTTGAGGACAAGCATGCCTACCTGAAAAAGGTTGGGCATTTTCTGGTGGCTGTGGGGTATTACAGCCCTTGATTAATGGTGACTGACAGACCGCTTTCGCGAGCAAGCCCGCTCCCACAATGGANCNCANATCACATGTGGGAGCGGGCTTGCTCGCGAATGCAGGCGACTCGGTCTATCTACCGAACCTTATCTTCCCGCCCCCGCAACACCCTGTTCGGCATCGCAACCGCCGCCGCCAACCCCAGCAACGACACCGCCGCACTGACCATCAGCAAATGCCTGAACGTCAGCAGTAACTCGGCGCGCAAGGCGTTCTGCGCCTCCCCGGGTGCAGTGTTCAAACCGTCCAGCAACACATTCCCCGAACCGCCCTCGGCAATCATCGACGAACCGGCCAGATGGGCGAAGCTCGAATCTTGCAGCAACGCCAGCAACAGCGCCGACATCAACGCCACGCCCACCGCGCCGCCCAGCGAGCGGAACAGGTTGGTGGTGCTGGTGGCGACGCCGATGTCCCGCTGTTCCACCGAGTTCTGCGTGCCAACCAATGACGTCGGAAATTGCATGCCGCTGGCGATGCCGCTGAGCAACATAAACAGACTGCTGAGCAAGAAAGCCTGGGGCGGACTGAAGGCCATGCCGAGAATCGAGATCGGCATCAGCACCGCCCCCGTCAGGATCATCGGTTTGTAGCGCCCGGTCACCGACGTCATCCGCCCGGCGAAATAAGCGCCCATCGGCAACCCCATGGCCAGCGGCAACAGGTGCAATGCGGCACTGTCGGCACCGGAGCCGGTCACCGTCTGATAACGCAAAGGCATCAACACTGTCAGGGAAATCGCCTGGAAGCTGGTGAAGAAAATCGTGCACCAGCACAGCACCGCGCTGCGGTTGGCGAACAGGTGCATCGGCAGCAACGGCTCCCGCGCCCGGCGCTCATGCCAGACGAACAGCGCCAGCACCAGCACCGCGCACCCGAGAAGGCCCAGCACTTCGGCGCTGCGCCATGAGTGGCCTTGACCGACTTCCGTAATGCCCAGCAGCAAAGCGGTCAAACCGATGATCATCAGCACGGTGCCGAGGTAATCGATGACCGGCTTGCGCTGCGGCACCGGCAGCCCCACCAGGGTGCGATGGGCCACGTACCAGGCACCGGCACCCAGCGGCAGGTTGATCAAAAACACCCAGCGCCAGGACAGGTACTCGGTCATATACCCGCCCAGCACCGGCCCGGCCACGCTGGCCACCGCGTACATGCTGCTGAAGTAGCCTTGATAACGCCCGCGCTCACGGGGTGGGACGATGTCACCGATGATTGCCTGGCTGACCGAGATCATGCCGCCGGCGCCAATGCCCTGGAGAATCCGCGCCAGCACCAGTTGTTCCATGCTCTGCGCCATACCGCAGAACAGTGACGCCAGGGTGAACACGCCCATGCCGATCAGCATCATCGGGCGACGCCCGTACAAATCACCCAGCTTGCCGTAGATCGGCACTGCCACCGTCATCGCCACCATGTAGCCGGAGATCACCCAGGCCAGCAGGTTGACGTCATGAAATTGCGCGGAAATAGCCGGCATGGACACGGCCACAATGGTCTGGTCCAGTGCGCCGAGAAAGATCGCCAGCATCAGGGCGATCAACACGCTGCGAATGGCCGGTTTGGGCGTTTCAGGCTGGTTGAGATTGGTCACGGCTGAAAACCTGGGGGCAGTGATTGACCCGCTAGAGGCAAGGCGAGCGGGGATGCTCGCCAGTGTAAGTCGATAGCAGGCTATTCGATAGCTTCGTAAGGAAGCCCGACGTAATTTTCTGCAATGGTTTTTCGACCGGCTTCGGAGTGTACGAAGTAGTCCAGCTCCGACTCGCAGATGCGCTGGCTGAAAGCGTCGTGGTCATCGAAACGATGCAGCATCGAGGTCATCCACCAGGAAAACCGTTCGGCCTTCCATACCCGGCGCAGGCAGATTTCCGAGTATTTCTCCAGCAAATCCAGGCGCCCCTCGTTGTACACCTTTTGCAAAATGGTGAACAAGGTGCTGACGTCGCTGGCCGCCAGATTCAGGCCTTTGGCGCCGGTGGGCGGGACGATGTGCGCGGCGTCGCCGAGCAGGAACANGCGCCCGTATTGCATCGGTTCGACCACAAAACTGCGCAGCGGCGCGATGCTTTTTTCGATGGACGGCCCGGTCACCAGGGAGTCGGCCAACGCCTCAGGCAGGCGCGATTTGAGCTCATCCCAGAAGCGCAGATCCGGCCAGTCCTCTACCTTTTCGTCCGCCGGCACCTGCAGGTAATAACGCGTGCGGGTTGCCGAGCGCATGCTGCACAGGGCAAATCCACGCTCGTGGCGGGCGTAGACCAACTCTTCATGGACTGGCGGCGTATCGGCGAGAATTCCGAGCCAGCCGAATGGATAGACCCGCTCGAAGACCTTCAGGCATTCAGTCGGAATCGACTGTCGCGCCACGCCATGGAAACCGTCACACCCGGCGATGTAGTCACAATCGAGGCGATACGTCTCGCCATCCTTCTCAAACGTCACGAACGGTTCTGCGGTTTTCATCCCGTGCGGTACGACGTTGCCGGCCTGGTAAATCGTCTGCGCGCCAGCCTCCCGACGAGCGGCCATCAGGTCCCGGGTGACTTCGGTCTGGCCGTAAATCATCACGGTTTTGCCACCGGTCAGGGCTTGCAGATCGATGTGTACCCGGCGCCCGTCGAGGGCCAGTTCGAAACCACCATGGACCAGCCCTTCGGCGTCCATACGCTGACCCACCCCGGCCTGACGCAACAGCTCTACCATGCCTTGTTCGAGCACACCGGCGCGGATTCGCCCGAGCACATAGTCGGGGGTCTGTCGTTCAAGGATCAGGGTGTCGATTCCGGCGTTATGCAGCAATTGGCCGAGCAGCAAACCGGAGGGACCGGCGCCAATGATGGCGATTTGGGTTTTCAGCGTTTTCATTGTTTTCATTGTTTTTATGACTCGCAAGCTTCACGCGACCACGGCCGGTGAATGATTTTTATGGATCGAGTGCTTGCATTTTTCCCTTGCGGGTCTGTCAATTGAAGGTGAAAACTGAGCCGATACCTGTACATTCTGCCAATCGGTGCGATTATCGCCCGTAACCCTCTGAGGCCTGGATTGAAGTGATGAACAAGCCTGACCTGCCTTCGATTCCAGTGTTCAAGCTCTACGGTGAAAGCCTGGACTGGCCGACCCCCGACTTGCTGCACTGTGAAACCATTTCCAAACGCAGCCGCGAACATCAATGGGAAATCAAACCTCACCGTCACGCTGATTTGTGCCAGTTGCTCTTCGTATTCAAAGGTCAGGCAGAGCTTGAAATCGAAGGTAAACACACGCAACTGACTGAACCGGCGATCCTGATCCTGCCGCCGTTATCGGTACATGGTTACCGGTTTTCCGAGGACGTCGAAGGGTTTGTCGTGACCTTGGCCGCGCCGCTGGTGACCCATCTTCAGGCGCAACTGGGCAACTCGGTGAACGCGCTGGCCCAAGCCGAAAGTTACCCGGCGGGCAAGGAAAGCGAGTACCTCAATAGCCTGTTTTCGGCGCTGCAAGACGAATACACCGGCCACCAGCCCGCGCGCGAAATGCTCATGCATTCGTTGGTCAGCGTGATCATGGTGTGGGTCAGCCGTCAGGTGATTTCGCGCCGCGATGCCAGTCAGCGTCCGCATCGCGCCCGGGAATACCTCAACGGTTTTATCCAGCTGGTGGAAGAGACCTATCGTCAGCACGTCAAGGTCGAGGACCTGGCGCATCGGCTGGGGATTTCCGTGTCGCACCTCAACGGCACCTGCCGTGAACTGGCGGGGCAACCGGCGTTGCAGATCATGCACGAGCGTCAATTGCTGGAAGCCAAGCGCCTGCTGACCTACACCAGCATGACGATCAATGAGATGTCGGAGGTGTTGGGGTTCTCCGATCCTACCAACTTCACACGCCTGTTCCGGCGCCGGGTGGGGATCTCGCCCAAGGCTTTTCGCGACCGCTTGAAGGCCGATCAGGACAACGAGGCCTGACCGCCTTCGTTACCGAAGGGCGTTGAGGGTCGCGTTGTGGGGAATGCAGCGCTCGAAGTTACAACTCGCGTAGTCGCGGGGCAGTTGTCGCAACTGCTCGACACGCCAGGCGGCGGTGCCATACAGCGCCAGCGTCGCGGCGCAGGTGATGAAAATGGCGAGGTATCTTCTTGTTTTGGTGTTCATGGCGTTGACCTCTGAACGAATACCCTTCGGTATTACTTTCAGCATAGGTCAGCGCGGGTGAGATGCCAGTGACGCGCGCTACGGATGTACCCCGACATTCAGAACACTGATATCCCCCTGTGGGAGCGGGCTTGCTCGCGAAGGCGGTGGGTCAGTCGCCATAGATGTTGAATGTCAGTCCGTCATCGCGGGCAAGCCCGCTCCCACAGGGGTGTGGGTTCCCGCGCAAAGGCTGCGGTATCACCAATCAAACTGTGGGAGCGAGCCTGATCGCGATAGCGGAGTGCCAGGCAACAAAGATGTCAGATTTCAGACCGACATCGCGAGCAGGCTCGCTCCCACAAGGGGAGTGGAGTCGAGCGCAAAGGCTGCGGTATCACCAATCAAACTGTGGGAGTGAGCCTGCTCGCGATAGCAGAGTGTCAGGCAACAGAGATGTCAGATTTCAGACCGTCATCGCGAGCAGGCTCGCTCCCACAAGGGGAATGGAGTCGAGCGCAAAGGCTGCGGTATCACCAATCAAACTGTGGGAGCGAGCCTGCTCGCGATAGCGGAGTGTCAGGCAACAAAGATGTCAGATTTCAGTCCGACATCGCGAGCAGGCTCGCTCCCACAAGGGGAGTGGAGTCGAGCGCAAAGGCTGCGGTATCACCAATTCTATTGTGGGAGTGAGCCTGCTCGCGATGGCGGAGTGTCTGCCAACATCAATGCCAGATGTCAGACCGCNANNGNGNNGGGTCAGTCGCCATCATTGTTGAATGATCAGCCGCCTTCGCGAGCAAGCCCGCTCCCACAGTTTTGATCAGGTTACAGGCCGATATCCCACTCCGGTTCTTCGGGGAATCTCAAGACCAGAAAATCCAGCATGCTGCGCAGCGCCGCCGGCATGTGCTTGCGCGAGGCGTACACCGCGTACACGCTCATCTGCCGGGGCTCGGCGTGTGGCAGCAGGCGGATCAGTTCGCCGCTGTGGATATGCACACCCGCCTGATAACTGGGCAGCATCGCCACCCCCGCACCGGCCATCGTTGCACGCAGCAAGGTGCTGGCTTCGTTGGCGCTGATGTTGCCCTGCACCGGCACCGACACCGGCTCGCCGTCCTCCTCGAAATGCCAGAGGCTTTTGCCGAAGTAAGAGTGGGTCAGGCAGTTGTGCTGACTCAGGTCCTCGACCCGCTGCGGTGCCGGGTGTTCGCTCAGGTAAGCCGGGGAGGCGCAGATCACCGAGCGGCAGACCGTCAGCCGCCGGGCGATCAGGTTCGGGTCAAGGTCGTTGCTGGTGCGGATGGCCAAGTCGATGCGCTCATCCACCAGGTTCACCGTGCGGTCGAGCATCTGCATATCAATACTGACAACGGGGTANNGTTTGACGTAAGCCGCCATGGCATCCGCCAATTGCGCCTGACCGAACGAGGTGCTGACGCTGATGCGCAGCAGGCCACGTGGCGCCTCATCCGGCTCGCTCACAGCGGCTTGCATGTCGGTGGACAGGTCGAGCATCTGCCGACAGCGAGGCAGGATTTCGCTGCCGGCGGCGGTCAGGCTCAATTTGCGCGTGGTGCGGTGCATCAGGCGTGCGCCGACCCAATCTTCCAGCTCGGCCAGATAACGCGAAACCACCGGCCGTGACAGGTCCAGATGATCGGCGGCGGCCGACTGGCTGCCGAGGTCGACCACTGAGACGAACACCCGCATTGCTTGTAGACGATCCATGATTTGCCCGCTTTCAGAAACAAACTATGTTCAAGCATCGCATTTTTTGTACTGAGTCATGCAACTAAGCTCTGTCCCCATCGCCAGACACGGCATTCGGACAACGGAGCAACAGATGATCGGCTTCACCTCTCTCAAGCGCATTTTGCTGGCCACCGCCACCCTCGGCTTCGCGGCCCACGCTGCGGCGGCATCGACCCTGACCCTGGACGTGTACAACCCGGGCGACAAGGCGATCTTCCCGGTGACCTCGGTTCTGGTCAGCGGTGAGAAAGAAGCGATTCTGGTCGACGCGCAATTCGGTAAAACCCAAGCCGAGCAGCTTGTGACAAAGATCCGCGCCAGCGGCAAGCACCTGACCACCATCTACGTCAGCGATGGCGACCCGGATTTCTACTTCGGCCTCGACACCCTGACCACCGCATTCCCCGACGCCAAAGTGCTGGCCTCGCAGCCGGTGGTGGACCACATCAAGGCCACCGCTGAACACAAATTAGCGTTCTGGGGCCCGAAAATGGGCGCCGACGTGCCGGCCAAAACGATCGTGCCCGGCGTACTCAAGGGCGACAGCCTGATGCTTGAAGGGCAGAAATTGCAGGTGGTGGGCCTGGACGGCAAGCAGCCGGACCGGACCTTTGTGTGGATCCCGTCGCTCAAGGCCGTGGTCGGTGGTGTGGTCGTGGCAGAAAACATTCACGTGTGGATGGCTGATACACAAACCGCGCAATCCCACGCCGATTGGCTGGCTACGCTGCACGCCATCGAAACCCTGAAACCGAAAACCATCGTGCCGGGGCATTACCTGGGGCAGAGCGCCCGTTCGCTGGCCGCCGTGCAGTTCACCGCCGATTACATCAAGGCCTTCGACGAAGAAACCCCAAAGGCCAAAGACGCCGCCGCGCTGATCGCCGCCATGAAAAAACGCTTCCCGACTTTGGGCGAAGAAAGCTCGCTGGAGCTGAGCGCGAAAGTCGCCAAGGGCGAAATGAAGTGGGGTGAATAAGTTTATGTGGCGAGTGGATTAACTGTGGCGAGGGAGCTTGCTCCCGCTGGACCGGGCTGGCGCTCCAGTGCGAAGCGCTCCCCCGCAGTGTTTGCGCCACAGCGCATTCTCAGGTTTTACGACTGCTGCGTAGCTGAACGGGAGCAAGCTCCCTCGCCACAATGTTTGATGCCAAACGAATACACGTATACCCAAGCCAACTGGAGAACGTCATGAGCAAAATCGCAATCATCGGTGCCACCGGCCGTGCCGGCAGCCAACTGCTGGAAGAAGCCTTGCGTCGTGGTCATAGCGTCACGGCCATTGCCCGCGACACCTCGAAAATCGCCCCGCGTGCCGGGGTGGTCGCCAAGGATGTCGATGCCCTTGATGCCCACGCGTTGCAAGCGGCCGTCGAAGGCCATGACATGGTCATCAGCGCGGCGCACTTCGCGACCCTTTCGGCCAGCGCCGTGATCGGTCCAGTGAAGAAAGCGGGTGTGAAACGCTTGCTGGTGGTGGGCGGTGCCGGTTCGCTGCTGTTGCCAGGCGGCAGCCGCGTGATCGACAGCGAGGGCTTCCCGGAGGCGTACAAGGCTGAGGCGAGCGCCGGGGCTGAGTTCCTTGGGAATCTGCGCCAGGAAAAGGATCTGGACTGGACCTTTCTGTCACCGTCGGCGGAATTCGTTGAAGGTGAACGCACGGGGGCGTTTCGGGTGGGCAAGGATGATTTGCTGGTGAGCAGTTCAGGGCGCAGCTGGATCACATTTGCTGATTATGCGATTGCGCTGATTGATGAAGTGGAAGCGCCTGAGCATTCGCGGCAGCGGTTCACCGTCGGGTATTGAGTTCACTATAAAAACCTGTGGGAGCGAGCAAGCTCGCTCCCACAGGTTATGCGTCAAACCGGCAGGGCTCAAAAAACCTGTGGGAGCGAGCAAGCTCGCTCCCACAGGTTATGCGTCAAACCGGCAGGGCTCAACGCGATTGAGCCTGCTCCACCAACCACCCCAACAACTCGCGCAATTTCGGCGAAGGGCCGGGTTTTTCCGGGAACACCAGGTAATACGCCAACCCCGTCTTCACCTTCAATTCAAACGGCATGACCAGCCGCCCGGCGCTCAGGTCATCGCCAATCAATGACCAATCCCCGATCGCCACGCCAGTCCCCTGGGACGCCATCGACATCGCCAGGTCCAGGGTTTCGAAATGCTGGCCCTTGCTGACATTGCTCAAGCGAATCTCCGCGCTGGCCAGCCAGGCTTTCCAGTCGCGTTCGTCGCGGGTCGGGTGCAACAGCATGTGCTGTTCCAGATCTTCCGGCGCCTGCAACGGCACCGGCCCTTCGAGGTACGGCCGGGAGCAGACCGGCGTCAGTTGCTCATCGAACAGCCGATGGGACGCCAGTGATGTCTCCGGCGGTACGCCATAGATCACCGCCGCATCGAACTGCTCGCGATGAAAATCCACGCCGTGTTTCACCGTGGTGGTCAATTCCACAGGCACGTCCGGGCGCTCCCTTTGCCATTGCATCAAGCGCGGCAGCAGCCAGCGCATCACGCAGGTGGAGGCCTTGAGTTGCAAGGTNTCGCGGCGACGGCCGATTTGCTCCACGGCCTCGTCGATCAAGCCGAAAATCTGCTGCACCCGTGGCAGCCATTCGCGTCCTTCAGCGGTCAGGCTCAAGCCCCGCGCCTGGCGGATAAACAATTCATAACCCANATGGCGCTCCAACCCGGCAATCTGCCGGCTCACCGCACCTTGGGTGATGTGCAGNTGTTCGGCGGCCCGGGTGAAGTTGCAGCACTGCGCGGTAATCAGAAAAGTGTGCAGCGCCGGCAGGGGAGGCAATCGTTTCATTTGGATCCAAGGTATGACGTGAGGACATGGCTAGTATGACTTTTTATCCATTGTTGCGGCTACGTGTCGCCCGTTCCAATGAGGCCATCCCTGGACCTGCCCACGCATCATAAACACAGCGCAGGCCCGGCGTCTCAAACGAACAAAAAGGGCAAAGACATGGCGACGTGCGGCGAAGTATTGGTCAAGTTACTCGAAGATTACGGGGTCGAGCAGGTGTTCGGCATTCCCGGGGTTCATACCGTGGAGCTGTATCGCGGGCTGGCCCGTTCGAGCATCAACCACGTCACGCCGCGTCACGAACAGGGCGCCGGTTTCATGGCCGACGGTTATGCGCGCACCAGCGGTAAACCNGGNGTGTGCTTCATCATCACCGGCCCGGGCATGACCAACATCACCACCGCCATGGGCCAGGCCTATGCCGACTCGATCCCCATGCTGGTGATTTCCAGCGTGCAGTCGCGCAGCCAATTGGGCGGCGGACGCGGCAAGTTGCACGAGCTGCCGAACCAGGGCGCGATGATCGCGGGCGTCGCCGCGTTCTCCCATACCTTGATGTCGGCGGCGGAGTTGCCTGGCGTATTGGCCCGTGCGTTTGCACTGTTCCAGGCCGGCCGTCCGCGCCCTGTGCACATCGAAATTCCGTTGGATGTGCTGGTTGAAGAGGCAGACGACTTGCTCGCCAGCCTCCCGGTGAACATCGACCGCGCCGGTGCCTCGCCAAGCGCCATCAGCCGCATGACCGCGCTGCTGGCCGGCGCCAAGCGTCCACTGATTCTTGCCGGTGGCGGCGCCATCGATGCAGCCGCCGAGCTGACCGAGTTGGCCGAACTGCTGGACGCGCCAGTGGCCCTGACCATCAATGCCAAAGGCATGCTCGAATCCAATCACCCGTTGTTGATCGGTTCGACCCAGAGCCTGGTTGCCACCCGCGCCCTCGTCGCCGAAGCCGATGTGGTGCTGGCCATCGGCACGGAGCTGGCGGAAACCGACTATGACGTGACCTTCGCCGGAGGCTTCGAGATTCCAGGTTTACTGCTGCGGGTCGACATCGACCCNGACCAGACCGTGCGCAANTACCCGCCGAAAGTTGCCCTGGTGGCGGACTCGCGCAACGCCGCGCAAGCCTTGCTCGGCGAGCTGTCCAAACACTCGCTGGCCGAGCGTCGCAACGATTGGGGCCAGGTCCGCGCTGCCCGTCTGCGCGAAGACCTCGCTGCCACTTGGGACGCCCCGACCCTGGCCCAGACCCGTTTCCTCGAAACCGTCCTGCATGAACTGCCAGACGCAGTGTTCGTCGGCGATTCGACCCAACCGGTGTACACCGGCAACCTGACCTTCAACCCGGAACGTCCGCGTCGCTGGTTCAACTCGTCCACCGGTTACGGCACCCTCGGTTACGCCTTGCCGGCGGCGATTGGCGCCTGGCTCGGGGGCAGCGTTGAAAGCGGCACGCGTCCTCCGGTTGTTTGTTTGATCGGCGACGGCGGCCTGCAGTTCACCCTGCCGGAACTGGCCAGCGCGGTGGAAGCGCGCGTGCCGGTGATCGTGCTGCTGTGGAATAACCAGGGCTACGAGGAGATCAAGAAATACATGGTTAACCGTTCCATCGAGCCAGTCGGCGTGGACATCTACACCCCGGACTTCATCGGCGTGGCCACGGCCTTGGGCTGTGCGGCTGAAGCGGTCAACGGTGTTGAACAACTGCGCAGCGCACTGCGCGCCGCCGCTGATCGCCAAGGTCCGACCCTGATTGAAATCGATCAGACCCAGTGGATGAAGGCGGTGTCGAAATGAGCTTCCCTACCACTCTTGATGGTCTGTACATCAACGGCCAATGGTCGGCCGGCAACGAACATCTGCGCGTGATCAACCCGGCCACCGAAGCCCTGTTGACCACCGTGAATGGCGGCGATGAAAAAGCCGTCGATCAAGCCGTCACTGCCGCCACAAAAGCGTTCGGCGACTGGTCGAAAACCACCGGCACTGAGCGCGGCGCGATCCTGCGCAGAATCGCCGCTGGGGTGCAGGCCGGACGCGACCACTTGATGACGTTGCAGTCGAGCAACAACGGCAAGCCGCTGTTCGAAGCCGCCATCGACGTCGATGACGTGATCGCCACGTTCGAGTATTACGCCGGCCTGGCCGAAGGCCTCGATGCCAAACAAGACAGCAACGTCGAGCTGCCCACTGACGATTTCAGCGCGCGTGTGCGCCGNGAGCCGTGCGGCGTGGTGGGGCTGATCGTGCCGTGGAATTTCCCGATGGTCACCACCGCCTGGAAACTCGCCCCGGCGCTGGCTGCCGGTTGTTGCGTGGTGCTCAAGCCGTCCGAAGTCACGCCGCTGCCCGAGCTGGAACTGGCGGCGATCATCGCTGAGTCCGGCTTGCCGGATGGCGTGTTCAACCTGGTTTGCGGCACGGGCCTGGCCGTCGGCGCGCCGCTGTCGGCCGACCCGCGTATCGCCAAAATCTCCTTCACCGGCAGCAACGCGGTCGGTGTTCAAGTCATGCAACGTGCCGCAGAAACCGTGAAGGGCGTGAGCCTGGAACTGGGCGGCAAATCCTCGCTGCTGGTGCTCGCCGATGCTGACATTGAGCTGGCGGTGGAAGTGGCCTGTGGCGGCGGTTTCTTCAACGCCGGGCAAATGTGCTCCGCCACCAGCCGCGTGCTGGTCGCTGACGAATTGGCGGATGAGTTCCTCATCCGGTTGAAGGCCCGCGCCGAAGCCATTCGCGTCGCCGACCCGTTCGACCCGAACGTGGAAATGGGCGCGCTGGTCAATCAGGCGCAATACCAGCGTGTGCTCGGTCACATTGATCGTGGTCTGAGTGCCGGCGCCAAGCTGATGTGCGGCGGCAACCGTCCCGCAGACCTGTCCCGCGGTTATTTTTTACAGCCGACGATTTTCACCGAAGTGCCCCTCGACAGTGCGTTGTGGTGTGAAGAGATTTTCGGGCCAGTGATCTGCGTGCGCAGTTTCGCCTCTGAAGCCGAAGCGATTGCCTTGGCCAACGACAGCCAGTTTGGCCTGGTGGCCAGCGTGGTCACTCGCGACAACGAAGCCGCGGATCGCGTCGCAAACGCCTTGCAGGCGGGGCTGGTGTGGATCAACGCACCGCAAGTGATCTTCCCGCAGACCGCNTGGGGTGGTTACAAACAGAGCAGCATCGGCCGCGAATTGGGGCCGTGGGGTTTGCAGGCTTTCCAGGAAATTAAACACGTGATTCGCGCCGTCTGAAGGCACGAAAAAGGTGAGGGCATGCCTCGTATCGAGGCATGCGCTGGTGTCATGGCTTCGATGAGTTTTTATCGATAGTCAGGTGTTTTGCACGACCTCAGGATGAACTCACTGGTTCAGCCAAGCCCCCGAAAATACGAGGGATAACGCTGATCCGGCCGCGCGGATGCAACAGTTTCGACCTGCCTTATACCTACAAAAACAAAGGGAGTCCGTAATGGGCGAGCATGATCTAAACAGACGTCAATTCATCAAAACCGTGGGCGTGGCGTCCGTAGCCGCGGCGGCCATGAGTTTGCCCTTCGTCAAGGCCAATGCCAGCGACACGCGGTTCCAGGGCAAGACCCTGCGCCTGCTGACCTGGTCTGATGACACTGGCCTGGCTGCTCTGCGTAACATCGCAGCCACTTTCGAAGACAAGTACGGTTGCAAGGTCATCGCTGACCGCACCGGCAGCACCTCGGAAATGGTTGCCAAGCTCAAGGCCGGCGGTGATCGTCCGCAGTACGACATCATCACCCTGGCCGGCGTAGGCGCCGAAGGCCTGGCCGCGGCCAATCTGCTGGAAAAACCCGACCTCAACCGCATTCCCAACCTGGTCGACGTACCGGAGAAATACCGCACCGGCGCCAATGGTCACGGCATCGGTTACCTGCTGTGGTGCAACAGCCTCGTCTACAGCACCCGCACCATCAAGGAAGCACCGGACAGTTATGCCGCCCTGTGGGACGCCGAGCTGTCGCCGAACATCTTCCTGCCGCCGCCGAACTGGACCGAAGCGATGGACCTGATCATCATCGCCGCCAAACTGGCCGGTGGTGACGAGCACAACATCGAGCCGGGCTTCAAGAAACTCGCCGAGCTGAAAGACCGTGTGGTCACCCTGGGTGAAAACCCGAACCAGATCGCCGAACTGTTCCGCACCGGTTCCCTGGACATGGGCGGTCTGTACGCACCCGCGTTCTTCCCGAAACAGATCCGCGATCCGGCCTACGGCCTGGGCGCCACGTTCGGGATGAAGGAAGGTTTCTACACCGACCTGATGCTCTCGGTGATGCCGAAGAACCGTCCGGGCGATACCGACCTGACCTACGCCTTCATCAACCACTCTCTGGACCCGCTGGTGCAGGGCAAGATGGCCGAAGACATCTACAACGGCCCGGTCAACGCCAAGGCGATCATCTCCGCTGAAGCGCGCAAAAGCCCGTACATCCTCACGCCGGAGCAGATTGCCGAGAAGGCGATCATGCACGACAACGCCTTCCTGGCCACCGTGCATGACCAATGGATTCGTCGTTACACGGAAATCTTTTCTTCCTGATCGAGTGACGAACACAAGCCCTGAGAGCACCACAAATCAAAATGTGGGAGCGGGCTTGCTCGCGAATGCTGTGTGACATTCAACATTGATGTCGACTGACACGGCCTCTTCGCGAGCAAGCCCGCTCCCACAGGGTTCACGGTGGTTTCACGTCTTGTGTTTGTCAGCTGCTTTCCATTGACGAGACCTTTGCTATGGAACACCAACCTTTGACTCATCCGGTCGCCGCCGCTCCCGCGCGCGCCAACCGGGGTGTTTCGCCGACGGCGCGTGCGTGGTTTTTCCTCTCGCCGTCGATGCTGTTTCTGGGCGTGCTGATTGCCGCCAGCCTGCTGGTGCTGCGCATGAGCGTGGGCACCAAAGGCGCAGAGTGGACCGGGTTCAGCCTGGCCAGTTACGCCCAATTGCTCGAACCCTATTACCTCAAATCCTTGCTGCTGACCCTGCGCCTGGCCTTGATCAGCGCAGTGATCGCCGTCGTGCTGGCGATCCCGGTGGCCTACACCATGTCGCGGCTGACCTCGCCGTTCGTGCGACGGATCTTCCTCGCCGCGGTGCTGCTGCCCTTGCTGGTCAACCTGCTGCTGCAAAGCTACGGCTGGCTGGTGATTCTCGGCCCTGGTGGCATGCTCAATCAGGCGCTGATGGGCCTGGGCCTGATCAAGCGCCCGATCATGTTGCTCTACAACCAGAACGGCGTGTTGATGGGGCTGGTGCAAACCGCGTTCCCATTGGCCGTGCTGCCGATTGCCAGCGCCATGCGCGGCGTCGCCCGTACTTACGAAGAAGCCGCCGCCACCCTCGGCGCGAGTCGTTTCCAGGTGTTCCGCCAAGTGGTGCTGCCGATGAGCATGCCGGGGATCATCACCGGCGCGACATTGGTGTTCGCCTACAACGCCAGCAGCTTCGTCGTGCCTTTGCTGCTCGGCGGTCGGCGCGTGCCGATGCTTGCAGTGATGGTGCATGACCAGATCGCCCCGCTGATGAACTGGCCTGCCGCCTCCGCTGCCGGCGTAGTGTTGATTGTCACCACGCTGGCAATCATGACCTTGTCCGAATTCATCACAGGCCGTCGTCGGCGCATGCTGGAGGCTTCCCAATGAGCACGTTGACCAAGAAACGTTATGGGCTGCTGCCCGGCGAGACCGGCAAGTTTGCCGGCATCCTCTCAGGCTTCATCCTGCTGCTGGCGGTGTTGCCGATCCTGACCATGATTGTGATGTCGTTCAGTGGTGCCTCGAACCTCGACTTCCCGCCGAGCAGCTACAGCCTGCAATGGTACAAGGCCGCCTGGCACACTTTCGTGTCACCGGATTCCAGCGATGTGCTGAGCCTGGGCAAAGCCATGACCACCAGCCTGATGGTGGCGTGCCTGACCATGGTCTTCGCCACGATTGTGGCGGTACCGGCGGCTTACGCGCTGACCCGTTGTGAGTTCCGTGGCAAGGCCGTGGCGCTGCAACTGATGTCGCTGCCGCTGGTGTTTCCGATGGTGGTGTTGGGGCTGGCGTTGCTGCTGGTGTTCGACAGCCTGCCGTTCCAGATGACCACCTCGCGGCTGGTGATCGCCCACGTGATCCTGGCGTTGCCGTTCGTGGTGAAGAACTGCACGGCGGCGATGCTCTCCATCGGCAGCGAAGTCGAAGAGGCCGCACAAATGCTCGGCGCTTCCCCGCTGCGAGCGATTATCGATGTGGTGGTGCCGTTGATGAAGTCGGGGATTCTGGCGGGGATGCTGCTGGCGTTCATCGTCTCGTTCAACGAATTCACCGTGACCTATTTCCTCTACACCATCGACGTGATGACCGTGCCGATCTGGATGTACAGCCGCACCGTGTCTTCGCTCGACCCTACCGTTTTCTCGTTTGCCGTGCTGATCGTGCTGATCGACTTCGTCCTGATCTGGGCGCTGGAGAAGCTGGTCGGTGAAGGTGGCGTTTCGTTCTGATTCTTGAGGTGCAACATGACTGGTCTGATTCTGGAAAACGTCGAGAAACATTACGGCTCGGCCTGCGCGGTAAAGGATGTAAACCTGCATTTGCCGGAAGGCAAACTGGTGTGTTTCCTCGGCCCGTCGGGCTGCGGTAAAACCACCTTGCTGCGGATGATTGCCGGGCTTGAAACCCTGAGCGGCGGCGAGATTCGCCTGGACGGTGAAGACATCGGCCACACGCCTGCGCATCAGCGCAATTTCGGCATGGTGTTCCAGTCCCTGGCGCTGTTTCCGCACATGACGGTGGGGGAGAACATCGCCTATCCGCTGAAACTGCGCGGGGTCAGCAAGGCTGACCAGCAGGCGCGGGTGGTGGAGTTGCTGGAACTGATACAGCTGAGCGAGATGATTGATCGCCCTGTGGCGAAGCTGTCTGGCGGTCAACGCCAGCGCGTGGCGATTGCCCGGGCGATTGCCAACCACCCGAAAATCCTCCTGCTCGATGAGCCGCTGTCGGCGCTCGACGCCAAGCTGCGCGAGTCGATGCAAGTGGAAATCCGTCAGCTGCAACAGCGCCTGAACATCACCACGATCATGGTGACCCACGATCAGCGTGAAGCCATGACCATGGCCGATATCGTGGTGGTATTGGGTGAGCATCGGGTGCAACAAGTTGGCACGCCGATTGAAATCTACCGGCACCCGGCCAACGAATTTGTCGCGGACTTTATCGGCTCGGGCAACATCTTCCCGGCCACCGCGCTGGGTAACGGCAAGGTCGGCCTGCCGGGTGGTGATGCGCTGGAAGTGCCGATCTGCAGCAGCATTGTGGCCGGTGAGAAGGTGAAAATGCTGATTCGCCCTGAAGACCTGCAACTGTCGCATCCGCAGGCGACGGCGGGGAACCGGTTGCTCGGCACGGTGACGTTTGTGCGCGATATTGGCGCGACGATTGAAACGACGGTTGAGTGTTCCGGGGTGTCGTTTACCGCGCTGAGCACGCCGTGTCAGGGGTTTGGGCTGAGCATTGGCAACCCGGTGTCGGTGACTTTGCCGGCTGAGGCGTGCCGCGTACTCGGCGCCTGACATTAGAAACGGGCTGAATTCATTGGCCCCATCGCGGGCAAGCCCGCTCCCACAGGTTATGTGTACACCGCAATACCTGTGGGAGCGGGCTTGCCCGCGNTGATACACCGCCATCGCAGGCAAGCCAGCTCCCACAATATTAATTGCAGTGGGTCAGATGCTTTGGCGCAACCGGGCCAAATCTCTCAGCGGTGGCGCCCCAAACAACCGGCTGTATTCCCGGCTGAATTGTGACGGGCTTTCATACCCCACCCGATACGCCGCTGCCGAGGCCTCCAGCCCTTCGGCGATCATCAACCGCCGCGCCTCCTGCAAGCGCAGTTGCTTCTGATACTGCAGCGGGCTCATCGCCGTCATCGCCTTGAAACGGTGATGCAACGTCGACACGCTCAGGTTCACTTCCTTCGCCAGATCATCGATACGCAGCGGCTGCTCATAGTTGCCGTTCAGCCACTTGATCGCCTGGCTCACACGNTGGCTCTGGCTATTGGCAATCGCAATCTCATACAGCCGATGCCCCTGCTGACTGCGCAACAACCGATAAAGAATCTCCCGACGAATCAGCGGCGCGAGCATGGCGATGTCTTTCGGCGCATCCAGCAAACGCGCCAGACGCAACACCGCGTCGAGCATCGCTGTATCAATCCGTTCGACATACAGGCCGCGGCCGGTGGGGCGGGTCGGTACGCCCAAAGGGCCGGCGTCGGCAATCAGCGCGGTAATTTCGGCCGGATCAATATCCAGTCGCACCGCGAGGATCGGTTCTTCAGAGGTGACATTCACTACTCGTCCGCTCAGTGGCATCGAGACCGACACCACCAGGTAATTCAGCGGATCGTAATTGAAGTATTCATCGGCCAGCCTGACCTCTTTGCGGCCCTGGGCCATGATGCACAACGCCGGTTGCGCCAGCACCGGGGCAAAGTCATGAGACTTACCGTGACGCGACATGAACAGCGAGCCGACCGCAGTGGCATAAGTGCCATCGTCCGTTGTGTTGCGACGGATGATAGTGGCCAGTTCCGCGCGCTGTTTCTCCATGTCGGCATCCAGCGGGGCTTGAAAGTGATCGAACGACGACATGCCGGGCATCCTCGCGCAGGTGTTGGTAATGGGGCCAGCTTAAGTTTGTGCAAGACGCAGCGGTAGACACATCCTGCCTCAAGCTTGCCTGATTCTGCATCGAGTGGATCAGCGGTGCCTCTATCGCTGCTGCAACCCAGGGAAACTTGCTTGAAAGCCGTGTTTCGTTGATACGAACGCTTTTACAGGTTGTTACAGGTTTATCGAAACGCCGCGCAGGATTGTGCAAAAAGCCGGCAGGAATCGACTAACCGCGCTTCCCCCTGTGCGCTTAACCTTTGATCCTGTCGCAGCCCGTCCCCCGGCTGCCACTCGACTCCCTGGGAGGGTTGAACATGTCTACGCAGATCCCCGTCAGTCATATGGCTTTTGTTCGTGCCCGCGCCGGGCGTTCGGCAGAACTCGGGGCGCGCCTGAGCGCCTTGATCGAGCCGTCCCGCAGCGCGCCGGGTTGCCTGAGTTTTTCCCTGCAGCATTCGCAATGTGAACCAGAGTTGTGGCTGGTGTCCGGTTTCTGGACGCACCAGCAAGCGATGACGGCCTATTTCGGCACCCCGGCGATGGAGATTTTCGCCGAGCTGGTGCAGGAACTGGTGGTCAACAGCCTGGATTTTCATACCTTCAAGGACGTGTCGGCCGACCAGGCGCTGGGGCAGTCCCGGTCGTGGGTACACAAAATGGCGGGTTGAGGGTTTAATGGCTCCATTCTCAATCAGCCAGGATCCGCGACATGGCACGTAAAGCCTTTGATCATTTCGAAGCTGTTTCCGCTGTAGTACCGGGCGAGGGGGGTTACCACGCCGCGATCGCCGTCAAAGCCATCGGTGGCACCGGTGCGCCACGTTTTCACAAAGTACTTGAAGGGCAAATCTTCAAGACGGCCAACGAGGCTGATCTGGCCGCCGCAAAAGAGCTGACCCGCCTCAAAGACGTCAAAGAAGACGCCGACCTGCTCTGGTGATTACTTGACCGCCCCCGGGCGGAACATCTTGAACAAGGCCTCTGGCCCCAGCTGAAAGTAATCCGCTGGCCCGCCGCCGCGCAGAATCGGTTCTGCCGCGGCGGTGTCGTACACCCCGTCTTTCAACAGCCACTTGGCGATATGCACGGCGACCACTTCGCCCAGAATCAGCCAGCTCGGCACCACGTTCCCGTCCGCCCGCTGCAACTGAATGATCTGCGTGACCTTGCACTCGAAGGACACCGGGCTTTCGCCCACACGCGGCACGCCGACGATTTTCGAGGCCACCGGCGTCAGGCCGGACAGTTCGAACTCATTCACCTGCGGCGCTACCGCTGCGCAACTCTGGTTCATCTGCTCGGCCAGCGGGCGGGTGGCCAGGTTCCACACAAACTCGCCGGTCTGCTCGATGTTGTTCAGGCTGTCTTTGCGCCCGACGCTGGAAAACCCAATGATCGGCGGGATGTAGTTGAACGCATTGAAGAAACTGTAGGGCGCCAGGTTCAGACGGCCTTCGCTGTCGTGGGAGGAAATCCAGCCGATGGGCCGTGGGCCGACGATGGCATTGAACGGGTCGTGCGGCAGGCCGTGGCCGTTGGCGGGTTCGTAGAAGTGGATGTCGTCGGGCATGAAGGGATTCCTGGGCGGTGTGCGGATGGCGTTCATAGTGCAAGGACGAAACCATAATNNCCAGCGGNAAGATCAAAATGTGGGAGCNGGCTTGCCTGCGATGGCGGNGTGTCAGTCAACACATNCATCGACTGACACACCGCCATCGCGAGCAAGCCCGCTCCCACAGTGTTTTGTAGTTTTTATTCAATGAAAAGGGGCAGACCCGTGAAGGTCTGCCCCTGTTTTTATTGCGCGGGCGGACTCAGTCCGTCTCGATCCGCGAATGCTTGCGGGTGTCTTTCATGGTGATGTACACCAGCAGCGATACNGCAATACACGCNGTCACATACCAGTAGTAACCGGTCTCCATGCTAATGCTCTTGAACCACAGTGCGATGTATTCAGCGGTGCCGCCGAAAATCGAAACGGTCAGTGCATACGGCAGGCCCACGCCCAGGGCGCGGATTTCCGTAGGGAACAGCTCGGCTTTTACCACCGCATTGATCGAGGTGTAGCCGCTGACAATGATCAGCGCTGCCATGATCAGAAAGAACGCGCCCCACCAGCTTTGGATGGTGTGCAGGGTGGTGAGGATCGGCACGGTGAACAGCGTGCCGAGGATACCGAACGCGATCAGGATCGGCCGCCGGCCGACTTTGTCGGACAGCCCGCCGACCAGGGGTTGCAGGCACATGAACAGAAACAGCGTGGCGGCTGAAATGGTGGTGGAGTCGGAGATGCTCATGCCGACGGTATTCACCAGGTATTTCTGCATGTAGGTGGTGTAGGTGTAGAACGCCAGGGTGCCGCCCATGGTCAGGCCGACCACGGTCAACACTTCCTTGGGGTGGCGCATCAAGGTGCGCATCGCGCTTTCCTTGGCCTTTTCCTTTTTGGTGAACGACTCGGTTTCTTCCATGCCGCGACGCAAGAACAGCGCGACCACTGCGCACAAGGCGCCGATGGCGAACGGGATGCGCCAGCCCCAGGCATACAGCTGCTCGGTGGTCAGGGTTTGTTGCAGAATGATCAATACGGCCAGGGCGATGAGCTGGCCGGAGATCAGGGTCACGTACTGGAAGCTGGAGAAGAAACCGCGACGTTCCTTGGTCGCCATTTCACTCAAGTAGGTGGCCGAGGTGCCGTACTCGCCGCCGACCGACAGGCCTTGCAGCAAGCGTGCGAACACCAGCATGATCGGTGCGCCGATGCCGATGGTGTCGTAGCCCGGGGTCAATGCGATCAGCAGCGAGCCGAAGCACATCAGCAATACCGAGGCCATCAGTGCGGCCTTGCGGCCCTTGTAGTCGGCGTAGAGGCCCATCAGCCAGCCACCGATCGGGCGCATGATGAAGCCCACGGCAAAGATGGCGGCGGTGTTCATCAACTGGGCGGTGGNGTCGCCTTTGGGGAAAAAGGACTTGGCGAAGTACAGGGAGAAGGCAGCGTAGACGTACCAGTCATACCACTCGACCATGTTGCCGACGGAGCCGCTGAAGATCGATTTGATCCGGCTGGACGTACTGCGTTCTTTTGCCGGCGCAGCCGCCGACCCCAGAGGCAAGGTGTTGGAGTTATCCATTGAAGGATCCTTCATCTAATTGTTTTTGTGGAGCGCGTTGAAACGCAGCCTGTGTGGGCTATAGCAGGAGGTGTGCCACATCAAGGAGGGCTGGTTTAGAGGGGTTGCGGGGAACTGGTGAGCGGAAATCCGCTTATGCCGGGTCAGGCGTGAGCGGAAAATTGCTTATCTGGGTTGTGGATTGCGTTGCCTGCACTGGCCCCTTCGCGAGCAAGCCTGCTCCCACAGTGACCGAGTTGAACGAAGATTTTGTGTACGACACCACACCCTGTGGGAGCGGGCTTGCCCGCGAAGGGGCCCGTTCAGGCACTACAAGAACATCTCCCGACTCAGGCCATGTCGCTGCATCTTTTCATTGAAGGTCCGGCGCGGCAGTTGCAGTTCTTCAAGCACCGCTTTCACGTCGCCCTTGTGCCGGGTCAACGCTGCGCGCAGGCAATGCGCTTCAAACGCTTCCGCCTGTGCCGCCAGCGACTGGCCGGGATCGATCCCGACCGGTTCCGGTTCACCCAACCCCAGCACCTGACGCTCGGCCACGTTCGCCAGTTCGCGCACATTGCCCGGCCAGTCGTGGCTCAACAGATGGCTCAACTGCGGGCCGCTCAACGGTGGAAATGTGCGGCCCAAACGCTCGGCGGCGTTCTGCGCAAACGTTTCGAACAACAATGGAATGTCTTCACGCCGCTCACGCAAGGGCGGCAGACGCAACTCAGCGACGTTCAACCGATAGGCCAAATCCTCGCGAAAACGACCGGCCCGCGCCTCATCCAGCAGATCGGGCTTGGTCGCGGCGATGATCCGCAAATCCACGTGAATACTTTGATTCGAACCCAGACGCTCGAGTTTCTGTTCCTGCAACACGCGCAACAGTTTCACCTGCTGGGCCAGTGGCATGCTTTCGATTTCATCGAGAAACAGTGTGCCGCCATGGGCGTACTCCAGCTTGCCGATGCGCCTGCCCTGGGCGCCGGTGAACGCGCCGCTTTCGTGGCCGAACAGCTCGGCCTCAAACAACTGCTCGGGGATCGCTGCGCAATTGAGCGCGACAAACGGCTTTTTCGCGCGCGGGCCAAAATCATGCAGGCAGCGGGCGACCAATTCCTTGCCGCTGCCGGTCTCGCCACGAATCAACACGTTGACGGGCAGCGCCGCCAGATCCAGTACCTGCCGGCGCAACGTCTGCAAACCGCGTGACACGCCCAGCAGCGTCGCGTCGAGTTTGGCGCGGTTGTCGGCCAGCTCATGCAAGGCGCGGTTTTCCAGCACCAGCCGGCGCTTGTCCAGCGCCCTGCGCAAACTGCTCAGCAGGGTTTCCGGGCTGAACGGTTTTTCGAGGAAGTCATAGGCGCCATCGCGCATCGCTTCGACCGCCATCGGTACATCGCCGTGGCCGGTCAGCAGAATCACCGGCAGATCGGCATCGCGGCGCTGAACCTCGGCCAGCAACTCCAGGCCGGTCATGCCGGGCATGCGCACGTCGCTCAAGATCACCCCGGGGAAATCCTTGGGCAATTGCGCCAGGCATTCTTCAGCGCGACTGAACAACTGCACGTCAAACCCCGACAGGCTCAGCCATTGCTCGACGGCCGTGCGAATGCTGGCTTCGTCGTCGACCACCATCACGGAATTCAGCATGGGCCGTGGGCCTCCAGATCGATGGGTAAAGTCACGGTGAACACGGCGCCGTTGGCGTGATTGTCGGCGCTCAGGCGCCCACCCGATTCGTGAACGATGGCAAACGATACCGCCAGGCCAAGACCCAGGCCATCGCCCACCGGTTTGGTGGTGAAGAACGGATCGAACACGTTCGGCAAGTGTTCTTCGGCGATGCCGCCTCCGTTGTCGGTGACGGTCAGGTGCCAGAGTTGCTGGTCGGCGTGCAGGCGGATTTCCAGGCGTTTGCGCGGTTTGTCCGCCATGGCGTCCAGCGCATTGCGCAGCAGGTTGATCAACACCTGTTCCAGTCGGATCGCATCGCCACGCACCCACGCCGGGCGCGTCAGGTGCAGCACGGTGCTGACCTGCTCATCATGCAGACGCGCGTCGAGCAATTGCAGCGATTGGTCGACCACCGCCGCCAGATCCAGCCGTTCGCGCAAACCGCTGGGGCTTTTGCGGGCAAAGGTTTTCAGGTGGCCGGTGAGGGCGGCCATGCGCGTGAGCATGTCGTCCAGCGGGGTGAGCGCCTTGTAGGCATCGTCCACGCGGCCATGGTCCAGCAGCAGCCGCAAGGTCGCCAACTGCATGCGCTGGGCGGTCAGTGGCTGGTTGATTTCATGGGCGAGGGCGGCGGACATCTGCCCCAGTGCCGCCAGCTTGGCTGANTGCACCAGACCGTCCTGAGCGGTGCGCAGGTCGCGGGTGCGCTCTTCGACCAATTGTTCGAGCTCTTCACGGCTGCGCTGACGCATTTTCGCCAGGCGCCAGCGCTGATTGAGGAACAGCAACAGAAACACCAGCGCCAGCCACAGCCCGGCCGCTGCGAGCGCGGCGTTGCGGCTGTCTTCGAAGGCGACTTGCGGGCGGCGCAGCAGGTGCAAGGTCCAGCCTTCCGTGCTCAGCGGCAGCGATTCCCACAGGTAATTGGCCGTGCCGTCAGGCCCGACGACCCGCGCCAGATCGCTGTTGTCGTCAAAGCGCTGCAGCGATTGATAGTCCAGCGGGGTCAGCGGTTGTTTGTCGTATTGGCGGGTGACCTTGAGCTCGGCGTGATCGCTGTCACTCAAGGGTTTCAACAGGCGATAGCGCCAGCCTGGTTGATTGGCGATAAAGATAATGCCGCGTGCATCGCTGACCAGCAGCGTGTCGCTGCCCTGGCGCCATTCACGCTCCAGTTCCGGAAACTCGAGCTTCACCACCATCGCCCCGAGGAACTCGCCACTGTCGCTGGTCACCGCGCTGGACAGGAAATACCCCGGAATGCCGCTAGTCACCCCCACCGCATAAAAGCGCCCGGTGCCCTGGGTGCGGGTCTGGCTGAAGTAGGGGCGAAAGCCGTAGTTGTGGCCGACGTAACTGCTGGGCAAACGCCAATTGCTGGCGGCCACGGCGAGGCCGGTGCGGTCGAGCAGTTCCAGGGTCGAGGACTGCGCGGCGCCGTTGATTTTTTCCAGTTTGCGGTTCAACGCGTCCTGTTGTTCGGGCGTTACCTGGCCATTGAGCGCGCCGCGCAACTCCGGGTCCAGCGCCAGCACGGCGGGCAGGGCGCGGTAGCGATCAATCAGGGTGTGCAGGGAATTTGCGTAGAGCGCCAACTGCTGATTGGCCCGCGCGGCGTCTTCGACCAGCGCCTGGCGTTCGGCGTGACGCAGGGCAAAACCGGCTGCCAGTGCGGCACCGGCAACGATCAGCAAGGTGTACAGCGTCAGGCGTAACGTGCGCGAAGTCGGCAGCATGCTTTAGGAAACAGGAAGAGGTACGGGCGCGCACCATAGCATGCCGCCCGGTTTCCTAAGCCAGCTCCCACATGACCGAGTTTGTCATTGCAACATTGCCAGTCATAAAAAAGGCGACTGGGCCATGGGGCCGCAGTCGCCTTTATCCTTGCGAGGGAAGTGCTTACTGCACCTCTACCGCCAGGCTTTCACTGATCTTTTTCTGCCAGATGGCAGGACCGGTGATGTGGACGGATTCGCCCTTGCTGTCCACCGCTACGGTGACCGGCATGTCTTTCACGTCGAACTCGTAGATCGCTTCCATGCCCAGTTCGGCAAACGCGACCACGCGCGACTTCTTGATGGCTTGCGCCACCAGGTAAGCCGCGCCGCCAACGGCCATCAGGTACACGGCTTTGTGGTCCTTGATCGCTTCGATGGCGGTCGGGCCGCGCTCGGATTTGCCGATCATGCCCAGCAGGCCGGTTTGCTCGAGGATCTGACGGGTGAACTTGTCCATCCGCGTCGCGGTGGTCGGGCCTGCCGGGCCAACCACTTCTTCGCGCACCGGATCAACCGGGCCGACGTAGTAGATGAAGCGACCCTTGAGGTCCACCGGCAAGGTTTCACCCTTGTTGAGCATCTCGACCATGCGCTTGTGCGCAGCGTCGCGGCCGGTGAGCATCTTGCCGTTGAGCAAGACGGTTTCGCCCGGCTTCCAGCTCTGCACGTCTTCCGGGGTCAGGGTGTCGAGGTTGACGCGACGGGCCGACGGGCCGGCTTCCCAGACGATTTCCGGGTAAGCGTCCAGCGGTGGCGCTTCCAGCGACGCCGGGCCCGAACCGTCGAGCACGAAGTGCGCGTGACGGGTGGCGGCGCAGTTGGGGATCATGCACACCGGCAGCGAGGCTGCGTGGGTCGGGTAGTCCATGATTTTTACGTCGAGCACGGTGGTCAGGCCACCCAGGCCCTGGGCACCGATGCCCAGTTGGTTGACCTTCTCGAACAGCTCCAGGCGCATCTCTTCGATACGGTTCTGCGGGCCGCGCTTTTTCAGCTCGTGGATGTCGATGGATTCCATCAACACTTCCTTGGCCATCACGGCGGCTTTCTCGGCGGTGCCGCCGATGCCGATGCCCAGCATGCCCGGTGGGCACCAGCCGGCGCCCATGGTCGGAACGGTCTTGAGCACCCAGTCGACGATCGAGTCGGACGGGTTGAGCATGGCCATTTTCGACTTGTTCTCGGAACCACCACCTTTAGCGGCCACGTCCACTTCCACGGTGTTACCCGGGACGATGGAGTAGTGGATGACTGCAGGGGTGTTGTCCTTGGTGTTTTTACGCGCGCCAGCCGGGTCGGCCAGGATGGATGCGCGCAGGACGTTTTCCGGCAGGTTGTAGGCCTGGCGCACACCTTGGTTGATCATGTCGTCCAGGCTCATCGTGGCGCCATCCCAGCGCACGTCCATGCCTACACGTACAAATACGGTGACGATACCGGTGTCCTGGCAGATCGGGCGATGGCCGGTGGCACACATGCGCGAGTTGATCAGGATCTGCGCGATGGAGTCACGGGCTGCCGGGGATTCTTCGCGCAGGTAGGCTTCGTGCATCGCCTGAATGAAGTCAACGGGGTGGTAGTAGGAAATGAATTGCAGGGCGTCGGCAACGCTCTGAATCAGGTCGTCTTGCTTGATCACGGTCATGAGTCGCGCTCCTCTATAAGACGGGAACATTCAATAAAGGTGGCTTCAGTGGGGTACATCGGTCGGCTGAAGTCACCTTTCCAAGGCACGCCGAGTGCTGCAGGCAATAAGGTGCTTGCAGCTTGGGTGCATCGGTCGGTTGCAAGCACCTTTACAAGGCACGCCGGGGAAGCTGGCGCGACGCTAAAAAGGCGCGGCAGTATAACGCGCCTCGGTTCCAGGCACACCCGCCGGCAGTCAATCGTTGGTCTTATAACACCGCGATCCCTGTAGCCGCAGGCTTCGCCAGCGGCTACAGGGACCATGGCCAGCATCAGGATCCGATAGCTACACCTCGGTGAGACAGGTGGCAGTCAATCGTTGGTCTTATAACACCGCGATCCCTGTAGCCGCAGGCTTCGCCAGCGGCTACAGGGACCATGGCCAGCATCAGGATCCAGGTGAAAATCGGACATGCTTTTGACGCCAGTTTTCTGCCCCGAAAATTGAATGGTCATTTATCAGACACCCCACTAAAGTGGCATTCGGTCTGTAGAGTAGGACACTCGGTCAGCCTCCTTTCGCACGGTGAGTCAACGATTGACCCATAACGCCATCCAACGGCTTTTACTCAAACGCTTTGCCCTCGCAGCCGGCACCTACGCCCTGGCTTTGGTCTTGCTGTGGCTGGCGTTTTTCACCGGGCATTACGATGAATCGCTGACCAGCGTGGCCATCGGCAGTGCGCTGGTGGTGATCACTCAAGGGACGTTGTTTGCGTTGTTTTACAGCGGCTGCAACCTGCGCTTTTCCGACCCGAGCCTGACCGAAGCACAAGTGTTGATGGGCCTGGGGTGGCAGACGTGGCTGATCGCCAATCTGGATGAGGCACGCGGCGCGTTCCTGGTGTTCTACCTGTTGATCATGTTGTTCGGGCTGTTCCATCTTTCGCGCCGTGCGTTTGTGCGGTGCGCGCTGTTGGTGTTTTTCAGTTTCAGCGCGATCACCCTGTGGGAGGGCTACCACTTCCAGTTGCACGACCCGGCGCTGGCGGCGTTGCAGGTGTGCGTGCTGTTTATCGTCTTGGTGTGGCTGGAGCTCTATGCCCGTTACGTCCAGGCCTCGCGTCAACGTATGAGGCAACGACGGTTTGCCTTGCAGGCACACCAGGACACCCTGCGCGGGATGATGCGCCAGCTCGAAGACCTGGTCGCCACCGACGAACTCACCGGGCTGTTCAACCGCCGGCATTTCCTGCGCCTGGCCTCCCGCGAGCTGAATGCGATGGACGCTGGCGTGGTGCATGGCCTGGCGCTGATCGACCTCGACCACTTCAAACGTATCAATGATGTTCATGGCCACGCTGCTGGCGATCAGGTACTGCAAGCCTTTGCCGGCGTGGCCACCGCCTGCCTGCGCGAGGGGGATGTGCTGGCCCGTTATGGCGGCGAAGAGTTCGTGGTGCTGTTGCCCGACTGCAACGCCGAACGCCTGACCTCCTGTTGCGAACGGTTGCGTATCGCCTTCACCGATGTCGAACTGGTCGGACTCAACGTCGCCCACCTCAGCTTGTCCGCCGGCATGACCTTGCTGGAGCTGGGCGATGATCTCGACGATGCCTTGCAGCGCGCCGACCAGGCGCTTTACCGCGCCAAGCGTGACGGTCGCAATCGTTGCGCGGCGGCGTGGGAGAACGTCGATGCCTGAGTTGCGCGTCGGTGAGCGCCACTGGTCCGTGGCGCCGGGCAGCAATCTGCTCGATGCCCTGAACCAGAACGGCGTGGCCGTGCCCTACAGTTGTCGCGCCGGCAGTTGCCACGCGTGCCTGGTGCAATGCGTCCAAGGCTTGCCCAGTGACAGCCGTCCCGATGCGTTGAGTGTTGAACAGCGTCAGCAAGGTTGGCGCTTGGCGTGTCAGTGTCAGGTGGTCGAGGACTTGCAGGTGCATACCTTCGATCCACACGTCGACGGCCGCCCGGCGCAAGTCGCCGCTGTCGATTGGTTGAGCGCCAGTGTGTTGCGTTTGCGCCTGACAACCGAGCGACCGTTGCGCTACCGTGCCGGGCAGCATCTGGTGTTGTGGGCGGGTAACGTGGCACGGCCATACTCCTTGGCGAGCCTGCCGGAAGAAGACCGTTTTCTGGAATTTCACCTCGATTGTCGCCAGCCGGGTGAGTTCAGCAATGCGGCCCGCCAACTGAAAATCGGCGACCCGATCCGCCTCGGCGAATTGCGTGGCGGAGCGTTGCAATACGACCCCGACTGGAGCACTCGACCGCTGTGGCTGATGGCCGCCGGTACGGGATTGGGGCCGTTGTTCGGGGTGTTGCGCGAAGCGCTGCGTCAGGATCACCAAGGCGCCATCCGCGTCATTCACCTCGCCCATGACACCAGCGAGCATTACCTGGCCAAACCCCTGCAAGCCATGTGCGATGTGCGTGAAAACCTCAGCATCGAATGCTGGACCCCGGCCGAGTTGCCGCAGGCGTTGGCGCAACTGCGGCTTGTTTCCCGACAAACCCTGGCCTTAGTCTGCGGAGCCCCCGACAGTGTCGACGCCTTTGCCCGGCGTTTGTACCTGGCCGGATTGCCGCGCAACCAACTGCTGGCGGATGTCTTTGTTCCCCGTGGTTGAGCGCTGATCGTTTAACGACGCGAGACTCGCCATGACCGATGCCATCCAGCTTGAACGCGAACGCGGCCTGCTGACCCTGCGCCTGAACCGCCCCGACAAGAAAAACGCCCTGACCCGCGCCATGTACAGCCACTTGGCTGACGCGCTGAAACAGGCCGACACCGACCCCGAAATCAACGCCGTGCTGATCACCGGCAGCGCCGAGTGCTTCACTGCCGGCAACGACATTGCCGACTTCATCCAGCAACCGCCGAGCAACCTCGACAGCCCGGTGTTTCACTTCATGCTCAACTTGCTGGAATGCCGCAAACCGGTGATCGCCGCCGTGGCGGGCGCTGCGGTGGGGATCGGCACGACGATGTTGCTGCATTGCGATTTGGTGTATGTCAGTCGGGATGCGCGGTTGCGGATGCCGTTCGTGAACCTCGGGTTGTGCCCGGAGTTTGGTTCCAGCCTGATCCTGCCGCGACTGCTCGGCCACGCAAAAGCGGCGGAGTTGCTGCTGCTCGGCGAAGGGTTCAGCGGTGAACAGGCGGCGGCATGGGGGATTGCGACCGAGGCGTTGGGCAGCGGCAAAGCGGCGTTGGCCAAAGCGCGAGAGATGGCGTTGCGGTTTGAGTCATTGCCGCCGGACGCGGTGCGGATCAGCAAGCAATTGATGAAGGCGCCGAATCGGGAACAGCTGCGCAAAGTTATCGAAGAGGAGGGCGCGTTGTTCACTCAGCGGCTGCGCTCACAAGAAGCGATGGCGGCGTTGTCAGCATTGGCTTGCCTGCGATGAGGCCCTCTAATTTAACCCGTCACCCTGCCTTGAAATGCAAAAAGCCCCGCCATTCACATGGCGGGGCTTTTGTTTTTCAGCGTGTCACTCAGACCATTGGGTCGCCAACGTGCAGGATTTTCATGCCGTTGGTGCCGCCGATGGTGTGGTAGCTGTCGCCCTTGGTCAGGATGACCCAGTCGCCTTTTTCCACAACGCCACGTTTAAGCAGTTCGTCGATAGCCGCCTGGCTGACTTGGTTTGGCGGCAGGGATGCCGGGTCAAACGGGACGGTGTACACGCCACGGAACATGGCCGCGCGGGCCTGGGTTTCGCGGTGCGGGGAGAACGCGTAGATCGGGATCGAGGAACGGATGCGCGACATGATCAACGGCGTGTAGCCACTTTCGGTCAAGGCGATGATCGCTTTAACGCCCGGGAAGTGGTTGGCGGTGTACATGGCTGCCAGCGCGATGCTCTGGTCGCAGCTTTCGAACACTTTGCCGATACGGTGGCTGGAGGTCTTGCTGGTCGGGTGCTTTTCGGCACCGACGCAGATACGCGCCATGGCCTGGACGGCTTCGAGCGGGTACGGGCCGGCAGCACTTTCAGCCGAGAGCATCACGGCGTCGGTGTAGTCGAGCACGGCGTTGGCCACGTCAGACACTTCGGCACGAGTTGGCATCGGGTTCTGGATCATCGACTCCATCATCTGGGTCGCCACGATCACCGCTTTATTGTGGCGGCGTGCGTGCAGGATGATCTTCTTCTGAATACCGATCAGCTCGGCGTCACCGATTTCCACGCCCAGGTCACCACGGGCAACCATGACTGCGTCGGACGCTTTGATCAGGCCGTCGAGGGTTTCGTCATTGGCCACGGCTTCGGCGCGTTCGATCTTCGCCACCAGCCAAGCGGTGCCGCCGGCTTCGTCGCGCAGTTTACGGGCGTATTCCATGTCGGCGGCGTCGCGCGGGAAGGACACAGCGAGGTAGTCCACTTCCATTTCGGCGGCGAGCTTGATGTCGGCCTTGTCTTTTTCAGTCAGGGCTGGCGCCGTCAGGCCACCGCCGCGGCGGTTGATGCCTTTGTGGTCGGACAGCGGACCACCGATGATCACGGTGCAGTTCAGTTCGGTGGGGGTCGCTGTGTCGACGCGCATGACCACGCGACCGTCGTCCAGCAGCAGTTCGTCACCGACACCGCAATCCTTGACCAGGTCCGGGTAGTCGATACCTACGACGTCCTGGTTGCCTTCGGTCAGCGAATGGCTGGTGGAGAAGGTGAACTTGTCACCGATCTTCAGTTCGATTCGCTTGTTGGCGAATTTGGCGATACGGATTTTCGGGCCTTGCAGGTCACCCAGCAATGCCACGAAGCGGCCGTGCTTGGCGGCCAAGTCACGCACCAGCTTGGCGCGAGCCTTGTGCTCGTCCGGGGTGCCGTGGGAGAAGTTCAGACGGGCAACGTCCAAACCAGCCAGAATCAGCTGTTCGAGGACTTCCGGCGAGTTACTGGCCGGGCCAAGGGTGGCGACGATTTTGGTACGACGGACGGACATGCACAGACTCCTGAGTTCAAGCGCTGGGGAAGGCTACTATGCTCTTTGGTTGTAGTCATTGTTCATATGCACTACTTATTCGTTTATATCTTTAACCGAACATTCCTGAAGATTTCTGCTCACGGGTCGATACAGAGCTCAAGACAGGAGAACCCCCATGCGATTCGTGCCCATTGCCGCCCTTGCCCTCAGCGTCCTCAGTGTGACGGGCTGCGCCCGTTGGTCGATGAACCATCATTTGAATAACGCCTACAGCGCCTACGATCGCGGCAATTGCGAGCAGGTGATGCTCGAATTGTCGAAAGTCGAACGCTCCAGCCGTGCGCGGCCTTATGTGTGGCCGGAAGTGTCGATGATGCGCGGCCAGTGCCTGGAACGGCAGAAGCTGTTCATCGATGCGGCGCAGACTTATCAGTTCATCATGGCGTCCTACCCGCAAAGCGAATACGCCTACCGCGCCCGCGCGCGCCTGGAAACCTTGCAGAGCCTGGGCCATTACCCGACTCGCAGCGCCGCAGCAGCGGTGCGCCCGACGCAGTTTTGATGACTGTTGTCATGCAAAGGCTGGCCGCCCGACGGTGGTGAGCTATAGTCGAATAGATCGGTTTTAGAGCCATGTCTCTAGACCGAGGTCATACCTGTCACCGGCAGCTGTAAGCGTCAGCGGATTCGTGGACTGACGCACCGGGAACGGGGAGAGCGCGCCAGGCTTTTCGACAAGAGCAAAAACAGGCACGTTCCGAAGCATTAGTGCGGCCCTGCTTAAGGGCCTTGCTGGGCCAACTGCGCATGTTTACCGACCGCCGGATCGAGCGGCATCAATTGCCGTATTTTCTGAAAGTGTTCAACAGCGTCACCGACAAACCCATCGGCTTTCTGGGCAATGTGTCCGCCGACGGGCTGATGCTCATCAGCCAGTTGCCCATGATGGTGGGCGTCGACTTTGACCTGCGATTGAAAATCCCCGCCAGCGACGGTTGCCAGCAGGTCATTGACCTGACGGCGTGCTGTTTGTGGTGCCACGAAGACGAAACCCCCCACCATTACGACGCCGGGTTCAGCCTGCAACGGGCACCGCTGGAGTATGGGCAATTGGTGGAGGCGTTGACGCAGTACTTCAGTTTTCAGCCGATGCCTGCATCTGCCTGAAGTTCATTGGCGTTTTCACCATCGCCATCGCGGGCAAGCCCGCTCCCACAGTGTCTGGCGTCGTTCACAAAATGTGTGTTCGACGCCGATCCCTGTGGGAGCGGGCTTGCCCGCGATGACGTCAGCAAAGACGACTGATAGTTAAGCTTCGGTCACCTTGATCGCCTTCTCGTTATCCAGCGACCGCTCCACCAGCATCAACCCCAACTCACTCATCCGGTAAATCGCCATCGCCAGATGCCGCGGCTTGTCGTCCAGGCTGTCTGCCAGGTCGAGCAGCAACGTGCTGACCGTGGAAAAGGTTTCGTAGGTCTCGATGTTTAGCGCTTCGGGGTTGGCATCGGCGACGACGGTGAACATTTTCATGGCACGTTCCTGGGAAGAGCGAAGGGTATCGACGTCGGGTTTGAGGTAGTGGTCCAGCGCCTTGTCGGCGGCGGCGTGGAGCTTTCTTGAATCGAGGGTGGCGTAGGGGGAAACCGGGTCGGTTTCGGGGGGATTCGGTGGAAGGGGCAGGTGTAGCCTTCGACATGGGGTTAACTCCTTATTGGATCGCTGATAAGTAGCGATAGGAGAACCTTAATCGGGGTGACTCTCGCCCGAAGTCAGTCGGGGGCACCGCAGGTTGTAGGCAGAAGCAACTGATTATGTAGCCGTTGTACGGCTTCTTGTATATACGTGTAGGACCAGGGTGAATGCAGGCTTGGCCAATGGTCATGACCATTGGCCACAGCAAAGCGAGTCTCTCCACTCCGTCACTCTTCGCTTCGGGTAAAGGGACTATAAAGCGGGGATACCTATTCTCCTTTGAAGTCAGTTGACACAGAGAGAAGAGCCAACGAGATAAACTCTTGATTTTGATCCAGCGTTTCTAGTGCATCTCTTATGTGGCCAGCGACATCGCTCGCACCTTGCTTCTCAGCCCAGATAGTGAGCTCATCCATAGCCGCACCCAACGCTAGTTGGTTCTGGTTGATCTTGATTAGCACTGACGCGAATAGATAAAGTTGAGGCGCAACTACGCGATGCAGATGGCGTACCTTTTGATTCCCGACACCTGATTTTCACCGTCACGGAATCATAGAACTGAAGACGACCTTGTTCCTGCTGTTCGGAAAAGACATTACAACCCCCCTGACTTTTTCCACCCCAAATACCGCGTCACCAACTCGGCCCCCAACTCTGAGGGCCGGGCATCCACCACCGGCACTCCATGAGCACTCAACTGCTCGTGGAGTTGCGCCCGGTCATTCAAGTAATCCACCGTCCCGCAATAAGCCAGCGCTTCCGGCAAGGTTTGCACCGGCGCGTGCCGCAAACCGTCGAGCAAGTCCTCGCGCAGACTCGCCACCAGTACCCGATGCAGTTTGCTCAGGCGTTTGACGGCGGTAAGCAGTTCTTCGTCGTCTTCGTCGCGCAGGTTGGTGACCAGCACCACCAGCGCACGGCGTTTCTGTCGGGCCAGTAGCTGCGTGGCGGCAGCCTGGTAGTCGGCGGGGCGTTGGGTGCTGTCGAGGTCGTAGACGGTGTTGAGCAATACGTTGAGCTGGCCCGTGCCTTTGACCGGGGCGAGGTAATGCGCTCGATCACTGGCAAAGGTACTTAGGCCCACTGCATCGCCCTGGCGCAGGGCGATGTAGCTGAGCAACAGACAGGCATTGAGTGCGTGATCGAAATGGGCCAGTTCACCGTCCTGGCTGCGCATGCGCCGGCCACAATCAAGCATGAACACAATTTGCTGGTCGCGCTCGTCCTGATATTCCCGGGCGATTGGCGTGCGCTGGCGCGCGGTGGCTTTCCAGTCGATCTGCCGCAGGCTGTCGCCTTCGTGAAACTCGCGTAACTGATGAAATTCCAGACCCAGGCCCCGCCGTTGACGCTGACGCACGCCGAGTTGGCTGAGCCAGTTATCCACCGCCAGCAGTTCACCGCCGTAGAGACGGGCGAAGTCGGGGTAGACGCGGGTGCTGTCGGTCACGTTCAGCAGGCGTTTGTCTGACCATAAACCCAAGGGGCTCGGCAGGTTGATTTCGCAGTGTTCGAAGATGAAGTGGCCGCGCTTGAGGGGGCGTAGTCGATAGCCGACCTGGCTCTGCTGGCCGGGTTGCAGTTCCACCGAAAGCGGCAGGTTTTCGAAGCTGACGCCTTCCGGAACATGGTCGAAGATCTGCAGGTTCAGGGATTGAGCAAAGTCATGCTCGACCTCCAGCCGCACTTCGCTCCATCGACCGAGCGCCAGGCTGCCGGGCATCTGGCGCTGGAGGCGCGGCAAGGGCAAACGCTTGAGGCGAATGGCGTCGAGAATGGCCAGGGCCAGCAGCGCCAGCAGCAATCCCCAATTGATCGATAACAGGCTCGAGGGTACGTCGAATTCCAGTGCCCGCAACGCGCCCAGCACGATGCCGATGGCCAGCAGGATGGCGAGCCAGATCAGCAACAGGCGCGAGGGTTTCACAGACGCGGCGCCGGCACTTGATCGAGCAACTGCTTGAGTACCTGATCGACGTCCAGCCCTTCGATGTCGAACTCGGGGGCGATCCGTACACGATGGCGCAGCACTGCCAGGGCGCAACCTTTGATGTCATCCGGGATCACGAAGTCGCCGCCACGCAGCAGCGCGCGGGCGCGGGCGCAACGCACCAGGGCAATGGAGGCGCGTGGCCCGGCGCCGAGGGTCAGGCCTGGCCAGGTGCGGGTGGTGCGGGCCAGGCGCACGGCGTAATCGAGGACCTGATCGTCCAGCGGTAGATCGCTGGCGATGCGCTGCAAGGCCAGCACGTCCTTGGCTTGCAACACGGTGCGCAGCGGTTGTACGTCGAGCATGTCGGCGCGGGTCGAGCGGCTGACCTGGCGGACCATGTCCAGCTCTTGCTCGGCGTCGGGGTAGTCCATGCGCACCTTGAGCATGAAGCGGTCGAGCTCGGCTTCGGGCAGTGGATACGTGCCTTCCTGTTCGATCGGGTTTTGCGTGGCGAGCACCATGAACGGTTGCACGATGGGCAAGGCGCGNCCTTCAAGGGTGACTTGACGCTCCTGCATGGCTTCAAGCAGGGCGGCCTGAGTCTTGGCCGGGGCGCGGTTGATTTCGTCAGCCAGCAACAGGTGAGTGAACAGCGGCCCCTTGCGCAGTTTGAACTGCTCGGTGTTCAGGTCGTACACGGCGTGACCGGTGACATCGCTGGGCATCAGGTCCGGCGTGAACTGGATGCGTGCGAAATCGCCACCGAAACAACGGGCCAGCGCGCGCACCAGCAGCGTTTTACCNAAGCCCGGNACACCTTCGAGCAACACGTGGCCGCCAGCAATCAGTGCGGTGAGGACGTCGTCGATCACGCTGTTCTGGCCGATCACGGCTTTTTGCAACTCATTGCGCACGGCCTGGGCCAACTGACTGGCACGCTGGCGTTGCTGGGCGGCGTGAGTCGCGCTGCCGGGCTCGATCTGTTGACTCATAGCGTGTTCCTCAAGGTTTGAAGGTGGGCGACCTGACGGCTGAATTCAGCGCTGGACAGCCGCTGCTTCGGTCGCGGGCTCATGGCCTGGCTGATGGCGCGCGTGGGCTGGCCGGTCAGGCGCGCGAGCACCAGCCATTGCTCGGCAACGCCGAGTTGTTCAAAGCCGGGGTGTCGGTGGCGGACACGGCGCAGGATGTCTTGCTGCAAGGCTTGCAACAGGCTGTGCTGACCGCTGCGGCGCAGCATGAAATCGGCGCTGGCGCGCAAGTGTTCCTGAAGTTGCCGGCGACCTTTCGACGCCGGTTCCAGCAGCGGACCATGGCGCACTCCAACGTGCCAGAGCGCAAGACCGATCAGGGCGATGAGGGCGACCAACGCCTGAGGGAAGTTGCGCAGCAACAAGGTCAGCAGACTGTCGTGATCGGTGTTGAACAGCAAGGTCACGCTCGTGTCGGCGGTCAGGTACCAGAGCAGCCAGGCGTTGTCGTATTGGCCGATGGCCGGGGTTTTCCACAGGTCGGCGTCGGTGACCACAGTGATCGAACCGAGCCCGTGGTTGAGCTGCATCATGTGCGTAGCCTTGCCACTGTTGGCCCAGGCTTGCGCGAGGTTTTTCGGGTCTTCGAGATGGAACGCCGTATCGAAACTGGCGTAGGCCGGCGCGTTCTCGTCTTCCAGATACAGCTTGGTCAGTTTGGGGAACGGGTCGTCGAGGATGTCAGGCGGCGGCTCCTTGAGGTCTTTGCTCAGCGACTGATGCACCTGCACGCGATCGAGCAGCAGGTCATTGCTCTGGCCGGTCTTTTCATCCCACAGCGACTGGGCGACAAACAACAGGCGCCCGCCGGCCCGGGTCCAGTTCATCACTTGATCAATCTGGCGTGGCGTCATGTTGTAGCGGTCGCCGAGCAACAGCAGGCTGTGCTGACGCGGATCGAGGGTGGGCAGCACATCGAGGCTGTTGGCATGGCCGACGGTCAGGCCTTGTTTTCGCAGGAAATGCTCGGCGGCCAGATAGGGATTGGCCAGGGCTTCGGGTGAGGGGCCGTGATCGATTTCGGCCTGATAGGGCGTGGCCTTCAGGTACAGATAAACACTCAGCGCGCCCACCAGCACGGTGATGAACACACCGACCGAAAGCCACAAGCGCCGGCTCAACGGGCGGCTCCCGGGCCGAACAAGGTTCGCCAGCCGTCACAGAGTTCCTGTTGCAAATGCGCAGGTGGCAGGCGATGCCCGTAGGCCATGTTCTGCCAGTGCCCGGTCAAGGTTCTGCTGAAGGCGAGCAAGGCCGGTTGGTGCAGTTGCTCGACACGTTGCAGCACCTCGCCTTCGGTGTCGGCGGGTTTCAGTGCCATGTTGTGGTCGTGCAACAAATGGCTGAGCAGGGCGCGATAGAGCAATCCGAGGGCCGCGCGCGGGTTGGTTTGCCAGAGACTTTCGGCGCTGGCGGCAATGTCGGCGGGTAGGGTTTCGCGGCTCAGGTCCAGGCCGAATGCTTGCTGCGGTAACGGACGCGCGGCTCGTCGGTTCAACACCGGCCGACGGCTGACGAACGCTTGCAACCAGTCGCGGTAACGCCAGATCAGCACGCCGATGGCGCTCATTACGGCGGCCCAGAGCAGCACTTCAATCAGGTTGGCGATAAAGCCGAAACGCTGGCTGTCGAGCAGACCGGCCAATGCCTTCAGCCATTCAGGTGTTTTCCCGTCGTCTGGGGTTTTGGTGTCGGGTTTGTCTTCGCCAAACCGATAGCGGGTCACCGTTTCCTTGTTCTTGAACGGGGGCTGATCGAGGATTGTTTTGATGCTGTCTCGGGAGGCCTGGCTGGTCAGTGGTTGGTCCTGTAGGCGTGGGCTGTCCGGGGTAATGACCGGCTCGGTGGCCCAGACGTTTTGCGTGGTCGGCACCAGCATTATCGCCGCCAGCAGCAGAGTGACCGTCGTGGTGTTGAGGTGTTGGCGCAATCGGCGGAACACCAGTTCGATGTCCCAGGCTTCCAGCACCGTGCGCCGATTCAGATAAAGACTGAAACCACAGGCCACGTAGATCGGTTCCCAGACAATCAGCACCAGCACGTAAAAGAAATTGGTCAGGTGTTCCAGCCAGCGCCAGTCCTGGGTGGCCACGGCGATCAAGGTCTGCCAGCTCCAGTCGAGTTCAACCTGCTGTGGCAGGAACATATAGAACAGCACCATCAGGCCAATCCACAGCGCGCTTTCCAGGTGCACGCCTATGATCGTCAACCACTGCGCTGCACCGGCGTTGCGTTGCAGCAGCACCCGCAAGCGCTGTTGTCGTTCGTCACCGGCCAGGCCTTCAAGTTGCACCACCGGCATCAGAAAACTGCGGCTCAGGCTCAGTCGTCGCCAGGTCAGACTGGCCAACAGTTGTGGCTTGAGCAGGTTCGGCCATTGGCGCAGCGCCTGTTTCAAGGTGGGCGTTTCGCCGAACATGGCTTTGGACAGGATGTACAGCGGCAAGCGCTCGAACGCCGGTTTCAACCACCAGAAGATGAACACGGCGAGGGAGGGGGAATCCCATAGCCAAAAGCTGAGCAGCGCGAAGATCGGCAAGGTGATGATGGCCCAGCTGGTCATCAGCAACCGTCGATGGCGCTGGCTCAGCAGCACGCCCAGGTCCATGGCTTCCCAGGAGGTGCGTGGGCGGATGACGACCGTGGCGTCACTCAGGCGCATGGCGTGTCCGTCCGGCAAACAGCAAGTAAGTCGCCACCAACAACCACAGCACCGCGCCGACCAGGTATTTGGTCGTGGGTGCAGGCGCGGTCATCGATGACCAGTAGGCTTCGATAAACGCGGCAATCAGCAGAAACAGCATGACGCCGCAGATCAGCAATACGCTTTTGCGCGCTGCCAGTCGCAACGCTTCGGCGCGGGGCAGGCGTCCCGGCGCGATCAACGCCCAGCCCAGTTGCAGGCCGGCGGCACCGGCCAGGGCAATGGCGCTCAGTTCGAAGGCGCCGTGGCCGATCACGAACGACCAGAAGGTTTGCCCGAAGCCGATGTGCGTCAGGTGCCCGGCCACCGCACCGATCATCAAACCGTTGAACAACAGGAAAAATGCGCTGCCCAGACCAAACAGCAACCCGCTGGCAAAGGTCTGAAAGGCGATGCCGATGTTGTGCATGATGTAGTAACCGAACATCACCCAGTCTTCGCTGGCGGCGCGCTCCGCCGAGCGTCCCAAATGGCCGGCGACCGGGTCGTACATGCTTTGCATCTCACTGACCTGCTCGGCCGGGATCAGGTTGTAGACCAGGTCCGGGAACAGATACACCAGCAGCGCGAAGCCGATCAGGCTGCCAAAAAACATCAGGCCGGCGGCGAGCACAAAGCGCCATTGTTCGCGCACCAGCCGCGGAAATCCGGCAAGGATAAAGCTCAGAATGTTGGCGCCCAGTCGACTGCGATGTCGGTAAAGCTGTTGATGCCCGCGCAGCACTTGTTGCTGCAACGAGTCGATCAGGAAACTGCTGTAGCCGCGTTCCTGAGCCAGTGCCAGTTGTTGGCAGAGCCGTCGATAGTCTTTCGGGAAACTGGCGATACCGGACGCTTCCTTGCCGCGCTCCAGCTGTTCGAGCATCAGGGAAAACCGCGCCCACTCGGCCTTGTGGCGATTTTCGAAAAGACTTTGCTTCATGCGGGCCCCAACAAACCACGAGCGATGGCGTTAAGTTCCGCCACGGCGCGTGGCGCGGGAACCTGCAAGGGTTGGGCAAGGATGGACGCGAGTTCATGGCTGCGCGCCTCGGAAAGCTCGCCCTGGCGCTCGGCAAACCCGAGGACGGCGCGTTGCTCGGGTAGCGTCAGGGCAAAGGCCGGGCGGCGAGGCTGGGCGTCGGGCAGTTGCGGTCGGGTCAAGGGTTGTTCGCGGTAGATCACCAGCGTGCCGGCGGCCAGGTCACCGAGGCGTTTGAAATGGGGGTGTTGCAGGCAACTGATGGCGCCGAGGAAGTAGCCGAAAGGCAGCATGTCGACAAAACGCAGCAGGTTGCGAATGAGTGAGGCGGACCAGCCGATCGGGGTGCCGTCGTCGTGCACCACGCGCAAGCCCATCCATTGTTTGCCCGGCGAACGGCCTTGATTGAGTACCTCGAACAGCACCATGTACCACCAGCTGACCCCGAACAGCAGGATCGAGCCCAGCCCGGCGCCGAGTTTTCCCAGAAACGCCAACACGATAAACAGCACGCCGAGAATCAGCCCGCGCAACCCGAGGTCGATGGAGAAGGCCAGCGCACGAACCATCAACCCGGCCGGGCGCAGTGGCAAGTCGATGCCTTCGGGCGTTTCGACTTGATACCGCGTGTCCAGTGGCGGGGGCAGCGTCGCTTTCCTTGGCAGTGCTGTGGTCTCGAGCATGGGCAACCTTGATGTGGCCTGTTCGGGATTCGATGTCCGTCCGATGCTAGCAGCCTCTCGGGGGGAAACGACATAACTATGTAGTGCACGTTACCTAACAAGAGCTGATTGAATGACAAGTTACTGGCCGGGGCGGGATGTGAACGCCTAGACTTTGCCGATCTTCAGTTCAGGAACAGCCCGTGACCTCGATCTTCTGGTACGACTACGAAACCACCGGCATCAATCCCCGATGCGACCGACCGCTCCAGGTGGCGGGGATTCGCACCGACTTTGATCTCAATGAGATCGACGAGCCGGTCAACCTCTTCTGTCAGCCCAGCGACGACATCCTGCCGCATCCAGCCGCGTGCGCGATCACTGGCATTACGCCCGGCCAACTGGCCGAACACGGTTTGAGCGAAGCCGACTTCATGACCCGGGTGCACGCTCAACTGGCGGCGCCGGGTACGTGTGGCGCGGGTTACAACACGTTGCGCTTCGATGACGAGATGACCCGTTACAGCCTGTACCGAAACTTTTTTGACCCCTACGCCCGTGAGTGGCAGGGCGGCAACAGTCGCTGGGACTTGATCGATGTGGTCCGCACAGCCTACGCCTTGCGCCCCGATGGCCTCGTCTGGCCAACCGATGATGCAGGGCGGGTGACGCTTAAACTCGAACGGCTGACCGCCGCTAATGGCATTGACCACGGCAATGCCCACGAGGCGCTGTCGGACGTTCGCGCCACCATCGCCCTGGCTCGGCTTATTCGCGAGAAGCAGCCGAAGTTGTATGACTGGCTGTTCCAGTTGCGCGGCAAACAAAAGGTGATGGATCAGATTCGACTGTTACAACCGATGGTGCACATTTCCGGGCGATTCTCTGCCGCTCGCAGTTATGTCGGTGTGGTGCTGCCACTGGCCTGGCATCCGCGCAACAAAAACGCCCTGATTGTCTGCGACCTGCACCTGGATCCCCAGGGGTTGCTTGATCTGGACGCAGAAACCCTGCGTCAGCGGCTGTACACCCGCCGTGATGACCTGGCCGACGGAGAATTGCCGGTGCCGCTCAAGCTTATTCATATCAACAAGTGCCCGGTGGTGGCGCCGCTGTCGGTACTTCGGCCTGACGATCAGCAACGCCTGGGGCTGGACATGGCGCTTTATCAGGATCGCGTACTGCGGCTAAGTGACGCACAACAAGTTTGGCGGGATAAAGTGTTAGCGGTTTATGCCAGCGAAGATTTCACCTCGAGCCGGGACCCCGAACAACAGTTATACGATGGTTTTATCGGTGATCGGGATCGTCGTCTATGTGAGCAAGTCAGGGCCGCCGACCCTGCCCAATTATCACAACAGCAATGGCCTTTCGATGACGAACGTTTACCTGAATTATTGTTTCGTTATCGCGCACGCAACTTCCCCGATACGTTGAATTCCGAGGAGCAAGAGCGCTGGCGAATATTCTGTCAGCAACGTTTGTCGACCCCAGAGTGGGGGGCGCCCAATACGCTTGAAAGTTTCGTAGAAGCCGCAGCCCAATTGAGCGTTACTGCTACAACGTTTCAGCGAGAGGTACTGAATGAATGGCAGAATTATGTCGAGGGATTACGCAAACGTTTGAATCTTTGAAAACGAAAAATGCCCGGGCTGTATTCCGGGCATAAAAAAACGCCAGCATCAGCTGGCGTTATTTTTTGTCGCGGATAAGTCTTTGACAACCTATTGGGCTTAGCCCAGCAGGGTAGCCCAGCCTTCAACCACGTCACCGCCCCACTTGGCTTTCCACTCTTTCAGCGTCTTGTGGTTGCCACCTTTGGTTTCAATCACTTCGCCGTTGTGCGGGTTCTTGTATTGCTTGACCTTGCGAGCACGCTTGGTGCCGGTAGTTTTCACAGCGCCACNGCGNGGTGCTTTGATTTTCGATTCCGGATCCAGCAGCGCGATGATGTCACGCAGGGATTTGGAGTATTCACCCATCAGGGTGCGCAGTTTGCCTTCGAATTCCAGCTCGGTTTGCAGCTTGTCGTCTTGGGACAGGTTCTTCAAACGGGCTTGCAGCTCTTTGATAGCTTCTTCGGTGGCGCGGTATTCGTTGATCAGAGACATGAGGACTACCTTATGTTGGGCGCTGGATGGCAGGGTGACAGTGCCGCAATAATAGTCAGGGTGTTTCATCAAGTAAACATTTAACCGGTGTTTTATTTAAATTAGTTGCGGTGAATAGGGCATAAACTGAACGCAGAGTTAAAAGTGTGATGCAGTCATCACAGATATTCACAATTGAGCGCTTGAAGATTGACTACAAGAACACCATCGCGCGGGTGGTGAGGTGCTGCCGGAATCTGTTCCACTGACCCGCGTGCAGGTCAATGTGTCATCAATACTGCAGTTTTTCTGCGTAATCGCTAGAATGGCGACCTTTGCGAAGTTCTGGAGTTTTCCCCTAATGCGCACTTTTCGGCTGGTGATTGCTTGCCCGGACCGGGTTGGCATCGTTGCCAAAGTCAGTAACTTTCTGGCCTCCCACAACGGCTGGATCACCGAGGCGAGCCATCACTCGGACAATCTCAGCGGTTGGTTTTTCATGCGTCACGAGATTCGTGCCGATTCGCTGCCTTTCGGTATTGAAGCCTTTCGCGAAGCGTTTGCACCCATTGCCGAAGAGTTCTCGATGAACTGGCGCATTACCGATACCGCGCAGAAAAAGCGCGTTGTGTTGATGGCCAGCCGTGAATCCCACTGTCTGGCTGACTTGCTGCACCGCTGGCACAGCGATGAGCTGGACTGTGAGATTGCCTGTGTGATTTCCAACCATGACGACCTGCGCAGCATGGTCGAATGGCATGGCATCCCGTATTACCACGTGCCGGTCAACCCACAGGATAAAGAGCCGGCGTTCGCCGAGGTCTCCCGCCTGGTCAAGCAGCACGATGCCGAAGTGGTGGTACTTGCCCGTTACATGCAAATCCTGCCGCCCGCGTTGTGCAGGGAATATGCACACAAGGTCATCAACATTCACCACAGCTTCCTGCCGTCGTTCGTCGGTGCCAAGCCGTATCACCAGGCCTCCATGCGTGGCGTGAAGTTGATCGGCGCGACCTGCCACTACGTCACCGAGGAGCTGGACGCTGGCCCGATCATCGAGCAGGACGTAGTACGCGTCAGCCACAGCGACAGCATCGAAGACATGGTGCGTTTCGGCCGTGACGTCGAGAANATGGTGCTGGCCCGCGGTCTGCGTTATCACCTGGAAGACCGGGTGCTGGTGCATGGCAACAAGACCGTGGTGTTCTGATAGCCACACACAGCGGTTGAAATTCGAAGGGCCTGGGCGTTCAATCGCTTCAGGCCCTTCGCCGTTTCTGCACTGAGGACATGACCATGGCCGACCCACTCGACAAAGCCACTTCCAAGGCCCCCGCCACGTTGGGGGAGGGCTGTTTGAGTCGTTACGACCCGGATGAGATGAGCCCTGAAGACGGCACGGAGTTTCCCGGTGCCGCCGAGTTGTGGGAGCAGTTGCAGCAGCAACCCGAAGACAAGCCTAAGCCTGCTTGAACTTCATCAACTTTTTGAGCAGCGGCCGCCCCAGCATCAACAAAAACACCGGGCCACCCACCACCAGGTAGAAGTAATACGTCACCGCCCGCCAGATCAGAATCGCCGCCGCCGCGGTGGATTTCCCCACCATGGGCGCCAACAGCGCCGCCGAGGTCAACTCTGCCGCCCCGGCACCGCCCGGCAGCAGGCTGAATTGCCCTGCACTCAGTGAAAGCATCTGGATCAGAAAGCACCAGGCCCACTGCAAGTCTGCCCCGAGCCCGCGCACCGCCAGATACAGCACGCTATACCGCAGGAGCCAATGCACGCAGGTCAGGGCAAACACCTTGATCAACGTCAGAACGGGCAACTTCAGCGTGTCAGTGAACGCCGCCAGGAAATGCAGGAGCTTGCGTGCCCAGCGCAGGCGCGTGGTGCCTTTGACGTTGAGGCGCACGAGCAACCGCCCGCTCAGGCGAATCAGCAATCGATGGTAGCGCGCCACCACCACGCAGCTGAGCAACCCGCCAAACATCGAGACGGCGCTGACGATCAGCAACCATTCCAAGCGTTCGCTGAGGTGCTGGAACAACGCATAAATCAGAATCCCGCTCAGCGCGCAGAGGAAAAACAGCAGATCGCTGAGTTGGTCCATGGCGAACACTGCGCTGCCCCTTGCCGGGCGCACGCCATTGCGCGCGAGTAGCGCCATGATCGTCAGCGGTCCGCCACTCCCGCCGGGCGTGGCGCAGTAGGCGAACTCGGCGGCCATCACCACTCCGAGGCTTTTCACTCGGCCCACCTTGTCGCATTGGTCGCCCAACAACAGGCGCAAGCGCAGGGTGTTCACCACCCAGCACAGCAAGATCATGCCGAACATGATCAGCAATTCATTCAACGGGAAATTTTGCAGGCGCGACCACGTCTCGTTGCCACCCAGCAGCAACGGAATCAGCACCGCGGCGAGCAGGGCGATAAACAGCAGAATGCCCCGGCTCATGCGGCGCGACCGAGACGATCACTGTGCAAAGAGAGCCACTGGGCCTTGGTCAACGGCACTCGTCCCTCATCGAGCAAGCGCTTGAGGGTGTGCAGCCAGTAACTACGCGAAAATCCATGGCGCATGTCCACCGGATGCAGGCCAAGGCGAATCACCGGTGCTTGCCGCCAGCGCTGTTCACGCTGATCGCTGACGAGTTTCGACAGGCCACGGCGCCAGGCACTGCGGGCACTCCAGACCAGTCCCGGCGCATCGATGGAAGTGAACTCCGGCAGCCGATAGAAATGCTGGCGATCGCTGGTGTAGCTCAGCGGTAACTGGCGTAACGCCTGCCGAGTGCCTTCGCTCATCAGCCAGGCTGGGGCGACGAAGCCTTCCAGCGGCCAGTGATAACGATGGAAGACCTCGATTCCGGCGCGCAGGCGGGCGAGCGCGGCGGTTTGCGACAAGCTGTAAAACTCGCCTTCGTGGGTATAGATCCGGCGCATGAACCAGTCTCTGGGATTGCTGGGAGGAGGGCCTTCGTCGCAATGAAAGTAGCCGTGCAATGCCAGTTCGTCACCTCGGGCGACGCGGCTGGTCAGCCACCGACGAAATCCCGGATGCTCGTCCAGGTCGTTGTGCTTGTGGAAGTTCGGCACCACCAGCCAGGTCATCGGCACATCGCCCAAGGCATCGACGGCGTCGACAAAAGGCTGGTAATCGGCCCAAGTCTGCGGCGCAACGTCATGCAGCACGAGTAACAGGCTGGGCAGGTTCATGGGTTCAACCATTGGCGGTCAGCGGCCATTGGCTGCCGAGCACCGCGTGATAGTGCCCCAGCAGGCTGTTGACCACGGCGTCCCAGGCGTAATGCTGTTCAACATGGCTGCGGGCGCGCTTGCCCAGGGTGGCGCTGCCCTGACTGAACAACTCGCGCACCGCGTTGGCCATCGCCAGGGGATTGTTCGGCGCGCAGAGCACACCGCATTGATCGGTGACGATTTCCTCGAAGGCCCCGGCTGCCACCGCCACGACCGGAATGCCGCTGGCCATGGCCTCGAGGATCACCAGGCCGAAAGTTTCCTGATCACCGGCATGCAGCAGTGCGTCGGCGCTGGCCATCAAGCGCGCGACTTGCGTGGCCGGGCAGAACTCATCGACGACAGTCACGTTGTCCGGCACCACAGCGGGCATGGAGGAACCGACTAGCAACAAATGATAACGAGGCCCCAGACGCTTCATGCAACCGAGCAGGACCGGCAGGTTCTTTTCCTTGGAGCCACGGCCGGCGAAGATCAGCAGATGGGTGTTCTCATCAATGCCTAATTCGGCCCGCAGGCCGTCGTCCCTTGCTTCGGGATTGAATGTTTGCAGGTCGACGCCCAACGGCTGCACGAACACATTCTTCACCCCAAGACCGATCAACTTGTCGGCCATGACCTGACTCGGCGCCAGTACCCGGTCGAAGTTGCCATACAGCTTGCTGACATAGGCCTCGACATTCGGGGTCACCCAATTGCCCATTCGATTGCTGACCAGCAGCGGCAGGTCCGAATGATAAAACCCGATCACCGGCACATCCAGTTGCCGGCGCGCATCCAAAGCCGCCCAAGCGGTAAGGTAAGGGTCGCCGACTTCGATCAGGTCAGGCTGCAAATCCTGCAGGACATTTCGCCATGGCGCCAGGCGGAGGGGGAAACGATAACCCTTGCCGAAGGGCAGGGCCGGGGCTGGAACTGAGTAGACGCCGTCCTGCTCACTCAAGTGTGCCCCTGGAATCAGCAAACTGTGGCGAATGCCTGGCTTGATGCTCAGGCGACGGTGCTTGGCATCCAGATACGTGCGCACGCCACCGCTGGCCGGGGCGTAGAACATGGTTATGTCCGCGATATGCACAGTGAGCATCCCTCCGGTCCGTTGTTCTCCCTTGGTTGACCTTTATGAAGGATAGATGTTCGGTTGGGGTTTTGTGGCGGGGGGATCAGCGAGGTTTTTGCGGTGTGTTACAGACCGCCTTCGTGGGCAAGCCCGCTCCCACAGGTTCACACTAAACCCTGTGGGAGCGGGCTTGCCCGCGAAGAGGCCAGTTCAGACGCTAGATTCGGAAACTACCTACCAACTGCTTCAGACGCGCCGCCTGCTGCTCCAGGTCCGAACACGCCCGCAACGTCGACTGCAGGTTCTCCACGCCTTCCTGATTCAGCGTGTTGATCTCGGTAATGTCGACATTGATCGACTCCACCACCGCCGTCTGTTCCTCGGTCGCCGTCGCCACCGACTGGTTCATCCCGTCAATCTCACCAATACGCAGCGTCACGCTGTTCAAGCGCTCGCCCGCCAAGTTGGCGATTTCCACGCTGTCCTGACTGTGGCGCTGACTGTCGCTCATGGTGCTGACGGATTCGCGGGCGCCGACTTGCAGCTCCTCGATCATGGTCTGCACCTGTTGCGCCGATTCCTGCGTGCGGTGCGCCAGGTTGCGTACTTCGTCAGCCACCACGGCAAAACCACGCCCGGCTTCACCGGCGCGTGCCGCTTCGATGGCTGCGTTGAGCGCCAGCAGGTTGGTTTGCTGGGAGATGCTGGTAATGACTTCCAGAATTTGCCCGATGTTCACGGTTTTGCTGTTCAGCGACTCGATGTTGGTGCTCGAAGCGCTGAGCATGCTCGACAGCTGATTCATCGCTTTGATGCTGCGATCGACCACTTGTTGGCCGTCTTCGGCGAGGCTGCGGGCATCGCTGGCCTGACTGGAAGCCTGAGCGGCGTTGCGGGCGATTTCCTGAGCGGCGGCGCCGAGCTGGTTGATCGCGGCGGCCACGCTGCTGGTACGGGAAGCTTGCTGGTCAGANTTGACCATGGACGAGTTGGACGCACTGACCACGCGCAGGGCGACTTCGTTGACCTGCTCGGTGGCCGAGGACACTTCGCGAATGGAGGTATGAATCCGTTCCACGAAGCGGTTGAACGCCGTGCCGAGAACGCCGAATTCATCGTTGTTGACGATGGTCAGGCGTTTGGTCAGGTCGCCTTCACCGTCAGCGATGTCTTCCATGGCGCGGGTCATGACGTGCAGCGGCTGGATCAGGATGCGGATCAACATACCCAGTAGGGCGATGATGATCGCCACGGCAATGATCGTCGCGACGACCGCCGAAGCGCGGAATTCGCTGAGCATCGAGAAGGCTTTGTCTTTGTCGACCGACAGGCCGATGTACCAGTTGACCGACGGCAGGCCTTTGATCGGTGTGAAGGTGACGATGCGGGTCTTGCCGTCGACTTCCACTTCACTGAAGTCGCTGCTGATGCGCGGAGTACTTTTCGGGAATGCCTCGCTCAGGGACTTCATCACCAGGGCTTTGTCCGGGTGCACCAGGATCTTGCCGTCGGCGCTGACCAGAAAGGCATAGCCCATGCCGTCGAAGTCGCGGGCGCTGAGGGTATCGATCAGGGTTTGCAGGCTCAAGTCGCCGCCCACCACGCCCACGCTTTGCCCGGCCTTTTTCGAGGCGGTGGCGATGGAGATGATGGTCTGGCCGGTGGCCGCATCGATATAAGGTTCAGTCAGGGTTGCCGTGCTGCTGCTTTCGGCGCCTTTGTACCAAGGACGCACCCGCGGATCGAAGCCAGCGGGCATTTTTGCGTCGGGGCGAATCGTGAAACTGCCGGTGGCATCGCCCAGATAGGATGCCATGAAGGTCGACGTCAGGGCTTTCTGCTCAAGCAGGCTGGCGACGTTGGACTGTTCCGGATTGACAGCGATGTTTTGAGCGAGGTTGTCGATCAGCAGGATACGGCCGGCCAGCCAGGTCTGGATGTTGCTGGCGGTGACGTCTCCCATCTCGTTGAGGTAGTTGTCCAGGTCTTCGCGAATGGCGTTGCGTTGCAGATAGTCGTTGTACAGTGTGAACGAGGCGAAGGCGGCAACAACGATGAGGGCGGCGGCAAGCAAAATTTTATGGCTGAAGCGCAGGTTTTTGTTCATGGCTTGGGGTTCCGCTAAGGTCTTAATGTCCTGAGCGTGCTTTTATAAAGGCACGCTGAATGGGCAATGTTGAAAAAAAGCTGATATTTCCATCCTCTCCTTAGGGAATTACCGACGCTATTTTCGGATTAGTCTCACAACCATTTTTATCGGCCGTGCAGGATCAAAGATTAACCATGGGTGACAAAATGCCTGACTCATCGCAACTCGTTATCGGCGCTGACCTTGCCGGCCAGCCTATCTCTCAGGCCATGCGCCTGGCGAACCGTCACGGCCTGGTCGCTGGCGCTACCGGGACCGGTAAAACCGTCACGTTGCAGCGTCTGGCCGAAGCCTTCAGCGACGCTGGCGTGGCGGTGTTCGCCGCGGATATCAAGGGCGACCTGTGTGGTCTGGGGGCAGCNGGCAACCCTCAAGGCAAAATCGCCGAGCGGATCGCCGGGATGCCGTGGCTGAATCACAAGCCTGCGGCCTATCCGGTCACCCTGTGGGATATTAACGGTCAGTCCGGTCATCCATTGCGCACGACCTTGAGCGAAATGGGGCCGTTGTTGATAGGCAGCCTGCTGGAGTTGACCGACAGCCAGCAGTCGGCGCTGTATGCCGCGTTCAAGGTGGCGGACCGCGAAGGGCTGTTGCTGCTGGACCTAAAGGATCTGAAGGCGCTGCTCAATCACCTGCGTGACAACCCTGAGTTGCTGGGGGACGACGCGGCGTTGATGACCACCGGTTCCAGTCAGGCGCTGTTGCGACGACTGGCGACCCTGGAGCAACAAGGTGCCGAAGCGCTGTTCGGCGAACCGGCGCTGCAACTCGAAGACATTCTGCAACCGACGGCTGACGGCCGTGGACGCATCCATCTGCTGGATGCCAGTCGTCTGGTCCACGAAGCGCCGAAGGTGTATGCGACATTCTTGCTGTGGTTGCTGGCCGAGTTGTTCGAGCAACTGCCGGAGCGTGGCGATTCGGACAAACCGCTGCTGGCGTTGTTTTTCGACGAGGCGCATTTGTTGTTTGCCGATACACCCAAGGCGTTGCAGGATCGCCTGGAGCAAGTGGTGCGTTTGATCCGGTCCAAAGGGGTAGGTGTGTATTTCGTCACNCAATCGCCGGGTGACTTGCCGGATGACGTGCTGGCTCAGCTCGGCCTGCGTATCCAGCACGGTTTGCGTGCCTTCACCGCCAAGGAGCAGAAGTCCCTGCGTGCGGTGGCGGAAGGCTTCCGACCGAACCCGGCGTTTGATGCCTTATCGGTGTTGACTGAGCTGGGGATTGGCGAGGCGCTGGTCGGCACCTTGCAAGACAAGGGCACGCCGGAGATGGTCCAGCGTGTCTTGGTCGCACCGCCGCAATCGCGGATCGGGCCGTTGACCGAAACCGAGCGCACGATGCTGATCGCCGGGTCGCCGTTCAAGGGGCGGTATGACAAGCCGGTTGATCGGGAATCGGCGTATGAAATATTGATGGGGCGCAAAGGGTTGGCGCCGGAGACTGACGCTGCTCCCGGCAAACCGGCCGCCGAAGAACCGAGTTTCACCGACAAGGCTGGAGAGTTCCTCGGCACGGCGGCGGGGCAGGCGCTGAAATCGGCAATGCGCCAGGCAGCCAATCAATTGGGCCGACAACTGGTACGCGGACTGATGGGCTCGCTACTGGGCGGCAGCAAACGCCGATAGCCAGCGGACACAATCAAACTGTGGGAGCGGGCTTGCTCGCTCCCACAGGGGGTCTATGTCATTCCTTGGGTTTGGCGTGCGCCGCAAGGCGTTCCAGCGCCGCTCGCAGATTCGGATCACTGATGCCATCGGCCGTGGCCTGTATGGTCGCGCCCGCATCCGTCGACAAACTGATGGTATGCCCCGCCGCCCCTTGCTGAACGGTGGGGGGCTGCACTTTGAACAGAATCCGCGTCAGGCTGGCGAATTCGTCGAACATCTGTAACTGGCGTTGCAGACGTTTTTGTTGATAACGCAGGCGGGTGGCCCAATGACCGTCAGTCACNATTAACAGCAAATTACCCTCGCGCCAGGACGCCACATGGCAATGCTCGCGGGCGGCAGGTTGCAGCTGGCTTTCTACCAGGCGTTGCAAATGGCCCAAGCGTTGCGCGTGGCCGAAGATGGCTTTCAACGGCTTGGCTTCGCGAAGCAACACGCTGGGAGCGCGGGCTGTAAGAGGGCGAAATGCCATGATCAGACACCTGAAGTAACAGAGCCGCCATGGTAGCAGAAAGCACCACGTGCACCTGACCCATTGCTTTGCGAGCGCTTTACCCATTAAATCAACAAGTAACTTCTGCCGCGAATGGCTTGAAGTTCAGCAAAAAGCCCTTATTTTAAGTGAGCCCCGTTACAGCGCAGTGCATGCATCGTGGAATAACGCCACTTTCCTCACCATCGTTTCCGGGTAGAATGCTCGTTCGCATGCGGCCGTGAGGGCTGCTCGGGCCACTCACGGTGC
>NZ_NMOJ01000197.1 GCF_002251635.1 Pseudomonas mandelii
GTGTGGAAGAACCTGCCGATATGTTTGCGCCTTTGTTAAAGAAACTTTTTGGAAGCAAGAATGAGCGCGAAGTCAAACGCATGCTCAAGACGGTGCAGCTGGTTAATGCCTTCGAAGAGCAGATGGTTGCCCTTTCGGACGAGCAATTGCGCGCCAAGACCCAAGAGTTCAAGGCCCGCATNGCCAAAGGGGAAACCCTCGACAAGCTGCTTCCCGAAGCCTTTGCGGTCGCCCGTGAAGCCGGTAAGCGTGTCATGGGCATGCGCCACTTCGACGTCCAGTTGATCGGCGGCATGACCTTGCATGAAGGCATGATTGCCGAAATGCGTACGGGTGAAGGCAAGACCCTGGTGGCAACCCTGGGTGTTTACCTCAACGCACTGTCCGGCAAGGGCGTGCACGTTGTGACGGTGAACGACTACCTGGCCCGCCGGGACGCCAACTGGATGCGCCCGCTGTATGAATTCCTCGGCCTGACCGTCGGCGTGGTAACGCCGTTCCAGCCGCCGGAAGAGAAGCGCGCCGCCTACGCTGCCGACATCACCTACGGCACCAACAACGAATTCGGTTTCGACTACCTGCGCGACAACATGGCGTTCAGCATGGAAGAAAAATTCCAGCGCGAACTCAACTTTGCCGTGATCGACGAAGTCGACTCCATCCTGATCGACGAAGCCCGTACCCCGCTTATCATCTCCGGCCAGGCCGAGGACAGCTCCAAGCTGTACATCGAGATCAACAAACTGATCCCGCAGCTGGAGTTGCACGTCGAAGAAGTGGAAGGCGAAGTCACCAAGGCCGGCCATTNCACCATCGACGAGAAGACTCGTCAGGTCGAACTCAACGAAGCCGGTCACCAGTTTGTCGAAGACATGCTGACCCAGATCGGCGAGCTGGCCGAGGGTGAAAGCCTGTACTCGGCGCACAACCTGGGCCTGTTGACCCACGTGTATGCCGGCCTGCGCGCCCACAAGCTGTTCCATCGCAACGTTGAATACATCGTCCAGGACGGCCAGGTCGTACTGGTTGACGAACACACTGGCCGTACCATGCCGGGTCGTCGTCTGTCCGAAGGCCTGCACCAGGCTATCGAAGCGAAGGAAGGGCTCAACATCCAGGCTGAAAGCCAGACGTTGGCCTCCACTACCTTCCAGAACTACTTCCGTCTGTACAACAAGCTGTCCGGCATGACCGGTACGGCCGACACCGAAGCGTTCGAATTCCACCAGATCTACAGCCTGGCCGTGATGGTGATTCCACCGAACAAGCCGCTGGCGCGTAAAGATTTCAACGACCTGGTGTTCCTGACTGCCGAAGAGAAATACGCGGCAATCATCAACGACATCAAGGACGGCATGGCCCAGGGNCGTCCGGTGCTGGTGGGTACTGCAACCATCGAAACGTCCGAGCACATGTCTGCGCTGCTGCAGAAGGAAGGNATCGAGCACAAGGTCCTCAACGCCAAGTTCCACGAAAAAGAAGCCGAGATCATCGCCCAGGCCGGTCGCCCAGGCGCACTCACCATCGCCACCAACATGGCCGGTCGTGGTACCGACATCCTGTTGGGCGGTAACTGGGAAGTGGAAGTGGCCTCGCTCGACAACCCGACCCCTGAGCAGATCGCCCAGATCAAGGCCGACTGGCAGAAACGCCACCAGGCTGTGCTCGAATCCGGCGGCTTGCAGGTCATCGCGTCCGAGCGTCACGAGTCGCGCCGTATCGACAACCAGCTGCGTGGTCGTGCCGGTCGTCAGGGTGACGCCGGTTCCAGCCGTTTCTACCTGTCGCTGGAAGACAGCCTGATGCGTATCTTCGCCTCGGACCGGGTGAAGAACTTCATGAAAGCCCTGGGCATGCAGTCCGGTGAAGCTATCGAGCACCGCATGGTGACCAACGCCATCGAGAAGGCCCAGCGCAAGGTAGAAGGCCGTAACTTCGACATTCGCAAGCAACTGCTTGAGTTCGATGACGTCAACAACGAACAGCGTAAAGTGATCTATCACATGCGTAACACGTTGCTGGCCGCCGACAACATTGGCGAGACCATTGCCGATTTCCGTCAGGACGTGCTCAACGCCACCGTCAGCGCCCATATCCCGCCNCAATCGCTGCCTGAGCAGTGGGACGTCGCCGGTCTGGAAGCGGCGTTGCAGAGCGACTTCGGTGTNGACTTGCCGGTTCAACAGTGGCTGGACGAAGACGATCACCTGTACGAAGAAACCCTGCGCGAGAAGCTGATGACCGAGCTGCTCGCCGCGTACAACGAGAAAGAAGAGCAGGCGAGTGCGGAAGCACTGCGTACCTTCGAGAAACAAATCGTACTGCGCGTGCTGGACGACCTGTGGAAAGACCACCTGTCGACTATGGACCACCTGCGTCACGGTATCCACCTGCGTGGCTATGCCCAGAAGAACCCGAAGCAAGAGTACAAGCGTGAGTCGTTCACCCTGTTCTCCGAGCTGCTGGATTCGATCAAGCGCGATTCGATTCGTGTGCTGTCCCACGTTCAAGTGCGTCGCGAAGACCCGATCGAGGAAGAAGCTCGCCTGCGTCAGGAAGCCGAAGCACTAGCAGCGCGCATGCAGTTCCAGCACGACGAAGCGCCAGGTCTTGAGCAACCGGAACTGCTCGGTGAAGAGGTCGATGTTGCCCTCGCCACCGCACCGGTTCGCAACGAACAGAAGCTGGGCCGTAACGAACTGTGCTACTGCGGTTCGGGCAAGAAATTCAAGCATTGCCACGGGCAGATCCAGTAAAACCCGTTTCATACGCTGAAATACCCGCGCCGCGACCGGCATCAGCCGTCGCGGCGTTTTGCCATTTACACCACCGTTCTTCCTGAAAGCGGTGCTGACATCATTTATTAAGGAGCGCATTCATGGCTGTTGGTCTTGGTCCTTTGCCCACATTGCACCCGGTTGCCGGTTTTGAACTCGGTATCGCTTCGGCCGGCATCAAACGCCCGGGGCGCAAGGATGTGGTGGTGATGCGCTGTGCCGAAGGCTCGACTGTCGCGGGTGTGTTCACCCTTAATGCCTTCTGCGCTGCACCGGTTATCCTGGCCAAGCAACGCGTTGCCGGCCCGATCCGTTACCTGCTGACCAACACCGGCAATGCCAACGCCGGTACCGGCGAGCCTGGTCTGGTCGCCGCAGCCCGCACCTGCGCCAAGCTGGCGCAACTGGCCGGCGTCGACGCCAGCCAAGTGCTGCCTTACTCCACCGGCGTGATCGGTGAGCCGCTGCCTGTGGAAAAGATCGAAGGTGCATTGCAAGCGGCACTAGACGACCTGTCTGTGGATAACTGGGCTGCCGCGGCCACCGGCATCATGACCACCGACACGCTGCCCAAGGGCGCGAGCCGTCAGTTCGTGCACGACGGCGTGACCGTTACTGTGACCGGCATCAGCAAGGGCGCTGGCATGATCCGTCCGAACATGGCCACCATGCTCGGCTATATTGCCACCGACGCCAAAGTCTCCCGCGACGTGCTGCAGCGCCTGATGCTGGACGGCGCCAACAAGTCGTTCAACCGCATTACCATCGATGGTGACACCTCGACCAACGACTGCTGCATGCTGATCGCTACCGGCCAGGCCAACCTGCCGCAAATCACCTCCACCGAGGGCCCGCTGTTCGCGGCGCTGAAACAGGCAGTGTTCGAGGTGTGCATGGACGTGGCCCAGGCCATCGTGCGTGACGGTGAGGGCGCGACCAAGTTCGTCACCGTTGAAGTCAACGGCGGCGGCAATCACCAGGAATGCCTGGATGTTGGCTACACCGTGGCGCATTCGCCGCTGATCAAGACCGCTTTGTTCGCCTCCGACCCGAACTGGGGCCGTATCCTCGCAGCCGTTGGCCGTGCCGGCGTGCCTGACCTGGACGTGAGCAAGATCGACGTATTCCTCGGCGAAGTCTGCATCGCCAGCCGTGGCGCCCGCGCCGCGACCTACACCGAAGCCCAGGGCGCGGCGGTGATGCAGCAGGAAGAGATCACCATCCGTATCGAACTGGGTCGCGGCGANTGCAGCGAAACCATCTGGACCACCGACCTGTCCCACGAATACGTGAAGATCAACGCCGAATACCGCACATAAGACCGAGTCGCCCCCATCGCGGGCAAGCCCGCTCCCACAGGATGACGGACGACCAGCCGCTAGATATTCTGGCTTGTTCCCCTGACGAGAAGGCACCCACACATGAGCCTCCACCTGATCATCGGCGACAAACTGCTTTCCTCCTGGTCCCTGCGTGGCGCACTGGCCCTTGACCTCACCGGCGCCCCGTACACCGAAGAACTGATCAAGCTGGGCCAGCCGGACACCCGCAAACGCCTGCTCAAGCACTCGCCGACCGGCAAAGTCCCGCTGCTGAAAACCGGGCATGGCACCATCGCCGACTCCCTGGCGATTGCCGAATACCTGGCCGAGCAATTCCCCGACGCCGGCCTCTGGCCCAAGGACACCGCCGCCCGTGCCCAGGCCCGTTCGGCTTGTGCGCAGATGCACGCCGGGTTCTTTGCCATGCGCGGCAACATGCCGTTCGACCTGAGCCGCGACGCACCGCTGTCGCCTACGCCTCCTGAGGTGCAGGCAGATATCGAGCGCATGCTGGCGTTGTGGGCTGAATGCCGTGCGGCGTCGACTCAAACCGGTCCGTTCCTGTTCGGCGGCGCGACCCTCGCCGATGCCTTCTTCGCACCGATTGCCGTGCGCCTGCGCACGTATCAGGTGAAGTTGCCGGCGGCGGACGAAGCCTATGTTGAAACCGTCTACCAATGGCCGTCGTTCAAGGCCTGGCAGAAGGCTGGCCTGGAGGAGATTGGGCAGTGAAACGAGTACACGTAGCCGCCGCCGTTATCCGTGACAACAGCGGCAAGATCCTTATCGCACGCCGTGCCGACACCCAGCATCAGGGCGGCTTGTGGGAATTCCCCGGGGGCAAGGTCGAGGACGACGAATCCGTCGAAAGCGCCCTGGCTCGCGAACTCCAGGAAGAGCTGGGCATTGTGGTCAGCGCCGCACGACCGTTGATCAAAGTCCGCCACGATTACCCGGACAAGCAGGTGTTGCTGGATGTCTGGGAAGTATCGGCCTTTACCGGCGAGCCCCATGGTGCCGAAGGCCAGCCGTTGGAGTGGGTGGCTCAGCGTGATCTGCTGAACTACGAATTCCCGGCGGCCAACCAGCCGATCGTCGCGGCCGCACGATTGCCTGCACAGTATTTGATTACGCCTGAAGACCTGGAAACCCCGGCGCTGTTGCGCGGTATTCAGAAAGCCATCGCTGGCGGCATCAAGCTGATTCAACTGCGTGCGCCCAATGGTTACGACCCTAAATACCGTGACTTGGCGGTGGACGCTGTAGGCCTGTGTGCCGGCAAGGCGCAGTTGATGCTCAAGGGGCCGTTTGAATGGCTGGGGGATTTCCCGTCCGCCGGCTGGCACATCACGGCAGCGCAGTTGCGCAAATACGCAGCGGCGGGTCGGCCGTTACCGGCGTCGCGCTGGTTGGCGGCGTCTTGCCACAACGCTGAAGAGCTGGCGTTGGCCGAGCAGATGGGCGTGGATTTTGTGACCTTGTCACCGGTGCAGCCGACCCAGACTCATCCAGATGCGCTGCCGTTGGGCTGGGAGCAGGCGGCGGCGTTGATCGACGGTTTCAGCAAACCGGTGTTCTTGCTCGGTGGTGTTGGCCCGGCGGAACAGCAAAAGGCTTGGGAGGCGGGGGCTCAAGGTGTGGCGGGGATTCGGGCATTCTGGCCCGGGGCTTGAATTNCCGGNNNGGCCTCTTCGCGAGCAAGCCCGCTCCCACATTTGACCGCATTCCTACAGTTGGAATGCGATCAAATGTGGGAGCGGGCTTGCTCGCGAAGGCGNCCTNACAGGCGCCAATTATTCCTGAGGCTTAGCGGCCGCCTGCCAAAGAATCTCGGCAACCCCCTGNCGCTTGGCAATCACCCTGGCGGCCACAAACAACAAATCCGACAGCCGATTGATATACGCCAACCCCAAGCCTTCCAACGGCTCAACCGCATTCAAATGCTGACACCGCCGTTCCGCACTGCGCGCTACGCTGCGGCACACATGGGCCTGGGCAATCAGCGCTGAACCACCGGGCAGGATGAAGTTCTCCAAAGGCCCNANCTCCTCATTCCACAGATCGATCGCCGCTTCCAGCCGTTCGATTTCCGCTGCATTCAACGCTTGATACTCCGGCATCGCCAACTCGCCACCCAGGTCGAACAACCGATGCTGGCAGGGCGCCAAAACCTCAATCACCTCGCTCAAACCCGGATACGCAGCACTTTCAGCGGCCAACCCGGCCAACAGTACGCCCACCTGGCTGTTCAGCGTATCGACCTCGCCAATGGCCTCGATCCGCGGGTGGTCCTTGGGCACGCGGCGACCATCGCCGAGTCCGGTTTCGCCTTTGTCGCCGGTACGGGTGTAAATCTTCGACAAGCGAAAGCCCATGGGTTACCTCGATAGCTGATTGAGTTCTTGAGAGATGACGGGGGAGCCCGCCAGTGGCAGGCGCAAGGTGAAACAGGTGCCTTGGCCCAGNGTGGAGTGCACCTCCATCTGGCCCTTATGGTTGTTGGTGATGATGAAGTACGACACCGACAGCCCAAGCCCGGTGCCTTGGCCAATTTCCTTGGTGGTGAAAAACGGCTCGAAGGTGCGTTTGCGCACGTTTTCACTCATGCCGATGCCGTTGTCTTCCACCTGGATCTCCGCCCACGGCGGATTGAGGCGGGTGCGCAGGATGATTCGTCCCGGCTCGCGGTCGTCTTCGCGCAGGTGAATGGCCTGGGCGGCGTTTTTCAGCAAGTTGAGCAGCACCTGTTCCAGTTCGTTGGCCGTGCCGGGAACCGGGCCCAGTGCCGGGTCGAACTGACGGATGATCGCCTGGCCCTTGAAGTCGAAGCCGATGGCCAGGTCGAAGTCGTTACCGGCGATTTCCACTGCTTGATCGATCAGCGCCGGCAGGTCGCACGGCGCCATTTGCCGGGTGCTGCGACGGCTGAAGCTGAGCATGTGGGTGACAATTTTTGCAGCCCGGGCCCCCGCCTGTTGAATGCCATCAAGCAGCTGCGGCACTTCGCGCGCTTGCAGGTATTTGTTGACCGTTTCCAGAGAGATGCCGGTTTGCTCGGCCTGTTCGAGGTTCTTCGGCAAGTCAGGCGACAGGCGTCGTCGAATGTTCTGCACGTTGTGCAGAATTGCACCCAACGGGTTATTGATTTCNTGGGCCATGCCCGCGGCAAGGCCGCCGACGGAGAGCATTTTTTCCGACTGCACCATCATTTCTTCCAGGGACAAGCGCTGGGTNATGTCGTCGATCCGAATGACCACGCCGCGCCCGGCGCCGCCCATCAATGGATAGAAGGTCAGGGCGTAATGCTTGGGTTCGTCATCCTTGAACCAGGTCACGCGCTCGATCTTCGCCACCGTGTGCTGCTCGACGGTCTGCTTGAGCTGCGGCAGAAACGGTTTCAGCGGCTCGAAGGCGAGGAAGATCGGCTGGTTCAAGGCTTCGTCCAGACGCGTGCCGGACAGGGCGCTGGCCTCCTGATTCCACTGGGTGACATAGAGTTGCTCGTCGAGGGCGATCAGCGCCGACGGCATGGAGTCGATGATGCTGTTCAGGTAGTTCTGGAAACCGGTGAGTTTTTTCTCGATCTTGCTGCGAACCTGGACTTCGAGTTCCAGCTTGCGGTTGGTATGGCGTGTCTCCTCGGCCAGGCCTTGGGCCTGGTCGTACGCAGCCTGTGAGTCGTCGCGCGCACGTTTGAGCTGCTGCTCGCGGGCTTCGATACGCGACAACATGGTGTTGAACGCTTCGGCCAGGCTGCCGATTTCATCATGGTTGCCACGTCCGGCGCGCAGGGCGTAGTTCTCCTCGCGAGTCACCTGGCGCGACAGTTCTTCCAGTTCGTGGATCGGGCGAGTGATCAGGCGTTTGATCTGCCGGGCGATNACCAGCCACAACAGCACACTGAAGATCAGAATGCCGAGACTGGCGGTCAGGGTCCCGGTATAGAACGCCACTGGCAATTCACTGCTGGCCACCAGTAACAGGTGCCCCGGCGCGGTGCCGGGGCGGGGCAGGGTGATCACCTGATTGCTGCGAAACTCGGTGGCCTGCCAGGCTTCGATGTGCCGGTAGCGATCCGGCAGGTGCAGCTTTTCGCCATGCTGCAATTGCGCCAATCGCTCACCCTTGCCGTCATACAAGGCTGCTGCCCGCAGCGGTGAATAACTGTTGAGTTCATTGAGCAGGCGCTCGGCACTTTGCGGCGACGTCAAGGCGTCGGCCACCAGGCTCGGGTTAGACACCAGTCGGCCGATGGNCTGCAGTGCCTGGGGCGCCATGCTTTCCTGGGAGATCCAATAGGCGGCACTGATAAACGTCAGGTTGGCCACCAGCAATACAGTGGTCAACAGCACCAGCAGGGCGGCCAGCAGTTTCTGGCCGACCGGAAGGTTTTCGAGACGCTGGCGCAATGGCATCAGGTTCATCGCTGAAAAGGAACAAGTGGCCAGCGTAGCCGCTGCTCAGTCGCTGGGCAATCCAAGGCTTTGAAGATGGACAATCAGCCGCTGCTGTAACTGATTGAGGTGGGGCAGGTTCAACTGGTGCCGTGCGGCCACTTTGCAGACATAGCCCAACAGGTAGCTGATTTCGGTCCGGCGCTGGCTCGCGACGTCCTGGTGCATCGAGGAGTAGTTGGCCGCGGTGGCATGGATCACCCGTTCGACTTCCTGTTGCAGTTCCTCGGCGGCAGCCGGCTGACCGCAGCGTTCCAGCAAGTCGGTCAGTTCGACGCAAAGGGTGGCGACTTCGCAATGGTGTTGCTGCAAGCCGCCGTTGCGGCAATCGTGCAGCACCGTCAGCGGATTGATCGCACAGTTGAGTGCCAGTTTGCGCCACAGCCGGGTCAGGATGTCGGTGCTCCATTCGTGAGGAATACCGGCGGCCGTCAGTTCATCCAGCCAGATCGGCGCCACCGGATGACAGGCATCCCCCAGCCAGGTGTAGCCGTGACCGGCGAACACCACGCGCCAGTCGCCATCGCGAAACGCGCCTTCGGTGCTCGATGCGCATACGCAACGCGCCTGAGGCACCTGTGCGGCGACAGCGTCCTGACTGCCGAGGCCGTTCTGCAACAGGATCAGCTCGGCGTCGGGCGTCAGGCGTGGTGCCAGTTGGGCGACAGCCTTTTCGGCATCGTAGGCCTTGCAGGCTACCAGCAGGCGGTTGATCGGCTCGCTGTTGTGCGGTGTCTCACCGGGGATCTCATAAGTGTTGGCTTCGCCGTGCTCCACCAGCGTCAGCCCGCCCGCCGCCTGATAGGCCTGTAAACGTTGTTCATCGCGCAGGATCAACCGGACCGGCACCCCGGCCCGCGCCAGGCGGGTGGCCCACAACGTGCCAAGGCTGCCGGCACCCAAAACATGCCAAGTGGTGGACATCAGCTTTTTGCTCGGTTTGGCGCAGGCATGTAAGGCTCGCAGTATCGGTTGGAAAAGACCCGTTATAATGAGCCCGATTTTAACCGCAAGCCAAGCGCGCTCCATCGCTATCGAGCGCGCCTTTTATTGGAGAAATGACATGCCTTCGTTCGACGTGGTATCCGAACTGGACAAACACGAAGTCACCAACGCCGTCGAGAACGCCGTCAAGGAACTGGACCGTCGCTATGACTTGAAAGGCAAGGGCAGCTTCGAATTCAAGGAAAAGGAACTGACCGTCAACCTGACCGCTGAAGCCGATTTCCAGCTGGAAGCGATGATCGAGATCCTTAAGTTGTCCCTGGTCAAGCGCAAGATCGACGCGCAGTGCCTTGAAATCAAAGAAGCCTATGCTTCCGGCAAGCTGATGAAGCAGGAAGCGGTTCTCAAGGAAGGCATCGACAAAGAGCTGGCGAAGAAGATCGTTGCTCACGTCAAGGACGCCAAGCTCAAGGTCCAGGCCGCCATTCAGGGCGAGCAAGTGCGCATCACCGGCAAGAAACGTGATGATTTGCAGGAAGCCATCGCGGCCCTGCGCGCCAAGACTTTCGACATGCCGCTGCAGTTCAACAACTTCCGCGACTGATCTTTCAAGTGGGAACTGTGGGAGCGAGCTTGCTCGCGATGAGGGTGTATCAGTCGACATCACTGTTGAATGACACACCNTNNTCCGGCGGGTCTTTTTCTGCCGCTTATTTTTTCGCGTGCCGGATGGCCGGAAATCAGGAGAAAGTAGATGGATTTGAATACCGAAGTGGATAACCTGGTCAAGGCATCCCAAGCCTGGATCCCGATGATCATGGAGTACGGCAGTCGCGTGTTGCTGGCGGTCATCACGCTGGCCGTCGGCTGGTGGCTGATCAACAAGGTCACGCAAAAGCTCGGCGGTTTGCTGGCCTTGCGTAGCGCCGACTTGGCGCTGCAAAGCTTTATCAGCAACGTGGCCAATATCNCGCTGAAAGTCATGCTGATCGTCAGCGTGGCATCGATGATTGGCGTGGCAACAACCTCGTTCGTCGCCGCGATCGGTGCGGCTACCCTGGCGATCGGCCTGGCGCTGCAAGGCAGCCTGGCCAACTTCGCCGGTGGTGTGCTGATTCTGCTGTTCCGCCCGTTCCGCATCGGTGACTGGATTGAAGCCCAAGGCACTTCCGGCACTGTCGACAGCATCCAGATNTTCCACACCGTGCTGCGCACCGGGGACAACAAAACCATCATTGTCCCGAACGGCAGCCTGTCGAACGGTATCATTACCAATACAAATCGTCAGCCAACGCGCAAAGTTGTATTTGATGTGGGCGTGGACTACGAAGCGGATCTTCAGAAGGCCCGTGAAGTATTACTGGATCTGGCCAAAGACGAGCGTATTTTGGCTGAACCGGCACCTCAGGCAGTAATTTCGACGCTGGGTGATAGTTCGATTACTGTTTCTCTGCGAGTGTGGGTGAAGACCGCGGATTACTGGGATGTGATGTTCATGTTTAACGAGCAGTCCCGGGATCGTTTGAAAACGGCCGGTATTGATATTCCATTTCCACAGCGGGTTATTCGAGTGGTTCAGGAAGCACCGGTGAATTGAGATGTTTTAACCCAGGCCTGACTTAATAGTCAGGCTTATTGAGTAGCAAGCTAATCATTAATGCACTGTGCAATGGTTAAAAAAAAGGCCCCTCCGAAGAGGGGCCTTCGATTCAACTGGCAACAATCAAAAGACGGTATGGAAACCAGGCACAAAAAAACGCTCACCTGATTCAGGTGAGCGTTTTTTTTGTTGCCGTGCTGTGTAGCTGTCGAATTAGCGCTGAATTACAAGATGCTCAGCGGATATTCAATGATCAGACGGGTGTCAACTTTGTCGCTATCGTATGCGGAGTTTGCACGATAGACCGCGTTACGTACGCGGAAAGACAGGTCCTTGGCTGGGCCGCTTTGCAGAACATACTTGGTCTCGAAGTCCCATTCGTGTTCTTTGGACTCAGTGTCACCGGTGGTGATGTTGTCGCCACGGATGTAACGAGTCATGAAGCTCAAGCCAGGAACGCCGTAGCTCTTCATGTTCAGGTCATAGCGAGCCTGCCAGGAGCGCTCGTCTTGACCGTTGAAGTCGGAGTATTGAACGGAGTTGGAGAGGAAGATAGTACCGCCGCCGTCAACGCCATAAACATAACCGGTGTCACCGGTCGAACGCTGGTGAGCCAAGGTGAATTTATGTGCGCCAAGGCTATAGGCCGCTGCGAGGGACCAGATGCGGTTGTCAACGTCACCGCTCAGCTCTTGACCCTGGCTCTTGGAGCGATAGCCGTTGAAGTCGAAGTTCAGGGACTGATCTTCGTTGATCGGCAGGGTGTAGTTGGCGTTGATGTATTGCTTCTTGAAATGGTCGTCAACATCGGAAGCAGCTACGCCGGCAACAAAATTGTCGGTGAACTGGTAGGTTGCACCGGCAATATCTGCGGCTTTCAGACCAAGGCTATCGCGCCCCATTTGGTTCTGCGCCCGCATCGCGGTGAAATGACCAGCACTCAATTCAAGGCCTTTGATTTCTTTGCTGGTGATCAAAGTACCGGTAGCAACTTCTGGCAGCAAACGGCTGTCGTCAGTAGAGAAGACAGGGCTGGCAACGTATTGGTTACCGTATTTCAGAACAGTGTCGGACAAGCGGAATTTAACTGCGCCGCCAGCGTTGGATTGGGTGTCTTCTGGCGTGCCATCACTGTCCTTGCCGAACATGCCGTTACCGGTGCGGCCTGGACCGCTGTCCAGTTTGATCATGCCATTGGCCAAGGCGTCTAAACCGAAACCAACAGTACCTTGGGTGAACACCGACACCAATGGTGCCTTGGGTAAAGCCGGATTGGTACAGGCCGTTGAAACCAAGACCGGTTTCTTCGGTGCGGCTTTGGCCGGAGTCGTTGTTGCGCTTGTCACGGCTGAAATACAGCAACCGGGTGTTGATGCTGAAAGTGCTGTCTTCAACAAAACCCTTGGCGTCGTCTTGTGCGGACGCCATTGCGTATTGCGAGGTGCCTGCTGAAACAGCCAGGGCGATCATGCTCCACTTCATCACGCGCATCGTGATTTGCTCCTTTGGTTTTAGGAAGAGTACTGCCGTCCCACCTGTATTTTTATCTGGGCGGCTCTTTCTTTTTTGTGTCGGCGCAAAGTTATATCACGCAGACCCTATTGACGATACTTACCCATCTANCCTTTCAGCTTCTTTACGACGGTGTCGCAAACGGCTGGGTAGATGTCGCAAATTTACTGCCTCGACGCAAGCGGATTGGCAACTTTAACGTTGTTTTCCAAGACTTGTGCATCGGTAAAAAGAGTCCCTGGTGAAACGTTTGAATCTCCATTGGGCAACCCTGCCGCTGTTTTTATGTGCCTTGGGGCCTCCACTTCCAGCGGAGGCATCAGGGCGATGTGGGTGTGAATGCAACAAGCGTGCACAAACCGGAATTCTGCTACTGATTTTTTCCGAAAGCCTGCCTGTTGCTGTAAAAACCTCGTAAAACCGGGGGCTTCAAGCGTGTTGTCTGTACGCTTGACGCCGTGCATTGCATGGTGTTGTAACCCTGAAACCGAAAGCGTGACAATGAAAAACGTTACCGGTTCACCCCTTCGGTGAGTAATTCACGGATGCTGACGCACTCAGCGTAGACGCACTGTGCGGTTTTGGTGCAAAAAATCTTAATCACTGTGCTGAAATCACACAGTGCGCTCATGACTACGGCTGGAACTATTCATTGGATATCAGTCATTTCGCCCTTCTGGGGGCAATCTTCGGTTCTGTGTTGGTGCGTCCTGATCAAAAACGGCCCATCTCGGGGCGTTGGTTCAAGGTGATGCCTGGGGTGATCACGGGTATGCTGGCGTCCTGTCGCTTGGTGCGCGGCCTGTCTGGATGGGCGCTAAGCTGAAAAATGATGACCTGGCGGGAGTGCGCGCGGTGTTCGCTTTAGATCCACGACTTCAACAAGACACGCTTCCGATTGGCGATTTCCCGCTTTGNCGCCTGCTGTTGTCCAAAGACTCGAATTACCCCTGGTTCATCCTGGTGCCGCGCATTGAAGATATCAGTGAGATATTTCAGTTGGGTGTCGCAGATCAACAGCAGCTGTGGCAGGAAACAACTGCGCTGGCGGAACTGCTCAAGGATTCGTTCGACGCCGATAAGCTGAATGTTGCGGCGCTGGGTAATGTCGTCAGTCAGTTGCACATGCATGTCATTGTGCGCAAACGTGAGGACGCCGCCTGGCCAGCTCCGGTCTGGGGCAGACACCCGGCCGTGCCTTACAGCGCAGCGCAGATTGCGTCGATTCGCGAGCGCCTGCGTCTGCTGTTAACCGAAGATTTCACGTTTCTGGAGGGTTGAATCATGAGCCTGGAAGATCGCGTTACCGATCTGGAGAGCCAACTGGCGTTTCAGGATGACACTATCCAGTCGTTGAGCGATGTGCTGGCGACGCAGCAGCGTGCCGTTGAACGCCTGCAATTGCAGATGGCNGCNCTGCTCAAGCGCCAGGAAGAAATGGGTGGCCAGTTCGAGTCATCCGAAGAAGAAGCGCCACCGCCTCACTATTGAAACCGCAGGCAATAAAAAACCGCGAACAGCTCAGCTGCTCGCGGTTTTTTTTAGCCTTGAATCAGCGACGCGGCAATGCGGCGATCACATCTTCGGCTTGCAGGCCCTTGTCGCGGTTCATGACGGAGAACTCCACGCGCTGGCCTTCGACCAGGACGCGGTGGCCTTCGCCACGGATGGCCCGGAAGTGGACGAAGATATCGTCGCCCGAATCGCGGGAAATAAAGCCGAAGCCTTTGGAGGTGTTGAACCACTTGACGGTCCCGGTATCCCGGTTGGTCATGTCGTAGTTTTGCGACGCAGCGGCAGGCGAGGATTTGTAGAAGCTGATAGCCAGGTGCAGGAGAACGGCGATCAGCGCAGCCACCAGGCTGAACAGAACGGCAGGTTGACCGGCGATGACAGGCATCGGCGCGAGCAACGTCAGGGTTTGCAGGACGACAGCCAGGACCAGCAGGGCGCTGACCAGGTTTTGCAGTTGATGACGTGNGCCTTTGTTCCAGTAAGGGATNACCGGAGCAAGGGTGAGGTTGAGCAGGCCGAAAAAGGCCAGGTACAGCGCGTCAGGTTGTTGCAGGTAAGGGACTGCTTCGGATCGCAGGCTAGGGATGAAGGACAGCAGCAAAGCTGCTGCGCCCGTTAGCAGGTGGACGATTTTCAACATTTTGATTAACTCACGTTAAGAAGGATCACAAGGAAGAGCTGACTGGCACGGTTCGCTTCAGAACAATAAGAGGCGTTGGACACGTACCCGGTACCAGCCTATGCGCAGCCCCCGAAAAACAGGCGGTCGCGACACGCGGTCTATTTAACAGCAAAGCCTGCAGCTACTCAAATCAGGCAGTCCAGCGGTGCTTCGCGGGGCGATTTGTCGCAGGTCATTGTGCAATCCCGGGCTGCGAGGGGGTGGCAGGCTTGCTAGAGTGGTCCTGCACCTGTTGGATGAATTCATCACCTTTAGGGGAAAAACATGGCAATCGATATTGGTATCAGTGAAGAAGATCGTAAATCCATCGTCGATGGGCTTTCACGACTGCTGTCCGATACCTATGTACTGTATTTGAAAACCCACAACTTCCATTGGAACGTCACGGGCCCCATGTTTCGGACCCTGCACCTGATGTTCGAGGAGCAATACAACGAGCTGGCCCTGGCCGTCGATTCGATTGCCGAGCGCATTCGCGCCCTCGGGTTTCCTGCCCCCGGCGCCTATTCGATTTATGCGCGGCTGTCTTCTATTAAGGAAGAAGCCGGCGTGCCCAGCGCCGAAGACATGATCAAGCAGCTTGTCGATGGGCAAGAGGCGGTCACCCGTACCGCGCGCGGGATCTTTCCGCTGCTGGAAAAAGTCAGCGATGAGCCCACGGCGGACTTGTTGACCCAGCGCATGCAAGTCCACGAAAAAACCGCATGGATGCTGCGGTCTCTGCTGGATCAGTAATATCGTCAGTACGCGAATGATGCCCCTCGGGTGTCGTTCGCGATCTTCGACTTCTTTCAATCGCTTTTTCGTGCGTTAAAAATCCTCTGGTTGCGTAGGAAAATGGCCGGCCTAGGACGGTCTCCATGATCGCCATTCAGCTGTTGGCTTATCCTACGTCCACGGTCATAAAGTCATCTGGATATACCTTTGCGCCTGCGCTTTTATAAGGCCACGCAGAGTGCTCTTACAGAAGGCAAGGATGACAAAGGAGTGTCAACGATATGGATTACGAAGACAGGCGAAGCGAGGGGAGGGTCGGTCCGGTCAAGGAGATAAGGATTGATCCATTTGTCAGCGAATTTGATATGGGGCTGGCCCGGCCTCTATCCCGGTCGGTGCGGTTGAACGGCTTTGCCACCTGCTTGCGGCTTGAGCAGGTGTACTGGGATATTCTGGGCGATATGGCCAAGGTCAATTGTTGTACGGTCAGTGCGCTGCTGTCCCACGTGGATCGCGAAGTGCACTTGCGTCATGGCGGGGTCAAGAACTTTACCGGGCTGGTGCGGGTTGTCTGCGTCGTACACAGCCTGAAAGAAGGGGGCTGCGTCGCAATGCCCTAGCCACGCGGGTGATCGGGCAGCGTGTCGGTCTGTGCAGTCTTACGGCTGCACAGGCTGCATTTAATGGATATAATCCCGCTCTTTGCCGCAAAACCCAGTGTGTGCGGTAGCAATCTGATCGCCGAGACAACCCCCATGCCCATGTACGACTATCAATGTGCTTCCTGTGGTCATCAGTTGGAAGCCATTCAGAAGATCAGCGCAGCGCCGCTGGTCGATTGCCCTGCCTGCCAGGCTCCTGAGCTGAAGAAGATGTTGTCCATGCCGGGCTTCCGCCTGAGCGGCGGCGGCTGGTACGAGACCGACTTCAAGACCGGCGCCAAGAAGAATCTGGCCGGCGGCGACAAAGCTGACTAAGGTCTGGAACCTGAGTTGAACGACACGCGCGAGCCCTTGCAACACCTGCAGGGCCTCCAACCGAATTTCGATTACGAGAAGTGAAACCACTACCATGATGCGCAGCCACTATTGCGGCCAACTGAACGAGACCCTGGAAGGTCAGGAAATCACCCTTTGCGGATGGGTTCACCGTCGCCGCGACCACGGCGGGGTGATTTTCCTCGATATCCGTGATCGTGATGGTCTGGCCCAGGTGGTGTTCGATCCGGACCGCGCCGAGAGCTTCGCCGCCGCCGACCGTGTGCGCAGCGAGTACGTTGTCAAGATCACCGGCAAGGTTCGCCTGCGTCCGGCCGGTGCCGTGAACGCGAACATGGCCTCCGGCGCCATCGAAGTGCTGGGCTACGAGCTGGAAGTGCTGAACGAGTCGGAAACCCCGCCGTTCCCACTCAACGAGTATTCCGACGTGGGCGAAGAAACTCGCCTGCGCTACCGCTTCCTGGACCTGCGTCGTCCGGAAATGGCCGAGAAGCTGCGTCTGCGTTCGCGCATGACCACCAGCATCCGCCGCTTCCTCGACGAGAACGGCTTCCTCGACGTCGAAACGCCGATCCTGACCCGGGCCACCCCGGAAGGCGCGCGTGACTATCTGGTGCCAAGCCGTACCCACGCCGGCTCCTTCTTCGCCTTGCCGCAATCGCCGCAGCTGTTCAAACAACTGCTGATGGTGGCCGGCTTCGACCGTTACTACCAGATCGCCAAGTGCTTCCGNGACGAAGACCTGCGTGCCGACCGCCAGCCGGAATTCACCCAGATCGACATCGAGACCAGCTTCCTCGATGAAAAAGAGATCATGGGCCTGACCGAACAAATGATCCGCAACCTGTTCAAGGAAGTGCTGGACCTGGAGTTCGGCGAGTTCCCGCACATGACCTTCGAAGAAGCCATGCGCCGCTACGGTTCCGACAAGCCAGACCTGCGTAACCCGCTGGAACTGGTGGACGTGGCCGACCAGCTCAAAGCAGTCGACTTCAAGGTGTTCAGCGGCCCGGCCAACGACCCTAAATGCCGTATCGCCGCCCTGCGTGTACCAGGCGGCGCGAGCATGCCGCGCAAACAGATCGACGACTACACCAAGTTCGTCGGCATCTACGGTGCCAAAGGCCTGGCGTACATCAAGGTCAACGAGCGTGCTAACGGTGTTGAAGGCCTGCAGTCGCCGATCGTGAAAAACATCCCTNNGGCCAACCTCAACGTGATCCTCGATCGCGTTGGCGCGGTTGACGGCGACATCGTGTTCTTCGGTGCCGACAAAGCCAAGATCGTCAGCGAAGCCCTGGGCGCGCTGCGGATCAAGCTGGGCCACGACCTGGACCTGCTGACCTGCAAGTGGGCACCGATGTGGGTGGTCGACTTCCCGATGTTCGAAGAGAACGACGACGGCAGCTTCAGCGCCTTGCACCACCCGTTCACTGCGCCGAAGTGCTCGCCGCAAGAGCTGGAAGCCAACCCCGCTGGAGCTCTGTCCCGCGCCTACGACATGGTGTTGAACGGCACTGAGTTGGGTGGCGGTTCGATCCGTATCCACCGCAAAGAGATGCAACAAGCGGTCTTCCGCCTGTTGGGCATCAACGAAGCGGAACAGGAAGAGAAATTCGGCTTCCTGCTCGACGCCCTGAAATACGGCGCGCCGCCGCACGGTGGCCTGGCGTTCGGTCTGGACCGTCTGGTGATGCTGATGACCGGCGCCCAGTCGATCCGTGAAGTGATCGCCTTCCCGAAAACCCAGAGCGCGGCTGACGTCATGACTCAGGCACCGGGTGCTGTAGATGCCAAGGCATTGCGCGAACTGCACATTCGTCTGCGCGAAACGCCAAAGGCTGAGTAAGGCTGACCGCAAAGGCGCATCCTTCCGGGATGCGCCTTTTCTTTAGGTCGAGATTTTTTGTTGCTGGCCGACACAGCGTGCGCGGCGGGCGATGTTTCAAAGAGAAATTCGGAGCGAGATATGGCGGGTCATTCCAAGTGGGCGAACATCAAGCACCGCAAAGAGCGTCAGGATGCCAAGAANGGCAAGATCTTCACCAAGTGGATTCGCGAGCTGACCGTCGCTGCTCGCCAGGGTGGCGGTGACCCGGGCTCCAACCCGCGTCTGCGCCTGGCGCTGGACAAGGCGTTGGGCGCCAACATGAGCCGCGACATTATTGATCGCGCCGTGGCCCGCGGTGCCGGTGCAGCCGATACTGACGACATGGTCGAACTGACCTATGAAGGCTACGGCCCGGGTGGCGTGGCGGTGATGGTCGAGTGCATGACCGACAACCGCAACCGTACGGCGGCAGCCGTGCGCCATGCGTTCAGCAAGTGTGGCGGCAACCTGGGGACTGACGGTTCGGTGGCCTATCTGTTTGAGCGCAAGGGGCAGATTTCCTTCGCGCCGGGTGTTGATGAAGATGCGCTGATGGAAGCGGCCATGGACGCCGACGCCGATGACGTGGTCACCCATGAAGACGGTTCGATTGACGTGTTCACCTCGTTCGCCGGCTTCTACTCCGTGCGGAACGCGCTGGAAGCGGCCGGTTTCAAAGGCACTGACGCGGAAATCGTGATGCTGCCGACCACCAGCGCCGAGCTGGACCTGGACGGCGCGCAGAAAGTGCTGAAGATGNTCGACATGCTTGAAGACCTGGATGACGTGCAGAACGTCTACTCCAACGCGGACATTCCCGAGTCGGTAGCCGCGCAGCTCGGATAAGGGCGACTAAGATTCAGTGTGGGAGCTGGCTTGCCTGCGCCTACGCCATCGCAGGCAAGCCAGCTCCCACATTTGTTATTTGCTGTAATGAATATTGTGTTTTTAATGAACCCGCAGGCGTTATGACTTTAATTCTTGGTATCGACCCCGGTTCGCGCATCACCGGTTATGGCGTGGTACGTGATACCGGGCGTGGCTGCGTCTACGTGGCCTCGGGCTGCATCCGCACTGGCGCGGGCGAGTTGGCCGAGCGCCTGCAGATCGTCTATCGCGGCGTGCGTGAAGTGATCCAGACCTACGGGCCGGTCACCATGGGCATCGAAAAAGTCTTCATGGCCAAAAACGCCGACTCCGCCCTGAAACTCGGCCAGGCCCGTGGCGCCGCGATCGTGGCGGGTGCCGAAGAAAGCCTGGAAATCGCCGAGTACACCGCGACCCAGGTCAAGCAAGCAGTGACCGGCACCGGTGCCGCAAACAAGGAGCAGGTGCAGATGATGGTCATGCACATGCTCAAGCTCACCTCAAAACCGCAAATCGACGCCTCCGACGCCCTGGCCATTGCCATTTGCCATGCCCACACCCGCTCCAGCCTGTTGCCGCATGGCCTGGGCACGGCACGCAGTCGTGGCGGGCGCCTGCGTCTCTGATAGCATCAGCAGTCATTTTTAGGGAATGAGGGTTTTGCGCCTGTGTTGTCGGCGCAAAACCCTTGTTCTGTCAGTCGCCAGTCGTTGATCTGGCCAACGCTCAAGGATCTGAAACGTGATTGGACGCTTGCGCGGCACCCTGGCTGAAAAACAGCCGCCGCACCTGATTCTGGATGTAAATGGGTTGGGGTATGAGCTGGAAGTGCCCATGACCACCCTCTATCGCTTGCCGTCGGTCGGTGAACCGCTGACCTTGCACACCCATCTGGTTGTTCGTGAAGACGCGCAGTTACTCTATGGCTTCTTCGGCAAGCGTGAGCGAGACTTTTTTCGCGAGTTGATCCGTCTCAATGGTGTGGGGCCAAAATTGGCCCTGGCGTTGATGTCGAGCCTCGAAGTGGATGAGCTGGTCCGTTGCGTGCAATCCCAGGACACCTCTGCGCTGACCAAGGTGCCGGGTGTCGGCAAGAAAACCGCGGAGCGCCTGCTGGTGGAACTCAAGGATCGCTTCAAGGCCTGGGAAGTCGTACCGGCGATGTTCGCCCTGGTGCCGAACCAGCCGGGTGGGCCTGATGCGCCGGCACCGGTCGCCACCGCCGAAAATGACGCGGTCAGCGCGCTGATTTCCTTGGGCTACAAGCCGCAGGAAGCCAGCAAAGCGGTGTCGGCCATCAAGGACAAGAACCTGAGCAGCGAAGACATGATCCGCCGAGCCCTGAAGGGAATGATTTAAGTGATTGAAGCTGATCGTCTGATCGCGGCCACCGGCCCGCGCGACCGTGAAGAGGTCCAGGACCGCGCCATCCGCCCCCTGAGCCTGGCCGACTACATTGGCCAGCCGACTGTGCGCGAGCAGATGGAGTTGTTCATCCAGGCCGCTCGCGGGCGNAGTGAGTCCCTCGACCACACGTTGATCTTCGGTCCGCCGGGGCTGGGTAAAACCACGCTGGCCATGATTATCGCCCATGAAATGGGCGTGTCGATCAAGTCCACCTCCGGCCCGGTGCTGGAGCGTCCGGGTGACCTGGCGGCGTTGCTGACCAATCTTGAACCCCACGACGTGCTGTTTATCGACGAGATCCACCGGCTGTCGCCGATCGTCGAAGAAGTGCTGTACCCGGCCATGGAAGACTTCCAGCTCGACATCATGATTGGTGAAGGGCCGGCNGCGCGNTCGATCAANCTCGANCTACCGCCGTTCACCTTGGTCGGCGCAACCACCCGCGCGGGCATGCTGACCAACCCGCTACGAGACCGTTTCGGCATTGTGCANCGCCTGGAGTTCTATAGCACCGCTGACCTGGCGACCATCGTCAGCCGGTCTGCGAGCATTCTCGGCTTGCCCCTGGACCCGGAAGGCGCCTTTGAAATCGCCCGCCGGGCCCGTGGCACGCCACGGATCGCCAACCGTTTGTTGCGTCGCGTACGCGATTTTGCCGAGGTGCGGGCCAAGGGGCATATCACCAAGGCCGTGGCCGACCTGGCCTTGAACCTGTTGGATGTGGACGAGCATGGCTTCGATCATCAGGATCGACGTCTACTCTTGACCATGATCGAGAAGTTCGACGGTGGCCCGGTGGGCGTGGACAGCCTGGCAGCCGCCATCAGTGAAGAGCGCCATACCATTGAGGATGTGCTGGAGCCGTACCTGATCCAGCAGGGCTACATCATGCGCACGCCACGGGGGCGAGTGGTCACGCGCCACGCCTATTTGCACTTTGGGTTAAACATTCCGTCACGATTGGGCGAGATGCCTGTAGTAGACGAATTCCTCGATGCGGTAGACGATTAATCACCTTTGCGGGCTGATTTATTCGGAGTTTGTGCGGTCTGAGGACCGTACTTTCACCAGAAAGCCGCGAATCAATGAAAAACAGTTGCCTGGCCGGATTGGCAACCTGAGGAGTAAGCACTAGAGTATGCGCGCGCAAAACGGGGATCAGTCGTTCGTACATCGCTGTCGCGTTTATTACGAGGACACCGATGCTGGCGGCATCGTGTATTACGTCAACTACCTCAAGTTCATGGAGCGGGCTCGAACCGAGCGGCTACGGGAGTTGGGCTTTGCCCAATCCACGCTTGCGGGGGAAGACCTGTTGTTTGTCGTGCATTCCAGCGAGGCGCGTTACCACGCACCGGCGCGGCTGGACGATGAACTGCTGGTCAGCGCGCAAGTAATCGAATTGAACCGTGTCAGCCTGCGCTTTAAACAGCAAGTCAGGCGGGCAACGGATGCAACGCTGCTCTGTGAGGGGCAGTTCCTGGTGGCCTGTGTGCGCACCAATAGTTTGAAACCCCGGGCCATTCCCGAAGCTCTACGTGCGGCCTTTGCCGGCGTAAGCGGCGCGGGTAAACAATCAAAGCAGGAGATTTAGCGTGGAACCTACCGTCGTCGACCATTCCTCCATGTGGAGCCTGGTCAGCAATGCCAGTGTTGTGGTTCAACTGGTAATGCTGATCCTGGTAGCCGCATCGGTTACCTCTTGGGTCATGATTTTTCAGCGCAGCAACTTGCTGCGTGCCGGTCGACGTGCCCTGGAGAGCTTCGAAGAGCGCTTCTGGTCGGGTATCGACCTGTCCAAGCTGTACCGTCAGGCGGGCAGCAACCCGGACCCGGATTCGGGCGTCGAGCAGATCTTCCGCGCCGGCTTCAAGGAATTCTCGCGCCTGCGCCAGCAGCCGGGCGTCGACCCTGAAGCGGTCATGGAAGGTGTGGCCCGTGCCATGCGCGTCGCGATTTCACGCGAAGAAGAGAAACTGGAGCAGAGCCTGCCGTTCCTCGCTACCGTCGGCTCCGTCAGCCCGTACATCGGTCTGTTCGGCACCGTCTGGGGGATCATGAACTCCTTCCGTGGCCTGGCTCAGGCCCAGCAAGCGACCCTGGCCACTGTGGCCCCGGGTATCGCCGAAGCCCTGGTCGCTACCGCGATCGGCCTGTTCGCTGCTATCCCAGCAGTAATCGCTTACAACCGTTTTGCCGCACGCGGCGAAACCTTGATCAGCCGTTACTACACCTTCGCCGACGAGTTCCAGGCGATCCTGCACCGTAAAGTGCACACCAGCGAAGAATAAGCAGGTAATTCCCAATGGCTTTAATCGCTCGAGCTCGCAAAAAGCGCAAGCCGGTCGCCGAGATGAACGTAGTGCCCTACATCGACGTGATGTTGGTGCTGCTGGTCATCTTCATGGTGACCGCGCCGATGCTCAATCAGGGCGTGAAGGTTGATCTGCCCAAGGTTTCCAGCGAAGCCTTGCCGCAAGACAACAACACTCAGGTCCTGACCATTTCGATCAAGGCTGACAAGACCTATTACTGGAACCTTGGCAGCGAAGTCGACACTCAGAAACAGCAGGACAAGGCCATGACCTTGCCGCAGATGACCGACGCCGTGACCAAGATCATTCGGTCCGGTACTGAAGGCGGCAAGCGCACCCAGGTGTTTATCCGTGGCGACAAGACCGTCGATTACGGCTCCGTGATGGGCGCCATGGGCGGGTTGCAGAAGGCCGGCGTCGGTAACGTTGGCTTGATTACCGAGGCGCCCTGATGCACCAACAGCGAGAGCCGTCCGCCTCGGAAAGCTTCTTCTGGCCTAGCGTCTGGGCAATTGCCTTGCACGTGCTGGTGTTCGGCATGCTGTTCGTCAGTTTCGCCTTCACCCCGGACCTGCCGCCAGCCAAGCCGATCGTGCAGGCGACCCTGTATCAGCTGAAATCGAAAAGTCAGGCCACTACCCAGACCAATCAGAAGATTGCGGGTGAGGCCCAGAAGTCGGCTGCGCGTCAGACCGAAGTCGAACAGATGGAACAGAAAAAGATCGAACAGGAAGCGATCAAGGCCGCGGAACAAAAGAAGGAAGATGCGGCTCAAAAAGCCGAAGAATCCAAGAAGGCCGACGAAGCCAAGAAAGCTGACGAGGCGAAAAAGGCTGATGAAGCCAAGAAAGCCGACAAAGCT
>NZ_NMOJ01000198.1 GCF_002251635.1 Pseudomonas mandelii
GCCGAAGCTAAAAAGGCTGAAGAGAAACAACTGGCTGATATAGCCAAGAAGAAGTCTGAAGAAGAAGCCAAAAAAGCGGCCGAAGAAGAGGCCAAGAAAAAGGCCGCTGAAGACGCCAAGAAAAAGATAGTCGAAGACGCGAAGAAGAAAGCCGCCGAAGACGCCAAGAAAAAAGCTGAAGCAGACGAGGCGAAGAAAAAGATCGCCGACGACGCGAAGAAGAAAGCTGCCGCCGACGCCACCAAGAAAAAGGCCCAGGAAGCAGCACGTAAATCCGCCGAAGAGAAAAAGGCCCAGGCCTTGGCAGATTTGCTTTCCGACACGCCGCAGCGTCAGCAAGCCTTGGCCGATGAACAGGGTGATGAAGTCGCGGGTAACTTCGACGACTTGATTCGCTCCCGTGCTTCTGAAGGTTGGGCGCAGCCACCGTCGGCCCGCAAGGGCATGAAAGTGATCCTGCAAATCAACATGCTGCCTGATGGAACAATCTCCGGCGTATCGGTTGCCAAGTCCAGCGGTGATGCACCGTTCGACAGTTCAGCGGTAGCGGCGGTAAAAAATATTGGTCGATTGACCGAAATGCAGGGTCTGAAGCCAGGCGACTTCGCTCCCTATCGTTCATTCAAGATGACATTCACACCTGAGGATCTAGCCTTGTGAGAAACCTTCTTCGAGGAATGCTTGTCGTTATNTTCTGCTTTGCAGGACTGGCCACCGCAGACGAAAAAAATATCCTGGTCAGCAGTGGTAGCTCCCAGGCAACTCCAATTGCCGTAGTGCCATTCGGATTCCAGGGCGGCACCGTGCTGCCGGATGACATGGCCGAAATCATCGGCAACGACCTGCGCAACTCGGGTTACTACGCGCCGATTCCGAAAGGCAACATGATCAGCCAGCCGAACCAGGCCAGCGAAATCATTTTCCGTGACTGGAAGGCGATCAACGCTCAATACATTATGGTCGGCAGCATTGTTCCAGCGGGCGGTCGCCTGCAGGTTCAGTACGCTCTGTTCAACGTCGCCACCGAACAGCAAGTGCTGACCGGTAGCGTGTCGGGCAGCGTCGATCAGCTGCGTGACATGGCGCACTACATCTCGGACCAGTCGTTTGAAAAACTCACCGGTATCAAAGGTGCGTTCTCGACACGCCTGCTTTATGTAACGGCTGAGCGTTTCTCTGTAGACAACACTCGTTATACGTTGCAGCGCTCGGACTACGACGGTGCACGCGCCGTGACCTTGCTGCAGTCCCGTGAGCCAATCCTGTCGCCGCGNTTCGCACCGGACGGCAAGCGCATCGCTTACGTTTCGTTCGAGCAGAAGCGTCCGCGTATCTTCATGCAGCACATCGATACTGGCCGTCGTGAGCAGATCACCAACTTCGAAGGCCTCAACGGCGCACCTGCNTGGTCGCCGGATGGCAATCGCCTGGCGTTCGTATTGTCGAAAGACGGTAACCCGGACATCTACGTGATGAACCTGGGTTCGCGCCAGATCAGCCGAGTTACCAGCGGCCCGGGCATCAACACCGAACCGTTCTGGGGTAAGGATGGTTCGACCATCTATTTCACCTCTGACCGTGGCGGCAAGCCTCAAATCTACAAAACAAGCGTAGGTGGCGGTGGCGCAGAACGCGTGACCTTTATTGGTAACTACAATGCCAACCCTAAGCTTTCGGCTGATGAAAAGACGTTGGTGATGATTCACCGTCAGGATGGTTTCACTAATTTCCGGGTTGCGGCCCAGGATTTGCAGCGTGGAACGGTAAAAATCCTCACAGACACCAACCTTGATGAGTCAGCTACTGTTGCGCCCAACGGCACCATGGTAATCTACGCCACCCGCCAGCAGGGCCGGGGAGTCTTGATGCTCGTGTCCATTAATGGACGCGTAAGGCTCCCGCTTCCTACCGCACAAGGCGAAGTCAGAGAACCGTCCTGGTCCCCTTACCTGAACTGACGCGGCGCTACAAGATTTGCTTAACACACTGGGGTTCATTAGGAGTTTCACGATGGAAATGCTGAAGTTTGGTAAGTTTGCTGCTCTGGCTCTGGCTCTGTCCGTAGCCGTTGGTTGCTCGTCTAAAGGCGGCGACAATGCCGGTGAAGGCGCTGTTGATCCAAACGCTGGTTACGGCGCTAACACTGGTGCAGTTGACGGCTCCCTGAGCGAAGAAGCTGCTCTGCGCGCTATCACCACTTTCTACTTCGAATACGACAGTTCGGACCTGAAGCCAGAAGCCATGCGCGCTCTGGACGTTCACGCGAAGGACCTGAAAGCTAACGGCGCTCGCGTTGTTCTGGAAGGTAACACCGACGAACGTGGTACTCGTGAGTACAACATGGCACTGGGCGAGCGTCGTGCGAAAGCCGTTCAGCGCTACCTGGTACTGCAAGGTGTTGCTCCGGGCCAACTGGAACTGGTTTCCTACGGTAAAGAGCGTCCAGTTGCTACTGGCCACGACGAGCAGTCCTGGGCTCAAAACCGTCGCGTCGAACTGCGTAAGTAATTCGTCATGCGAACGTGCCGTCGTGCTCTAACTGTATTGGCTCTCAGCCTCGCACCGCTTGCGGTGTGGGCTGCGGTTCCTGTGGAAGATAGCAACTCTGGCTATAACAATAGCGGGAGTAGCAATCCGCCTGCGGGTTACGGTACGAACGGCGCCTATGCCGGGGGAGGGGTTTCGGCCCCTGTCTCGGCACAGGGCGAGCTGTTCAACCAATTGCAATCCATGCAGGAGCAGATTTCACGCCAACAGGGTGTAATCGAAGTTCTGCAGAATGATGTAGCGCGTATGAAGCAAGAGAACCTGGAGCGATATCAGGATCTTGATCGGCGCATAGGAACCGGCGTTGCACCAGCCGCGACTCCTGATAATTCTTCAGCCGGTGGCAGTTTGAATGCCCCCGGTGCAGCCGCTGGCGCAGGTGCAGGAGCGGCCGCCGCTCAAGCGCCTGCTGCGGGTAGCGAGCCAGCTGATCCGGCGAAGGAAAAACTGTATTACGACGCAGCCTTCGACCTGATCAAAGCCAAGGATTTCGATAAGGCCAGCCAGGCTTTTACCGCATTCCTGCGCAAATACCCGAACAGCCAATACGCGGGCAATGCCCAGTACTGGTTGGGTGAGGTGAACCTGGCAAAGGGNGATCTGCAAGGTGCAGGTCAGGCTTTTGCCAAGGTTTCGCAGCTGTACCCCAAGCATCCAAAAGTGCCTGATTCGCTGTACAAGCTGGCTGATGTAGAGCGCCGCCTGGGTCATACCGACAAGGTCAAAGGCATTCTGCAGCAAGTGGTTGCCCAATATCCGGGTACGTCTGCTGCCCAGTTGGCCCAGCGGGATCTGCAGCGCTTGTAAGCGA
>NZ_NMOJ01000199.1 GCF_002251635.1 Pseudomonas mandelii
TTTGNCCCGTTTAGAAGAAACCCGCGCCTGGCGCGGGTTTTTTCGTTAGAATCCACGCCCTTTTATGAAACACGCTTCCCGGGGTTGGCGCGTTGGCGCAATCCCTTGAAGTGCCTGACGGAGGCGGACAGCCTGTTTAGCTGTTACGCCCGTGGCGACTATGCAAGACACATTACGTATTACCGAAGTTTTTTACTCGTTGCAGGGTGAAACGCGAACCGCTGGCCTGCCCACCGTATTTGTACGGCTGACCGGCTGCCCGTTGCGTTGCCAATACTGTGACAGCGCCTACGCTTTCAGTGGCGGCACTGTTCGCCCGCTCGACGATATCCTCGAGCAAGTGGCCGGTTTCCGTCCGCGTTACGTCTGTGTCACCGGTGGCGAGCCGCTGGCGCAACCCAATGCCATCCCATTGCTTAAGCAGTTGTGTGACGCCGGTTACGAAGTGTCGCTGGAAACCAGTGGCGCGCTCGACATCTCGGCGGTCGATCCACGGGTCAGTCGCGTCGTCGACCTCAAAACCCCAGGTTCGAAAGAAGCACACCGCAACCGCTACGAGAACATCGAACTGCTCACGCCCAACGATCAGGTGAAGTTTGTCATCTGCTCGCGGGACGACTACGACTGGGCCGTCTCCAAACTGATTCAGTACGGTCTGGACAAACGTGCAGGCGAAGTGCTGTTTTCGCCAAGCCATCATGACCTGAATGCGCGAGACCTGGCTGACTGGGTGGTGGCGGACAACCTGCCAGTGCGTCTGCAATTGCAGTTGCATAAATACCTGTGGAATGACGAGCCGGGGCGCTGAGATGACTGAACAACTGAACACTGCTGAAAAACGTGCGGTTATCCTGCTGTCTGGTGGCCTCGACTCCGCGACGGTCGTGGCCATGGCACGTGCTGAAGGCTACAGCTGCTATACCATGAGCTTTGACTATGGTCAGCGCTCTCACGCCGAGCTGCACGCCGCCGAACGTGTCGCCCGCGATCTGGGCGTGGTGGAGCACAAGGTGATCGGCCTGAACCTGAACGGTATCGGCGGTTCGGCACTGACCGACAGCAGCATCGACGTTCCGGAAGTGGCGGGCGAAGGTATTCCGGTGACTTACGTGCCGGCGCGCAACACGGTGTTTCTATCCCTGGCGCTGGGTTGGGCTGAAGTCCTCGGCGCGCGTGACATTTTTATTGGCGTGAACGCGGTGGATTACTCCGGTTACCCGGATTGCCGTCCCGAGTTCATCGAGTCTTTCGAGCGCACGGCCAATCTGGCGACGAAGGCCGGTGTCGAGGGCAATGGCTTCCGCATCCAGGCGCCGCTGCAGAACCTCAGCAAGGCACAGATCGTCCAGGCAGGCGTGAAGCTGGGGGTCGATTATGGGCTGACCGTTTCCTGCTATCAGGCGGATGATAACGGCCGTGCGTGCGGCAAATGCGACAGCTGCCGACTGCGTGCAGAAGGCTTTGCAGCGGCCGGCGTAAGCGACCCAACGCGTTATTTCTGATTTATTTCAAATAAGGTGTTGAATAATCCTTAGAAATCAGTATTATACGCGCCACAACACAGCGGGTCGTTAGCTCAGTTGGTAGAGCAGTTGGCTTTTAACCAATTGGTCGTAGGTTCGAATCCCACACGACCCACCATTTTTGGCGGTTTAGAAAATCCGGAAGGCCCACGCAAGTGAGGATTTCCGGGTTTTTTTTTGCCTGGNATTTNGTGNANNGGGTAACACTCTGTTAAATATCGGATTCTGGTTGAAATGATCTTTTGTCTCCGGGCGATATTCTGTAGCCTTGCGCAGCTTCACCGCTGTCCGTGCCTGATGATACTCACTCTCCCGGCGGTACCCTGAAGGGTCCAGAGCCGGTGGTACACTCGACTTTCGCGCAACTGCGCCTGCAGGTCTTGCGAACATGACGCAAATTTCCGAACGCCTACTGGTTCAAGCTCACCTCGACGCCAAGCAGCCCAAGCCGCTGACCGTCGAGGAGGAAGCTTTTTTGCGTGTCGCCATCGCCGCCGAGCTCAAGGCTCAAGACGCGGTGCTGGTTGCCCACTTTTATTGCGACCCGGTGATTCAGGCCCTGGCCGAAGAAACCGGCGGCTGTGTCTCCGATTCCCTGGAAATGGCGCGCTTCGGCNGTGCTCACCCGGCCAAGACCGTGCTGGTCGCCGGAGTGAAGTTCATGGGCGAAACCGCCAAAATTCTCAACCCTGAAAAACGCATTCTGATGCCGACCCTGGAAGCGACCTGCTCGCTGGACCTGGGCTGCCCGGTGGATGAGTTTTCGGCATTTTGCGACCAGCATCCCGAGCGCACCGTGGTGGTCTACGCCAACACCTCGGCCGCGGTCAAAGCCCGGGCGGATTGGGTCGTGACCTCCAGCTGCGCACTGGAAATCGTCGAAAGCCTGATGGACAACGGCGAGACAATTATCTGGGGCCCGGACAAGCACTTGGGCACCTACATCCAGCGCCAGACCGGCGCGGATATGTTGCTGTGGGACGGGGCGTGCATCGTCCACGAGGAGTTCAAGTCCAAGCAGCTTGAAGACATGAAGGCGCTGTATCCGGACGCGGCGATTCTGGTGCACCCGGAGTCGCCGACCGCGGTGATCGAGCTCGCGGACGCGGTGGGCTCCACCAGCCAGCTGATTGCCGCCGCACAGCGTTTGCCGAACAAGACGTTCATCGTGGCGACCGACCGCGGCATCTTCTACAAGATGCAGCAGCTGTGCCCGGATAAAGTCTTCATTGAGGCGCCTACTGCCGGTAACGGCGCGGCGTGCCGCAGTTGCGCGCACTGCCCGTGGATGGCGATGAACACGCTGGAGCGCACGCTGCAGTGCTTGAAGGAAGGGACTAACGAGATCTTTGTTGATCCGGCGTTGATTCCGCAGGCGATTCGGCCGTTGAAGCGGATGCTGGATTTCACCCAGGCGGCGCGGATGAAACTGGCCGGTAACGCTTAAGTACTCGTAAAAAACTGTGGGAGCGAGCCTGCTCGCTCCCACAGTGCTTTTTGCTTCCCGNAGTACTCGTAAAAAACTGTGGGAGCGAGCCTGCTCGCTCCCACAGTGCTTTTTGCTTCCCGCAGCTACTTGGCTTTCTTCGGGATTCGAACCAGCTGAGTGTTCGAGTACATGTCATGCCAGCTGCGTTTCTGTTTATCAAACAGCGACCAGATAAACCCCAGCCCCACGCACAACCACGACGCAATCGACACCACAAACCGCAACAGCGCCTGCCACAGGCTGATGCGTGAGCCGTCGGCGTTCTGTACGCGCACGCCCCACACCTGCATGCCCAGCGTCTGCCCGGAATGGGTCCAGAATTTGGCAAAAAAACCAAACAATACAAAAAACAAAATCGTCGACAGCAGCGGGTCGCCGTCCAGCGCGCCGGATTCGGTGAGCGTGCGCATTTTGTCTTCGCCGATAANNGCCATCTGGATCATCTTGTAAATGCCGCTGGTGACGATCAGCAGGGCCGTGCACAACAGAAAGTCATAGAACATCGCTGCCAGACGACGGCCCAGGCCGACGGCGGGAAACTCGCCTTGGGGGCTCAGCAGGNGTTTCGACATGGCAGCCTCTGGACGGAAAAAGAATCCATTTTACGGATTTACGCGCACAAAAAAGCCCCTGATGTCACCATCAGGGGCTTTTTCGTNACAGNAGATCAGCCTTCTGCTTGTACTTCGTCAGCCTGCATGCCTTTCTGGCCCTGCACGGCGATGAAAGTCACTTTCTGGCCTTCTTTGAGGCTCTTGAAGCCGTTGCCCTGAATAGCGCGGAAATGGACGAACAGATCCGGACCGCTTTCTGGAGTGATAAAACCAAACCCTTTCTCGTCGTTAAACCACTTGACGGTACCGCTCTGACGATCAGCCATTTTCTTATTTCCTTNGACGCAAAAATTAATGACAGCCTCTTTCTCATGAAAGAGTACTGGGGCTGGTTGCAGGAGAGTAAGAAGACGTCGAACGGGATGTAGCTAACTTGTAGGCTACTGCCCAGGTCCAGGTTCAAAGCGACCCATGCAAACACAGTGAGCAAACTCTACGCCAACTACGGGAGAAAAAACAAGCCCCCGCGAGAGGCCCGGTTTTGCTCAGGTTGATGGCGTTAGTGGGTCCACTAGTGCTGGCTTATTCGATAGGGTTGTTCAATTGTTTTCGAACGTTATAAGCAACGTTCATAAACGAAGCTAGAGCCAAAGACATGCACTGTTTTATGGCGGTTGCGTTACACATTAGTGCAC
>NZ_NMOJ01000002.1 GCF_002251635.1 Pseudomonas mandelii
CTGCTGAACATTCGCGGCCTGCGCAAACAATACGGCCAGGTGGAAGTGCTCAAAGGCGTCGACCTGTCCATGCAGCGCGGCAACGTGGTGACCTTGATCGGCTCCAGCGGCTCGGGCAAGACCACGCTGCTGCGTTGCGTCAACTTGCTGGAAGAATTCCAGGGCGGGCAGATCGTGCTCGATGGCGAGTCCATCGGTTATGACGAGGTCAATGGCAAACGCGTGCGCCACCCTGAACGCGTGATTGCCCAGCACCGCGCGATGACCGGCATGGCGTTCCAGCAGTTCAACCTGTTTCCGCATCTGACGGCGTTGCAAAACGTCACGCTTGGCTTGCTCAAGGTCAAGAAACTGCACAAGGACGAAGCCGTGGCGCTGGCGGAAAAATGGCTGGAGCGGGTTGGCCTGCTGGAGCGGCGTGATCACTATCCCGGCCAGTTGTCCGGCGGTCAGCAACAGCGCGTGGCGATTGCCCGTGCCATNGCGATGAACCCGAGCCTGATGCTGTTCGACGAAGTCACCTCGGCCCTCGACCCGGAGCTGGTTGGGGAGGTGCTGAGCGTGATCAAGGGCCTGGCGGAGGAGGGCATGACCATGTTGCTGGTCACCCACGAAATGCGTTTTGCCTATGAAGTGTCGGACAAGATCGTATTCATGAACCAGGGGCGTATCGAAGAGCAGGGGCCTCCCAAGGAGCTGTTCGAACGCCCGCAATCGCCGCGTCTTGCCGAATTTCTCAAGAACACGCGGTTTTAACTTTTATATTTTTTCGATCAGGAGAAACACTCATGAGCATTACTCGTTACGGCACCGGCAGCACCGCCGCTGGCGGTCAGCCTCGCCCTTTCGCCCGCGCCGTTGAAGCCGATGGCTGGCTGCACGTTTCCGGGCAGGTGCCGGCGGTGGACGGCGAGATCATTACCGGTGGCATCGTCGAGCAGACCCACCAGGCCATGAAGAACCTGATCGCGATTCTCGAAGAGGCCGGTTATGGCCTGCAAGACGTGGTGCGCGCTGGCGTGTGGCTGGAGGATCCGCGGGATTTCACCAGTTTCAACAAGGTCTTCTCCGAGTACTTCAAAAGCGAGCACGCACCGGCCCGGGCCTGTGTGCAGGCGAACATGATGGTCGACTGCAAGGTCGAGATTGACTGCATCGCCTACAAGAAAAAGGCGTGAACCGAGTCGCGCCCATCGCGGGCTGCGTGGGAATGCAGCCCGGGACGCTCCGCGTCCCCACGAGCAGACGCTGAGCGTCCATTGAGTCATTCCCACGCAGAGCGTGGGAACNCACACTCTGGTTAAACTCCCGGCCACTTTGAATGGGAACCTGATGACATGACCGAAGACACCATCAAGCGCCGGGCTCGCGGTCTGGACCGGGCGTTCGATATCCTCGATTTCCTCAAGGAAGTCGGCAAACCGCTGCGCCCGAATGAAATCGCCAGCGGCATCGACAGCCCGAAATCAACGATCTACGAACTGGTTGCTTCCCTGCTGGAACGTCGCATCCTCGAGCCCGTGGGCAAGGACGGCCACGTCTACCTCGGCCGCCAGTTGTACTTCCTCGGCCAGGCGCACCTGCGCCATTTCGACCTGACCCGCGAGGCCGACCACGCCTTGCAGGAAATCGTCAGCCAAACCCACGAAACCGCGCAGATGTGCCTGCTCAATGGGCGCAAATACACGGTGGCGCTGATGCGCGAAGGTGAGCGGCATTTCCGTATTTCATCGGACATCGGCGAAAACGCACCCATCCCGTGGACTGCCTCCGGGCGCCTGTTGCTGGGGCACTTGAGCGACCAGCAAATCATCGACCTGATCGACTACGACGATTTCATCCTGCCCGATGGCGAACGCCTGCCGCTGGAGCAGTTTCTCAAGGAAATCCGTCAGGCCGGTATCGATGGCTTTTTCTCTTTCGATAGCGTCGCCGACACCTTCACCCATTGCTTCGCCGCCCCGGTCCGCGACGCACAAGGCATCAGCATTGCGACCTTGTGCATCGTCGCCCCACGGGCCGACGCGATTAAAAATTACAACGACTATCGCCGGGTGTTGATCGACAGCGCCAATAGCCTGGCCCGGCGTATCAACGAATAACAGCGGCTGCCTACAGCCGCGAATGTGAGGAGTTCGACCATGTCTTCTGCCCAAAACACTGCCGCCGTGGAAAAGGGCTTTGCCCAGACCGGCGCCAATCTGGTACGCGACGTCAGCCTGCCTGCACTGGTGCTGCACCGTGACGCCCTGGAACACAACATTCGCTGGATGCAAGCGTTTGTCAGCAACAGCGGCGCAGAACTCGCGCCCCATGGTAAAACCAGCATGATGCCCGCGCTGTTCCGCCGCCAACTCGACGCCGGCGCCTGGGGCATCACCCTGGCCAATGCGGTGCAGACCCGCGCCGCCTACGCCGGTGGCGTGCGCCGCGTGTTGATGGCCAACCAATTGGTTGGTGCGCCGAACATGGCGTTGATTGTCGATCTGCTGGCGGACCCGACGTTCGATTTCCATTGCATGGTCGATCACCCGGACAACGTCGCTGACTTGGGGGCGTATTTCGCTGCCCGTGGCTTGCGCCTGAACGTGATGATCGAATACGGCGTGGTCGGCGGCCGTTGCGGTTGCCGCACGGAAGAGGAAGTGGTCGCGCTGGCCAAGGCCATCGGCGCGCAACCGGCGTTGGCGCTGACCGGTATCGAAGGCTATGAAGGCGTGATCCATGGTCATCATGCGGTGACGGGCATTCGTGAATTTGCCGCCTCCCTGGTGCGTCTGGCTGTGCAGTTGCAGGACAGCGGGGCCTTTGCGATTCCCAAGCCGATCATTACCGCGTCGGGTTCGGCCTGGTACGACTTGATCGCCGAATCCTTCGAAGCGCAGAACGCTGGTGGNCGTTTCCTCAGCGTGTTGCGCCCGGGCAGCTACGTGGCCCACGACCACGGTATCTACAAAGACGCGCAATGCTGCGTGCTCGACCGCCGCAGCGACCTCAATGAAGGCCTGCGCCCTGCGTTGGAAGTCTGGGCGCATGTGCAATCGTTGCCCGAGCCTGGCTTTGCCGTGATTGCCCTGGGCAAGCGCGACGTGGCCTACGACGCCGGGTTGCCGGTGCCGCTCAAACGCTACAAGGCCGGTATCCTGCCCGCCGAAGGCGATGACGTGACCGCGTGCAAAGTCACGGCGGTGATGGACCAGCATGCGTTCATGACGGTGGCGCCAGGGGTTGAGTTGCGTATCGGTGACATCATCTCGTTCGGCACTTCGCACCCGTGCCTGACGTTCGACAAGTGGCGCACGGGGTGTCTGGTGGATGAGCAGTTGAACGTCATTGAAACCATGGAAACCTGTTTCTAAAGGTTGAGAGACCGAGGTGCGGCCTTCGCCAGCAAGCCGGCTCCTACAGGGGAAACGCATTCCATTGTAGGAGCCGGCTTGCTGGCGATGACGGCCTCCCAGATAACATCGCAACACCAGAGACGACAAAAACAATGAACACCATCAACACCCTCGGCCCCAACACCCCGCGCATTGCCCTCATCGGCGAGTGCATGATCGAGCTGCAACAACGCGCCGATGGCACGCTGCAACAGAGCTTCGGCGGCGATACGTTGAACACCGCGGTCTACCTGTCCAGGGAACTGGGCACGAGCGGCGTCGTCGATTACGTCACCGCGCTGGGCGACGACAGTTTCAGCGATGCCATGTGCCAGACCTGGGCCGACGAATGCATCGGGTTGGGCATGGTCCAGCGACTGCCTGGTCGACTGCCCGGTTTGTACTGCATCCAGACTGATGCGGCGGGCGAGCGACGCTTCCTCTATTGGCGCAACGAAGCGGCCGTGCGCGATTGCTTCACGACCCCGGCCGCCGCGCCGATCCTGGCGGCACTGCCGGATTACGACGTGCTGTATTTCAGCGGCATCACCCTGGCGGTGCTCGGGGTGCAAGGTCGGGAGAAATTGCTGGAAACCCTGATTGAGGCCCGGCAGCGGGATGCGCGGATTGTGTTCGACAACAACTACCGGCCACGCTTGTGGGCGACAGTCGAAGAGGCGCGGGCGGCGTATCGCAGCGTCTTGCCCTATGTCGACCTGGCGTTGTTGACGGTCGATGACGAGCAAGCGTTGTTTCATTTTTCCGATTGCGAGACGGTGTTTGCCGCTTACGAGCAGATTGGCACGCCCGAAGTGGTGCTCAAGCGTGGCGCCGAGGCGTGTCTGATTCGCTGTGATGGCGAGTCGTTCGAGGTGCCCGCGCAGAAGGTCGAGCAGGTGGTGGATACGACGGCGGCGGGGGATTCGTTCAGTGCGGCGTATTTGGCCAGTCGGCTGAAGGGCGGGAGTGCGGTTGAGGCCGCTGAAGCGGGGCATCGATTGGCGAGTCGGGTGATTCAAGTGCCCGGAGCGCTGATCCCCAAAGCTTGAAACAATCTTTTGTGGCGAGGGGGCAAGCCCCCTCGAGTCGGGTGATTCAAGTGCCCGGAGCGCTGATCCCCAAAGCTTGAAACAATCTTTTGTGGCGAGGGGGCAAGCCCCCTCGCCACAGGGCCCTCGCCAATTGCTTANTCCCGGTAAAACACCTGCACCAGGTGATAGCCAAACTTGCTCTTGATTGGCCCGTGCACCACCTTCACCGGCTTTTTGAAGATCACCGCATCAATCGCCCCGACCATCTGCCCTGGCCGCACTTCACCCAAATCACCGCCGCGCTTGCCGGACGGGCAGGTCGAGTATTTCTTGGCCAGCACATCAAACGCTTCGCCCTTGGCAATGCGCTGCTTGAGCTGTTCGGCTTCTTCCGAGGTTTTCACCAGAATATGGCGGGCTTGAGCTTTCATTGGGGCATACCTTGCAACGGTGGTGGCTATGTTGATGCCAGCGGGGGCGCGCGATTATGCCTCAACTCACTCCGGTTGGCCGATCATGCTGCGGATTTTTGTCGCCAGCAGGTCAATGGAAAACGGCTTGGCGACCATGTCCATGCCGTCCTCCAGGAAGCCCTGGCGCTCGGCGGCTTTTTCGGCGTAACCGGTCATGAACAACACGCGCAGGCCCGGCCGGTGCTGACGGGCGATTTCCGCCAGTTGTCGGCCGTTCATGCCCGGCAGGCCGACGTCGGTCACCAGCAGGTCCACGCGCANNTCCGATTCCAGCAAGGGTAGGGCGGTCTTCGCATCCTCGGCTTCGTGGGCGTGATAACCCAGCTCGTTGAGCAGGTCGAGCACCAGCATGCGCACCGCCGGGTCGTCTTCCACCAACACCACGGTTTCACCGGCAATCGCCGCCGGTGCTTCGCCTGTCAAGGGCAGCAGCACGTTTTCGGGTTCCGTTGCGTGCAGCCGCGGCAAGTACAAACGAACGCTGGTGCCCTTGCCCGGCAAACTGAACAGGCTGACATGCCCGCCCGACTGCTGGGCGAACCCATAAATCATCGACAACCCAAGGCCGGTACCCTGGCCGATAGGCTTGGTGGTGAAAAACGGGTCGAACGCCTTGGCCAGGATCTTCGGTGCCATGCCGGTGCCGTTGTCGCACACGCCCAGCATCACGTAGTCGCCGGCCTTCACCGGTTCGAGNGTGGTGATATCGCTGCCATCGAGGTAGCTGTTGGCGGTTTCGATCAGCAATTCGCCGCCGTCGGGCATCGCGTCGCGCGCGTTGATCACGAGGTTGAGCAGGGCGTTTTCCAGTTGACTGACGTCGGTGCTCACCGGCCAGACCTCGTCGGCCAGCAGCAGTTTGAGCTCGATGTGATCGCCCTTGGTCCGGCTGAACAAATCTTCCAGGGAGTGCACCAGGTCATTGGCGTTCAGCGGCCGGCGATCCAGCGACTGACGCCGGGAAAACGCCAGTAGCCGATGGGTCAGGGCGGCGGCACGATTGGCCGAAGACACCGCNGCGTCGGTAAAGCGGCCGATTTCGTCGCTGCGCCCGGCACTGATATAGCGCTGCATCAGGTCCAGGCTGCCGATAATCCCGGTCAGCATATTGTTGAAATCATGGGCAATGCCGCCGGTAAGCTGGCCCACGGCTTCCATTTTCTGCGCATGGCGCAAGGCGTCTTCCGCGCGTTCGCGCTCGAACATCTCGTTTTGTAGCCGTTGGTTGGCCTCGGCCAACTGCTGGGTGCGGGCCGCGACCCGTTCCTCAAGGGTATCGTTGAGATTGCGCAGGGCTTCTTCCGTCTGTTTGCGCTCGGTTTCGTCAATGACAAAGATGTAAAAACCATTCACCGCGCCGTCGGCACCGTGGCGCGGCAAGTAATTCATCAAGGCATGGCGGTTGCTGCCGTCCCGGTGCGGAGTATTGAGGCTGAAACAGCAAGACTTGCCCGTCAACGCGAGGGCAATGTGTTCGGCGCGCAAGGCATAGGCTTCTTCGCCCAGCACTTCACGAATGGTGCGGCCATAGAGTTCCTGCGGTGTCAGGCCATACCAATCCAGGTAGGCGCTGTTGTTCAGGCGAAAGCGCTGTTCGTGGTCGACGTAGCCAATCAGCACCGGCATGGCGTTAATGATCAATTGCAGCTCGGTCTGGCTTTGGCGCAGCGCGTGCTCGGTGTGTTTGCGTTCGGTCAGGTCCAGCGCGGCGCCAAGGAAGCGTGCCGGGCGGCCTTGCGGGTCTTTGTAGCAGCGACCACGGGCGAACACCCAGCGCACCTGGCCATCGGCTTGCAGCAAGCGGTATTCCTCGGCGTATTCGGTGCCGTGGGTGATGGAATATTTGATGCTGCGGGCGACCATTGCGCGATCTTCCGGGTGCACGGCCTGGAGGTAGGCGCTGATGGGCAGCTGGTTGGCGAGCAGCGGGTCGATGTTGTGCAGTTCGGCGAAACGCGCGTCGGCGATGAAGCGGTCTTCGCCGATGTCCCAATCCCACGTACCTACCGCATCGGTGGCGGCCAGCGCCANTTGCAGGCGTTGTTCGGTGCTGTGCTGGGCCTTGAGGCTGGCGGCCGACCGCTGTTCCAGCTCCAGCGCGATGCGGCGGCGTTCATTGGTTTCGATGGCAGTGACCAGAATGCCGGCGACCTGAGCGTTTTCATCGCGGATCGGACTGTAGGTCAGGTCCAGCCAGAAGTCGGAATCATCCTCGTCGCGCTGCAAGGTAAAACGTTGTTCGCTGTAGGTTCGCACCTGGCCTTGTAGGACGGCGCTGTAAATGGGGTCGGTAAAGTCCTGGAGTTCTGGCCAGATCTGGTGCGTCGGTTGTCCGAAAGCGTGTGGGTGCTTGCTGCCGGCGAGGAGGGCGAAGCCGTCGTTGTAGATCTGCGTGAGGTGCGGCCCCCACAGCAATAGCATCGGCATCGGTGAATGGATCACGATGTCGACCGCGGTACGCAGGCTCTGTGGCCAGGTACTGGCAGCGCCCAGCGGGGTGCGTGTCCAGTCCAGTCTGGCGATCAAGGCCTGGGCATCGCTGCCCGTCGGTGATGCGTTCATCAAATTGTCCTGCGCTTAAGTCGGTGTGGCGGCGTCTACTATCCTTGCAGGGCGGTAGACGCTGGATGACCCGCCATGGGTCATTATTTTTTCATTGAATGCTTCGCGGGTGCTTTTTGCCATGGAAATCGATGCACTGTTGCAGGTACTGGCTGACCGGAATGGATCCGATCTCTATCTCTCCACTGGCGCGCCACCCAGTGCACGGTTCGACGGCGTGCTCAAGCCGTTGACCGATCAGCCGTTCAAGCCGGGAGAAGTCGCGGCCATTGCCGAGTCCATCATGGACGCCGAACAGCGCCTGGAGTTCGACCGGGAACTGGAGATGAACCTGGCGATCTCCTTGGCGGGTGTCGGGCGCTTTCGGGTCAACATCTTCAAGCAACGCAACGATGTGTCAATCGTGGCACGCAACATCAAGCTCGACATCCCGCGTTTCGAAGACCTCAAACTACCGGCGGTGCTGCTCGAAACCGTGATGCTCAAACAGGGATTGATGCTGTTCGTCGGTGCCACCGATTGCGGCAAGTCTACCTCTCTCGCGGCGTTGATCGATTATCGCAACCGCCACAGCACTGGCCACATCGTCACCATCGAAGACCCGATCGAGTACATCCATCGGCACAAGCAGTCGATCATCAACCAGCGCGAGGTCGGCGTTGATACCCGCAGTTTTCATGCTGCGTTGAAAAATACCCTGCGCCAGGCCCCGGACGTGGTGCTGATCGGCGAAATCCGCGACCGCGAAACCATGGAGCATGCGCTGGCATTTGCCGATACCGGTCATCTGGTGATCTCTACGTTGCACGCGCACAACGCCCATCAGGCGTTGGACCGTATCATCAATTTCTTTCCCGAAGAGCGGCGGATGCAGTTGCTGCATGACTTGAGCAACAACTTGAAAGCGTTTGTTTCCCAACGACTGGTGCGTACTCGCGACGGTCAGCGCAGGGCGGCAGTGGAAGTGATGTTGGGTACAGCGACGATTGCTGACTTGATTAGACGCAATGAACTGGACGAACTTAAAAACATCATGGAAAAGTCTGCTGAGTTCGGTATGCAGACGTTTGATGGCGCACTGTATGCACTAGTGGCGGGAGGCGCAATCAGTGAGGAGGAGGCGCTAAAGCATGCGGACTCCCTGAGTAATCTGAAATTGCGCCTTAAACTTTATGGCGCAGGGGCTTCGACCGTTAATATGCGTAGTGGAGACTGGGGGTTGGTGGATTGATTAGGTTGTTAGCGTGAGCGGTTATGAAATATTGCCTTATGACTTTTTACTGTTTGGTTGTTCTTCGATGAGTCAGGATTGACGTTCGTTGAATTAATCAGCGAGCTAATTTCATAAGGTGTTATATGTCTGCCAAGTTTAAATATAAAGACTATCAGTTGTCCGGGGCGGTTTCCGAAGTTCAACATCTTTGGTTAAAGGCCGATGCGGCTGAGCGACAGGTGGTCGTGCGCTTATTGCAAAGTGTCTTCGAGGATCAAGAGGACGAAGGGCCCTACCATTGGCAAGGCTACGAGTTTGAACTGGCGAAAGGGTCATCGCTTCATGACGTCCATATGCCCGGTCGAGTGGCATGGAATAACCTGGCCAGCTACACGATCGTGATGGACGAACTTCGTCGCCACCGCCCCGAGAACATGGCAGCGACCCGTATCAACGAAAGCGGCGGGCTTGAGATATTCCGAAAAGACCGGTTAGTGTGGGACGTCGTCGACGTGAGTATCGTCCAGGAGTCCCACTATTATCAGAAGCTTCTGGTGATAGGTGATGTTGCCAAACAAGCCGGTGGTTACATTTATAGCGAAGATTTCGTCGATGTGGACCAATGGCTGAAGTTTCATGGCTTGACAGTTCCAAGGAATGCCAGCGAAACAAAAAACCTGATCGCGCTTTTCGAGTTCGATCCTGAGGTTGATGAGTTGGGAAACTATTGGGGGCAGCTTGTTACGGATGATCCGTCGTTAGCCGTCTTGTCGGTTGAGCAGCGCGACGCCATTCGGCAGGTCACCCAGCGTGTCGCCAAAAACACCAAATTGCTGGATAAGTTGTTCCGCGAAACGGGGCGCGCCATGGCGACGCACGATAATGCCGCTGAACGGATCGGTCAGTTGATCAAGCATCCGGTAGCCCAAGCGTGTGCCAAAAAACTCCTGGAGGAGTCGGCCTGGTTCGGCGCGCAATCCGGGCAAAACGTCTCTTCACAAGATCTTGAACAAATTCTGGTAACCAGCCTGTTGCTGGATCTTTATCCGTCTCTGGGTAGCACCCAAGACCGCAAGCGTATCGCCGGTTTCGCTTTATATGCGCCGAGCAACGTTGAGCGGTCGCCGGCCATGGTGCGCGAAGAGCTGCAAGCCTTTCTCTATACCAAAGGCTGGGTTGATCCTGCTGCGGCGCCGCTGGCGTGTCATCTGCTGCTGGCGGACATGGCGCCGGAATTTCTGGTCAAGGGCGTGCCAGCATCGATGACGATGGGCTCGGTTGCCTGGGTCACCTTTTGCCATGGCGTTGCTCTGGCGGAAGCGGTCAGGAAGGGTGCGTCGCGTGTGCTGACGTATGCGCAGATCATGGCGTATGTCGAACTGGAACCTGTCAGCGAACCGCTGTCCCGACTGCGGGAGTTGGCAATGATCGATCCGATCGTTGACTGGGCGCTATTGAATGGCGTTATCAGCGCAAGCGAGCTCACTCAAGCGGCAAAGGAAACCACCGAGCGGGCAATCACGGCGTTCCAGGCATACGCGGAGAACTTCACCCATCTGGCGAGCGTCTATTCCACTCCCATGCCTAACCGCGAAACCATTGCGCGCGAAGCGTTGAAAGGAGCGGTGCCGGCGTGTGATTTCCTGGACGACAAAGTGCTTTATCAACACCCCGGCCTTTATGCGTCCCCCAACCCCATGTCGATGGTCGGCTTGCACATGTCGGCGGATCTTGCGGGTGGCCAATGGGATTTTCGCGCAGTATTTCCCGACAACGTTATTTCCAGAACGCCTGATTTGTTGGCCGGTGTGACCAATCAAAAAAGACCCACTCACTACGATCCCTCCGTCACCAGCCTTTATAGCCGCTTTCCAAGATTGCGTAGCCTGCCGGCCAACAATGTCGAATACCATCGCCAATTGCGGGATTATCTCGGCAATTTAAATAAAGCGCTGGCCTCCACTGTGAAGTTGGTCCTTTCACACATGCCCTCCCATGATCTGGAGATTTTTCTAAAAGGTAAGATCACCTTTTTTACCGTTCGTCTTCCAGCGACCAGAACCGACTCTTACTTCTCATTATCGCCGGTGCCTATTTCAACGACCTACGAAACCCAGCAAAGTAACGATGCTGTGAAGGGGCGCTTTGGCATTGTTATGTTCGCTGCCCACGGCAATGCGGTTGCATGTTATGAGTTGTTTGCCTTGCGGGGTGAATTACGGAAAAACACCACGCTGGCTTCGCTGATAACTTCAACGGGCAAATTGCGGACTGCCGCCCGAATGGATTTTAACGGGGAGCTGAATGCACATCAGCGACCTGCAACTCCCGAATTATTGCCTCTTTCGGTTATTGAATACACTGACGGTGTTTTCGCCGATAACGCCAACAGCGACATGGCGATTATTGAAAAGCTGGGTGAGCTCCCCGCGCCAGCGTCTGTGACGGCACGGCAGCAGAGTAACTACCGTAATTTCGGTAATCCGCAGCTGTTGCGAATTGCCGAGTTCGTTGTAAACAATCATCCGTTGCGCACATTTGACGAAATCGAGTTAATGGCCACGGTGCCGACAGCACTTGAAACAGAACGCAAAAATGGCGAAGAGACTGCAGATTACATCGTGAATCTGGTGGTTCCGTTCAAGAAGTGCATCGAGGATTTGTCTTCCGGAGAACACAATAAGGTCGTTGACGGGATCTACGGTTGCGTCATGGACGCTATGGCTTTGGGCGGCGCATTTGTGGGGGCGGGCGCTAAAGCGCTGAGCATCTCGTCGAAGGCGGTTTCCTTGTCGTCCAAAGGCGCCCGCTTGACCAAACTGGCGTTTGTGACGTCCGTTTCCCTCTTCAACCCCGTGGATGATGTGCCAACGGTGTTTTATGGTGCCGGGAAACTCATCCACAAGGGCACGTTACGGTTCAGCAGGCAGGCTGAAGAGCTTCTCGGACTGGCAAAGTCCCAGTTGGGCAGACTCCATGGCAGCCACAAATCCTATGACCTGGTCCGCGCAGCCAGTAACGTCAACACCGGACAGGGTACCTGGCGACCCCGTGGTGCAATCGGTGAGGAACTCACGGTGGTGGCGGCCCGCAACAATTTTCAATGGTATGCCCTCGACCGTCTGGGCAAAGCCTGGGGGCCAAAACTCGACAACTTTGCCTATGTGGCCCCTGTCCGTTTGCCGCGATCTACCAAGACAATGCCTGTCAGCTATACCCGACAGTTCATCGAAGAAAGTCTGCCGCGGGCCCGGACTAAAATCGAAAACGCGATCAATGTCTTGACCCGTCGTGACTTTGAGTCGCAGCGCAACCTGGTTGCCAGACTGCTGATGGGAAGCGACTCGAACGATGCAATCAATCAGTTATTGAACTATTTGAGAGCGGTCAGGGCGGACTTTGCGGGCGTTTCCATCAGTAACTTCATCCTTGATCCACTCAAGGACACCCATCACATTGCGGCTTTCGACACGAGCGCTTACCAGCAGTGGAAAGGTGCAGCCGGGCAATCCGACGCGAAGTACATTGAAATCTATACGCCTAATCTCAACCGGCACTTCATAGATCTGGGATTCAACCATGACGTCGTCGCAGACGACTTGATCCATGAGCTGTTTCACGGACCTGCGCAGATCGGTGATGTCGCCTATGCCCGCGACGCCGGCAACGCTGGCGGTGGACAGTCCCTGGACGTGGCGTCGCTGTTGAACCTGGCCTCCGGGCGGCTTGCGGTGACAGATGAAGGCAATGCCCGTCACGCCAGTTCCAAAGCCTTTGAAAACGCCGACTCACTGGCGATAGTCACTTCGCTGCTGAGCCAGTTGCACACCGACGAGGGCGGGTTTGACCACAACATGTCCCTCTTGCGAAACACACTTGAAGCCAACCCCGATAGCGCGATCGTCGACCCGGTGCGGATCACGTTGAACCATTCCGTGACAGCGCAGAGGCCTGCCTCTGGCACAGGCAGGCCTGGCACGAGCGTTCAATAGAACCGTTAAAAAGCGAGTTCCGGCCGGTCCCGAAATTGCTCCAGCGCCTCGGGATTGGCCAGCGCATCGGTGTTCTTCACCTTCTGCCCATGCACGACATTCCGCACCGCCAGNTCNACGATCTTGCCGCTGATGGTGCGCGGGATATCGCTGACGGCGAGGATCTTCGCCGGCACATGGCGCGGCGTGGTGTTGGCGCGAATCACCTGGCGGATCTGCTGCTGCAAGGCCTCATCCAGCTCGACGCCGTCGCGCAACTTCACGAACAGCACCACCCGCACGTCATCTTGCCATTGCTGACCAATGGCCACGCTGTCCAGCACCTGCTGGACCTTCTCCACCTGACGATAGATTTCCGCCGTGCCGATCCGCACACCGCCAGGGTTGAGCACCGCGTCCGAGCGGCCATGGATCATCATCGCGCCGTGGGGCAGCTGTTCGGCGTAATCGCCCTGGGCCCAGACGCCGGGGAACTGACTGAAATAGGAAGCGTGCAGCTTCTCTTGCTGCGGGTCGTTCCAGAAACCGATGGGCATGGCCGGGAAGTGCCGGGTGCACACCAGTTCACCTTTCTCGCCGATCACAGGTTTGCCGTCGTCGTTCCAGACTTCGACCGCCATGCCCAGGCTCTTGCCCTGGATTTCGCCGCGACGCACGGGCTCAAAAGGGTTGCTGTTCACAAAGCACGAAACGATGTCGGTGCCGCCGGACATCGAGGCCAGGCACAGGTCGCTCTTGAGGTCGCGATAGACGTAGTCGTAACTCTGTGGTGACAACGCTGAACCGGTGCAGAGCAGGGTTTTCAGGCTGCTCAGGTCATGGCTCTCGCGGGGGTTGACGCCATGGGTTTCCAGGGTCGCGAGGAATTTGGGGCTGGTGCCAAAAACGCTGATGCGTTCATCGTCGATCAGGTCGATCAAGCGCTCGGGGTCTGGATGAAACGGCGAGCCGTCGTACAGCACCACGGCGCTACCCACGGCCAGGGCCGAGACCAGCCAATTCCACATCATCCAGCCGCAGGTGGTGTAGTAGAACAGTCGGTCGCCGGGGCCGAGATCGCAATGCAGGCCATGTTCCTTGACGTGTTGCAGCAACACGCCGCCGGTGCTGTGGANGATGCACTTGGGCACGCCGGTGGTGCCGCTGGANTAGAGGATGTACAGCGGATGGGCGAACGGCACGGGGACGAAATCCGGCTCGCCGCCGATGTCGTAGAAATCATCCCACAGCGTCACATTCGCCCGAGTGTGGAAATGCTCGATGTGTGCCTGTGGCCGGGCGTAAGGCACCACGATCAACTGCTGCAACGACGGCAGGCGTTCGAGGATTTCATTGACCTTGGCCGTCTGGTCGATGTCTTTGCCGGCGTAGCGGTATCCGGCGCAGGTGATGAGCACTTTCGGTTCGATCTGGCCGAAACGGTCGATCACGCCTTGGGTGCCGAAGTCCGGCGATGAACAGGACCAGATCGCACCGAGGCTGGTGGTGGCGAGCATGCCGACCAGGGTTTGCCAGGTGTTGGGCATGCACGCGGCCACGCGGTCGCCCACGCCGACACCGGCGGCTTTCAGACTGTTTTGAAAACCGGCGACATGCTCGGCGAGTTCGCCCCAGGTCAGGTGTTCACGCTGGCCGTTCTCGCCAATGGCAATCACCGCCACGGCATCGTCGCGCCGGCGCAGCAGGTGTTCGGCGAAATTCAGGGTGGCGCCTGGGAACCACTCGGCGCTGGGCATTTGCGCGTCTTCCACCAGCACCGCGTCCGGTTGGTCGTGGAAACGGATGTCGAAGAAGTCGACGATCGCCTGCCAAAAGGCTTCGCGCCGGTCGATGGAAAATTGGTGCAGGGCGGGGTAGTCGTCGAGGTGGATGTTGTGACGCTTTACGATGAAGCGCCGGAAGGCCTCCATGCGGGTTTTGCTGATGCGCTCGGCGCTGGGTTGCCAGAGGATGTCGGACATGGCTTGCCTCTCTCGTTCCCACGCTCCGCGTGGGAATGCCTCAACGGACGCTCCGCGTTCGGCTCTTTGGACGCAGAGCGTCCCGGGCTGCATTCCCACGCAGAGCGTGGGAACGATCATCAAGGGGGTTGACCGGTTACTGCGCCAACCACCCACCATCAATATTCCACGCCGCGCCGCGCACCTGGGCGCCGGCCTCGCTGCACAGAAACAACACCAACTCACCCAGCTGCGGCGGCGTCACGAACTCCAGCGACGGCTGTTTCTCCGCGAGCAAATCATGCTGCGCCTGCTGTGGATCAACACCGTTGGCCGCACGGTCATCAATCTGCTTCTGCACCAGCGGCGTCAGCACCCAGCCCGGGCAAATGGCGTTGCAGGTCACATTCGTCGTTGCCGTTTCCAGCCCGACGACCTTGGTCAAGCCGATCACGCCATGCTTGGCCGCCACGTACGCGGCCTTACCCACCGAACCGACCAGGCCATGCACCGAGGCGATATTGACGATACGCCCCCAGCCTTTGGCTTTCATGCCCGGCAGGCTCAAGCGCGTGCTGTGGAATACCGACGACAGGTTGATCGCGATGATCGAATCCCAGCGTTCCACCGGGAAATCCTCCACCGCCGACACATGCTGAATGCCGGCGTTATTGACCAATATATCCACGCCACCGAACTCGCGCTCGGCATAGGCCAGCATGTCGGCGATCTGCGCCGGGTCGCTGACGTCGGCTGGATGATGGCCGACCTTGCCACCGAATTGCTCAACCTCGGCAATCACTTTGGACGCNTCGCCGAAGCCGTTGAGGATCAGGTTGGCGCCGGCCTTGGCCAGGCTCAGCGCTATGCCCAAGCCGATGCCGCTGGTGGAGCCGGTGACCAGGGCGGTCTTGCCGTTCAAGTTCGTCATGTAAACCTCACACAATGCCGGTGGCGTAGAAAGTACCGATCACCACGAACACCGCGAGGGTCTTGATAATCGTGATGCCGAAAATATCCTTGTAGGCTTCGCGGTGGGTCAGGCCGGTCACCGCCAGCAGCGTAATCACCGCGCCGTTGTGGGGCAGGGTGTCCATGCCGCCGCTGGCCATGGCCGCNACCCGGTGCAGCACTTCCAGCGGGATGTTGGCAGCGTGGGCCGCGGCGATGAAGTNNTTGGCCATGGCCGCCAGGGCGATGCTCATGCCGCCCGAGGCGGAACCGGTGATACCGGCCAGCAGGGTCACGGTGATCGCTTCGTTGACCAGCGGATTGGGGATGCCCTTGAGCCAGTCGGCCAATACCAGAAAGCCCGGNAANGAGGCGATCACCGCACCAAAGCCGTATTCCGACGCGGTGTTCATCGCCGCCAGCAGCGCACCGCTTACCGCGCTTTTACTGCCTTCGGCGAGCTTGTCGCGAATCGCCGACCAGCCGAACACCAGCACCATGACGATACCCACCAGCAACGCCGCCTGCACCGCCCAGATCGCCGTGAGCTTGGCGATCTCGGTGGTCACCGGCGCGCTCATGCCCGGCAAGCTCAGGCTGTGGGTCTTGCCATACCACTGCGGAATCCACTGGGTAAACAGCAGGTTCATGATGCCGACGGCCAGCAACGGCGACAGGGCGATCCATGGATTCGGCAGTTTGATGTCGGCTGCGGTCTCCGGCTCGTTGCGCAGTTCTGTGCCATAACCTTCACCGGCGGCCTGGGCCTTGTTGCGCTGGCGCTGGAGAAACAGCATGCCGGTGCAGAACACGAAGATGGTGCCGATCANGCCCAGCCACGGCGCAGCCCAGGCGGTGGTATTGAAGAACGTGCTGGGGATGATGTTCTGGATCTGCGGCGTGCCCGGCAGGGCGTCCATGGTGAACGAGAACGCGCCGAGGGCGATGGTCGCGGGGATCAGGCGCTTGGGGATATTGCTCTGGCGGAACATCTCTGCTGCGAACGGGTAAACCGCAAACACCACCACAAACAAGGACACGCCGCCGTAGGTGAGCAGGGCGCAGACCAGCACGATCACCAGCATCGCCTGGCGTGTGCCGAGCAAACGGATCGCGGCGGCAACAATCGAGCGCGAAAAGCCCGACAGCTCGATCAGCTTGCCGAACACCGCGCCGAGCAGGAACACCGGGAAATACAGTTTGATAAAGCCGACCATTTTTTCCATGAACACCCCGGTAAAGGCAGGGGCGACGGCGGACGGGTCGGTGAGCAGCACGGCGCCGAGGGCGGCGATGGGGGCAAACAGGATGACGCTGTAGCCACGGTAGGCCGCCAGCATCAGCAGCGCGAGGGCTGCCAGGGCAATGATCACACTCATGGTGTGTCTCCAAATCGGATTGTTATTGTTGTAGGGTGGATCTTTTGTGGGAGAGGGCTTTAGCGAGATTCGTGCCATGAGTGCAACATATTGATATATAAGGATATTTGTCTGTTGCTGTGGCGAATTTAAATTATTTGTCTCGGTTTTGAGAATTTTTGCGACTGTGCGGACGTCTTCGCGGGCAAGCCACGCTCCCGCAGGGTTTTGCGTTGGGCCAGGATTGCGCAGAAAACACATAACCTGTGGAAGCGTGGCTTGCCCGCGAAGAGGCCCTATCTACCAAAAGAGATCAATGTCTCTTTATAGAGACTCGGCAATCCCCAACGCCACCATCTTCTTGTACAAAGTCGACCGCCCCAGCCCCAACCGTGCCGCCGCTTCAATCACCTTACCCCCGCATTGAGCCAAGGCAGATTCAATCAACTGCCGGTCAAACCGCTCCCGCGCCTCACTGAACGTCTCATGCGCAACCACCTCAATGACCGGCGCCACACGCTCCACCGGCGTAAACGTCCCGATTGCCGCGCGAATCTCCCTGGCATCCAGCACCAGGTCATCACTCAACAACGCTGCGCGTTCCAGCACATTGCGCAACTCACGGATATTCCCCGGCCACGCATGTTGCCCCAGCAGATCCAACGCTTCGGTGTTCAGCTCATGCTGGCTGCGTAATTCTTCAAGGATCGCTTCACTGAGCGCTGGCAAGTCATCAAGACGATCACGCAGGGGCGGCACGTTGATCGGCAGCACGTTGAGGCGGTAATACAAATCAGCGCGAAATTCGCCGCGCTTGATCGCCGCTTCCAGATCGGTGGAGGTGGCTGCAATTACTCGCACATCACTCTGGATGACCTCATTGGAACGGACCGGCTCGAATTCCTTTTCCTGCAACACCCGCAGCAGTTTGCTTTGCAGCGGCAGCGGCATATCACCGATTTCATCGAGAAACAGCGTGCCGCCCTGGGCGATCTGCAACTTACCCGGGCGGCCCTTGCGGTCGGCCCCGGTAAACGCGCCCGGCGCGGTGCCGAAAAACTCGGCTTCGAGCAGGTCATGGGGAATCGCGGCGCTGTTGATACTGACGAAGGCTTTGTGCGCACGCGGCGAGGCGCCATGGATCGCCTGGGCCAGCAGCTCTTTGCCGGTGCCGGTTTCGCCGAGCAACAGCACCGGTGACTCGGCACTGGCACTGCGCCGGGCGCGGCGTTTGACTTCCAGGCTGGCGGCGCTGGTCCCGATGAAGTGGGCGAAGTTGTATTTGGTCTGCCGCGACCGCAGCAACGAGCGGGTAGAGGCCAGTTCTTCCTGCATGCTCAGGTAGCGTTTGAGCATCGGAGACAGGCTGTGCAATTCGTCGAACAGCGCAAAACCAATGGCGCCAATCACGGCGCCCGCGTCGTCGTGGATCGGCAAGCGCATGACCACCAGCGGTTCTTTCGGCGTGTCCTGCATATCCAGCAAGATCGGCCGGCCGGTGCGAACCACCTCACGCAACAGGCTGCCAGGTATCACGCTTTCGCACGCTTTGCCGATCGCCACTTCGGCGGACTCCAGACCGAAGCGGCGGGCATAGCGCTCGTTCATCCACACGATATTCGCGTCACGGTCGACAATCACCGTGCCTTCGCTGGACTGCTCGATAATCTCGAACAGCGAGCGGATCGCCAGCAGGCGAACGCGCTGGTAATCCTTGAGGCTTTCGGTGGTGTTCATAGAGGTCAGATCCAGAATATGTAGTGTCTTGGAGGGCCCTATCGCTAGCAAGCTAGCTCCCACAGGGTTTTGTGTCGTTCACAAATTCCAGGAACAACACAAAACCCTGTGGGAGCGNGGNTTCAATGTGGGAGCTGGCGTGCTAGCGATTGAGGCGACGCGGTCCTATGCCTACCGCTGATGCGCCGCCGCCAACAGCTCTTTGGTGTACGGATGCTGCGGCGCTTCGAACACATCATGGCTCGCGCCGCGCTCCACCACCTTGCCATCCTTGATCACGATCATGTCGTGGGCCATGGCGCGTACTACCGCCAGGTCATGGCTGATAAACAGGTAGGTCAGGCCGTGTTTTTCCTGAAGCTGGCGGAGCAGGGCGACCACTTGTTTTTGCACGGTGCGATCCAGTGCCGAGGTCGGTTCATCGAGCAGAATCAGCGCCGGTTTCAGTACCAGCGCCCGGGCAATAGCGATGCGCTGACGTTGGCCGCCGGAGAACTCGTGGGGATAGCGATCGCGGCTTTGTGGATCGAGGCCGACTTCTTCCAGCGCACGGATCACTTCGGCTTTGCACTCTTGCTCCGTCAACTGGCTATGCACTTCAAGCCCTTCGCTGATGATCTGCTGCACCGACATACGCGGGCTGAGGCTGCCGAACGGGTCCTGGAACACCACCTGCATCTGCTTGCGCCACGGGCGCATTTGCTGGTTGTTCAGGGGGTCGAGGGCTTCGCCCTGGAAGCGGATGCTGCCGGTGGAATCCAGCAAACGCAGGATCGCCTGGCCCAGGGTCGACTTGCCTGAACCGGACTCGCCGACAATCCCCAGGGTCTTGCCGCGCTGCACGCTGAGGCTGATGCCGTCCACTGCGTTCAGGTAGGTCTTGCGCTGGAACAAGCCGCCACCGAGGGCAAACTGCACGCGCAGGTTGTCCACCTCCAGCACGTTCTCGCGCTCGTCCCGGGGCAGGGCTTCGCCTTCCGGTTCGGCGTTCAGCAGCACGCAACTGTAGGGATGTTTCGGTTCAGTGAAGATCGTTTCGCACGTGGCCTCTTCGACGATTTCCCCGGCCTTCATCACGCACACGCGTTGGGCAATGCTGCGCACCAGGTTGAGGTCATGGCTGATCAGCAGCAGCGACATGCCCAACCGTTGTTGCAGGGACTTGAGCAGCAGCAGGATCTTGCGCTGCACGGTCACGTCCAGCGCCGTGGTGGGTTCGTCGGCGATCAGCAANTCCGGCTCGCAGGCCAGGGCCATGGCGATCATCACGCGCTGGCGCTGGCCGCCGGACAGCTGATGNGGATAGGCCTTGAGCCGCTCTTTGGGTTTCTGGATGCCCACCAGTTGCAGCAATTCCAGAATCCGCGCTTGGGCCGCCTTGCCCGTCAGGCCCTTGTGCAACAGCAGGGTTTCGCCGATTTGCTTTTCGATGCTGTGCAACGGGTTGAGGGAGGTCATTGGCTCCTGGAAGATCATCGCGATCCGGTTGCCGCGCAGTTCACGCAACACCTGGGGCGGGGCACCGAGCAATTCCTTGCCGCGATAGCGAATGCTGCCCGTGGTCCGGGTGCCGGCCTCGGGCAGTAGTTGCAGGATCGAGTGGGCGGTCACCGATTTGCCGGAGCCCGATTCGCCCACCAACGCCAGGCATTCGCCGGGATGGATGTCCAGGCACAGGTTGCGCACCACTGTCTGGCCATTGAAGGCCACGCTGAGGTCNCGGATTTCGATCAGGTTCATCTGCAGTCACTCATGAACGTGGGTCGAAGGCATCACGTAATGCCTCGCCAATAAAGACCAGCAGCGACAGGATCAGCGCCAGGGTGAAAAACGCCGTCAAGCCCAGCCACGGCGCTTGCAGGTTTTGCTTGCCCTGGGCAATCAGCTCGCCCAGCGACGCGCTGCCCGCCGGCATGCCGAAGCCGAGGAAATCCAGGGCGCTCAAGGTGGAAATCGCCCCGGTCAAAATAAACGGCAGGTAGCTCAGGGTGGCGGTCATGGCATTCGGCAGGATATGCCGGCGAATGATCTTGCCGTCGCCCAGGCCCAATGCGCGGGCGGCCTTGACGTATTCCAGGTTGCGCCCGCGCAGGAACTCGGCGCGCACCACGTCTACCAGGGCCAGCCAGGAAAACAGCGCCATGATCCCCAGCAGCCACCAGAAATTCGGCTCGACAAAGCCCGACAGAATGATCAGCAGGTAGAGCACCGGCAATCCGGACCAGACCTCCAATATGCGCTGGCCAAGCAGATCCACCCAGCCGCCGTAGTAACCCTGCAAGGCGCCGGCGGCGATGCCGATCAATGCGCTGACGAAGGTCAGCATCAACGCAAACAGGATCGATACCCGTGCGCCGAAAATCACCCGGGCCATGACGTCCCGGGACTGGTCGTCGGTGCCTAGCCAATTNACNGNCGAGGGTGGGCTNGGGGCAGGGCGGGTCAGTTCGTAGTTGGGCGTGTCATCGCTGAACGGGATCGGCGGGAACAGCATCCAGCCACCGTCCTGCTTGATCAGCTTTTGCACGTAGTCACTGCGGTAGTCGGCCTGAAATGGCAGTTGCCCGCCAAACTCCTGCTCGGTGTGGCGCTTGAACACCGGGAAATACCACTGGCCCTGATAACTGAGCACCAGCGGTTTGTCATTGGCGATCAATTCGCCGCCCAGGGTCAGGATAAACAGGCCGATAAACAGCCACAGCGACCACCAGCCGCGCCGGTTTTTCTTGAACCGCTCAAAACGCCGACGCGCCACCGGGGATAAATTAAGCATCAGGCGTTCCTCGCGGCGAAGTCGATACGCGGGTCCACCAGGGTGTAGCAGAGGTCACCGATGAGTTTTATCAAGAGCCCGAACAAGGTGAAGATAAACAGCGAGCCGAACACCACCGGGTAGTCACGGGACACGGCGGCCTCGTAGCTCATGCGGCCCAGGCCATCGAGGGAGAAGATCACTTCGATGAGCAGGGAACCGGCGAAAAACACGCTGATAAAGGCCTGGGGAATCCCCGAGATCACCAGCAGCATCGCGTTGCGGAACACATGGCCGTAGAGCACGCGTCGTTCGCTCAAGCCTTTGGCGCGGGCCGTGACCACATACTGGCGGGTGATTTCATTCAAGAATGAGTTCTTGGTGAGGATTGTCAGGGTGGCAAACCCGCCGATCACCAGCGCCGTGACCGGCAACACCAAGTGCCAGAAGTAGTCGGCGATCTTGCCGACGGTGCTGAGTTCATCGAAGTTCTCCGACACCAGCCCGCGCACCGGGAACCAGTTCAGCGACGTGCCACCAGCGAACAGCACAATCAGGAACATTGCAAACAGGAACGCCGGCATCGCGTAGCCGATGACGATGGCGGTGCTGCTCCACACGTCAAAGCTGCTGCCATGGCGCACGGCTTTGCGAATGCCCAGGGGGATCGACACCAGGTAGGTAATCAAGGTGGCCCATAAACCCAGGGAAATGGTCACCGGCATTTTTTCCAGGATCAGGTCGATCACGGTTTTGCCGCGGAAGAAGCTGTTGCCGAAGTCCAGTTGGGCGTAGTTCTTGAGCATCAACCACAGGCGTTCCGGTGCCGGTTTGTCGAAGCCGTANTGCTTTTCGATGTCCTTGATCAGTTGCGGGTCGAGGCCGCGACTGGCCCGGGAGGTGCCGGATGGGGTTTCGCCGGAGCCGCCGCCGACACTCGCGCCACCGATGCCTTGCAAGTGGGCGATGGCCTGTTCCACCGGACCGCCCGGTGCGGCCTGTACGATCACGAAGTTCACCAGCAGGATGATCACCAGCGTCGGGATGATCAGCAGCAGGCGCCGCAGTATGTAAGCCCACATCAATGCGGCCCTCCGGGTGTGCCACGGCGGATTTTTTCGGCTGTCATCTGCTGGTTGGTCAGTGGCGTGGTGCTCACTTCCCACCAGCTTTCGATGGCTTCGTCATTACTGGCCTGCTCGTCGGGCATGCCGAACCGGTTCCACCACACCGTCGAAGTGCCCGGCGGGTAATAGTTGGGAATCCAGTAGTAGTTCCATTGCAACACCCGGTCGAGTGCGTGGGCGTAACGCAGCATCTGGGCGTGGGTGTTGGCCTTGACCAGGCCGTTGATCAGGGTGTCGACGGCCGGGTCTTTCAACACCATGTAGTTATTCGCGCCGGGATCGTTGGCTGAGATCGAACCAAAGTAGTTGAACAGCTCGCCACCGGGTGAAGTGGTGACCGGGTAGCCGGTGACGATCATGTCGTAATCGCGGCTCATCAGGCGATTCACGTACTGGGACGAGTCGATGCGGCGAATGTTCAGGTCGATACCGATCTGTTTCAAGGTGCGCTTGTAGGGCAAGAGCAATCGGTCCATGCCGTTCTGGCTGACCAGAAAAGTGAAGCTCAACGGCGTGCCCTCGGCGTTGACCAGTTGGTCGCCGTCGGGTTTCCAGCCGGCCTGCTCGAGTAAGTCCAGCGCTTGCAGCTGTTTGTCGCGAATCACACCGCTGCCATCGGTTTTCGGTGCTTCAAAGACTTTGGTGAAGACTTCGTCGGGGATCTGCCCACGCAGCGGTTCGAGAATGGCCAGCTCTCCCGCGTCCGGCAGCTTGCGGGCGGCGAGGTCGGTGTTGGAAAAGAAGCTCTGCTGGCGGATGTACAGGTCGCGCATCATCTGCCGATTGCTCCACTCGAAATCCCAGAGCATGGCCAGGGCCTGGCGCACTCGGCGGTCCTGGAACATCGGGTTTTGCAGATTGAAGACAAACCCCTGGGCCGATTGCGGGGCTTCTGTGGCCAGATGCGCTTTTTGCAGGCGACCATCGCTCAGGGCCGGGCTTTCGTAGCCGATGGAGTAACCGGTCGCGGAGAATTCGCGGTTGTAGTCGTAGGCTCCGCCACGCAGGACCTGGCGCGCGACGTCGGTATCGCCGAAGTACTCGATGCTGAAATGATCGAAGTTGTAGAGGCCGCGGCTGACCGGCAAATCCTTGCCCCACCAGTTGGCGTTGCGCTCAAAGGTGATGCTGCGACCGGAGTCGACCTTGCCCACCTTATAAGGACCGCTGCCCAATGGCGCCTCATAACCACCGCCATTAGCAAAGTCGCGGGTCTTCCACCAGTGTTCGGGAAATACCGGCAACGTGGCGATGTCGAGGGGCAGGGTGCGGTTTTCGTTGCTCTTGAAGTCGAACCGGACCGTTAGCGGCGCTTCGACCTCGACGTGCTTGACGTCGGCGAACAGGGTGCGAAAGCGCAGGCTGCCTTGGGTCATCAGCAGGTCGAAGCTGTAGCGCACATCTTCGGCGGTGATCGGCTTGCCGTCGGCGAAACGTGCCTTCGGGTCCAAGTAGAAGCGCAGCGACAAACCGTCGTCGGAACGCTCCATTTTCTGTGCCACCAGGCCGTACACCGTGTAGGGCTCATCCAGCGAACGCTGGGCCAGCGGGGCGTACAGCCAGCCGTCGACCTGGGAGACGCCGATGCCTTTGTCGATATACGGCAACACATGGTCGAAACGCCCGATCTCGATGGCCGAGCGGCGCAGGCTGCCGCCTTTGGGGGCGTTAGGGTTGGCGTAGGCGAAATGACTGAAGCCGGCGGGGTACTTCGCCGGTTCGCCGTACACGGTCAACGCATGTTGCGGTGCTGCATTCACACCGGCGGCACCCAATAGCAGGGCCACGGCAGTGAACAACAAAGTGGGGAAAGCCAGTCGCATTGTCAGCCTTAGAGCCGGGTGGTCGATAACCGCAATTTGTACGCTAGCGGCGCGTCCCTCGCCAGCCGTATTACGTATCCGAAACACAACGGCCCACCAAAAGGCGGGCCGTTGTGCAGAATATCAGAGCGTTGATCAGTCCTGGCGGCTGGTGACTTCCAGCAGGTGATAACCGAACTGGGTTTTCACCGGGCCTTGCACGGTGTTGACCGGGGCGCTGAAGACGACGGTGTCGAACTCTTTAACCATTTGGCCTGGGCCGAACGAGCCCAGGTTGCCGCCGTCGCGGCTGGATGGGCAGCTGGAGTTGGCTTTGGCGATTTCTGCGAAATCGGCGCCGCCTTCGATCTGGGCTTTGAGTTCGTTGCACTTGTCTTCAGTGGAAACGAGGATGTGACGGGCGGTGGCTTTAGCCATGGAAAATTCTCCTTTCAATGTTCAGTAAAGTGCGGAGCCTACCGGATTCAGTGGCCTATTTCTCGTCAAAGTTCCGGACAGATTATAGGCCGGCATTTCTCAGGCGTTCGGCATGCTGCACATACAAGGCAATCGGGTCGATGCCCTTGCGCAGCGGGCCGGCGGTTTGACTGAGGCTGTCCAGATGATCCAGCGGATAGTCGGAACGGATGACTTTGCCTAAATGGGAGCTGTAGCGGCCAACCATGCCGTCATTTTGTTCCGCCTCGGTGGTGAAGTAGCGAGAGAAGGCCTGGAGGAAACCGTGCAGCGGACTGATCGCCTCCAGCCCTTTATCGAGAAGGTCACCCTGCAATGTCCCGCTCCAGGAGTAATAACGCACGCCGTTCACCAGCTCGCGTCCCTTGCCGCCCCAGGTTTTCGGCAGGCCTTGCGGGTATTTGTCGTTGAACGCGCCCACACCTTCGGTGGTCAGGGCGTTGAGCGCCGCGATGGCGTTCTGCGGCATGTGCTGATGACCGCTGAGCAACGACAGAAAGTCAGCAAACAGCGTGGCAACCGTGGCCGCAACGTGTTCCGGCAGGCGTCCCGGTGTGAGGGCCTTGCGCAGGAAATCGGCCAGTTCCGAGCCGTGGTTCGGGCCGCTGACCGAGGTCACCGACGCGACGATCTCCGGGGCAATGGCCGCGGCGTAACGTGCCGCGAGGGCACCCTGGCTATGACCGATCAGGTTGACCTGATGGGCGCCGGTTCCTTCCAGCACCCGTTCGATCTGTGCCAACAGTTGGTCACCACGCACTTCGTTGCTTTGGGTAGCCGAGAGGTGGGGGATAAACACTCTTGCGCCAGCACTTCTGAGGGCCTGCTTGACGTCATGGAAGAGTTCGACTTTGCCAATGCGATCAAAGCCGAAGAGCCCGTGGATCAGCAGGATTGGATACTGTGTGGTTGCATTCCGTAGCATGTTCATTCCTTTTTCGCGGTGGTTCAGAGAGGTGAATATGGGCTCACTCTAAAGCACACCAGCTGCTCGGCGATGTATGAGGAATCCGCTGTAAGCTGATGAAAAAGGTATAGAAAATGTAGGAAAGTTCGAAAGAGCGTGAGGTCCTGTTCGGAATATTTGGACATCTTTTTGTCGTTCGCCGAGCGCATCAATGCAACGGCCTACTGTGCCTAGGCCGTTTACCTGTCAACCGATTCGCTTTTCAGACGCCCAGCCCTCGAATCGAGGGCTGGAAGGTCAGCGGTGGTTATGCCGGTCGTTGTACGCCGTTCTGTGCCCGCAGCCGGTCGGCTGCCTGACGCAACAGGTGTTCCGTTCCGGTCCAGCCAAGGCAGCCATCAGTCACCGATACGCCGTAGCGCAGCGATGGGCTCAAGGGCTGGCAGCCTTCGAACAAATGGCTCTCGACCATCATGCCGATCAGCGATCGATCGCCTTGCAGGCGCTGCTCAAGTACATCGTTGAACACGGCGGGCTGACGTGCAGGGTCTTTGCCGCTGTTGGCGTGGCTGCAGTCGACCATAATCCGCGCGGGGATCTTCAGTCGGGTCAAGTCGCTGTTTATTTGGGCGACGCTGTCGCGATCGTAGTTTGGCCCGCGATGACCACCGCGCAACACCAGATGGGTGTCGGGATTGCCAGGGGTTTGAATGATCGCAGGATGCCCCTGGCTGTCGACACCGAAATGACGATGCGGGTGGGCGGCCGAGCGCATGGCATCGCTGGCAACAGCCACGCCGCCATCGGTGCCGTTCTTGAACCCGACCGGCATGCCCAGGCCGCTGGCCATTTCGCGGTGGATCTGTGANTCAGTGGTGCGGGCGCCGATGGCGACCCAGCTCAGCAGGTCGTCGAAGTAGCCGGCCGCCATCGGTTGCAATAGTTCNGTGGCGACCGGCAATCCCAGGCGCAGCATTTCGCGCATCAGCTCGCGGGACAGCGTGAGGCCGGCGGCCATGTCGTCGCTGCCGTCCAGGTGCGGGTCGTAGGCCAGGCCTTTCCAACCGATGGTGGTGCGCGGTTTTTCGACGTAGGCACGGATTACCAGCAACAGCTGGTCGCTGACTTCGGTGGCGAGGCGAGCGAGGTTGGTAGCGTATTCGAGCGCGGACTGGGGATCGTGAATCGAGCAAGGGCCGACGACGACCAGCAGACGGGAATCTTCACCGTTGAGGATCGCGCGAACCGCGTCGCGGTGGGCAGCGACTTGCCGGGTCAGGGCGTTGTTGAGGGGCAGTTGCTGCTTGAGTTGCAACGAGCTGGGCAGACGCAGGGTCAGCGCTTCATTGGCGGAACTCAAGGTGGACAGCGGCAGAGCAGAGANGGAGGAGTTCATATTCAAGGCTTCCTGGGCAAGCGGCGGGCTGTTCCCGCACGCTCTGCCCTACTGGGGTGTTCGACAATTGGCCGTATTGGCTGCGTGTGTTGGCTTGCCACCAATAGGTGACCGATCGGAGGCGGCAGGCTGTCCCGAACGGAGCTTGCTAAATCGCCATGCAGAAAAAGTGTCGTAACGGTAATAAGTGGCGTAGTTCATTTCGTGAATCCTCTGGTTGTCTGGTGTGATGCAAAATAATTAAGGCTTGAAAAAACAAAACCCCCGGTCGGGGAGCCGACCGGGGGTTAGATTTCTCTGGTAGGCGACCCCTTGAGTAGTGGGCGCCGTTTNGGTATCAGGCGCGCCAGTGGCTAAACCAATACCCAAAATAAAAGCTGACCGGAGCACACACGTCAGTCGCCCGGGCAGCCGCAACCGAGCGCGAGGCGCTGGCGGTACGAAGCTGTGAGAGGGCGTTGAACATGGTCTGTCTCCGATGAATGCGCCGAGCTTACTAGAGGCCGGTGCGCGGTTTCAATCAGAAAATGCTATCGGGCACCGGCGGCGTTTCCTATCGCTTGAGTGCATCAGGGTTTATGACACACTTCGTGTTCCGCCCAACCTGTCACCTCATAAGGACGAAACATGACGACACNAAATCCTGAAGGTCCTGGAGGCTTGATGGGTTTTGAGTTGCGTCCCGCAACCGCCCGGGATCTGGAATTCGCCCGCGACCTGACCTGTCGCAACATGCTTCGCTATTACATTCAGCATGATCTGCTGTGGCAGGACGAGGCCTTCGATGTCGCCTGGGCCGGGCGTGAGAACTGGTTGATCGTCCGTGACGATGTCTTGCAGGGTTATGTGAGCTTGAGTCGCGACGCCAGAGCCGTGTACATCCGAGAATTGCACGTGCTCGAAGCATTTCAGGGGCGGGGTGCCGGTTCCTGGGCGATCGATCAGGTATTTGCCATGGCGTGCAAGGAACGGCGTCCGGCGTTACGCCTGACAGTTTTTGAAACGAATCCGGCCAAAGCGCTGTACGAGAGAAAGGGGCTGAAGGTAGTTGGCCAAGATGAGTGTTTCCTGAGAATGCAGCGCGATGTCGATGAGCTGCGTCGCTGAAACACGCTAGCGACAAGCCTTTCAAGATGTATTGAAACTTTTTATATAGCGCTTGCCGCTAGGTCTGCCAGTCGCTTTTTGCTAAGGTGTTCAGCAACCTATAAGACCATATCGCGAGGTGTCTGCTTGATTAGGGTGCTAGTAGTCGATGACCATGATCTCGTTCGTACAGGCATTACACGAATGCTGGCTGACATCGATGGCCTGCAAGTAGTCGGTCAGGCCGAGTCGGGGGAGGAGTCCCTGATCAAGGCCCGGGAGTTGAAACCCGATGTGGTTTTGATGGACGTCAAGATGCCTGGGATCGGCGGTCTTGGTGCCACTACCAAGTTATTGCGCAGTCATCCGGACATCAAAGTCGTCGCGGTCACCGTGTGTGAGGAAGATCCGTTTCCTACGCGGCTCCTGCAGGCCGGTGCCGCGGGTTATCTGACCAAGGGCGCCGGGTTGCCGGAAATGGTCCAGGCCATTCGCCTGGTGTTTGCCGGGCAACGCTACATCAGCCCTCAGATTGCACAGCAACTGGCGATCAAATCCTTTCAGCCGACCAACGATTCGCCCTTCGACGCGCTGTCGGAACGCGAGATCCAGATCGCATTGATGATTGTCGGCTGTCAGAAAGTCCAGATCATTTCCGACAAGCTCTGCCTGTCGCCCAAAACCGTCAACACCTACCGCTATCGCATTTTCGAGAAGCTCGCCATCAGCAGTGATGTTGAACTGACNCTGTTGGCGGTGCGTCACGGCATGGTCGATGCCAGCCTCTGAAATGACCGAAGTCTTCGATCCAGGCGCTTTTCTGTCGACCGTCAGTGGNCGCCCCGGCGTGTACCGCATGTTCGACAGCGAGGCACGCCTGCTTTATGTGGGCAAAGCCAAGAACCTGAAAAGCCGTCTGGCGAGCTACTTTCGCAAGACCGGTCTTGCGCCGAAAACCGCCGCCCTGGTGGCGCGTATCGCCCAGGTCGAAACCACCATCACCGCCAATGAAACCGAAGCGCTGCTGCTTGAGCAGACGCTGATCAAGGAGTGGCGGCCGCCCTACAATATTCTGCTGCGTGACGATAAATCCTACCCTTACGTCTTTCTCTCGGATGGCCAGTTCCCTCGTCTGAGCATCCATCGTGGTGCGAAAAAGGNGAAGGGCAAGTATTTCGGTCCATACCCCAGCGCCGGCGCAATCCGCGAAAGCCTGAGCCTGCTGCAAAAGACCTTTTTCGTGCGTCAGTGCGAAGACAGCTTCTACAAAAACCGTACGCGCCCTTGTCTGCAATACCAGATCAAGCGGTGCAAGGCCCCGTGCGTCGGGCTGGTGGAGCCCGAAGTGTATGCCGAGGACGTTCGCCACTCGGTGATGTTCCTTGAAGGCCGCAGCAATGCACTGACGGACGAGTTGTCTGCGGGCATGGAAGAGGCGGCGATCAACCTCGAGTTCGAGCGCGCCGCCGAGTTGCGTGACCAGATTTCACTGCTGCGTCGAGTCCAGGACCAACAAAGCATGGAAGGCGGCACCGGCGATATCGATGTGATCGCTGCATTCGTCAATCCGGGCGGTGCCTGTGTTCACCTGATCAGCGTGCGCGGTGGGCGGGTGCTGGGCAGTAAGAACTTCTTTCCTCAGGTCGGCATCGACGAAGACGTTTCCGAGGTCATGGCTGCCTTTCTCGGCCAGTACTTCATTACCAGTCCTGAGCGCGACTTACCGAGCGAACTGATCGTCAACGTGGTCCACGAGGACTTTCCGACCCTGATTACGGCCATTGAAGAGCTGCGCGGTCGCGAGTTGACCATCAGCCATCGGGTACGTGGTACGCGAGCACGCTGGCAACAATTGGCGGTCACCAATGCCGAGCAGGCGTTGGGCGCGAGGCTGGCCAACCGTCAACACGTCGCTGCGCGTTTCGATGCCTTGGCAGAAGTCCTTAACCTGGACGAGCCGCCCCAGCGCCTGGAGTGCTACGACATCAGCCACTCCAGCGGCGAAGCCACCGTGGCGTCCTGCGTGGTGTTCGGGCCGGAAGGACCGATCAAATCCGATTACCGGCGCTACAACATCGAAGGCGTCACCGCCGGCGATGACTACGCCGCCATGCACCAGGCCCTCACGCGGCGCTTCAGCAAATTGAAGGACGGGGAGGGCAAACTCCCCGATATCCTGCTGGTAGACGGTGGCAAGGGTCAGCTGTCGATGGCCCGCGACGTGCTCAATGAGCTGGCGGTGCCTGATCTGATTCTGCTGGGCGTGGCCAAGGGCGCGACGCGCAAGGCCGGTTTTGAAACCCTGTACCTCAACGACGCCGCCCACGAATTTACCTTGCGCGGTGATTCCCCCGCGCTGCATCTGATTCAACAGATTCGCGATGAGGCCCACCGTTTCGCCATTACCGGGCACCGTGCCCGACGTGGAAAAACCCGGCGCACCTCGACGCTTGAGGGCGTTGCAGGCGTCGGACCGACACGTCGCCGCGATTTGTTAAAACATTTTGGTGGATTGCAGGAGCTGTCTCGTGCCAGCATCGAAGAGATCGCCAAAGCACCCGGGATCAGTAAAAAGCTCGCTGAGTTGATTTATGCAAGTCTGCACAGCGAGTAGAATGCCTTCTCACCTCGTAGCCAGTTGTGCCGATGAATATCCCTAATCTGATTACCGTTCTACGCGTCCTGCTCATTCCGATTTTCATTTTGTTGTTCTATTTGCCTTACGAATGGAGCTACCTGGCCTCCGCCTCGGTCTTCGCATTTGCCGCCGCCACAGACTGGCTGGACGGTTATCTGGCCCGTCGTCTGGAGCAAAGTACACCGTTCGGGGCTTTCCTTGATCCCGTGGCCGACAAACTGATGGTGGCCGTCGCCCTGGTCCTGCTGGTGCAGGAACACGGCAACCTGTGGCTGACCCTGCCGGCCGCGGTGATTATCGGCCGCGAGATTGTCGTCTCGGCCCTGCGCGAATGGATGGCCGAAATCGGCGCCCGCGCCCACGTGGCCGTTTCCAACATGGGCAAATGGAAAACCGCCGCGCAGATGCTCGCGTTGGTGATTCTGCTGGCCAATCCATCGGACTTTACCTTCTGGGTCTTGATCGGTTATGCCTTGCTGCTGGTGTCTGCCGGACTGACATTATGGTCCATGGTCCAATACCTGCGGGCTGCCTGGCCGCATCTGAAGACCGACGTGGAAAAGAAATAAAACTTTTTTGAATCAAGGGGTTGACGGGGGTTCTGGATTCTATAGAATGCACACCACCAAGACGCGGGAATAGCTCAGTTGGTAGAGCACGACCTTGCCAAGGTCGGGGTCGCGAGTTCGAGTCTCGTTTCCCGCTCCAGATGTTGTTTTGCAGAGCTCCATTGAGCGCTGCAAAGCTAGAAAATAGAGGCTTCGGCCTCTTTTTTCGTTCCTGCGATTTCTATCGAAATCTACCAGCAGCCACGAATTTTAAGTACATCAATAAGTACCTCGAAATCCGGGTTTTGCTCGTTGCAGTTTCCAGATAGATGAAGCATCGCCGGACCCGTACATCTCTCCTCAATCGAACGAGACGAGGGGATGTACCCATGCCTTTGACCGATACGGCAGTTCGTAACGCCAAACACTACGGAAAAAACTACACCCTAAAGGATATGGACGGGTTGTACCTTTTGGGGATTGTATGCCTCCAGGCTTTCCGAACCTGATCACAGCCTGCTTTGCCGGAGTCTTGCCGGCGTACAGAAAATGGTTAGGTGCAGAAAGTGGGGTTAAACGGCTTGGCGTTTCTCCAGCGGTTGCTACAAGAGATGGGAGGGATCGAAGGATGAATACTTATAGAGAGAAGGCTACCCGTAGAATGCCCTCAAGATCTTTCGGCTTGCGTCCCAGCAGTTTTTCAAGGGCAGGACTGCTCTGATCGAAAGCGCCTTTATCAATGGCATTACCCCAGCCGCTGAGAAATTTCGCGACTGAGGCTGGCCAGCCGTCAGCCTCTCGAGCGGCGATGAATGCTTGAGTGGAAATTGGCTGGTAATCAATCGGCTTTCCCGAGAGTCGAGCCAACTCATCAGCGATGTCCTGGAATGACCACGTCTGTCCCGCATTCAGCAGGCAAGTGCGGTTTTCATACCCTGTTTGGGTTAATAGTGCGGCACCGGCCTCTGCCAACTCGGCGTATGTGGCGAAGCTAGCTCGACCTTGACCTGTTGGGGCACTGAAGCCTTCTTTTGCCGCGTCGGCGCCGATGAGGAAGGGCAAATCGTTAGCGTACAGCGGATGTTGAACAATCGTGTACGTGAGGCCCGACTTTTCAAGCAGTCGCTCGGTCGCTATATCGCTCTCCGTCACTCCTTCAATAGGTGCCAGCTCATCGTTGATCCGTTGAATACTGGTGTAAACCACATGGCGAACACCCGCCCGGCCGGCGGCATCGATCACGTTTTTATGTTGGGCAAGACGATCACTGAACGCTACGGCTGACACCAAGTAGATTTTTTCTACGCCTTCGAATGCCGCAACCAACGAATCGTAATCGGTGTAATCCCCGTAGCGCACTTCTATACCTAATGCAGACAGAGGCTCAGCCTTTTCAATATCACGTGCCATTGCCAAAACATCTGACGCCGGGATTTTTTGTACCAGTGAACGCAAGACTGCATTGCCCAATCTGCCTGTCGCGCCAGTAACGAGAATTTTAGCCATGATGCTTGCTTTCCTATCTAGGTAATCAGGAGGAAGCCCATCATGACCAAAGCATCAAGGTTTAATTAGTCTTCAATGGGTAGAATCAGCTTCAACCAAAAGTTGGAGATGATCATGGAAACCCTGGGTAATCTTGAATCCTTCGTCCGTGCCGCGGAAGCCAGCAGCTTTTCCGAAGCGGCTCGGCGGATGGGGGTTTCCTCTGCTGCCGTGAGTAAGAATGTGGCGCGGCTTGAAGCCAATCTGGGTACGCGGTTGTTTCACCGCAGCACGCGAAGTCTCACCCTCACCGAGGCGGGAGAGTTGTTTTACCAACAGGTAGCGGAAGGCCTGGAAACCATCCAGGGCGCCATCCATCAGATAGGCGAAGCCCGAGAAGTCCCCGCAGGGCGATTGCGGGTCAATTTGTCACCGTCATTCGCTTACGATTATGTATTGCCATTGCTCAAGACCTTTAAGCAGCGTTACCCCGCTGTGGTGCCGGATTGGCATTTAGAAATCCGTCGCGTGGATTTGATCGGTGAAGGGTTTGATGTCGCTATCGGTGGTGGCATGGAATTGTCACCTGGCGTCGTGGCACGAGAACTGGCCAAACTTCATCTCGTGGCTGTCGCTGCTCCGTCATGGCTGGAAGGCAAGCCGCTACCCGCTGTGCCCAGCGAGTTGCAGGGGGTTGATGGCATCGTAATGCGTTCGACCAACTCAGGGCGTTTGCTGAACTGGACGCTTCGTGATCATGGGGAAGGGCGGTTCGACCTCAACCTAAAACCAACAGCCATCATGAACGACCCGGAAGCGCTGTGCAGCTGTGCTGTGATGGGGCTAGGCGTCGCGTTGCTTCCTTTGGACCGCGCGTGGCCCTGGTTGCAACGCGGTGAGCTGATTCGCTTATTGCCAGATTGGTATGTAGATCTAGGCGTGGTCTCGGTTTACTACTCTTCCAAAAAATCGTTGCCGGCCAAAACACGGGTGTTCATCGATTTTCTGTTGGCGCATTTTCAAGAATCGCTTTGCCAGCGCTTCCGTGCCGATTGACGGCTACGGAAATTGAGCCAGCATCATTGAAGCCAGCGTGATGACTCTTTGCAAGGCCGTAGATGGATGTGTCGATGCCTTCGAAGCGCGCCTTTAACTGCAACGCCAGATACAGCGAATAATGCCGTGACTGGTGCAGGTTGCCACCGTGGAACCAGAGGTTTTCCTGCTGTGTGGGCTTCCACATGTTGCGCAATTCGCCCTCATACGGACCAGGATCATTCGTGGTTCCAGACCCCAGTCCCCAGCAACGGCCGACCTTGTCAGCGACTTCCTGGGAAATCAGCTTCGCCGCCCACCCATTCATTGAGCCATAGCCCGTGGCGTAGACGATCAGATCTGCAGGTAGGCGGCTGCCATCGTTGAGGACGACGGCATCTGCTTCGATGCGTTCGACACCCAGGCCTGGCGCGCTTTTGAGCTTGATCGTGCCATTAGCGATGAGTTCGCAGGCGCCGACGTCGATGTAGTAACCAGAACCACGGCGGACGTACTTCATGAAAAGGCCAGATTCGTCATCACCGAAATCGAGCATGAAGCCGGCCTTGGTCAAGCGCTCGTAAAAGTCCTTGTCACGCTCCTTGATCGCTTCAAAGATGGGTTGATGGAAGCTTGGCATCACTTTGTAGGGGATAGAGGCGAATAGCATGTCAGCCTTGTCGGTGGTCAAGCCTGTCTCCAGGGCGTCTTCAGAGTAGAGCCCGCCGAAGACCAGCTCCATCAAGCTGTCGGAGCGTACGATGTGGGTGCTGGAGCGCTGCACCATGGTCACCTCGACACCGTTCTCCACCAAGTCGGCGCAGATATCGTGAGCAGAGTTGTTGGCACCGATGACAACCGCGCGCTTGCCGCGCCAGGCGTCCCCGCCTGGGTGGCGGCTGGAATGGTGCTGCTGGCCCTTGAAAATCTCAGCACCCGGGTAAACAGGAACGTTGGGGACGCCAGACATGCCAGTGGCGAGGATCAACTGGGTGGGCTGTAAAGTCACACGCTCGCCATCGCGCTGCACTTCAACCTTCCAGGTGCCACTTTGCTCGTCAAAGTTGGCACTCACGCATTCGGTACGCGGCCAATAATTGAGCTCCATGACTTTGGTGTACATTTCCAGCCAGTCGCCAATCTGGTCTTTTGGGGTGAAGACTGGCCAGTGATCGGGGAAGGGCAGGTAAGGCATATGGTCGTACCAGACAGGGTCGTGCAGGCACAGCGACTTGTAGCGACCGCGCCACTGATCTCCAGGACGCTCGGCTTTGTCGACGATCAGAGTTGGCACGCCCATTCGCTTGAGCCGCGCAGCGAGCCCCAGCCCACCTTGGCCGCCACCAACGATCAGGCAGTAAGGTTGGGTGGTAATGCCTAGCGAAGCTTCTTCATCTTGGCGACGCTCTAACCAGTTGCGTTTGTCGGCGTGGGTGTGACCATGACTTGCACCCATTGGACGACGGCGGCCACTGGGTTCTTCAAAGCCTTTGAGCTCGCGCATGGCTGTCAACAGCGTCCAGCACACACCGTCTTTTAGGCGAACGTAGCCTTTACCTCGCGCCGCTTCGGTTTCCAGGCTGATCCAACCTTCGAGCACACCGTCATTCAGCGTCGCTTCACCTTCCAGTTTCCATCGCTCAGGACGAGTCTGGTCGAGGCGTGCTTCGAGCATGTCTCGGATGGCAGGCTTGCCTTCGAGGGTCACCAGGTTCCAGCTGAAAAGTAGCAGGTCACGCCAGTGACACTCTTCGGCAAACAGTTCCAGTACGCCGTCCACATCACGTTGGGTGAGACGCTCGCCGAGGTTTTCGACCCAAGCCGCGAGTTGAGCAGTTGGCGTGTGCAGAGGTGTTTCAACAGCGATGTTCATGGGGCTTCTCCGATCTTGTTGTTTTTGTACAACTTGCCCCTCAGCAAGGCTCGGGCCACCTTCGCGAAAGCCCCATTGCAGAGCGGCTGCTGCGGTGTTGATCAGGCTTGGATTCGCAGATCTGTCACGATTCTGAAAATGGTGGATGACAGAGTGTCACTCGGTGCAAAAAGCGCTGGTTGCGATCTTTTCATATAAGCTGCGAACAGACCCGTGTCCTAACCGTAACGGAGAACAAGAATAATGAAGCCGGCCTTGATCAACGCCCATGCACAACAAGTGCTGCAAGCCGTGCAGGGTACTCACGCCACCCATGGCCCTATTGCTGACTTGGCCATCACACGATCCTGGCGCCGGTGCCTGGATCAATATCAGCTCGATCCTGCCAGTCGCCGCGCACCTAACGTGGTTGAGCATCCACGCTTGCAGGATCACCGCGCGCCACTGGAACACATCATCGCTGTGGCTCACTGGCAGATGAGCAACTTGCACCAACAGCTCGGACGTGATGGCCACGTGGTGCTACTCACCGACGCTCGCGGTGTGGCGATCGACAGCGTGTTCAATGACTCCGAACGAGCCGAATTGCAACGTTCCGGACTGTGGCTCGGTTCGGTATGGAGCGAGGATTGTGAGGGAACCAACGGTGTCGGCACCTGCCTGGTCGAGCGACAGCATGTCACTATCCGTCGTGATCAACATTTCCGTGGCAAGCATGCCGGCTTAACCTGTTCGGCCAGCCCGATATTTGATGCGAGCGGAGAGTTGCTCGCCGTTCTTAACCTCTCTTCTGTGCGAGAAGAACAAGGTCTTCAGCAGCACTTCAAAGCAATGGCATTGACCAACCTGACGGCCCATTTGATCGAGAGCTGTTATTTCCTGGGGCATGATCCGCAGCGATACTTGCTGCGCTTCCACCCGGAGTCCGGCTACGTCGGACTGTTGGGGGAGGGGTTGCTCAGTTTCGACGAGAGCGCTTGTATCTGTTCAGTCAATCATGCGGCGCTCGAGCTGCTGGGCCTCAGCCGTGAGCAGGTGGTTGGGCAATCTCTGACGATGCTGTTGGAGACACCTCTCGATCAGGTGATGAGTCAGGCCAGCTCGCAGCCAAGTGTCTGCTGGCCAATGCGGCTGCTGGACGGACGCCAGCTCTACGGACAGTTGCGAGAACCCTTACGCCGAGTGCCTTCCGGCACTCCTGCAATCCCCAAAATTGACGATGGGCAAGTGTGTCTCGAAGATCCGCGCTTGCAACGCGGCTTTGCTCGCGCATTGCGTGTTTTGGAGCGTGACGTACCCGTGTTTTTACAAGGTGAAACCGGTACAGGCAAAGAAGCTTTTTCTGCTGCGCTGCATCGTGCCAGCTCCAGGGTTAGCCAGCCGTTTATAGCGATCAATTGCGCGGCCATTCCAGAAACGCTGATCGAGAGCGAACTGTTCGGCTATCACGGCGGCAGCTTTACTGGCGCACGCAAGGACGGAATGATCGGTAAGCTGGAGCAAGCCCATGGCGGCATTCTATTTCTCGATGAGATCGCCGATATGCCCCTGGCGTTGCAGACTCGCCTGCTGCGGGTGCTGGAGGAACGTCAGGTGGTGCCCCTAGGCGGAGCGACGGCACGTCCTCTCGATATTCGCCTTATCAGTGCCAGCCACCAGGATCTGAACACCTGTGTGGTCGAAGGGCGTTTTCGCGAAGACTTGTTTTATCGCATTGCCGGTTTCTCCGTGCAGCTCCCACCGTTACGTGAGCGTTCAGACAAGGGTCGTTTGCTCGACCTTCTACTGCGCGAAGAGACAAAAGATGCAAGGATTCGGCTCGAGGCCGGAGTTAGAGAGCGCTTGCTGACGCATCCTTGGCCGGGTAATGTCCGGCAGCTGCGCACGTGTCTGCGCACACTGATAGCGTTGTCGATGGAGGGACGTGTCACTCTGGAGGACTTGGCGGAGTTGCTACCGGCAGTTCCAGCCGTGTTAGCCGAAAACCCACTTGGAGTGTCCGAACGGCAGACACTGCTAACGTTGATTGAGGCGGAACATTGGCACATCGCTCATGTCGCCGCCCGCCTGGGGATCAGCCGTAATACGCTCTACCGCAAACTGCGCCAGCATGGTATTTCGCGCCCCGGTTGAATGCCGAACCGCTGTGTCTGACTGACGTCTTGAAGGGTACCGGCCAAGTGATGTCGGTTTGAGTACATAAGCCCCAGACGTCTATTTTTCTGACTACCAGGGCAGTGCGGACGGCCGTAGGTTCTGGCAGCACTTGGCAGGGGCAAGTGAACGTGTTGTGAAGCGCAACAAGCAATCACAGGAGGTCTGGCTGGAGGCGGGCTACAACCCGGACCAAGCCTTAGCTTTCTTCACCTCACGTCGAGCTGCCATGAGCTCATCTACGAGACTCTGCCGCACATCCTCCTTAAGCGATGGATTAGAACATCGCCACAGCTGCCCTTTGACAACAAAGTAACGACCGTCAGGTGTTACTGGGTTCATTCCACACCTCCGATCTTCCAAAGGGCGCTCGTTCAATGAAGTCACAATGGATGACTACCTAAGTTCTCGGGTAGGACGGCGGTTACGTTGTTTAACCCCAAGCAGTATCCCTGCTATTAGCACTGTGCCCGTCGCGCTTTTTCGTCAGCCTTGATAGCTGATGTGCGATACGTCAGCAAAACGATACAGGTGACCACAATCGCCCCACCCAGAACCTGCCCCGCACTGAGCATCTGATCCAGCACAATCCAGCCCATCAGCAACGTCGCCAGCGGCTCGATGTTCATCACCGGCGCATTGCGTGGCATGTCCAGCCGAGGCACCAAAATAAACAGTACGATAAAACCCGTGCCGTACAGCACCACCAAGGTGGCAAGGGCCAACCATCCGGTTGACGTCGCGGGCAGATTTAGTCCGCCTGGAAGGGCGCCAGCCAACCCCGCAAGATTGACGCTGCCGAATACGATAAAAATGGTCAACAGACTGCGCACCGAACCACGTACCTGAGACAACTTGTGGTCAGTAATCCACAGCGCGCATGCGAATACGCTGGCGGCGCAGAACGCGAACACGACGCCCAGCAGCCATTCTTGGCTGACGTTGGTCGTGGTCGACACACGCCCGGGGACATCCAACACAAACACCAGCCCAACCAGAATCAAACCCATCAACGTAGCGGTGCGTGCAGTCGGTCTCGGGCCACCCACTACCCAGGTGAGCAACGCCAGCAAGATAGGAAACACGTTGGCCACCAGCAGCGCCAGCGCCACTGGGATCCGTGCTACAGCGGAGTACAGACACAGGCTCTGCACGGTAATCAGAAGGCCCAACAGCAACTGCCAGTGCCAGGTACCCGGCGGCGGACGCAGACTTTGTTTTTGCCACAACACCAGGATGGCGAGCACCAGCAAGGTCCCGCCAGAACGCATCAAAATCGCCAACAACACACCCGCGCCATCATCAAAAGCGACCCGTGCCGCCACATGGTTACCGGCGAACGCGCAGCCCATGCACAAAAGTATGATCACGGCGAGATGGCGGGGGAAGGGCGGCGGTATGGTTTGGGCATACGTAGGGCGGGGCATGGCAGGTCTCGATGAGTGATAGGCCGACTCAGGTGGCGGGGGCATTTTTATGATGTTGTCGTACAACTGGATTGGTTTGTATCGTATTCGAGTAGGCCGGGCAAGAGGGTTTCGGGCGTTGCAGGCTCTGGTATTGCGTTGGAGGGGGGATTTTTGCTTCTTTGGTTAATGATTGGAGATCGTATGACTAGGGTGCGCAGGCCTATTCCGACCATATTTTTTCTGATACGGATCATGGGGTAGATCACTCCGGTGCCATGAGCACCGCGAGAGTCATATTGATGAAATCTTCGTTCTTGCTAATGGTGTCCAGCGCTCCTCGAACGTTGCCGGCAACCTCCGCCGATCCGCGCTGCTCGACCCAAAGCGTCAGCTCCATGATCGCGGCTTCGAGTGCCAACTGGTTTTCATTGATCTTGTATAGCAGGGAAGGCAGCAGGTCTGAATTTGGCATCGCGATTCCTCCGTGGAAGAGGTCAGCGTAGCAGCAGGAGACTCTTTAGGAATAGATGGCCTTTCCAGCAAANANGGGAAGGCCGCACGTCACGCATGTTTTGACGGGGAGTTCACTCTTCTTCAAAACGACTCCCCTGCGTCGAGCCTGGCGAGCAGTTTCTGGCCGCGTTCCCAGAGCGCTTGTCGTTTGGGGTCAGTCATCCGATCGAGGTTTTTGTAGACCATGCCCATGCGCTGATTGCCGCGCAGAAGGTCGCCATGACGCATTAGGAAGTGCCAGTAAAGCGAATTGAACGGGCAGGCGTCCTCGGTCGTGCTTTCACTGACCTTATACGCGCAGTTGCGGCAGTAGTCAGACATGCGCTTTATATATTGGCCACTGGCGCAGTACGGCTTGGAGCCCAGGTATCCGCCATCGGCGTGCATGACCATGCCCAATGTATTGGGCAGTTCGACCCAGTCGAACGCGTCCATGTAGATCGCCAGGTACCAGTCGCAAATCTGGCTCGGTGCGATGCCGGCCAGTAGCGCAAAGTTGCCGGTCACCATCAGCCGCTGGATATGGTGGGCATAGGCGTGTTTCAAACTTTGGCCGATCGCCTGGCCCATGCAGTTCATTTGGGTGTCGCCCGTCCAATAGAACGCTGGAAGCGGCCTGCTGTTGCCAAACAGATTGCCGCTGGCGTAGTCGGGCATTTTCAGCCAGTAGACACCCCGTACATATTCACGCCAGCCAATGAGCTGGCGGATAAAACCTTCGGCGGCGTTCAATGGAATCCTGTGCGCCCAATACGCGGCCTCGACGTCGCTGCACAACTGACGCAGATTCAATAGGCCAATATTTAGCGCGGCGCTGATCCGCGCATGAAACAGGAACGGTTCATCAGTGGCCATGGCATCCTGGTAGTCGCCGAAGGCCGCCAGCCCCCAGTCGAGGAAGTAGTCCCACAACGCTTGGGCGTCGGCATGTGTAACCGGGTAGTCAAAGGTGTCGAGGGCGCCATAGTGGCTGGTGAAGTTTTTTGCGACCAGCGCCAGTACCTCCTGGGTGATGGCATCTGCCGTAAAGCGCATGGGGGATGGGGCTCTCACGCCTTTGGGCAGCGCCTTGCGGTTTTCTGCATCAAAGTTCCAAGCGCCGCCGACCGGGCTGCCATCGCCGTTGAGCAGCAGGCCACTCTTGCGCCGCATCTCACGGTAGAAGAACTCCATGCGCAGCTGCTTTTTGCCGTCGGCCCAGGACGAGAACTCAGCGCGGGTGCAGAGAAAACGGGTATCGGNATGCCACTGGATCGCCAAGCCACAATCTTTCAGCGACTGCTCCAGNCGCCAGTCACCGCATTCTGTCAGATGCAACTCATCCGGGTTCAGTCGCGACTGCCAACGCTGCAACTCTCCCGCTACCGATCCAGTATTGTGCGGATCATCGAGGGTGACGTATTGCACGCGGATGCCGCGTTGTTGCAGCGCCTGGGCAAAATGGCGCATCGCGCTGAAGATCAGTGCGATTTTTTGCGGGTGATGGGGCACATGGCTGGCTTCCTCCATCACTTCGACCAGCAACACCGTATCGTGCTCGGCGTCCAGNNCCTTCAATGAGGCNANGTCAAAAGACAACTGATCGCCCAAGACCAGGCACAGTCGGTGAGTCTTATTCATACGACAGGATCCAACGGAGGGTGACTTACCATGACGCAGTCAGCGAGAAAGGAATACGTAACGACTCAATGGGCCCTTCACGTGAACCGCACATCTCGTCATGGACGCACTGCTGCACAAGCACGCAGGGAAATGGCGGGACAAGCTGCAGCAACTCACGCAGGTGATTGATGGAGCGAAGGTGCATAGGCTTCGATGTATCGTCCAGCAGCGTGAACTGGCCGTGATCCAGCCCGACTCGCGCCAGATAAAAACCGCCTTCCAGAGACAGCAGCTCCAACTCACGTACTTCGCCATTCGCGGCCCGCTCGGTCAACGCTTGCAGATTCAAGGTTCACTCCCTGCCTACCACGGTAGGCGTTCTCCGATATAAGCAAAGAAATGGCCGCTGTCGGCAGGCGCCAAGCGGTCAATCAGAGATAACAACTCATGGGCAGCAATGCTCGCCGGCCTGGCTGCCGAGGCACCACGAAACGGGTGTGACAGGCCCGAAATTACCGTGCCGGGATGCAGGCTCAACAAGCGGGTCTGAGGGCGGGTTCGCGCTAGTTCGATCGCAGCCGTTTTAATCAACATGTTCAACGCTGCCTTTGAGGCGCGATAGGCATACCAGCCGCCCAAACGGTTATCGTCGATACTGCCCACCTTGGCGGAGAGCATCGCCATCGCGCCATGAGCGTCCAGCAACGGCAGGAAGTGACGCAAAACCAGCGCAGGCCCGAACGTGTTGACTTGAAAGACTGACTGCAACGCNTCTGCTTCAATCGCGGAGTAACTTTTTTCAGGCTTGATGTCGTCGCGATGGAGCAGCCCGGCGGCATGCAAGATCAACTGGTACGGGGCTTCTTCAGCTAATTCGGCGGCCGCCCTCGCGATACTGTCGGGCTCTTCCAGGTCCAATCCTGGAACACTTTTGCGCCCCAGCTCACGAACAACCGAGCATCGTGGATCTTCCTTCAGCAACTCACAAAACGCCGCGCCAAGCGCTCCACTAGGGCCTATCACTAAGACGCGGTAGCCGTCGCCAAGCGAGTTCATTGCAAAGGAACTGTTCATTTCGCCTCTCCCACACCGTGTGCGATTTCTGGGCCTTAACTGCGTCGCCCAATCAGTTGCAGGAACTCGAGACGCGTAGCGGACGACTCGCGAAAGGCACCCAGCATCACGGATGAGGTCATCACCGAATTTTGTTTTTCCACGCCCCGCATCATCATGCACATGTGCTTCGCTTCAATGACCACCGCCACGCCGGCGGCATCGGTGATGTGCTGNATGGCGTCGGCAATTTGTTTTGTGAGGTTTTCCTGGATCTGTAAGCGGCGGGCGAACATATCGACGACTCGGGCGACCTTTGACAGGCCCAGTACCCTGCCGGTGGGGATGTACGCTACATGAGCCTTGCCGATGAAGGGCAGCATGTGATGCTCACACAATGAATACAGTTCGATGTCGCGCACGATGACCATTTCATCGTTTTGCGATTCGAACAGTGCACCATTGATCACTTCCTCCAGGCTCATTGTGTAGCCATTGCACAGGTACTGCATCGCTTTGGCGGCACGCTTGGGGGTGTCCAGCAGACCTTCACGCTCAGGGTTCTCGCCTACGCCGACGAGAATTTCACGGTAATGTTCGGCTAATGATGGGTTCATCTTGATTCCTCGCAGCCATGCTGCGCTGTATGTGTCGGCAATCCTTGGCGGTAGGAGAGTATCAGCTGCGCACGATCTGACGCAGATAACACGAGCTTCGCGAGATCACCTGTGGCCCAGGTTCTTCATCAGGCCAATACCAAACTGAAGCGTTCTAGGGCTGCTTTGTTTTGAAGGTGATCAGCTCATCGGGTGCGGGTTTTGATTCCGGCAGCGCGCAACAGTTATCGACACATCGACGGCGGCCATCCGGGTGAGGTAACCAAGCCAAATGGGGGCGTAAGCGGCAAAACAGGCGATAACCCAGTTCAAGCAACGGGCGCAATGCACGCCACGTCAGTGGCGTTGCCCAAAAACCCAAACCGGCGGCTCGCCAGCTCCACAGGGTGGCGTCCAGGCCGGTTACCCAGCGTCCGTCAGCGAAACGGGCGTGCAACGACGACTGCATGTGCTCGAACGTAAACCCGAGTGCCTCGGCATCGAATGCACCGCTGCTGATGTCAATAAACAGCAGCTGACTCTCTGAGGCGCGTCGGCGCAGGATCATAATTTCGCGCGCACACAACGGACAGTTACCGTCAAAGTACAGCGTCAGTGGCCAATGCTCTTTATTGTACATTCATGATGGTCTTGTATAGGTTTTGTATAAGATAGACCCAAAAAAACCACCTGACAATGTGCTCCTTGCTTGTGCCTGTTCACCATCGGCCAATGCCACCCGCAGCCCGATGCACTCATCAGCCAGACCCTTGAGGGCGGCGTAAGTAGCTCGTCAATGGGAGTCCGGAATTTGCACATCAGGTCAAGGCGCAATTGCCAGGCTAGATGGACAGCATTGAAACCGCGCTCAGGAGCCTGGCGCTCATGTGCTACGTGTAATGTGCGATACCGTAAATCCGCCGGGCTTCATGAATCGCCTTGGTGAATCCCCCCGAAAATCAGGGCTTGCTGCAGTTGGTGCCGGTCATTAACCGCAACGACGACGACCACCGGGCCAAACACCTCGTGCTGAAGTAACTCGTCATTGTTGATCAGTAGCTCAGCGTCGGCTTCGAATAGCTGTGGATGAGCCTGGCTGCCTTCTTGATGATGGCCTGCTCGATGGTGAATTTGAAAAATTCCAGACGGATCCACCGCAAATGGCGTCTGCCTCTGTCCTACTCTTGAATACTCAGTGCTTGCCAGCTGAACCTCCCTCGACAAGATCAACGACCCTATATTGCTTGGGCGGTTATGTTCGGCATTGAAAGAGGGAGGCCTCGGCCTGAGGAAAAGGGCTTATGTCCAATGCGGTCGTGAATGATTTCATCCCGCAGCGGTTCAGCGTCGTCCGGTCCGGGTGCTCACGTCTATCCATACGGCCAACACCAAAATGCTGCCTTTGACGATCATCTGCCAGTAACTGTCGACGTCAAGCATGGACATGCCGTTGTCCAGGCTAGTAATGACCAGCGCGCCGAGGAGGGCACCGTAGACCGTACCGGAGCCCCCGCGCATGGAGGTGCCACCGATAAAGCACGCAGCGATGGCGTCGAGTTCGCCCATGCTGCCGGCCGAGGGCGAGCCGGCGGCCAGGCGCGCCGTGTTCACCACGCCAGCGAGCGCACACATTACGCCCATGATGCCGAAAATCCAGAGCTTCACGGCTTGCACATTGATACCGGACAGGCGCGTTGCTTCCATGTTGCTGCCCACGGAATAGACGCGTCGACCGAATACGGTCTGACTGGTCACGTAGCTGAACACACCCAACAGAATCAGCAGAAGCAGAACCGGCACGGGGATGCCGTCATAGCTGTTGAGCGTTTGGACGAATCCGGCCAGCACTGCACCGATCAACAGCACTCGAAAAACGTCACGCGCCAGTGAATGTGGCGCCAGACCATGGAGCGCGCGATTGCGCCGTTGTTTCCAGGTCAGGAACAGCGTCAATGCGAACAGCAGAACGCCCAGGGCCATGCCCATCGTGTGTGGCAAATAACCCTGGCCAATGTAAACAAACTCCGGCGACACCGGGGCGATGGTCGTGCCGCCGGTAATCCCCAGTAAAATGCCGCGAAAAGCCAGCATGCCCCCCAGCCCCACGATGAAAGACGGGATGCGCAGGTACGCGGCCATGTAGCCGTTGGCAAGACCGATCAGCAGTCCGCACAGGGCGACAAGGCTGAGATTCGCCAGCAGCGGTATGTGGTAGATCACGTCGAGGATGGCCGCCACCCCACCGAGCAAGCCCAGCAATGAGCCGACCGACAAATCGATCTCGCCACTGATGATGACCAGCACCATGCCGCAGGCAAGAATCCCGGTGATGGACATCTGCCGCAGCAGATTGGACAGGTTGCGCGGTGTTAGAAATCCGCCCTCGGTCTGCCAGCTGAAGAACATCCATATCATTGCCACGGCAACCAGCAGCGCGAGCATTTTGTAGCGGGTAAAAAGTTGTTTGACCTGATTCATTACGCGGGTATCCGATCATTATTGTTATAGCCACCAGATTGACTGAGTGCAGCGGCGAGCACCTGTTCCTGGGTGAGTTCGCGGTTGATGAAGTCGCCACGCAACTGCCCCTCGCCGATGACCAATACTCGGTCGGACACACCTAGCACCTCGGCCAGCTCCGAGGAAACCATGATGATCGACACGCCTTCGGCCGCCAGCGCTCCCATCAACTTGTAGATTTCGTACTTGGCGCCGACATCCACCCCCCGGGTGGGCTCATCGAGGATCAGGACCCGGGGTTTGGTCAGCAGCATCTTCGCCAGCACGGCTTTTTGCTGATTGCCGCCGGAGAGACTGGTAATCGGCAGGAACGGGCTCGCGGTATTGAGGTGCAAGCGCGATATTTCCCGATCGATGCAACCCAGCTCGGCTTCGGCATCAATGCGGGTCAGTTTCGAGTAACCGTCCAGCACGGCCAAGGTGATGTTCTGGCCGACGCCCAGGTCTGGAATGATGCCTTGGCGCTTGCGGTCCTCGGGCACCAGGCACAGGCCGGCACGGATTGACTTGAGCGGTGTGCGGGTGTCGATGGGTTGGCCGTCCAGCCAGACCTCGCCTTCATGGCGGCCGGGGTAGGCGCCAAACAGCGCGGTCACCAGTTCTGTACGGCCTGCGCCGACCAGGCCGGCAATTCCGAGGATTTCCCCACGTTTGAGAACGAACGAAATATCGTCGACCCGTTTGCGTTTGGGGCTATCGACGTCGTAGCAGGTGATGTGACGGGCCTCGAAAATCACGTCGCCGATGTCGTGCGGCTCGGTAGGGTAGAGGTTGCTCATTTCCCGTCCGACCATCTGGGTGATGATCTGCGCAATATCCATGTCCGCCATGGCGGTCGTGGCGATGTGCTTGCCGTCACGGATCACTGAAATGGTGTCGCACACGGCGGCCACTTCGTCGAGCTTGTGGGAGATGTAGACGCAGGCAACACCCTTGGCCTTGAGGTCGCGGATGATGTCCAGCAACACTTCGATTTCTGAGCGGGTCAGGGCCGATGAAGGCTCGTCGAGGATCAGCAGGCGCGCTTGCTTGTTCAGTGCCTTGGCAATTTCCACCAGTTGCTGATAGCCACCGCCGTACTGCGAAACCGGTAGCGACACGTTCATGTCCGGCACTTTCAGTTCACGCATCAAGGCTTCGGCACGGTGGATCATCGCCGGGTAATTCATGCGCCCACCGGGCAGCGTCAGTTCATGGCCCATGAAAATGTTCTCGGCCACCGACAGGTCGGGAACCAGCGTCAGTTCCTGGTGAATGATGACGATACCGGCGGCTTCGGTTTCGCTGATGGATTGGGCCTTGAGCGGTTGACCATCCCAGAGAATTTCGCCGTCCCAGGTGCCATGGGGGTAGACCGCCGAAAGGATTTTCATCAGTGTGGACTTGCCGGCGCCGTTCTCGCCGCACAGTCCAACGCACTCACCCGGCCTGACTTTGATGTCGATGCCATTGAGCGCTTTGACACCGCCGAAGGTTTTGACGATACCGTTCATTTGCAGCAGATAATCGGGCATGGCAGAGACTCATGAGCGTGAGGTATGTGGCTGACACTGCAGGAACCAGGGGCTGGCCGGGCTCCCGCAGCGGGCCGTTGAGACGTTACGCTCTGCTGTTCATTTCCCGGCAATCTGTGCCTTGGTGTAGAACCCGTCCTGCTCCAGCAGGTCAATGTTGTCCTTGGTCAACGGGGTTGGCGTGAGCAGGATGGTGTCCACTTTTTTGCTGCCATTGTCGTACTGCGAGCTATAGGCGGGTTTCTCGTTACGCGCCAGTTGTACCGAGAGTTTGGCGGCTTCGGAGGCGATGAGTTTCAGCGGCTTATACACGGTCATTGTTTGAGTGCCATCGATCACTCGCTTGACCGCTGCGAGGTCAGCGTCTTGTCCCGAAATCGGCACCTTGCCAGCCAGTTGCTGAGACGCCAATGCCTGGATGGCGCCGCCTGCCGTGGCGTCGTTGGAGGCAACGATGCCATCGATTTTGTTGTCGTTGCGGGTCAAGGCGTTTTCAACAATGCTCAGTGCTTCGGTCGGGCTCCATTCCTTCACCCATTGTTGGCCAACAATCTTGATGTCCCCCTTGTCGATGGCCGGCTGCAGCACTTTCATCTGCCCTTCGCGCAGCACTTTTGCGTTGTTGTCGGTGGGCGCGCCACCCAGCAGAAAGTAATTGCCCTTGGGCGCTGCGTGCAGCACGCCGCTGGCCTGCATTTCGCCGACCTTTTCGTTGTCGAATGAAATGTAAGCGTCGATATCGGCGTTGAGAATCAGACGGTCATAAGACACAACCTTGATTCCGGCCTTCTTCGCTTCGGCGACGGCGTTGGTCAGGACGGTGGCATTGAACGGCACGATGACGATCACATCGACGCCGCGGGAAATGAGGTTTTCGATTTGCGAGATCTGCTTTTGCTCGTTGCCATCGGCCGATTGCACGAAGACCTTGGCGTCCATTTTATCCGCTGCCGCGACAAAGTAATCGCGGTCCCGTGACCAGCGCTCCAGCCGCAGATCATCAATGGAGAAACCGATTTTCGGGTGGGCGGCATCGGCCATCACCGGCAACGACAGCAGAGCCAAGGCGCCGGCCAATAGCGTGCGTTTTACGTTCTTCATGGTGGTGCGTCCTTTTATTGTTGTTGGAAAGACACTGCCTGATGATGAGTATCGGGCTGGTAGGACTGTAGAGAGTCGGCAGGCGTTGCGGACACAGATTTGTCGCGTAAATGTCACAGCCCCGTTGCCGACTGACTTCGCTGGCGATCAGCGATAGATGAACCGGTTGACGACGTTCTCGAGCATCTCCTGCCTGCCGCTGACGGCTTGCGGGTTCAGCTCGTTAGCGAATGCATGTTCGGCCAGTGACTGGAGGTTGAAGTCACCCGTCAGCACCGCCTGCCCGAACGGCTGCTGCCAGCCGGAGTAGCGTTGATCCTTGAGTTGCTGCAGTCGGTCGTTCTGAACCATGGTGGCTGCCCGTTCCAGGGACAGGGCAAGAACGTCCATTGCACCGATATGGCCATGGAACAGATCAATCTCATCGAGGCTCTGGCGGCGGACCTTGGAGTCGAAGTTGAATCCGCCATTCATGAACCCGCCGGCCTTGAGAATTTCATAGGTCACCAGGGTCATTTCTTCGACGCTGTTGGGGAACTGATCGGTGTCCCAACCGTTTTGCGGATCACCGCGGTTGGCGTCGATGCTGCCGAAAATCCCCAGCGAGACGGCCGTCGCAATCTCGTGATGAAAGCTATGGCCTGCCAGGGTTGCGTGGTTGGCCTCGATGTTGACTTTGATTTCCTTTTCCAGACCGAACTGCTGGAGAAAGCCGAAAACGGTCGCGCTGTCGTAATCGTATTGGTGCTTGGTCGGTTCCTGTGGCTTGGGTTCGATCAGCAGGTCGCCTTTGAAGCCGATCTTGTGCTTGTGCTCGACCACCATGCGCATGAAGCGGCCCAGTTGTTCGCGTTCACGTTTCAGATCGGTATTGAGCAAGGTTTCGTAACCTTCGCGACCGCCCCACAACACGTAATTGGAGCCTTTCAGGCGTTGGGTGGCGTTCATGGCGCTGAACACCTGGGCGGCGGCGCAGGCAAACACTTCGGGGTCCGGATTGCTGGCGGCACCGGCGGCAAAGCGTGGGTTGCTGAAACAGTTGGCGGTTCCCCACAGCAGCTTGATTGCGCTGTCTTCCTGATGTCGCTCCAGGTGATCAACCATTTGCGCGAAGTGGTTGCGGTACTCCTTCAGCGAATTGCCCTCCGGGGCGACATCCGTGTCGTGGAAGCAGTAATAGTCGATACCCAGTTTGGAGAAAAACTCGAACGCGGCGGCCGCCTTGTCAATGGCCACCTCCATCGGGTCGCCGGTGTGTTGCCACGGGCGCTTGAAGGTTGCTGCACCGAACACATCGGACCCTGGCCAGACGAAGGTGTGCCAATAACAGGCAGCCATGCGCAGGTGTTCACGCATGGGTTTGCCGAGGATGACTTTGTCGGCGTCGTAGTGCCGGAAGGCGAGAGGCGAGTTGCTGTCAGGGCCTTCGTAGCGAATCTGGTCGACATTGGGGAAGTACGGCATCAGGCAAATGTCCTTGTTGTTCTAGGCGGTGTCCCGATACTAGCAACGGCCCCGTTACCGCTGATTACGAAAATCATCAACACAGGGTGCGATTTTGAGTATTGAGATTCGTCGACCGGGCGCCTAGTCTGTGCCAATCGCCGTCCAGGACGGCTTGCCTCCAGACCATAATAAAAACAATGAAAACCGTACCTCCCGTGCACCGCATCGCGCTGCTGTTCAACGGCAGCAAGATCTATGACCGCGGCATCATCAGCGGCATCGGCAATTACCTGAGCAGCACCCGTGCCTCTTGGGACCTTTTTCTGGAGGAGGATTTTCTCTGTCGCCTGAAAGGCATCGAACGATGGCAGGGGGATGGGATCATTGCCGACTTCGACGATCCGCTGATCGGTGAGGCGTTGGCCGGCATCGAGTTACCCGTGGTGGCGGTGGGCGGTTCTTACGAGGATGAGCGCGCCTATCCGAAAGGTATCCCGTATGTGGCCACCGATAACGACGCCTTGATTACCCTTGCTTACAAGCACTTGATCGAGGCAGGGCTGACACGTTTTGCCTGCTTCAGCCTGCCGGAAGCGCAGGCCAACCGTTGGGCGCAGGAACGGGAAAAATCCTTTCGACGATTGATGCAACGCGATGGTCTGCACGCTGAGGTCTATCGGGGCATGGGCACCAGCGCGCCACTCTGGGACAGCGCCGTCGAGCAGCAGATCGACTGGCTACAAAGCCTGCCTAAACCCATTGGTATCATCGCCGTCAGTGACGCCCGCGCCCGGCAGTTGCTGCAAGCCTGCCTGACCGCCGGAATCGCCGTCCCGGAGGAGGTGGCACTGATTGGCATCGACAACGACCCGTTGACCCGCTGCTTGACCCGGGTCCCCTTGAGTTCGGTCATCCAGGGCACCGAAACCATGGGGCGCACCGCTGCGCGATTGCTGCACCAGATGCTGCACGGCATGCCCTCCACCGGCATGCACATCCTGATACCCCCGGATGCGATCAACGTGCAGGTCTCGAGTTTGCACCAACCCTTGGGCAACCCATATGTCATGCAAGCCCTGCTGTTCATTCGCCAATATGCCTGCCAGGGCATCAAGTCCGCGCAAGTGGCGGCCTACGTGGGGGTGTCTCGCTCATCGCTGGAATCGCACTTTCGCGATGTGCGAGGCTGCAGCGTCCACGACGAGATCCTGGGTTTCAAATTGGCAGCCGCCACCAACGGGCTGGAGAACACCGATTCAGCAATCGCCGACATCGCGCGCAGTTGCGGCTTCAAATCGGCGCAGTACCTGCACACCGTTTTTCGCCGCGAGTTTGGGTGTACGCCCCGTGAATACCAGCAGGGCGCCAGATAGCGACGCGAAGCGTGTTTGGTCAATTGCTGTGGGTTGCGACTGCGACAGTCAATTGCCTCCCTTTTTTTTGCAAGGTCGACGATACCGCCGCCCGCTGTCAGTGTTCTCATTGCCTTATCCGAGTGGCGCTGTGACCGGAGCGATCACTCCATGCGCCGCGAGGATGAGATCGGCGGCTCGCTCGCCAATGACGACGCAAGGAGCCATGGTGTTGCCAACGGTGATGCGCGGCATGATCGAGGCATCGGCGATCCGCAGTTTCTCGATGCCATACACGCGGAGTTGATGGTCGACCACCGACATCGCATCTCGGCCCATTTTCGCGGTGCAGGACTGGTGCCAGTAGGACACTGCAGAATTGCGCATGAACTGCTCCATGGCGCGGTGATCTTTTGGCCCGGGGACCACCTCGCGCTTTACCAACCCATTGAAGGCTTCGCTGTTTCCGATTGCCCGGCAGAGGTCGATCGACGCAAACGCCGACGCAATGTCCTCGGGTGCGCTCAGCGAGTTCGGCTCAATCAGCGGTGCATCCAATGGTCCGGCGCCCGATAGGCGCAAGCGCCCTCGACTGACAGGCCTGGCCAGCCCTGCGAACGTCGTCCAACCCTGTTGCGGCGGCGGGATACCCACTTCTGCCGGGGAGGGCACCGCAAATTCAAGCTGACAGTGCAGCAGGTCTGGGGCGTCCAGGCGACTGTCGCTTTTCCAGTACACAGTGGTTTCACAACCACCGCCGCCCACAGCTTGGGGGCGCAAGTATTCCCAGGTACAGGCAAAGGCAATATGGTCCTGAAGATTCTGACCCACACCGGGAAGGTGACTGATCGGAACGATGCCATGGGTGCGCAGTTCGCGCTCCGGGCCGATTCCTGACTGCATGAGCACCTTGGGCGTATTCACCGCGCCCAGGGACAAGACGACTTCGGCTTCGGCATAGAAGCAGTGGCGTTGCCCTTCGATGATCACTTCGACACCGACCGCCCGTGAGCCGTCAAGAAGAACACGGGCCACCAATGCGCCGGTGAGAACCGTCAGATTCGGTTGGTTCAGCAGTGGCCGGATATAGGAATCGTAAACGGACTCGCGCCTGCCCTGATTGATGCGCAGATCAGTGATCGCGGCCCCGCCCGGGCCTTCCATCATCGCGCCGTTGGGACTGTCATATCGGGGAATACCGAGACGGCTGGCCGCTTCCAGTATTGCCTTGGCGAGGGGCTGAGGCGTAGCCGGCTGCTCGACATGCACGGGGCCACCAGAACCCCGCCGTGCGGCATCCGGGCTGCCGTGCCAGTTCTCGATTCTCCGGTAGTAATCCAGTACCGAATCGTATCCCCAGGCAGCGTCGCCGGACTCGGCAGCGAAGTGATCCCAGTCCGATCGATGCCCGCGTGCCCAGACCATCACGTTGATGCTGGATCCACCCCCGAGCCCCTTGCCCATGTTCAAGGAAAGACGACGACCGTTGAGGTGGGGATTGGCTTGTCCTTCGAATGCCCAGTCGCGCTCCGAACCGAGGTTCAGCGGCCACTGCGCGGGTTCTACAACCTCTGGGCCGTTGTATTCGTTGCCTGCTTCAATCAATAACACGCGTGCGTTGGACTGTTGGGCAAGGCGGGCAGCAACCACGCAGCCCGCCGTGCCTGCGCCACACACGATGAAGTCGTAGTTGCGCTCACTCAGATGATTCATGCGTCCGTTCCGTATCGATGCAGCGGTTGAGTTCTGGGTTATTAGTGGCGCCGCACGCAGCAATCACTGCTCGCCGACTTTTTTCACTGCCTCGAGAATCACCTTGGCCACTTCGGCTGGCTGCGACTGCTGGGGGACATGGCTGGTGCGCAGCTCCGCCAGGGTGGCGCCGATACGCTTGGCGGCAGAGCGCTGGACATCGGGATGGATCATCCGGTCCTCGGTGGCGAGCAGATACCACGACGGTTTGGTCTTCCAGGCCGAAACGGTCGTTTTATCCTCGAACGCGGAGGCTTTGATGGGGCCTTGCGTCGCGGTCATCACGGCGGTCTGCGTCGCAGGGAGGTCCTGGGCGAAGTCCTTTGCCATGCCTTCTGGCGTCAAGTAGAGGAAACCGTTGCCGTCAGCCTTGATCTGGCTGATGCCCGGAGGCGTGGGCGCGCCTTTTCCTTGCTCGCCGCTTGTTTGACCGGCATCAGGCGCGAAGGCGGCGACGTACACCAGGGCGCGGACTTTTTCGTCGCTGCCGGCCTGAGTAATCACGGTGCCGCCCCAGGAGTGACCGACCAGAACGACCGGGCCTGGCTGATTGTTCAAGGTTCTTTGCGTCGCGGCGACGTCGTCGGCAAGCGAGGTGAGCGGGTTTTGCACGACCGAAACTGCAACCCCTTTGGCCTGAAGAAGCGGCACGACCTTGGCCCAATCGGAGCCGTCGGCGAATGCGCCGTGTACGATGACCACCGAAGGCGTTGTATCTTTGGCCTGACTGACACCCGCGACCAATGTGCTTGCAAGGGCAAAGGCGACGGTGACGGCTTTCGATCTGAATGTTTTCATTGCATCAGCTCCTGTGTGGGAGCTCAAATTCTGCTGACTGGCCTGCTTCGTGGGCATCGGTCATTTATCCGACCCAAGGCATTTTTTCATGGATAGCGCGTTGCACCTGGACATCTCATTGAGCGGAGCTTTGCGGGCGATCGGCCAGGTCGGGGACCTCAGCATGGGACAGCCTCTCGGGCATTCCCGACGCGTTGCCGCACTGGCGCGGAGGTTGGCGCAGGCCGCACACGGCGAGGGCGAGCATCAGAGGGTAGCGGAGCAGGTCGCCTTGCTGCGCTGGTCAGGTTGCACCGCCAACGCCGAAGGGTTTGCAAATTTGCTGGGTGATGACGTCGATGGCCGCCGTGCGATGCTCGATCTGACCCTGAGCAAAGAGAAAATGAACGCGGTGCATCAGGCGGTCCCGCTTGCCGTGGTGCACTGCGAGGTCTCTGGCGAAGTCGCGAGAACCCTCGAACTGGGTGCCGCTGTCGAGGCCGGCTTGTGCGGCGTATTCGAAACCTACGATGGGACTGGCCGACCGCTGGGCTTGACCCATGAACACATTCCGGAGGTCGCCTATCAGGTGGTGCTTGCAGGTGATCTGGATATTCTCAGTCGAGCACATGGCCTCGACGCGGCGCTGCGCTGGATTCGCGACCAGTCGGATCGGCGTTATCCCGCCTCCCTCGCGTCGTTGCTCATGGATAACGCCAGGGAGTGGCTGGCAGACCTGGAAGGCCTCTCGCAACACCCGGCCGACGCGCAGGCCGAACGTTCGGTCTCGCTGACATTAGTGGGGGACGTGATTGACTTGAAGCTACCCTGGCTGGCGGGGCACTCGCGACGGGTGGCGCATGTCGCGATGGAGGCTGCACGTTCGTGGGGGCTAGATGAACCCTCCCTGACTGCGATCGGCAAGGCAGCGCTCGTTTACGGTCTCGGCCGGGCAGCCGTTTCCAACCAGCTCTGGAATACCGCCGGGGCGCTTTCTTATAGCGCCGTGGAGCGGGTGCACCTCGTCCCCTACTGGACGCAGCAGGCGCTGAGGCCTATCAGTGAGCTGGCCGTGTCTGCGGAGATTGCAGCCCATGCTTACGAACGGCTGAATGGCAGTGGTTATTTTCGAGGCGTGATGGGTGATGCACTGTGTGCCGAGCACCGACTGTTCGCCACCTCCGTGGCCTGGGTCGCACTAAGGGAAGCCCGGCCATGGAGGACGGCCTATGGCGAATCGGAGGCGGCCAGACTGCTCGCACAGGATGCCGCCGGTGGCTTGTTCGACAAGGATGTTTGTGACGCGGTTATCGCCGCTGCCCGTGGCGAGCGGCGGGCTCATCAGCCGAAGGGCTCGTTACTCACCGCACGCGAGTGTGACGTGCTCCTGGAAATCAGCCGTGGCGCTAGTAACAAGCAGGTGGCGCGACTGCTGGACATCAGTCCGAGCACTGTTCGCACCCACATGGAAAGCATATTTCGCAAATTGGAATGCTCGACCCGAGCCGCCGCGACCCTGAAAGGATTGACGCTGGGTTTGATCGCCTGATGCCGAGTAGCGCCAGGTTAATCGGTGTGTGAGGCTCGTTTGTACAATCGATGGGCGACGTTTACGCGGGTCCATCCTTGGCGGCCGGATTGGCGCGAGCGAGGGCGATGAATGCCTTGATCGCGGCGGAGGGGTTGCGGCGGTTCGGGTAGTACAGGCAGAGCTTGTCTCTGGGCGGCGTCCAATCTTCCAATACCTGCTCGAACTGTCCGGCCTCGATTTCATCCCGAACGTCCTGCTCCATGAAAAAGCCGAGCCCCATGCTTTCCTGCACCGCTGCTTTGACGACGCTTGGTTCATCAAGCGTGAGCGGCCCGTTCACATCGAGCCTGGTCACTTCTCCATCTCGCTCGAAATGCCACGGGAAAATCGCCCCATTGGGCAGACGGACACGCACGCACCGATGGTTGAGCAGATCAGGCGGTGTCCGTGGCCTGCCGTATTGGTCGAAGTACGCCGGTGTACCGACCACGGCGTACCGTTGCGGCAGGCCGAGGGGGATCACGATCATATCGCTCGGCACGAGGCTCGCGGAACGTACGCCGAAATCGAAGCCATCAGCGACGATATCCACCAGGCGGCCTTCGGTGACAAGGTCGATGTGTACCTTCGGATGATGCCGCAAGAATTCCACCACCAGTGGCAGGAGTGCTGCTCGAGCAGCGCTGGCGAACGCATTGATGCGCAGCGTACCCGAAGGGCCGGCATTGTGAGATCGCACCGCGTCGAGCGCCGCGCGCAAATCCTGCAGGGCCGGCCCCACCTGCTCCAGAAAAATCCTGCCGGCCTCGGTGACGGCCACGCTGCGGGTCGTGCGATTGAACAACCGCGTTTCGAGGCTTGCTTCCAGTTTAGCGATGGTGCTGCTTAACGCGGTGGTTGAGACATTCAGATCGATGGCGGCTTGTCGAAACGAAGCCCTGCGGGCAACCGCTATAACAGCGTCCAGCTCGCTCAGGCCTAAACGAGGGTCTGACATGAATTGTCCTGGATTATGGGATAGGTCATAAAGTTTATCCCAGTTGAGCAAATTATCAGTCAGGTCGCAAGATCACTCCAGGTAATCCATCCAGGAGATCAGCAAATGAGCCTTCAGCTTCCCGTCGCCGTTGAGACGTACTTCGATGTCAGCAATGGCGGCGACCTATCACAACTTGCGAGCTGCTTCTGCTCGCATGCCAGGGTGTTCGATGAAAACAAAACGCATGAAGGCATTCAGGCCATCGACGTCTGGCAGAAGGAGGTCCGGCGGGCTTTCTCTTTTGAAGTCCAACCTCTGCAGGCAATGCAGGGAGAGGGCAGGCTGACCGTCATTGCACGGCTTACCGGCCATTTTCCCGGTAGCCCGGTTCAGATGAGTCACGTCTTCACGCTGGAGAGCGATCGCATAGCCTCCTTGGAGATCACGCCATGCTGAACCTTGGCTTGAGTGGTAAGCGAGTCCTCGTCACCGGAGGCACCAAGGGCATCGGGAAGGCCGTGGTCGACCTGTTCCTGGGCGAGGGCGCGAAGGTGATTACCTCTGCTCGGGAGCCAAACAGTGCCCTGCCGGATGGCCTGTTGGTTCTGGCCGATCTTTCGACCCGGGAAGGCTGTGATGCAGTCATCGCCGCGACCCGACAGCGACTGGGCAGTGTGGACATCATCATCCATGTCCTGGGTGGTTCGTCGGCACCTGGCGGCGGCTTCGCTGCACTGGACGAAGAGCAGTGGCAACGTGAGCTCTATCTGAATCTGTTTCCGGCCGTGCGCCTGGATCGTGCCTTGCTCCCGGATATGCTGGAGCGAAAGGAAGGGGTCATCCTCCACGTGACCTCCATCCAGAGTCGGCTGCCTCTGCCGGACGCTACGACAGCCTACGCAGCGGCCAAGGCTGCGCTTTCGACTTACAGCAAGAGTTTATCGAAAGAGGTTTCGCCCAAAGGCGTCCGTGTTGTCCGGGTTTCGCCGGGCTGGGTTGAAACCGAAGCCTCGGTCGCATTGGCCGAGCGACTCGCGCAGGAGGCAGGGACTGACTATCAAGGCGGCAAGCAGATCATCATGGACGCACTAGGGGGCATCCCGCTCGGGCGCCCATCGACGCCGTCAGAGGTTGCCGACCTGATTGGCTTTCTGGCTTCGCCTCGAGCTTCATCTATCACGGGCAGTGAGTTTGTCATCGACGGCGGAACGGTGCCGACTGTCTAGCCGTCTTTTTCGCGCGAATTTGCCGAATGCCGAAACCAGCGACCAGCGCGTGTTCACTGCCGGTGGACATTTGGCGGATGTCCGCTTGGCCGTTAGCTGCATTTCATCATTGGCAGCTACCGACCCCGGCATTCGCCCCCTCGGAATCGGGCATCAGGACGGGACAATTTGCCTGATTGAGCTACTGTCTAATCACATTACCGCAGGCCACAGCGCTATGAGCAATTCGGATTCTTTGCCTCCCGTCCCTGAACCGGGCCGGATTGCACGTCGCGGTGTCGGTAACGAAACCGGGTGGGGTCGCTGGCTTCCTGGACTTCGCACGCTACGCGGGTACCGGGTTGCCTGGTTGCGTCACGACATCATGGCCGGGTTGGTGCTCACCACGATGTTGGTGCCCGTTGGCATCGCCTACGCCGTGGCATCGGGCGTGCCCGGCATCTATGGCCTCTATGCGACCATCGTTCCTCTGATCGCTTATGCGTTGTTTGGGCCCAGCCGAATTCTGGTGCTTGGCCCGGATTCTTCACTGGCCGCCGTTATTCTCGCGGTCGTCCTGCCCCTTTCGGGCGGCGATCCACAACGCGCCATCGCACTGGCGGGCATGATGGCGATCGTTTCAGGAACGGTGTGCATCCTGGCGGGTATCATGCGCTTAGGGTTCATTACGGAGTTGCTGTCCAAACCGATCCGTTACGGGTACATGAACGGCATCGCGCTGACTGTACTCATCAGCCAATTACCAAAGCTCTTCGGTTTTTCGATTGAGTCAGACGGCCCGCTGAGAAACATATGGGCTGTCGTCACTGCGGTGATGGAAGGAAAGACCAACTGGACCGCATTCATGATCGGCGCAGCCACCTTGATCGTGATCCTGCTACTCAAGGATTACAAACGCGTGCCGAGCATCTTGATTGCAGTGGCAGGCGCCACTGTCGCTGTCGGTATGCTGGACCTTGGTACACGCGCGGGAGTGTCGGTACTCGGTTCGCTTCCACAAGGTTTACCGGAGTTGACCATCCCCTGGATCACCCGAGCCGATATTATCCCCGTGCTCATCGGCGGCTGCGCCGTCGCACTTGTGTCGTTCGCCGACACCAGTGTGCTCTCTCGTGTCTATGCAGCACGGACCAGAACCCACGTCGATCCGAACCAGGAGATGGCAGGGCTCGGTTTTGCCAATCTGGCGGCCGGATTTTTTCAAGGCTTTCCGATCAGTAGCAGTTCCTCTCGTACCCCTGTCGCCGAAGCTGCGGGCGCCAAAACCCAGTTGACCGGCGTTGTCGGCGCATTGGCCGTGGCCCTGCTGCTGATGGTGGGGCCGGACCTGTTGCAGAGTTTGCCCAGCAGTGCATTGGCAGCGGTGGTGATCGCGTCGGCCATCGGTCTGATTGAAGTCGCTGACCTGCGACGCATTTATCGCATCCAGCGCTGGGAGTTCTGGTTGTCGATCGTCTGCACTGTCGGCGTGGCCGTGTTCGGCGCAATCGAGGGCATCGGACTGGCCATCGTGGTCGCCGTCATCGAATTTCTGTGGGATGGTTGGCGGCCGTATTCCGCAGTGCTGGGACAAGCCAAGGGGGTCAAGGGCTACCACGATATCCAGCGCTATCCCGACGCAAGCCTCATCCCCGGCCTGGTGCTGTTTCGCTGGGATGCGCCGTTGTTTTTCGCCAACGCCGAGCTGTTCAATGACCGCGTGCTGGACGCAGTGGCGGCATCGCCAACGCCCGTGCGCTGGTTAGTCGTTGCAGCGGAACCCGTCACCAGTGTCGACGTCACTTCTTCCGACATGCTATTGGAGCTGGACGAAACCCTGCGCGCAGCAGGCATCAAGTTGTGCATGGCCGAGATGAAGGACCCGGTCAAAGACAAGCTGAAGCGATTCGGTCTATTCGCGCGACTTGGCGAAACGGCATTCTTTCCCACCATTGACGATGCCGTCGACAGCTACCTGGTGATCCATTCGAGGGACAACTGGGGCGCAAAGGAGTCGCGATGACTGAGTCCCCGGAAGCTTGAGATGCTTATAGGATATTCAGGCTCATTTAATCGCTAAGTTCGGCAACAAAAAAAGCCAGGGAGCCAGGCTCTGTTAAGGGTTCTCTGGATGCATATATCATTTCTGCCTATCGGCACTCCGACTTCCGCTACGACCTACCGATTTGAAATAACTTGCAACTCTTGTGTGATTGAGAAACTGCACGCGCCTCTCTAGATTTGAACTCGCAATGCCGGGCCCCTCTGACAGCTACCCGCTGCCATGTCGGAGTTGCAGTTTGTATAACTTCGACACTTAGAGGAGGGGCTCATGACTGCCCTAGAACCGTTCTTCCTGGCCGAGTTCCTCGGCACCGCCACTTGGTTGTGGCTAGTCTTTATAAGCATCGTGATAGGCCTGCTGGTCTTCGACCTCGGGGTTCTCCACCGTGAGCAGCGAGAAATCGGCGTTACTGAAAGTCTGCTGCTGTCTGCTGGCTATATCACGGCTGGCTTGCTGTTCGGCCTCTGGGTCTGGCAAGTCAAGGGCGGAGACGCCGGGATGGATTTCTACACCGGCTTTCTGATCGAGAAATCGTTGTCGATGGACAACGTGTTCCTGATGGCGATGATCTTCAGCTTCCTCTCAATCCCGCGTAAGTATCAGCACGAGGTGCTGTTCTGGGGCATTCTGGGTGTCATCGTGCTGCGCGCGATCATGATTGGCCTGGGTGCGGCGCTGATCGCCGAGTTCAGCTGGATTCTGTATGTGTTCGGCATCTTCCTGCTGTTAACTGGAGTGAAGATGCTGTTCAGCAAGGTCGATGCCCAGCCCAACCTTAGCGATAACCTGCTGGTGAAGTTCCTGCGCAAACACATGCGGGTGACCGAGCAACTGCATGAAGGGCGCTTCTTTGTCCGTCAGGCGGACGCCAGCGGCAAGCCCCTGGTCTGGGCGACGCCGTTGTTCTTAGCCTTGGTGCTGATCGAGTGTGCCGACCTGGTGTTCGCCGTGGACAGTGTGCCGGCGATCTTCGCCATCACCCAAGACCCCTTCATCGTCTACACCTCGAACATCTTCGCCATTCTTGGCCTTCGTGCGTTGTATTTCGCCCTGGCGGCGATGATCCACCGCTTCGCCTACCTCAAGTACGCGCTGGCACTGGTGCTGGTGTTTATCGGTGGCAAGATTTTCCTGGTCGGCATCATCGGCAAGATTCCAGCAGTCATTTCCCTGAGCGTAACCCTAGCGCTTCTGCTGGGCGGTGTGCTGCTGTCGCTGTGGAAAACCCGCGACCAGGCCTCTGCTGGCTCGTAGGAGTAAATATCAAAAGGTGGCGGCTGGGGTTCGTTCCGTATTGCGCCCCTGTCCACAGGTGATCGGATCGGCAGAGATCTTTGGGTTCGCAATGCCGAAAAGCCGCAGAACAACTTCGAGTACTGGTTCTGGCAAGAGCAGTGGCAAGGCGCACATAAACGTAGCGCCTTGTCCCTTGATACTCGTGGCCCAGATCCTGCCGTCATGAAATTCGATGATCGAGCGGCAAATAGACAGCCCCATGCCCAGCCCTTCAGCCTTGGTGGTATAGAACGGGTTGAACAGTGACGGTAAATCGGCGACATCAATGCCTTCGCCGCTGTCATTGACTTCAATGATCACTTCGTTGCGCTCAACCCTCGTGCAAATGTTCAGCGAGCGCGCTCCTTCACTCAGATTGCACATGGCCTGGCAGGCGTTCATGACGAGATTGATGATGACTTGTTGCAACTGCACGCGATCGCCATTGATGCGAGCGTCGGCGGCATCCAGCGACAAATGCTGTTTGATGTGTTTATGACTCATCTCGTGCTGAACCAGCAGCAGAGTGTCAGTCACGATTTTGTCGAAGGCATGATGTTGACGTTGTGGAACGCACTTCTTCGACAACGCACGGATGCCGGTGATGACGTCACTGGCGCGCATCGAACTCTGGATGATGCGATTCAGAGACAACTTTGCCTCTTCCAGTTCCGGTTTATCACGGTCGATCCAGCGCATGCACGACTCTCCGCTGGAAACGATCGCTGCCAGCGGCTGGTTCACTTCATGGGCGATGGAGGCGGCGAGTTCACCCAGCGATGTCATCCGGGTGACATGCGCCAGTTGAGCTCGGGAGTCGAACAACGCCTGCTCGGCTTGGCGCTCCGAGGTGATGTCCATCACCGCCGCCACGTACTCGCGACTATGGGCGCTATTGCTCAGGTTGATGGCGTTAAAAACCATCTGCACGTAGCGGCAATTGCCATCCGGCATGATCAAGCGCTGTTCCAGTTCAATGTCCGGCACCCCGGCCGCCAGTCGGGTAAACAGTCCGCCAGCCAGCAAGTGATCTTCCGGGTGCAGCCTTGCCGTCATCAGCGCCCAGGACGGCTCGATATCCCGAGGGTAACCGTAGATGCGAAAGGCTTCCTCGGACCAGCGTATTTCTTTGCATTGGCCGTGATCGAAGCGCAACCCGACGCTCCCGGTCCGGCTCAAACGTTGCGCCCCGGTCAGAAAAGCCTGATTGCGGCGCAATTCATTGGTCGACCATTTGCTGCGTACAGTCAGCAAGGTGATGGTCACCAGCGAGACAAGGCACCTGATGTAGCCAACAATGCTGCCTGTGGCTTGGTAGAAGTAATCGATGATGAAACTGCCGGTGACCAGGAGGAAGCAGAACAGCGCGACAATGGTCACTATTCGGATCGAAAAAACATGCGCCGACATGAACAACAGGGTGATGTAGAGCACGGCATGCGCGAGATCCGAGTCAATCAAAAGATTGATGACGGAGATGGTGATTGCCGCCGATACAGAGGCGATAAACGCCAGCCGGTCTGACTCCAGGAAACGTTTGCAAAGTCGCGTGAGCAGCATGTTTTTTCCCTTTAACAATGGCGCAGGTTGACCGTCGCGGTCAGCGTCGCCGAGGGGCGACGCCCATTTACCGCTGGACCGTTACACAGCCTCACTCACCAGCGCTTTCGACGACGTCCACATTAACCCGCGAGTGATCTGTGCAATGACGGCGAAGGCACCCACCATGAACACCACATCACCAATGGTTCTCATCCAGCGCAGCGTCTGCATCAAGTCTTGCTGCATGAACGCTTCGCTGCGTGCATACCACAGACCCTGGCTGGCGCTGGCGTAGAACTGCATCAGGCCGATGGGCAGCAGGCTGGTGAAAATCATCAGCAGCAGGCCCGCGTTCAGCCACCAGAACCCAACGGTCATGAGGCGATTGTTGAACCGCAGGTCGGGGCGAATGTAGCGCAGGATCAACAAGCCAAACCCCAGCGCCAGGAAGCCATAGACACCGAACAGGGCAGCGTGGGCATGTAGCGGGGTGGTGTTCAAACCTTGTATGTAGAACAGCGCGATTGGCGGGTTGATCAGGAAACCGAAGACTCCGGCACCTAGCATGTTCCAGAAGGCGCAGGCCACGAAAAACTGTAATGGCCAACGCACGCGTTCCATCCACGGGGCGCGGTCGCGCAGACGCCAGTTTTCCCAGGCTTCATGCCCCAGCAGAATCAGTGGCACGACTTCCAGAGCGCTGAATGTCGCCCCTACGGCCATGACCGGCGTAGTAGTCCCGGAGAAGTAGATGTGGTGAAACGTGCCGGGTACACCGCCGAGCATGAACAACGACGCGGACGCGAGCGTGGCGGTCGTCGCCATTCTCTTCGAGACCAGGCCCATGCTGGTGAAGATGAATGCCAGCGCACTGGTAGCAAAAACTTCAAAAAAACCTTCGACCCACAGATGCACCACCCACCAGCGCCAGTACTCCATTACCGAAAGGTGAGTCCGTTCGCCATAAAACAGTCCGGCACCGTAAAACAGGCCGATAGCAACCACCGAGCATGCGAGCAGCGCCAGCAGATTTTTATCGCCCGGGCTGCGTAGCGCGGGGACCATGGCACGCAACATCAGCACCAGCCAGAAGACGATACCGGCGAATTTTCCGATCTGCCACAGCCGGCCCAGATCGACATATTCATAGCCCTGATGCCCAAGCCAGAAACTCCACTCGGCTGGCAACAACTGGGCGATGGCGAGAAAGTTGCCGCAATAAGAGCCGATGATGACCACCACTAGCGCCCAAAACAGCAGATCGACGCCGAGCTTTTGCCACCGCGGATCTTTTCCGCCGTTGATGATCGGGCCAAGGAACAGCCCGGCGGCGAGAAAGCCGGTGGCGATCCAGAACATCGCACTCTGTAGATGCCACGTGCGAGTGAGGGAGTAGGGGAACCACTTGGACAGCGGGATCCCGTAGAAATCTTGCCCCTCGACGGTGTAGTGGGCTGTCAATCCACCCATCATCACTTGAAACCCGAACAGGGCGCCGACCAGCAACAGGTACTTGCCCAAGGCTTTCTGCGAGGGCGTCAAGGTCACCAGGCTGATGGGGTCTCGGGCGGGTGCAACGGGTTCAGCGTCGTCGTGCTTGCGTAAAAACGCCCACGCCCAAACGAGGAAGCCCACTCCCGCCACCAGCATGATGATACTGGCCATCGACCAGATGATGTTTTCGGCCGTCGGTGTATTACCGATCAGGGGTTCATGAGGCCAGTTGTTGGTAAACGTGGCGTTCTGGCCGTCTCGCTCGGTCGCGGCTGCCCACGCTGTCCAGAAAAAGAAGCGGGTCATTTGCTTGCGCCGTGCAGGGTCCGGCAGGGTTACCTCTTTCATCGCGAAGCTTTGACGGCTGCTGTGCAGGGTGGGATCGCCGCCGAACAGGGCATCGTAATACGTTGCTGTCTGCTCCATTGCCTGGCTGCGGCGAGCGCTGAGTACCAACGTGCCGTCAATCACGCGATTGCTGCGGTACTCACGCTTGAGCTGATGTTGTAAAAAGGCCTGTTGCTCTTCACCCAGCTCGGCATAGGGTCTGTCATAGCTGTCAGTCGCCGCCAGTTCGAGCCAGGCAAGTAACTCGCGATGCAACCAGTCTGCCGTCCAGTCCGGTGCCTGGTACGCGCCGTGCCCCCAGATGGATCCCAGCTGCATGCCACCGACACTCTGCCAGGCCGTTTGCCCATCCAGAATGTCATCGGCCTTGAACAGCGTGTGGCCGTCGACACTCTGTATGTATTGGGGAATCGGTGGCGCCTGGCGATAGATCTCGCGCCCAAACCAGCCCAGCAGGCAGAACGTGACCCCAAGAATGCCGATCAAAATCCACCATAATCTTCGGTATTCACCCATGAATCACCTCGGCGTTTGCCTGTTGAATTCACACAGCGAGCGCGTGCGCTGCATTTGTGTAATTCGGTTATAAAAAAATGCGCAACTTCGTATTGATAAAAAAAGCGCTCTTTCGGTAAAAAGAGCGCTAAAGCCCGCTTTGAAAAGGAGGTATCAAACCGGGAGTGTCAATTCCAAACGGAGCGGTATCGCGTTGAGCGCATAAAAACGACGGTATGTCGTTTTTTCAGCGTTGATCGAATAATAACGGAATGAATAGGCGAGTCACTTATGCCTAGGGGTTTTTCGGAGGTATGTTCGTATGAGTTGATCATTCTTTGGTATTAACTTAAGCGCATTTAATGCGTTTTTGGGGCTTTTCAGGTGCTGGCTTGCCAATGAGTATCATGAACTGGCGTGTTATTTATTTTTTTCGGATTGTAGGGTGGAATTTGACAATTGATAGTAGGTCGTCGCATTGGGCAGGAAGGTGCTATTCAACAACCACGGGTAGAAGTTACGAGCTCTGAAAAACTATACTTTCATATAATGTGACCATACCTAATTGCCCATAAATATTTACGTTTATCTGGCACTCTGTTCCAAGTGTTCAGGGGCGACATTCCCCGATTCGGTGGACATGGCCATCGAGAGCCGTGTCATCGACTTTGTCGCTGTCTGTCTTTAGCCGAAGCGCGGTGCCGCAAACGTTTCGCGTGTTTGATGATTTTCTGAAGCAGCATGAATATTGAGGTGCGGATGCGCGTCTTAACACAAGTGGAGTTCTGTCAATCAGCTCCCATAACCTCAAGGTTGAACTAATTGTCAAATATTCCAATCATTTCGATCGTTGACGACGACGACACACTTCGCATGTCGCTGGACAGTCTGGTGAGGTCAATGGGATATGTGACGCGAACCTATGCCTGTGCCGAGGAATGTCTGGCCGATTATGCGCTGGATTCGACCTCATGCATGATTTCGGATATTCGCATGCCGGGGATGAATGGCTTGCAAATGCTGGAACAGTTGCTGGCGCGCGACATGCGGTTTCCGGTGATATTCATTACCGCCTGCATCGGTGAGACTCCCGAAGTAAAAGCGCGGGAACTGGGGGCCGTGGGCTACTTCAAGAAACCCTTCGATTCTGAGCAGCTCATGCGGCGAGTGCAGCATGTCCTGAGTGGGAGACCTGCCGAATAGAAATGAGTGGCCGAGTGACGATTCGCTCTGCTCCCTATCGTTATCGGGTGTTTTGCCAAGTCTGCACGTGGCGTCGGGTTATCAGGCCAACTCAGTTTCCCACTCAAGTCGTTGGTTTCGACTACAGTGGTAAGACTCTGCATAAAGCCATAACAAGACGGAGAGTTTTCCATGCGAGTAACCAGTCGCTTTAGCCTCTTTGCGGCCACCGCTGCGTTGACAGTCTCGTGCGCAGCTAACGCCGCACCTGTGTTCATAAATATTCTTACCGGAGGGACTAGCGGGGTTTATTACCCCATTGGGGTTGGGCTGTCACAGATATACAGCGATGGGATACCGGGGGCGAAGACTTCTGTGCAGGCGACCAAAGCCTCGGTGGAAAATCTCAACCTTTTACAAGCTGGTCGTGGGGAGCTCGCTCTGGCGCTTGGGGACTCTGTGGCTGATGCAAAAAACGGCGTGGAAGATGCAGGATTCAAGGCCCCGCTGACAAAGTTGCGAGCAATTGCAGGCGCCTATCCGAACTACATTCAAATTGTTGCGAATAAAGAGTCCGGCATCAAAACCTTGGCGGATTTGAAAGGGAAAACCATCTCCGTCGGCGCCCCTAAGTCCGGTACCGAACTGAACGCACGTGCGATTTTCAAAGCGGCGGGATTGACGTACGAAGACATGAGCAAAGTCCAATACCTACCCTTCGCGGAGTCGGTAGAGCTGATCAAAAACCGTCAGTTAGATGCCACGCTTCAGTCCTCGGGTTTAGGCATGGCGGCCATCCGCGACCTTTCCTCAACCATGCCATTGAACTACGTCGCGATTCCTCCTGATGTGGTTACGAAAATCGGCAATGCCGCTTATCAGCCTGCACAAATTCCAGCCAATACCTATGACGGACAACCTGAGTCACTGCCTACTGTGGCGATCACTAATATTTTTGTGACGCGCGAGGACGTCTCAGAGGATGTTGCCTACCAGATGACCAAGCTGATGTTCGAAAACCTCACTCGCCTGGGTAATTCTCACTCAGCCGCCAAGGACATCAAGTTGCAAAATGCTGCCAGGAATTTACCCATTCCACTTCACCCCGGTGCCGAGCGCTACTACAAGGAAGCTGGAGCGCTGTAATCCAAAAATGCGCCACGGGGATGGTCGCTAGAGCGATAGAGCGGTTCGTACCCTTCTATGTAGTTTTGAGGCAGGTACCCAATGAGCGAAGATCATCATGGCATCGCCGCCAACCCACGCGACTGGCCTAAGACGCTGTTCTACGTGGCGTTGTTGTTTTCTGTTTTCCAGATTGTTACCGCTGCGTTTGCGCCTGTTTCCAGCCAGGTGCTGCGCGCGGTGCACGTTGGTTTCCTGTTGTGGGTGGTGTTTCTGAGTTACCCGGCGTATGGCAGAGCACGTCCTTGGCAGCCGCTGGCCTGGATATTGAGCCTCGCGGGGATTACCACTGCTTTGTATCAATGGTTCTTCGAGGCGGATTTGATCCAGCGTTCAGGTGACCTGACTACAGCTGACATGGTGGTTGGGCTGGTATTGATCGCCTTGGTGTTTGAGGCCGCGCGTCGGGTGATGGGGATCGCTTTGCCTGTCATCTGTGGTTTGTTTCTGGCCTACGGTCTATTGGGTGAATACCTGCCAGGCGACCTGGCTCATCGAGGCTACGGATTCGATCAAGTCGTCAACCAGTTGTCATTCGGCACCGAAGGTCTCTACGGGACACCAACCTACGTTTCCGCTACCTATATTTTCCTGTTCATTTTGTTCGGGTCCTTTCTCGAACAGGCCGGCATGATCAAATTGTTCACAGATTTCGCGATGGGACTGTTTGGCCACAAACTCGGGGGGCCGGCAAAAGTATCGGTCGCGTCATCGGCTTTGATGGGGACGATCACAGGCTCAGGCATTGCGAACGTTGTCACAACCGGGCAGTTCACGATTCCATTGATGAAGCGCTTCGGCTACAAGGCAGCATTTGCTGGCGGCGTAGAGGCGACTTCGAGCATGGGCAGCCAACTGATGCCGCCTGTGATGGGGGCTGTCGCGTTTATTATGGCGGAAACAATTAATGTCCCGTTTGTAGAGATCGCCAAAGCTGCGTTAATTCCAGCCATCCTGTATTTCGGTTCGGTGTTCTGGATGGTTCACCTTGAGGCAAAACGCTCCGACCTTAAGGGGTTACCCAAAGACCAATGCCCCAGCGCATGGGGTGCGGTAAAGGAAAGCTGGTATTTGCTGATTCCGCTTTTTGTCCTGGTCTACCTGCTTTTTTCCGGACGTACTCCGCTGTTCTCCGGAATGGTGGGTCTGGCGCTAACAGCCATCGTTATTCTCGGTTCGGCAATCATTCTCCGGGTGTCCAGTTACGCGATGCGGTGTGCGTTCTGGATTGCGCTTGGTGTCCTCTGCGTCGGTTTTTTCCAGTTGGGTATTAGCGTGATCTTTGCGGTGATCGCCACGTTAGTGGTCATCTGCTGGTTCATTCAGGGAGGCCGAGCAACCCTGAGTATTTGCCTGCATGCGTTAGTCGAAGGTGCTCGCCATGCTGTACCGGTCGGGATTGCTTGCGCGCTAGTGGGAATCATCATCGGCGTAGTGTCATTGACGGGGATAGCCTCGACTTTCGCTGGTTACATACTGGCCATCGGCAGGGATAATTTGTTGTTGTCACTCATACTGACGATGATTACCTGCCTTGTGTTGGGCATGGGTATCCCGACGATTCCCAACTACATCATTACCAGTTCGATTGCAGCACCTGCTCTGCTTGAGTTGGGTGTGCCGCTGATCGTGTCGCACATGTTCGTTTTCTATTTCGGAATTCTTGCAGACCTTACGCCACCGGTTGCCTTGGCATGCTTTGCCGCAGCGCCCATCGCCAAGGAAACAGGATTCAAGATCAGTCTGTGGGCGGTTCGTATTGCATTGGCTGGCTTTGTCATTCCGTTCATGGCGGTCTACAACCCTGCGCTCATGATGCAAGGCGACAATTTGTGGATGACGGCTTATATGTTGGTGAAGACAGTGTTGGCCGTTGGCCTCTGGGGAATGGCGTCCACAGGTTATCTGCAACAGAAGATGCCGATTTGGGAGCGTGTATTGAGTTTCGCCGCAGGTGCTTTGTTGGTCGTTGCGCTGCCGTTGACTGACGAAATCGGTTTCGTGCTGGGTGTGTTGATAATACTTCAGCATGTCTGGCGATCTCGTCGTGTCAGACCGGCCATCGCATGATTGGCTTGTGCCTGGGTTTGGCCGGCGTCGCCTGGGCCCAACTCCCTGTTTCAAGCTTTACACTGGCTTGGAACCACTCAATTGAAAAAATTCGTTGGGAAGAAGACTACCGCGTCTCGGAGCAGGGACTTGTGCTCACCGAGGCCAGGGTCAAAGGGAATGGCGCGGGTATGGAGATTCCCCCGGAGGCCAGGTTGGAAAAAGGCAGCTGGCACTATCAACGTCACCTGCCGCCTTTGCAGCCTCTGAGTCTGGGACGCACCCCGCAAGCAGGTGACTACCAGTTATGCTTCCAACAGCAATGTCATGAGATGAGCGAGTGGCTAGGGCCACCCGTCAGCAACCCGGCCTCAGTGGATCTATGGAGTTGCTGGACGGACTCAGGACAACACTAAGTGGCCGGGGTAGCACAAACGTGAAAGCCCTGTCCGGATACGAACGTCCAGTACCCGGACAGGGGAGGCATCAGCTCATGCCCAGCCAGTTTGGTAAAGCCAGGGAGATCCAAGGCACGTAGGTAATCAGGATCAGGAACAGGAACAGTATCATCAGCCAAGGCATGGCGGCTCTGATGGTTGCCGGCAGTGTCATACCCGTCACAGCAGAGGTCACGAACAGGTTCAGACCCACGGGCGGCGTGATCAAGCCGATCTCCAGATTCACCACCATAATGATGCCTAGGTGAATCGGATCGATACCCAGCTTCATGGCGATGGGGAAAAGGATCGGTGCCAGGATCAGGATGATGGCCGAAGGTTCCATAAAGGCCCCCGCAATCAACAGCACAATGTTCACCACCAGCAGGAACATCATCGGTGTCAGACCCGCCTCTATCACCCACACGGTGATCTGTTGCGGTAGTTGCTCGGTGGTCAAAACGTGCGCGAAGAGCATGGCGTTGGCAATAATGAACATCAGCATGATGCTCAGCTTGGCCGAGTCCAGCAGGACCTTTGGCGTTTCGCGGAACGTCAGGTCTTTGTAGACGAACAAGGCGATGAAGGCCGAGTACACGGCCGCCACCGCCGCAGCTTCGGTGGGGGTAAACATCCCGGAGTAGATACCTCCCAGGATGATGAACATCAGCAGTAGACCCCAGATCGCCTTGCGTGCCGTGCCAAGCCATTCACGGAACGTCGCGCGCGGCATGGCGGGCAGCTTTTTCTTCACGGCGACGATGTAGATCGCCACCATCAGCGCCAACCCCAGCAGCAGGCCTGGTAACACGCCCGCCATGAACAGTTTGCCGACAGACGTTTCGGTCGCGGCGGCGTAGACCACCATGACGATCGAGGGTGGAATCAGGATGCCCAGGGTCCCAGCGTTACAGACGATCCCCGCGCCGAAGGCCTGCGGATAACCGGAGCGGACCATGCCGGCAATGGCAATTGAACCCACCGCCGCCACAGTGGCCGGGCTCGATCCTGAAAGGGCAGCGAACAACATGCACGCCAACACGGCNGCGATCGCNAGGCCGCCGCGNATATGCCCGACGCAGGCNTTGGCGAAGTCGATCAGGCGCCGCGCCACNCCNCCGGTGGTCATGAAGGCCCCCGCGAGCAGAAAGAACGGGATGGCCAGCAACGTGTAGTGCTCAGACGTTTCGAACAACTTGATCGCCAGTGAGCGCACCGAGTCCGGGCTGAAAAAAACGATGGTCAGTGAGCCTGCCAACCCCAGGGAGATAGCAATGGGAACGCCGATCAACATCAGCACGAACAATGATGCAAAGAGGAAGGCAATGGTCATGACTTGTCATCCTCGTGTTCGGTCAGCTTCAACGCATCTGCGGCTTCATCAGCCAGGCCCAGGCCGGTCTGCCTGTTTTGCAGGATGCGCACGAGAATTTCAGCGAAACGGATGAAAACCAAGGCGAACCCTACGGGGACGATCAACCCGATGTGCCATTGCATGATCCCGTACTGGCCCAGGTCTTCGGCGCCAATTTGGGCAACCATCAGGGTCTGGATCCAGCCAAAACTGGCGATGCTGAGCAACCCGGCATAAGTCAGGCAGAAAAGGCAGGCGATGATGCCAATGAACCGTTGCACCGGTTTGCTGGCCAGCTTGACCAGGGCGTCGACGCCGATATGGCCTGCGGTGCGCACGCCGTACGACAGCCCGAAAAATATCAGCCAGCCAAACAGGGCCTTGGTCAGTGAGGTGCTCCAGGTCATGGCTTGCGCCATACCCATGACGCCGTCGCCGATGGCGAACAGCGATTCGCTGGCGCTTTCCCAGCTCTCGGCGAGGCTGTAGAACAGGGTGTAGAGGTTGTTGAGGACAACGTAGACGAATGTTACCAACGTCATGGCCGCCAGAAGGAAGACGATGAAGCCTTCCTCGAAGTGTTCCCAGATGCGCCGAAGAGCATTCATGGATGGCATCTCCTGTAGCGGATGGCAGGCAGGTGCTGCCAAGGCGGCAACACCTGTCGTCCACCGATCATTGGGCCTGGTTGGCAGCTTCAGCCGCGGTGATCAGCTCGGCGCCGATATCGCCTTCGAACTTCTTCCACACGGGCTTCATCGCAACGCGCCATTGGTCGCGCTGCTCAGGCGTCAGGATGATGATCTCGGTGGTCTTGGCCGCAATGATGCTCTGCTTGGCGTTCTGATTCAGCTGCTCGGCCTCTTTGTTCACATGGGCGGTGACTTCGACGAGGATCTTGTCCAGCTCGCCACGAAGCTCTGGCGATAAACCATTCCAGAATTTGGTGTTGGTGATCAGCATGTAGTCCAGTACACCGTGGTTGGATTCGGTGATGTACTTCTGTACTTCATGCATTTTCTGGCTGTAGATGTTCGAGTAAGGATTCTCCGCTCCGTTGACAACACCGGTCTGCAAGCCTTGATAAACCTCGGCGAAGCTCATCTTGCGTGGATTGGCGCGTATGACCTTGAACTGTTCCTCTAGCACGGCAGAGGCCTGCACCCGGAACTTCAACCCACGGGCATCACCCGGCACTCGGAGCGCTTTGTTCGCGGACAGTTGTTTCATCCCGTTGTGCCAATAGGCCAGTCCTGTGATGTTCTTGTCTTCCATTGACTTGAGCAGTCCCTGGCCCTGCGGGCTCAGCTGAAAGCGGTCAACGGCGGAGATGTCATCAAACAGGAAAGGCAGGTCGAACAGTTGAACGGTCTTGGTGTAGTGCTCGAACTTGGCCAGCGACGGTGCAATCATCTGTACGTCCCCGAGCAGTAAGGCTTCCATCTCTTTGCCATCGCCAAACAACGAAGAGTTGGGGTAGACCTCTACTTTGACCTTGCCGGGCAAGCGTTCTTCCACCAGTTTCTTGAACAGCAGGGCCCCTTGGCCTTTGGGAGTCTGCTCTGCAACGACGTGGGAGAATTTTATAATCACCGGATCAGCAGCCATGACCGTGCTCATGGTGCCAAGGGCAAGGGCGCAGGCGAGTGCTTTCCACATGGGTTTGAACATGGGGGGAATTCCTCTTGTTTTAGTTTTTCGTGCGATTCCATGCTCTGAAAAGCATGCGCACGGCGGACAAGAGCAAGTTTAGGCAGAAAACCGCCATTTGAAAGGAGATGACTGAATGTAGTTAGAAATCTTGTCTGTAAGAGGGTGCCGCCTTCGGAAACACTCTCTTACAATATTAACGCTTGGCGTGAATGCGCTAAGGGTTAGCGGCGTGTCGTGTTTAATCGGCTTCGGTGATTTCGGCGTTGTTATCCGGCGTTTATCGCATGGTCAACGTCAACTGATACGCCCCCTGGGCCCGGTTAGTACGGGTGATCGTCACGACGCCACTGCCCACTTCAAGTTGCACGTTCTCGCCTTTCAGTATCGATTCGTCAATCTTATGCGGTATTGATAAGCCCAGCGCTCTCACCGAGAGGCGCTTGGTGGCTTTGATCATTTCACGCTTGGCATCATCGGCGAGAGAGGGCGACGCGATATCGATGATCAGACTGAGATGTTCAGGTATGTGGTCGGCGCCTTGTGCAACAAATCTAATAGTATTGCCGCTAGTACTGTCGACGCTGACATCCCGTACAGGACTCGAACAACCTTCCGTCCCATCCGCGCTGGTTGACCATGTATTCGCGCGCAGTCGAGTATCGCTGAGCACTGTACAGGCATGGTCAGGTGAAGTAATTCGCAACCCTGCCGAGCAACTGAATGACACCAGGATGGCGGTTGTCGCTAGAAAAAAACGGATCATTAAAGTGCCTGTAGATATAAGTACAAATAAGCAACCAAGGCATTTATGGGCCATGGCGGCGCGGACGTAGAAGTTTACAACTGTGTGTTGCATTATTTGCGCGGTTGCATTGGCGCTATAGCATTCTGTTCTTTTCTATGATTTGCGATTGATATCACTTCGCTTGGTAATATCAGACACACGACGATTCAAGCCAAGGCGATCCGTTTTATCGTATGCAAAACCAATCGATCCGACGTTACCTGCAGTGTCGGATGCAACCGGAGCTTTCGAAGATATGTCCTTCGCATTAGTGCTGGCGCGCGTGTCAGGGCCCGAAAACACAGTATCTTTCGCAATCCAGCTAGGCGGACCAGCGAATCCAAAATTCGCTATCGCAACAATAGCCAATAGCATGGACAGAAATTTCATAGCGTTTTCTCCAATGCAAAAATATGGGCTAAGACATTCCTCCACGGAACGAATTTATTGTCCGCTGAAAATAGCATTTAATGGCTTCTACGATCGGTTGCCTGACTAACCTCTTAGTATGACCAGGTAACACCTAAGAATGATTTACTCGGCTTGTCTAAGCGCTTCGATAACGAAGGTGACAGCTGCAATTGTGCGCAGTGCCTTTGTATGGCGAAATTATACAAACGCTGTGAATTGTCATGGTTCAATGAGGCGATAGGAGCGCCGAATCTTTATGGGGGCCGCTCATTGAGCAAATGCTTTACGTTACTATCGTTCGGCAGCGTAGGGCCGACATTCTGGACATCAGCTTAGGCGACAAAAAAAGGCGATGCAGGACACCCATCTGTAGGCGATGTGGTGTTCCATATCAGGAGGCTGGCGCTTTGCCGGCGGTGTAGCAGGGCTGTCGGTTAGGACATTGAGGATAGGGCGTTGATAGGCGAAAGCATGCAGGTATTGTGGGACGACGGTGAGCGTGTCTTGAGCCGGGGACAGCGCTCCGGCAAATTTGGCCGTGAAAAGGTGCTGGTTGCACGGCCCACCTTGGAGCAACCATCGCTCGCTACCCTGGATCGCCTTGCTCACGAGTTCGGCCTGAAGGATGAGCTCAAAGACGAATGGGCAGTGCGTCCCATCGAACTCGTGAGCGAAGGTGGCCGCACAGTGTTGTTGTTTGAAGACCCGGGAGGCGAGCCGCTGGCGAAGCTGCTCATTGGTCCTGTCGAGACGGCAACGTTCTTGCGTCTTGCGATCAGCATCGCCGTTGTGCTGAACAAGTTTCACCTGAGCGGACTCGTCCATAAAGATATCAAGCCCACGCATATATTCGTCAATTGCCCGGACGGTGAGGCCCGGTTCACCGGCTTCGGGCTTGCTTCGCGTTTGCCACGGGAACGGCAGGCGCCCGAGACCATCGCCGGTACGCTTGCCTACATGGCACCTGAACAGACCGGCAGGATGAATCGCTCGATCGATTCGCGCAGCGATCTTTATTCGTTGGGTGTGACCCTTTATCAGATGTTGACCGGTGTGCTGCCATTTACGGCCTCTGACCCTATGGAATGGGTGCATTGCCATATTGCCAGGAAGCCGATGCCACCGAGTGAGCGAGTTGGCACCGTCCCGGAGTCGATTTCACGGATTATCATGAAGTTACTCGCCAAGACGGCCGAGGAGCGTTATCAGACGGCTGCCGGCGTCGAGCATGACTTGCGGCGCTGCTGGTCCGAGTGGCAGCAGCAAGGACATATCAGCCCATTTACGCTGGATGAACACGGCAGGTCTCACCGGCTGGTGATTTCCGAGAAACTGTACGGGCGCGAGAGCGCCGTTGAAGACCTGGTCTCCGCTTTCGGGCGGATAGTTCAAAGTGACGGGACAGGGTTGGTGCTGGTCTCCGGTTATTCCGGGATGGGCAAGTCCTCTGTCGTCAATGAATTGCATAAGGCATTGGTGCCGTTGAGAGGACTGCTGGCTTCTGGCAAGTTCGACCAGTACAAACGTGACATCCCTTATTCAACACTCGTGCAAGCATTTCAGGGACTGGTCCGCACGCTTCTGGGCAAGAGCGACGCGGAGCTGGATGGCTGGCGCACGGCACTGCTTGAGGCACTCGATCTCAACGGGCGGCTCATGACTGACCTGATGCCTGAGCTGAAACTCATTATTGGCGAACAGCCCATGGTTCCAGACCTGGAACCGCAACAAGCGCAGCGTCGTTTTCTGTTGGTATTTAGCCGATTTATTGGCGTATTTGCCCGGGCGGAACATCCCCTCGTGCTGTTTCTAGACGATTTGCAGTGGCTTGATACGGCAACACTTGACCTTATCGAGGACTTGCTCACACGCTCTTCGTTGCGTCACCTCATGCTGATTGGCGCCTACCGTAATAATGAAGTCGCTGCAGATCACCCTCTGAGGCAGAAGCTTCAAACGATGAGGAGTGCAGGGGTCCCGATCGATGAGATAACGTTAACGCCGCTTGCCATTGGGCACATCGAGCAGTTAATCACCGACGCGCTTCATACCGAACCGACGCCGATCAAGCCGCTGGCTCAATTGGTCCACGATAAGACCGCTGGCAATCCTTTCTTCGTGATTCAGTTTCTTCATGCGCTCGCCGAAGAGAAACTGCTGAACTTCGACCATGACCGCAGGCAGTGGGAATGGGATACCGATCGGATTCACGCAAAGGGCTACACCGACAACGTCGTGGATCTGATGGCAGGCAGATTGAACCGCCTGCCGCACTCGACGCTGCAGGCGTTGCAGCAAATGGCCTGCCTCGGCAATGTCGTTGATATCTCGACGTTGGCGACGGTCATGGGGATTCCCCGTGCGCAGTTACACAGGGAGTTATGGGTAGCGATTCGCCAAGAGCTTATCGAGCGCTCGGACGGTGTCTATCTGTTCGCTCATGATCGAATTCATGAGGCCGCCTATTCACTGATCCCCACGCATCTGCTTTCGCAAGCCCACCTGAAGATTGGTCGGCTGCTAGTTTGCGAAATGCCTGCGGAACAGCACGAAGAGGTAATCTTCGACATAGTCAACCAGCTCAATCGCGGCGCCCAGCTGATCACCGAGCAGGAAGAACGAGAGCAGTTGGCCCGGTTCAACTTGATCGCCGGCCAGCGCTCCCATGCTTCGACCGCCTATGACTTGGCGCTCAAATATTTCATCACCGGCGCCCAGTTGTTGGACGACCCGTGCTGGCTTCGTCGGCATGAACTGAAATTCAAATTGGAGTTGAACCTGGCCGAATGTGAATTCCTGACCGGGCAGTTGCTTGTGGCGGACCAGCGGCTACAGGCACTTTCGGAGCGCGCGTTAACGATCGTCGAGCAGGGTAGCGTCGCGTGCATGCGGATGAATGTGAATTTACTCCTCGACCGCAGTGATCAAGCGGTGGCTGTCTGTCTGTCCTTTCTGCGTCACGTCGGTATCGAGTGGTTCGCTCACCCGAGTGACGAAGCGGCTCGGAGCGAATACGAGGGCATCTGGTCCAGTCTTGGTAATAAAGCAGTTGAACAAATCATCGATCTGCCGCCGATGGAGGATGCTGTCGCTCTCGCAACACTTCATGCGCTGACCATGTTGATCTCGCCGGCTTTGCACACGGACACGAACCTTGCCTGTCTGACCATTTGCAAGGCGATCAATCTCAGCCTTGAGTACGGCAATGGCGATGCCTCATGCGTGGCCTACGCCAATCTCTCTCTCGTCACCGGGCAACGGTTTGGCGATTATCAAGTGGGATTTCGATTTGGCCAGCTGGGTTGTGAACTTGTCGAGCGCAGAAACCTTGAGCGTTATGAGGCGCGTACGTACTTATCCTTTTCACTTTTTGTCGCGCGCTGGGCACGTCCTGTGCGCAGTTGCCGCGCGTTGCTGGATCGCGCTTTTGATGCTGCAAACCGGGTCGGCGATTACTCATTTGGCGCGTTTGCTTGCAACATTACCGTCTCTAACTTGCTGTTCGCTGGCGAGCGGCTGCCCGATCTGCAACGTGAGGCCGAGCGAGGCCTCGCGTATGCCAGGAAAGTGCACTTTGGCCTTGTCATAGACTTCATCGAAAACCAGCTGGCACTGATACGGATGTTGCGTGGTTTGACACCGGTATTCGGTTGCCTGGACAGCGAGCAGTTTAATGAGAGCGACGCGGAGCACCATGTTTCCAAGACCTCGCCGGTGTTGACGTGTTGCTTCTGGATCCGCAAGTTACAAGCGCGCTATCTTGCCGGCGATTTTACGTCCGCCATTGAAGCCGCCGCACTGGCGCAGCCTTTACTCGAGGTATCGCACTCCTTTCTCGAGGAAGCCGAATACTACTTGTATGACGCGCTGGCGAGGGCGGGCCTGTGCGCCAGCAACTCGTCAGATGATCGACAGCAGCATTTGACTGTTCTCAATGCACACCACCAGAAACTGCGGGCCTGGGCAGACATTTGTCCCGAGAATTTCGCCAGCCACAAGGCGCTGGTGGGCGCCGAAATTGCCCGGATTGAGAACCGCCTGGTGGATGCGGAGCATTTATACGAAGAGGCAATCGACTCGGCGCAACATGGCGGGTTTATCCATATCGGAGCACTCGCCAATGAACTCGCTTCGCGCTTCTACGCCGCACGCGGTCTTGCCAAAATCGCCCGCGTATATATGCGCGATGCCCATTATGGGTATCTGCGCTGGGGCGCGGATGGCAAGGTCCGGCAGCTTGAAGCGGTGCACACGTATCTGCGGGCGGAAGCATCCACGTTCGGTCCGGCGACGACCATCGCCACACCCATCGAACAGCTTGATCTTGCCACCGTGCTCAAAGTGTCGCAGGCCGTCTCAGGTGAAATCGTTCTGGAAAAGCTCATCGATATGGTCATGTCGACGGCCGTCGAACAAGCCGGCGCGGAGCGAGGTCTGATGGTGCGCACAGATGGTAGTCACCATCGAATAGTCGCCGAGGCGACTGCGGGCAATGACTCGCCGCAACTGCGTCTGCGTGATGTGCCGGTGAGTGCGTCGCTGCTGCCTGAATTGATCCTCTACCATGTGCTGCGCACGCAAGAGAGCGTTGTCATTGACGACGCGATTACCCAACCCTTGTACGCCGCGGACCCCTACATCCAGAAACATCGAGCCCGCTCCATTCTCTGCTTGCCGTTGATGAACCAGGCGAAACTCATTGGCGCGCTGTTCCTGGAAAACAATTTGACCGCAGGGGCATTCAGCCCTGCGCGCATTGCCGTGCTGAAGCTGGTGGCCTCCCAGGCCGCCATCTCTCTGGAGAACGCCCATTTATATCGCGATGTCGCGGAGCGCGAAGCCAAGATCCGGCGGCTCGTAGACTCGAATATCATTGGCATTATTTTCTGGAATACCGATGGTGAAATCACGGATGCCAACGATGCGTTTTTACGGATGGTCGGTTACGAACGCGAAGACATTGTCTCAGGCCGTGTCAGATGGAGAGACCTGACAGCGCCGAAATATCGTGAGGTTAGTGAAAAGACAATGATAGAAGCGCTGCAGGCTGGGAGTGCCCGTCCTTTTGAGAAGGAGTACATCAAAAAGGATGGCAGCCTGCTGCCCATCATCATCGGTTTGGCCACGTTCGACTCAGGGAGCCAGGAGGGTGTCGCGTTCGTGCTTGACCTGACCGAGCGTAAGCAGGCGCAAGAAAACGCTCGTCAAAGCGAACAGCGTTATCGCAATGTCCAGATGGAGTTGGCGCACGCTAACCGTGTCGCGACGATGGGCCAACTGGCAGCTTCGATAGCCCATGAAGTCAGCCAGCCTATTGCCGCCACCGTTATGGGGGCTCACGCTGCGCTGCGTTGGATGGGCGCCCAGCCACCTAATCTTGGCGAGATAAAACAGGTACTCGACAACGTGATTAAGGATGCTCATCGCGCGGCCGAGGTTCTGGATCGGATCCGGGGGCATATCCGCAAGGCCCCGCCACAAAAGGGACCCGTAGACATCGCGAAAATCATCGGCGAAATGGTCGAATTCACTCGCAGTCAGGCAACCAGTAACGGTGCTTCGGTGCATACAGACATCGCGCAAGATTTGCCGTTAGTACACGGCGATCGTGTAGAACTGCAACAGGTGTTGCTGAATTTGATTCTTAACGCTTTAGAGGCAATGAGCAGCGTCAACGGCGGCGAGAGACAGTTACAGATCAACGCCGAGATGGAAGAGCAGGGCAGCGTGCTGGTGCAGGTGAGCGACAGCGGCCCAGGGTTCGCTGCAGGTGAAGCCGAGCGGGTGTTCACCGCTTTCTATACGACCAAGGCGACCGGCCTGGGCATGGGGCTGTCAATCTGCCATTCGATCATAGAGGCGCATGGCGGTCGATTATGGGCAAGTTCGAATCAGCCCCGGGGAGCGGTGATTCAATTCTCTCTGCCGCCTCATACGCCTGCCTGATCGGTCGCGACTAGCCCTCTGCCTTGTCGATATTCGTGGGTAGGTCGTCCTGCCCCGGTAACTCAGTAATTACACTGAAGTCACTCACCTCAACGGCCCCCAACCCGTAGCCCAGCAAGTGAAAAGAGAACGCCTTGCGCGGCTGCGGATTGTCGAAACTGAAGTGCATCTCCAATGGCTGATCCGCAGTGACAATCATTTCTGCGGGGAGGCCCAACGGGACATCCTGTTCCCGCTCCTTGGCCTTGAGCAGAATGTAGGCATCCTGTTGTGGATCTACCGAGCGCACGGTCAGACGCACGCGAGTGAGTGAGCCCTTTGGCATTTCCAGGTACTGCGCACCAATGAGGTTATCGGCCCAGTCATCCTTGATCGCTGTCTGAAGAGGGATGATGGCGGAACTGCCGAACTGGTAGTGCTGGTTCAAGGGTGTGCGCAGCAGCGAATGATCCAGCGCCGTCGCTCTGGCTGCGATTTGGCGGGCGCGCTTGCGTCCGTACTGACCAGTCAAGGTCGCATGTTCCGCGATGAAGCCTGGGCTGGCGTAATTCCGGCAGCGCTGTTGAAAGTCACACTCGGTCAAGGTGCCCTGACCATTGTGATAGCGCAACTTGTCGTTGGTGTACGACATGATTTCGCGGCCCGTTTCATAGTCGCGAAACAGCGAGCGACCGCTCAAGGCTGGGGGGAAGGGCAAGGCGAAATAGTCGAGTATCGAGGCACTCAGATCGACATGCCCGTAAACCCCGGACTTCACCTTGGGCAACTGATCCTGCTCGGGCGCGAGCATTAGATTGAAGCCCCAAGAGGACGCCAGGCGCACTCCATCGATACCGTGGGATTCATCCGAAGTGATCACCACCAGGGTGTCTTTCAACATTCCCTGACGTTCCAGGCCGTTGAGGAATTGCCCAAGCGCATCATCCAGATACCCGACGGCGGCCTGCTTGGGTGTGTCGTAGCGCTCCAGGTAGTCTTCAGGGGCCGAATAGGGCTGGTGGGTGCCAACGGTCAGTAGCGTCAGCATCCACGGTTTTTTCTGTTTTTTCAGCTGGCCAACGTACTCAAGGGCTCCTTCTAAGAAGGCCTTGTCGTCCTTGCCCCAAGGGAATTCCAGGTAGTTGCTGTTGGTGAACCATTCCAGTCCATGAGTGGCATCGAAACCGATGTGCGGCATGATTTTGTCTTTTGCCATGAAACGCAGGCCCGCACCCTGGAGATAGTGCGTGGCGAATCCGTTCTGGTGTAACTGGGCTGGCAGGCACGCTTGATTGCGTTCGCTCTGGGTCAACATTTCCACCCCCTTCGGCGTGCCGTTGTCCAGTTTGTCGTAATCGCCACACAGCATTGCATACAGACCGCGAATGGTTTGGTGGCTGTGAAGGACGTAGTCCGGCGTATTCATGCCGCGCTCTGCCCATCGACTGAGATTGGGCATGAGATTTTCCTGATAGCTGCTGTGCAAGGCTTCGCGATTCACACCCACGTAGGCGCCGGGAATACCTTCCAGTGCGATGATCAACACATTCCGCGCCCGCCCGGGAGCGGCAAGCAGTTTCTGTCCTTCCAGATCGAGTTGGGTGAGTCCCGCCATTTCTGGAGGGACATCGACAACATCACCTGCCAACCATTCTTCAGCACTTGACTGAACGTCTCCAACGCTCGCGGACAGTAACTGATGCGGGAGGTTGAACAAGCGCCAGGGGTCTTCGTCGGTGGGGTAGAGGTGCTGGGCGCCCCAGTGGCCGATCAACAGCAGCAACGGTGCTGCCCACACGCTACGTGGTAAGGCCGGAATAGGTTTGGAGCGGCCCATCCACTGCGTGATCAACCAGATCGCCAGTCCAAAGCACAGGGTGGCTGCCAGCCATGGCTGGGCGAAACCACCGCCGGCAGAGTTTTCCAGAAATTGAGGGTCAATCAAGTACTGCAGGTCTGTGGCGTTTGGAAACCTCCCGACCGCACTGACGAGTTCAGCAGTCGCCAACGTCATAATTCCCCAAACCAGCAACACCGGCAGCGCTAACCACCAGGGACGACGATGCAGGGTGACGATGAGAAGACTGGCAGTTCCCAGATCTGAAAGGTAGCCGAGTGGACTCGACCAACCCAGTGCCGCACGCAGGCATAGAGGCAAGATCAGGACCAATCCGATCAGCGCGACGAGGCGCGCATAGGGTTGTCGTAACCAGTGACGGATAACGTTCACAAAAAGACCTTCCAGACATTAAAGCTTCATATAAATGTGCTGAATGGTATCAAGCGATGGCAGGACTGGTCGGGACATTCGAATAGGAAGAGGGGTACTGAAACGGTGGGTAGCCTGGATAATGGCCTGCCGGCTAAAGGCTTCAGCTCTTAACCCCCGTTCCAGAGCCCTGAATGTAGGGTGTTAATGCCGGGAGATGGCCGTGAACATTAACTGTTTCAAGCTGTTTAGCGATGGGTGTTCCGTCCGATTGCGGGCGGACGTGCGCACGGCATCACAATGCAGGGTGACGAGAACGTTGTAAATCGCCACACTTTTGGCTTTTGTCTGTGGTTAAACTATCAATCGAGTCACCATTCCACTTAGATCAACAGCCAGCCGTGACAACTCATTACTGGCCGCACTGGTTTGATTGGCACCTGCTGCAGACTGAGTCGACCAGATTACGATCAACCTCTCTAGATACTTGTGCCTGTTACTCCGAAGCGCTTGCAATGACCAGATTTCGCTCGTTGATCTGAGAAATAGGCTCGGTTATCTGTGTTAAAGAATCACCCGCGGCATTTGCCAGTTCGAGCGTTGATTGTGTGCGATCGCTATTCCGTGACATGGATAGAACGGCTTCAGTCGTACCACTCTGTATCCCTGCAACCATGATTTCGATTTCTTCTGTCGACTGGGCGGTACTATGTGCCAATGCTCGCACTTCGTCGGCGACAACGGCAAACCCTCTGCCGGCTTTACCTGCGCGTGCCGCTTCGATCGCGGCATTAAGCGCTAAAAGATTGGTTTGCTCGGCGATTGATCGGATCACATCCAATACGCGACCAATATTGCAACCCTTTGCTGGTTTTGCCACTCGCTGTATTCAGCGTGAGGCTGATGGAGTTATCTGCGATGCCACTATGGAGTTTGGCTTGGGCAGCCGCCAGCTCGCCAGCTTCGAGAGGCCTTCCAGTCGATGAGCGAAGGACTGACTGGGAAATGTTCTTGTTGGTCTCAGCCAGTTGCAAAAGCAGCGATGCGCCCAGATTTTGGAACCGGCCGGCCGTCGACGAACTTCCGAAATTGCCCCTCATGTGCAAGGACACTTTGTCATGCTGCGTGTATTCCCAGGAAAGCGGTGCGTCAAGCTGCGCTATCCCGCCCCGGGAGGTATACGTCAGTGCATCGACGGCTTTGTTATCTTGCAGCAAGGTGACTATCGACGAGGGCGAATCACAACTTGAGGTCCGATCCCGGAGGTACAACCGGANNNATGTAATGGGTGATGGAGCGGCCAGTTCCTCCAAGTGGACAATGTTGTCATCCGGTTTGAGCACCAGTACGTCGCTGTCCAAGGTGCCGTTGCGCTTGGGCCAAGGAGGGCGCTGGACACCGGAGGCTAAAAAAAATCGTGCGGCAGAATTTTTTTTGAAATCAAGGGGTTGCCAGCCTCAATAAATGAGTACATAATTCACGCCATCGAAAGCACTGGCGGCAGAAAAAGCTCAATGTTTTCAAGGGGATAGAGCGCGAAACCTAGTCTCGTTTCCCGCTCCAAGTTTGTACACATTTGATGTTGCGCTACATGACATTAAATGTTTGAGGCCGAGTAGCAAAATGGTTATGCAGTGGATTGCAAATCCACCTACGCCGGTTCGATTCCGACCTCGGCCTCCACTATAAANAAGCCCCGTAGATCAANGATTTACGGAGCTTTTTTATTTGCGCAACCTTGCAAGATTTTGTCTTGAAAAGGGTATCTGCGAACTTGCTTCACCGGGGCGGGATGTATATATTTCGTCCTCTGTTGCACAAGCCAGACAGCTTCACCGCGCTGCCGCCCGAATGGCGAAACTGGTAGACGCATGGGACTTAAAATCCCCCGCTCGTAAGGGCGTCCCGGTTCGATTCCGGGTTCGGGCACCATAGATATCAAGGGCTTGCATGAGGACACTCATGCAGGCCTTTGTCGTTTCTGCTTCGCAATTTTTGACAGGTGAACTTCGCCGACGTCAAACCTGGCTCTGCCAGATTCCCGTAGCAGCGGTGCGGCGAACATAAGCGCTGAAGTCTCGCGCGGGCCGGCCAAGTGCGCGCTGGACGCCATCGGCCAACGGCGTGTTGCGACCATCGAGCACCGTCGTGAAGAGATAAAGCACCAGGTCAATCAACTGCGCAGGAAGTTGTGCCTGTTCCAGGGCCTGGCGATAGGCATTCGGCGGTACGGCGATGAACCTGATCTCGCGCCCGGCCCCTTGAGTAATCTCATCGACCGCTTCGGCAAACGTCAGCGCCCGTGGCCCGGTCAATTCATAGAGTTGGCGTGAGTGCCCCGGTTGGGTCAGCGCCTTGACAGCAATTTCGGCAATGTCCTCCACATCGACGAAGGGCTCCGCGATATTGCCGACGGGGAGGGCCAGTTCTCCTTCAAGAATGGGCTCCAGAAAATGCGCCTCGCTGAAGTTCTGGAAGAACCAACTGGCCCGTAGGATCGTCCAGTCAACCCCGCTGTTTTGAATGACGCGTTCGGCTTGTTCCGCTTCAACCTCGCCGCGTCCGGACAGCAGAACCAGTTTGCCGACGCCACTTTTTACGGTCAGGTCGGTAAACGCCTGAATCGTATCGAGGGCGCCCGGAACGGCGAGGTCTGGTTGATAGGAAATGTAAACAGCGTGAACGCCATCAAGCGCCGCCTCCCAGGTCCGTCGATTTTCCCAGTCAAAGGGAGGATTCGCGCCGCGAGAACCCAGGCGCACAGGCAATCCTGCGGCCTGGAGATGTTGGGTAATCCTGCGCCCTGTTTTACCGGTCGCACCGAGAACGAGGAAGGTGTGTTGAGTGGTTTTCATCGCGTTCATCTCCATCGGGTTAATGTGAGTGATGCTCACGTTAAAAAGATGATAATCGCTCATGTTCCACCGTCAACCAACGTTAGAGCGGAATCCGACATGCGGAGGCAACCACTTGGGGGCGTTCGTGGGTGATGCTAAGGTGAGTGCTCGTCATGTTATTGATCAGGAATCACGCCAGTGCGAAAGAAAGCCGCCACCGGACTCGAGCAACCTGTTTCAGAGCCGACCCGCCGCAATCCCACGCAACAACGCAGTCGCGAGCGGCAGGAGCGAATCCTGGCAGTGGCGACTCAACTGATCGCGACCAAGGGCAGCGACCAGTTAAAAATGAGCGAAATTGCCGAACGTTCGGAGATCTCGATCGGATCGCTTTATCAGTACTTTCCTGACAAGAGCTCGATCATTCGCACGCTGGCCGAGCGCTATAACGCCGCAAGTCGTCGTTGTATCGAAGAGGCGCTGGTGGCGGTGCAGGATGCGCAAGGGTTGGCAGATGCCTATTCAGAGCTGCTGGATCAGTATTACGAGATCGTTCAGGCGGAACCTGCGATGCGTGATATCTGGTCAGGCATGCAGGCAGACAAGCAGTTGCTGGCGTTGGAACTGGAGGAGAGTCGTGTGGCGGGCGGCTTGCTGGCCGATGCGATGCTGCGGGTGTTTCCAGGCCGCGATGCGCAGCGGATGGCTGATTCTGCCTTTCTGATCTGGCAGCTCGGTGAAGCGACCATGCGACTGGCCATTTCTTGTGCGCCCGAAGAGGGGCGGCGGTTGTTTGAAGCCTTCAAGCGCATGTCGCTCGCTGAAATCATTGAGCCGGCGAACGGGAACCCGTGCGAATCACCGACAGAACTGTCAGGGTCAATCCAATGTGGGAGCGAGCCCGCCAGCGATGGCTGAAGGTCAGTCACATCAATGTTGAATGTGCTGCCCTCATCGCGAGCAGGTTCTCTCCCGCATGAGATCTTCCAGGCGCAGTTTTAAACGAAAGGCTGGCCGGTAAAACCACGGGGTAACCGTTGCAACCCGGCCATGGCGGTCAACCGTTGTACCCAGGCTGCGCGCCAATCGTTGGCGGTGTGGGTGACTTTGGCCTTGCGTGCAGCACGGCGTGCTGCGTTGCGTTCGGCTTTGCGCGCGTCCTTGAACGCGTCGGTGTTACGGCAGCTTCTGCACTTTACGCGGGTCAGTTCGCCGGTTGATGTGAGATTGCTGCCTTTGTGACCGCAGGCCAGATGCCCGCTGACTTTGAAGTGAGTGACCATGGGACGTCTCCTTCGTGACGTGTGATCGTTTGACCTCCAGCCAACGACGACGTTCGTTGCCTNNNTCACAGGCAAAAAAAAGGTCTGCATGCGGGCAGACCAGGGGTATTACTTCAAAGGAGTGGCTCACTGTAAGGCGTATGTTGTGAACGTTACGTGAAAAGAGGGTCGCAAAAAAAAGCCCAGCGCCAGGCCGGGTGGGGGGTGAAGCGCACGATAATCAGACAGGCACGGGTGCGGTGACGATGAAGTCGCCGTTCATGCGTCCTGAATCAGGCCGTTTCTCTAATCACGCGTCCAGATCGAATCATCTGAACCGCGGAAGAGGCGGGTCGACAGGTTTTAACGAAGACAAGGTGTTTCGAATCAGTGGCGCGTCTTTTTCGATGTCGTTCAGGCGGTCACGAATTCTGAGGGCTGTCGGGTGCCCCCCTTGATGATCCACCCAGTCGGCAATCTCCTTGCAGGCTGCGGCAAGTCGAGCCTGGCGGGAGTCGAGCAGGGTCAGCAGGGTGGTGATGGACTCTTTTTCGGACATGGCAAACACCTCCGTTCAAGAAACCTGACAAATAGCAGCAAAAAGCCCGCTGGGTGCGAGCTTTCTGCCGATGGGGTCACTGGTCCTTCAGCTGATTTCAGTATAGACCCGGACTTCAGGCCTGTCGGGCCGTCACTTGGGACCTGGCATTGAGCTGCTGGCATTCACGTCGGGCATCTTCTTCAAGATCGAAGCCGTCACCAATGAAGCCCTGGGTGCGGGTGTCGGCGATGCGAAACCAGACTTCAGCGTCGGGTGGCGGGTGGCCGGTTTCTCCGGCCCGGCGGCCATGAATGATGATCTTGTTGCAACGCTTCACAACGAAAATGTCTTCCATGGCGTCACCGCAGCTGATTCGTGTCCACATCAACTATAGAAGTTCTTTGTGATCGTGCAAAAAATGGACAGTCAGTTCGTCGGTTCGGCCGCCGCGATCATTTTTTCCAGAAACATGGCCAGTCCGACTTCCTCCGCCCTGAGGCCTTTACGCAGCCTCGGCCGGGGCAGTTGGGCCAATGCGCCGAGCATAAAACCTTCGAGCACCGCCGGGTGGATGTAGCACTTGCGGCACACCGCCGGGGTGTTGCCGAGTTGCCTGGCAACGTTCTTGACCATTTCGACTACATGCCGCTTCGCGTCCGACTCAGGCTCCCACTGCAACTCGCGCAGCACCGACAACGCCAGCGCGCTCCCGGCCCAGGTGCGGTAATCCTTGGCGGTGAAGTCGGCGCCGGTCAGGGTTTGCAGGTAGGCATTGACGTCTGAGGAGCTGACGGTGTGTCGCTCGCCATTTTCGTCCAGGTATTGGAAGAGGTCTTGCCCGGGAATCTCCAGGCAGCGCTTGATGATGCGCGCCAGGCGTCGGTCTTTCACGGTGATCTGGTGCTCGACGCCGCTCTTGCCGCGAAACTGGAACTGGATCTCGCTGCCCTTGACGTCCACATGGCGGTTGCGCAGGGTGGTCAGCCCATAGGATTTGTTGTCGCGGGCGTATTGGGTGTTGCCGACACGGATCAGCGTCGCATCGAGCAAGGTAATCACGGTGGCCATGACTTTATCTCGGCTGAAGCCCGGAGCGTCCAGCAGCGCTTCAAGCTGTTTGCGCAATTTCGGCAGCGCCAGGCCAAAGTCCCGCAGGCGCGAGTATTTGTCGGCATCGCGCACTTCGCGCCAACGCGCGTGATAACGGTATTGCTTGCGACCGCGNGCATCGCGGCCGGTCGCTTGCAGATGGCCGCGCGGGTCGGCGCAGATCCACACGTCGGTGTAGGCCGGCGGCACGGCCAGGGCATTCAGGCGTTTGATTTCGTCGGGATCGGTAATGCGCTGGCCCGCGGGATCGAAGTAGCAGAATTTGCCCCGCAAGAGTTTGCGGGTGATTCCAGGCTGCGTGTCATCGACATAGTGCAGGTCGGGTGGCAGCACATCGGGCAGCGCGGTATCGGACATGGCAAAAGATCCTTGGCGACGAAGTCAGGGGGCCTGTAAAGCCATTGACCGCGCCCGTTCGCCGTGGTGCCGACAATTTACGCCAACACGGCCACCGCTTTGATCTGCGCCCAAAGTTGCTGGCCGGGGTGCACGCCCAGTTGATCCCGGGAATAGCGGGTGATGCGTGCCAGCAGCGGCGTGCCGGCAGCATTCAGGCGGATCAGCACGTGGGCGGCGTTATCGGCGCCGATTTCACTGATCACCGTCACCGGCAAGCGATTGAGGATGCTGCTGTGCTCGACGCCTTGCAGGCTCAGGCTGACATCCCGCGCCTGGACCTTGCAACGCAGGGCCTGGCCTTGGGTCATCGGAGCGTGCGCCACCCGAATGCTCAGGTCGGTATCGGGCAATTGCAGCGTCAGCAACTGATAGTGCGGGTCATAGGCGCTGACATGGCCTTCAATCACCACGCCCGCATCGTCGCCCAACGCCAGGGGCAAATCGAGACGCGCGAGAGTTTCGCCGATGGGGCCGCTGGCCAGGGCCTTGCCGTCGCTGAGCAACACGATGTGATCGGCCAGCCGCGCCACTTCGTCCTGGGCATGGCTGACGTACAGCACCGGAATCTCCAGTTCGTCGTGCAGGCGTTGCAGGTAAGGCAGGATTTCGTTTTTGCGCTGGCTATCCAGCGCCGCCAACGGTTCGTCCATCAGCAACAGTTTCGGGCTGGTGAGCAGCGCGCGGGCGATGCCGACTCGCTGCCGTTCGCCGCCGGACAGGTGCTGCGGATGGCGGTCCAGCAGGTGACCGATGCCCAACAGTTCAGTGGCATGCGCCATGTCGACCCGACGTTGCGGCTTGGGGATGCGCTTCAGCCCGAACTCCAGATTGGCCAGCACCGAAAGGTGAGGAAACAGGCTGGCCTCCTGAAAAACATACCCCAGCGCACGTTTATGCGGCGGTACGAAAATCTTCTTGTCACTGTCCTGCCAGACTTCATCGTTGACCTGAATAAAGCCCTCCTCGGCGCGCTCCAGCCCGGCGATACAGCGCAGGCAAGTGGTTTTGCCGGANCCGGAATGGCCGTAAAGTGCAGTCACTCCGCGGCCGGGCAATTGCAGATCCACCTCCAGGGTGAATCCCGGATAACTCAGTTTCAGGCGCGTATGAATCATCGATCAGCTCCAGCCCGCTTTGGTTTTACGGCTGGAGTAGAGCGCCAGCAACACGAGGAAAGCGAAGACCACCATGGAACCCGCCAGCCAATGGGCCTGGGCATACTCCATGGCTTCGACGTGGTCGTAGATCTGCACCGAGACCACGCGGGTTTTGTCGGGAATGTTGCCACCGATCATCAGCACCACGCCGAACTCACCCACGGTGTGGGCGAAGCCGAGAATGGCAGCGGTGATGAAACCGGGCCTGGCCAGCGGCAGAATCACGCTGAAAAAGGTGTCCCAGGGATTGGCGCGCAGAGTCGCAGCCACTTCCAGCGGACGGGAGCCAATGGCAGAAAAGGCGTTTTGCAGCGGCTGGACCACGAACGGCATCGAGTACAGCACCGAACCGATCACCAGCCCCGCAAAACTGAAGGTGAGCGTGCCGAGCCCCAGTGACTGGGTGAATTGGCCGACAAAGCCGTTAGGGCCGAGCGCCAACAACAAATAAAAGCCAATCACCGTGGGCGGCAGGACCAGGGGCAGGGCGACGATTGCCCCCACCGGGCCGCGCAACCACGAGCGGGTGCGCGACAGCCATANCGCAATCGGAGTGCCGATGACCAGCAGGATCACGGTGGTCAGTGACGCCAGCTTGATGGTCAGCCAGATCGCGGACAAATCGGCACTCGACAGCGGCATTTAGAGTTGGTAACCGTAGGACTTGATGACAGCGGCGGCTTTCGGCCCCTTGAGGTAGTCAACCAGCGCCTTGGCGGCCGGGTTGTCCTTGCCCTTGTTGAGGATCACCGCGTCTTGTTTGATCGGGTCATGCATGGCCGCCGGGACGATCCAGGCCGAGCCGCTGGTGACTTTGCCGTCTTTGTAGATCTGCGACAGGGCAACAAAGCCCAGTTCGGCATTGCCGGTGGACACGAATTGATAGGCCTGGGTGATGTTCTGGCCTTCGACGATCTTGTCCTTGACCTTGTCGGTCAGGCCTTCTTTAGCCAGCACTTGAGTGGCGGCCAGGCCATACGGGGCGGCTTTCGGGTTGGCGATGGACAGGTGCTTGAATGCATTCTTTTTCAGCACGTCGCCTTTGGCATCGACGTAACCCTCCTTGGCTGACCACAGTGCCAGCGTGCCAATGGCGTAGGTAAAGCGCGAACCCTTGACGGTGTCGCCTTCAGCTTCGAGTTTTTGCGGGGTGGTGTCGTCAGCGCTGAGGAACACTTCGAACGGTGCGCCGTTCTTGATCTGCGTATAGAACTGACCCGTGGCGCCGTAGGCCGCGACCAGTTTGTGTCCGGTGTCTTTTTCGAAATCGGCGGCGATGGCCTGGATCGGCGCGGTGAAGTTGGCGGCGACGGCCAACTGGACTTCGTCCGCCTGGGCGGAACCGAAAGCGAAGACGGCGAGCAGGCTTGCGAGGCAGGTCGGGGCAAAACGTGAGGCACGCAGGGGCATGGAACGGCTCCGTGATAGGCGAATGCGACGAGGGAGTGAAACGCTATATATCGGAATATATAGCGAAATGCCCGGGAACGGAATGTGTCGGTACTGAGTTTGCGCACGACTTGTAGCAGGTGCCTCGCGTTGCTCGGCACCTGCTACAACAGCGTGACTTACCGACGGAGCAACTTGGCCAAACCTTCCTCCGCCAAACGCCGAGTCAGCTCCGACGTGCTCATTTCAATGCCCAACGTGAACGCCTGCCCCGCCCAGAGATTGCTGAAGTCCGCTTCACCCTTGGCCCGCAACGGCATCAACGCACCACCGGCCAACGGGAAGGCCGGGGCTTTATCGCTCATGGGGCCGAGTTCGCGCATCACCCGATTGAGGATTCCTCGTGCCGGGCGGCCGGTGAAAAGATTGGTCACTGCCGTCTCGCTTTCCTTGGCCGTGCGCAACGCCTTGTGGTGAGACGCGCTGACCTTGGCTTCCGGCGTGAACAGGTAAGCCGTCCCCACCTGCACCGCCGAAGCGCCCAACAGAAAAGCGGCCGCCACCCCCCGAGCATCACTGATCCCGCCCGCTGCAATCACCGGCACTTTCACCGCATCGACGACTTGAGGCACGAGGGCGAATGTGCCCACCTGACTGCTCAAGTCATCGCTGAGGAACATCCCGCGATGTCCACCTGCCTCGTAGCCCATGGCGATGATCGCGTCGCAGCCATGTTGTTCCAGCCAGACGGCTTCTTCTACGGTGGTGGCCGATGACAGCACCTTGGCCCCGGTGGCTTTTACCCGGTCGAGCAAGGCTTTTTCCGGCAGGCCAAAATGAAAACTCACGACTTCGGGGCGGAATTCTTCGAGCACATCGCAGGCGGCGTTATCGAAAGGCGCGCGATTGGAGACCGGAGTGGGCGCTTCGAAATCGACGCCCAGTTCTCGATAGTACGGTTCCAGCAAATGTTTCCAGTCCCGAGCGCGTTGCTCATCGGCCGCTGGCGTCTGATGGCAAAAATAGTTGATGTTGAACGGTCGCTGGCTGTGTTGGCGGATCGTTTTCAGCTCTTCGCGCAACTGCTCGATGCTCAGCATCGCAGCGGGCATCGAGCCCAGGCCGCCGGCGTTACTCGCGGCGATGACCATGGCCGAGCCAGTAGCGCCGGCCATGGGAGCCTGGATGATCGGCAGTTCGATGCCGAGCAGGTCAAGAATACGGGTGTCTGGCCATTGGCTCATTTCAATGATTCTCCGACGGGTAGAACCGTTTTTTTACCAGCAATGGTTGACGCAGAGCCAGTCGACTTTTGTATCCGGGACGTTTTCCGTTATTCCAGGCCCCCACAAAAAAGGCATAGCCACACGTCATGGAAACGCTCGGCGCTTTGTTCGTTTGGCTAAAGTCTTGTACGGCGAGGTGTTTCTTTGTGGTATTTCAATGCCCCCCACAACCGGATTCATTCCATTGAGAGGCAATGATGTTCAAAGGTATTTTGATCAACAAAGACGACAGCGGTTACCGGGCCATACTGCAAGAGATCAATGACGATCAACTGCCCGAAGGCGATGTGACGGTGCGCGTCGCGTACAGCACGCTGAACTTCAAGGATGGCCTGGCGATCACCGGCAGCAGCCCGGTGGTCAGGAAATTCCCGATGGTGCCGGGGATCGATCTGGCCGGCACGGTCGAAGTCAGCGAGCATCCGGACTACAAGGTCGGTGACCAGGTCCTGCTCAATGGTTGGGGCGTGGGCGAAGGGCACTGGGGCGGACTGGCGCAAAAAGCACGCCTGAAGGGCGACTGGCTGATTGCGCTACCCAAGGAATTCACCGCGGCTCAAGCCATGGCAATCGGTACAGCCGGTTACACGGCGATGCTGTGCATCCTGGCGCTGGAACATAATGGTGTAACGCCTGAGCAGGGCGAAGTCCTGGTCACCGGTGCCAACGGCGGCGTGGGCAGTTTCGCCATCGCGCTGCTAAGCAAGCTCGGCTATAAAGTCGTAGCGTCCACGGGCCGCACCTCAGAGCACGATTACCTCAAGCAATTGGGGGCCAGCGAGATCATTGATCGCGCGACGCTGTCCGAGCCGGGCAAACCGCTGGCCAAGGAGCGCTGGGCGGCGGTGATTGACTCGGTCGGCAGCCACACGCTGGCCAACGCTTGCGCCAGCACCAAGGCCAATGGCACGGTTGCCGCATGTGGTCTGGCACAAGGCATGGATTTTCCAGCCTCCGTCGCGCCGTTCATTTTGCGTGGCGTGACGTTGGCCGGGATCAACAGCGTGACCCAGCCCAAAGCCAAGCGGGTGGAAGCCTGGAATCGGCTGGCCAAGGATCTGGACTTCGCGTTGCTGCCACTGATCAGCCATGAAATCGGCTTGAGCGAAGCCATCGACGCCGCGCCCCGCTTGCTCGCCGGGCAATTGCGCGGGCGGGTTGTGGTCGATGTGAATCGCTGATTACACGGTCTCGCGTTCAAGCAACTGACGCTTGCGCTCGACACCCCAGCGATAGCCCGAGAGGTTGCCGTCGCTACGCACCACGCGGTGGCACGGGATCGCCACTGCAATACTGTTCGCGCCGCAGGCCTGAGCCACTGCGCGCACGGCTTTGGGCGCGCCGATACGCTGAGCGATATCGGCGTAGCTGGCGGTGCTACCCGCAGGAATCTCCCGCAGCGCCTGCCAGACCCGCTCTTGAAAAGCAGTGCCGCGCACGTCCAGCGGCAAATCCAGGCCAATCGCTGGGGCTTCGATAAAACCGACCACCTTGGCAATCAATTGCTCGAACGCGTGATCGGCGCCAATCAGATTGGCACGCCGAAACTTGTCCTGTAGATCGCAGACCAGTTGATGCGGATCTTCCCCCAACAGAATCGCGCAAATGCCACGTTCACTTTGCGCCACCAGAATCGCGCCCAGGGAACACTGGCCAACGGCAAAACGGATGTCGTTGTTCTGGCCCGCCGCGCGGTAATCCCCCGGCTTCATGCCCAGCAGATGATCGGCCGATTCATAGAAGCGGCTGTTGGAGTTGAAACCGGCGTCATACAGGGCGTCGGTGACCGAGCCGCCGTCGGTCAGGCGTTCGCGAACCTTGCGTGAGCGATGGGCTGTGGCGTAACCCTTGGGTGTCAGACCGGTCACGGCTTTGAATACGCGATGGAAGTGGAAGCTGCTCAGGCCCGCTGCCTGCGCCAGTTCATTTAACGCCGGCGGATTTTCGGCGGATTCGATGTGGCGGCAGGCGGCTGCGACGGTTGCTGCGTGTTGTGCGGCGACATCGCTTTGATCCTTCGTGGCCCGTTTGCTCGGACGATAACCCGCCGCCAGCGCTTGTTCCGCCGTGTCGAAAAATTCGACATTCTGCGGTTTCGGCAAGCGCGCCAGGCTGCTGGGGCGGCAATAGATTCCGGTGGTTTTCACGGCATAGACAAACTGCCCGTCGGCGCCGGGATCCCGTGCAACAACGGCGGCCCAGCGAGGATCGTCCTCGGTGGCAATCCTGGTCGAATGAGTTGTCATGGATTCATGTCCGTTGACCCGTTTTTTTCAGACTAACCAGCCCGCAACGCCGCCGCACTCCGAGTCTTGCGGTTGAATTCGAGGGTGTCATCCGGCAGTGCGAAAGGTGAAGTTGATCCGTTGCTCGCCCAGTCTCGGGTGATGGCCGTCCTTGATCGGCAAGACGCCGTGATAACGCAAACGATCGACGCCACCCCAGACCACGATATCGCCATGCAGCAACGGTATGCGCTGGCTTTTATCGCTTCGTTCAAACCCGCCGAACAGGAACATGGCCGGCAACCCCAATGACACCGACACGATCGGTGCGGCGTAGGAACCTTCGTTCTTGTCCTGGTGCAATGACATCTTCGCCCCGGGGACATAGCGGTTGATCAGGCACGAATCAGGGACAAAATCTGCAAATCCCGCTTCCCGTGCCGCCGCTTGTGCCAGTTCGAAAAACACGTCGGGCATCTCGGGCCAGGGTCGTCCGGTCTGTGGGTCGTTGCGCGTGTACTGGTAGCCGCTGCGGTCAGTGGTCCAGCCCCAAGTGCCGCAACTGCTCAAAGCCACCGACATGGTAAAGCCGCCGGGCGTGATCATCTGCCGGAACGGTGCAGCTGTCAGAACCGCTTCCAGTGCCGGCAGCAACCGATCGAGCCGGGACAGGGCAAAGCCGCGCAAGACGCAGGACTGTTCACCGATCTGCTCACGCCTGGGCTCCTGCTCGGGTTCGGCATCGGCAAACAGATCGAAGGTGGTCGGACTCATGGGGTCATAACGCATCGTGAAAAATGATTCCAAGGGTATGCCGTTTTCCACTGTGAAGGCGACTCACGCCGTGACGCATCGTCACTCGGTAATAGCCGCGAACGCCTTTGACCGGGCGCTGGCTCACGGCAAAGATCACACCATCGCCTTTCTTCAGGCCGATCACCTGCGGGCGTGACTGCATACGCGGGCGTTGTTCGGTTAGCACAAACTCGCCGCCGGTAAAATCTTCGTCCGGTTCTGACAGAAGAATCGCCACTTGCAGCGGGAACACGTGTTCGCCGTACAGGTCCTGATGCAAGCAGTTGTAGTCCTGCGGGCCATATTGCAGCAATAACGGTGTTGGGCGTTCCTGACCGGCGGCATGACAGCGTTGCAGAAATGCTTCGTGGGTTGCGGGGAAACGGGTCGGCAGGTCCATGCATTCGTACCAGCGATTGGCGATCGGTACCAGCCGAGGGTAGGCCGTACTGCGCAAGCGGGCGACCGTGTCCGGCAAGGGGTAGTTGAAATACTTGTATTCGCCACGGCCAAAACCGTGACGCGCCATGATCACTTGAGAGCGAAAGGGCGCTGACTGGGGGTAGAGGGCGCTGACGTCATCGCACGCCTGCGCACTCAACAGCGACTTGATGACGGCGCAGCCATCCTGGTCGAGTTGTTGCTCCAGGGTTGCCCAGTCCAGCGCATCGAAAGCTTGCTCGCTCATCGCTGAGCCTCGCGATCCAGCAACTGCCGTTTGCGCTCCAGTCCCCAGCGGTAACCGCCAAGGCTGCCGTCCTGGCGCAACACTCGATGGCAAGGCACGATAACGGCCACCGGGTTGGCTCCACAGGCATTCGCTACCGCCCGAGAAGCGCTGGGCTGACCGAGGCGTTGGGCGATATCACGGTAGCTGGCGGTTTCGCCGACGGGGATTTGCCGCAGGACTTCCCAGACTCGCCGTTGAAATACGCTGCCGGTCAGGTGCAGTGGGAGATCGAGTGCGGTGCGTGGGTCTTCGAGGTGGCGCAGAGTTTGCTCCAGGGCCGGCATCAAACCATTATCGCGCTGCGGCGTCGGGCCTTGGAAACGCCGCGCCAGATCGCGTTCGAGCGTGATCAAGTCGTCACCGAGCAGCAACGCGCACAGGCCCTCGGCGCTGAATGCCAGCAACAAGACGCCGAGGCTGGAAGTACCGCCGATGTAGCGAATCGGGGAAGTAGGCATGTTCTGACTCCTTAACCAAAGGTCGAGGTGGCCAGTCTAGGGCGCGCCAAGGGAGTGAACACTCCGGCGCTTGCGGTCGAATTCAAAACGGGCGCGGAGCATGACGTCCTTGTTGTTGCTCCGGGTGCCGTGTCGCGTTACAGCGCTTTGCTGACGGCGATGTCGCTGATGACGTCTTCGCTCGAACCATGAATGGCGTCCAGCGCGGCCTTGGCTTCTTCTTCAGTGCCTTTTTCGAGCTGGGCAAATTCGAAGCGGCGTTCGCCGTTGAGCTTGTATTTGATGACGTACTTGGTCGTTTGGGCCACGGTCATACCTGCTTTTATTCGTGTGGGAACGTGGCTCAGCTCAGTTTCGTGCTGGAGCGACGGATGATCTTGATCGAGTGTGTCAGGGTCGGTTTGCGGGTCACGCTGATCGGCCGGCGGTTGACCGTGTCGATGGTGATGTTCCAGAAACCGGTGCTCGGTGCAGTGATTTTTGCCGGGAATTTTTCGAAGGCGCCGCCGTGGTAGGTGTGGCGGCCGCCGTTCTTGAAGCTGCGAAAATTGGCATCGCTCATCAGGCGAATATTGCAGGTCTGCGAGCATTCGATGACAACGATGTCGCCCTCGTTGAGGTGCTCGCGCTGGTGGATGAATTTCATGGGGCGCCTCCAGAAGGGCTTTTTCTACAAAATCAAAACGATAGCATGGGCGATTGGCGCAGTTTATCAGCCCGAACAGGTTATTATCCGGTCGTCGAGGTTCGCTTTGACAATTAAAAACAGTTATTCGGAATTCTATGAGCGATAAACGCAGCGAGCCTCGGAGAAAATCAGCATTTGTGCTGTCGGAGGGTCTTTATCGGAGGTTTTGTATGAAGTGGGGTGTGTTGGCCTTGCCGTTGGCATTGGTAGTGAGTGGCTGTGCGAGTGTCTCGGAGATTAACGAGACGCTGCCTACCATGAACGTGATCTCAGGCAAAAAGCCCAATGAATACGCGCAATGCCTGGTTGAAAAACTGGCCGACAGTCGTGGCGCCCTGCAACTGGAGTCACACAAGGATGGGATGCGCGTGATCGTACCGGCGAAATTCTCGTCGGCCCCGGCAGCCGTATTCGACATCGAAGACCGTTCGGGTGGCAGTGCTATCAAGCTGCACGAGCGTATGTCCAATGTGCCGGTGCGTCCTAAAGACGTGCAAAAAGCCGCCAATGCCTGCATTTCCGGCTGATAGACTGGCCACCGTTTACACCGATGCCGTCAAAGTCATGCTTTGGCGGCATTGTCTTTTCTGGAGTCGAGCATGAAGCGAGAACATTTACGGGAATGCCATGCAGAGGGACTGATCTCTGCCACCCACGTCATTCAAAATCCCGCGAACCCCGGGGAATGGATCGTGTTTTTCAAGAAAAGCGCCGGGCGCAGCTATTTTCTGGTGGATGATAACGACGAGGTCGAATCGTTTGCTCGTCTCGACGATTTGATCGAGACCGTGCGTGGTCTCGGAATCAAATTTGCGGAAATTCACATGTAGGGCAGGGCGCCCTACTTGCAGACCACCACGACACTGCGGTTCTTGAAGTTGCCGACATCGACCCCCAGGGTTTTGTCGCTTTCCTTGGTGGAAGGCGTTCCGTCGGTACCGACGATCCGGTAGCCGGTGCCCGCGCAAGAGGCATCGGCCTTTTCATAGCACGTGGCCCAGGAATTGGCTTCGCCGGAACAGTCGATTTCCAGACCTTGCTCTCCGTTGTTCAGGTACATTTTCTCGGAAGTGGCGCAGCCGCTCAGGGCCAGGATTGCAATCAGGGGCAAAAATTTAGTCATGTCGTTGTCGTCGTCAGGATGATGGGGCTAAGCCTGTGACAGCGCAGGCATCAAAAGGTTATAGCGAATGGCCACTTGTTTGCACCCGGCCATAAAAAAGCCCTGCTGGATGGCAGGGCTCTGCGTATGCCGCAGGAGATCAGTCCTGACTCTTGCCGCGTCGCTTCGGCGCGGGGGGTGTGTAGTCGAGCACCGACGCCACTTCAATCGCCATCGCTTCGCTGGGTAACGGCCCGGAAACATCTTCGCCATTCGCGGCGGTAATGTGCCACTGGCCATCTTTTCCTTTGTCGACCGTGTACCCGTTGATGATTTTTGCTACGGTCATCTATCTGTCTCGTTCACTGGTTCAAAGTCGCCATGATACCGGCAAATGCTCGCATTGGGGGGCGATAAGCGTATGGTGGTCCAGTTTGTCGGCCTCTTTGAGCTACGCTGATTTGACCGCGCAAAAATCTGGATGGAACTATCCGCTGGAATATTTCTCTATGATGGCATCGGTTAGCCAGCGCGGGGCATTGTAAGGTGCACGCCGCCTGATTAGACTGCGCCGAAACTCGTACGCACAGCCCTTTGTAAGGACTCATATGATCAAGAAATGCTTGTTCCCAGCAGCCGGTTACGGCACTCGCTTCTTGCCAGCGACCAAAGCCATGCCTAAAGAGATGCTGCCGGTGGTAAACAAGCCACTGATCCAGTACGGCGTCGAAGAAGCACTGGACGCTGGTTTGACTGAAATCTCCATCGTTACCGGCCGCGGTAAGCGCGCGCTGGAAGACCACTTCGACATCAGCTACGAGCTGGAAAACCAGATCAAGGGCACCGACAAGGAAAAATACCTGGTCGGTATCCGTAAATTGCTCGACGAGTGCTCGTTCTCCTACACCCGTCAGACCCAGATGAAAGGCTTGGGCCACGCGATCCTGACCGGCCGCCCACTGATCGGTGACGAACCGTTCGCCGTGGTACTGGCGGATGACCTGTGCGTTAACCTGGAAGGCGACGGCGTACTGACCCAGATGGTCAAGCTGTACCAGAAATACCGCTGCACCATCGTTGCGGTTCAAGAGGTCGACCCGCAAGAAACTCACAAGTACGGCGTGATTGCCGGTGAGATGATCCGGGACGACATCTACCGTGTTCACAGCATGGTCGAGAAGCCAAAACCTGAAGATGCACCGTCGAACCTGGCNATCATTGGCCGTTACATCCTGACCCCGGACATCTTCAAATTGATCGAAGAAACCGAGCCAGGCAAGGGTGGCGAGATTCAGATCACTGACGCCCTGTTGAAGCAAGCCAAAGACGGCTGCGTGATTGCCTACAAATTCAAAGGCCGTCGTTTCGACTGCGGTGGCGCTGAAGGCTACATCGAGGCGACCAACTTCTGCTACGAGCACTTCTACAAAACTGGCAAGGCTTACTGATTCACGGTTG
>NZ_NMOJ01000020.1 GCF_002251635.1 Pseudomonas mandelii
CGCCAACCCTCATCAGCTCCGTTCTGCAGGCGTAAAACTTTGAAAGCAGCTTCTGTAAGGAATTGCCGGTAATTCTGGCTAAGTGGCCCACAACGCCACGCAGCGCATGAGTACGGCAATTTCGGGATGAGCGTCCCGGACACCCATTTGGGACCACTGATGAGGGTAATAACTGTGCTTGAAGCCTACCGCAAACATATCGAAGAGCGCGCAGCACTGGGTATCGTTCCCCAGCCGCTTAACGCCGAACAAACCGCAGGCCTGGTCGAGCTGCTGAAAAATCCTCCGGCTGGCGAAGAAGAATTCCTCGTTGACCTGATCACCAACCGCATTCCACCAGGCGTTGACGAAGCTGCCTACGTCAAGGCCGGTTTCCTGTCTGCCCTGGCCAAGGGCGAAGCCACTTCCCCCCTGATCGACAAGAAACGCGCTGTTGAACTGCTTGGCACCATGCAAGGCGGCTACAACATCGTGACGTTGGTCGAGTTGCTGGACGACGCCACGCTTGCACCGGTAGCTGCCGCCCAACTCAAGCACACCCTGCTGATGTTCGATGCGTTCCACGACGTGGCTGAAAAAGCCAAGAACGGCAACGAACACGCCAAAGCCGTGATCCAGTCCTGGGCCGACGGCGAGTGGTTCAAGAACCGCCCGACCCTGGCCGACAAGATCAGCCTGCGCGTGTTCAAGGTGACTGGCGAAACCAACACCGACGACCTGTCCCCTGCGCCTGATGCCTGGTCCCGTCCAGACATCCCGTTGCACGCTCTGGCCATGCTGAAAATGGCCCGTGAAGGCATCGTGCCGGACGAGCAAGGCAAGACCGGCCCGATGAAGCAGATCGAAGAGATGCGCGGCCAGGGTTTCCCGATCGCCTACGTCGGTGACGTGGTCGGTACCGGTTCGTCCCGTAAGTCGGCGACCAACTCCGTACTGTGGTTCTTCGGTGACGACGTTCCTTACGTGCCGAACAAGCGTGCCGGCGGTTTCTGCTTCGGCAGCAAGATCGCTCCAATCTTCTACAACACCATGGAAGATGCGGGCGCACTGCCAATCGAATTCGACGTTACCAACATGAACATGGGCGACGTGATCGACCTGTACCCGCATGCTGGCAAAGTCTGCAAACACGGCACTGACGAAGTCCTGACCACCTTCGAAATGAAGACCCCGGTGCTGTTGGACGAAGTGCGTGCCGGTGGCCGTATCCCGTTGATCATCGGCCGTGGCCTGACCGAGAAGGCTCGCACCGAACTGGGCCTGGGCCCTACCGACCTGTTCAAGCTGCCTGAAGCACCTGTCGACACCGGCAAAGGCTTCACCCTGGCACAGAAAATGGTCGGCAAGGCGTGCGGTCTGCCAGAAGGCAAAGGCGTTCGTCCTGGCACCTACTGCGAACCGAAGATGACCACCGTAGGTTCTCAGGACACCACCGGTCCTATGACCCGTGACGAACTGAAAGACCTGGCGTGCCTGGGCTTCTCGACCGATCTGGTAATGCAGTCTTTCTGCCATACCGCGGCCTATCCAAAGCCGATCGACGTGACCACCCACCACACCCTGCCTGACTTCATCATGACCCGTGGCGGTGTATCGCTGCGTCCAGGCGACGGTATCATCCACAGCTGGCTGAACCGCATGCTGCTGCCGGACACCGTCGGCACCGGTGGTGACTCCCACACCCGTTTCCCGATGGGCATTTCGTTCCCGGCCGGTTCTGGCCTGGTGGCGTTCGCTGCAGCCACTGGCGTTATGCCACTGGACATGCCGGAATCGATCCTGGTGCGCTTCAAAGGCAAAATGCAACCTGGCATCACCCTGCGTGACCTGGTTCACGCCATTCCTTACTACGCGATCCAGGCTGGCCTGCTGACCGTAGAGAAGAAAGGCAAGAAGAACGCATTCTCCGGCCGCATCCTGGAGATCGAAGGCCTGAACGACCTGACGCTGGAACAGGCTTTCGAGCTGTCCGACGCCTCGGCTGAACGTTCGGCTGCCGGTTGCACCATCAAGCTGTCGAAAGACTCCGTCACCGAGTACCTGAACTCCAACATCACCCTGCTGCGCTGGATGATCGGCGAAGGCTACGGCGATGCACGGACCCTGGAACGTCGCGCCCAAGCGATGGAAGCCTGGGTTGCCAACCCGGAGCTGATGGAAGCCGATGCCGACGCGGAATACGCCGAAATCATCGAAATCGACCTGGCCGAAATCAACGAGCCGATCCTCTGCGCGCCAAACGACCCGGACGATGCTCGTCTGTTGTCCAGCGTTGCCGGCGAGAAGATCGACGAAGTGTTCATCGGTTCGTGCATGACCAACATCGGTCACTTCCGCGCTGCCGGTAAGTTGCTGGAACAGGTCAAGGGTCAGCTGCCAACCCGTCTGTGGCTGTCGCCGCCGACCAAGATGGACGCTCACCAACTGACCGAAGAAGGCTACTACGGCATCTACGGCAAGGCTGGCGCGCGCATGGAAATGCCGGGCTGCTCGCTGTGCATGGGTAACCAGGCACGTGTAGAGCCGAACTCGACGGTTGTGTCGACGTCGACCCGTAACTTCCCGAACCGTCTGGGTGATGGCGCAAACGTCTACCTGGCTTCGGCTGAGCTGGCGGCTGTAGCTTCCACGCTGGGTCGCCTGCCGACCGTCGAAGAGTACATGGGCTACGCGGNCAAACTGGACACCATGGCCNNTGATGTTTACCGCTACCTGNCCTTCGACCAGATCGCCGAGTTCCGTGAAGCTGCTGCGAACGCCAACATCCCGGTCGTTCAAGCCTAACGCTGCAACGCAATAAAAAACGCCGCCCATCGTGAGATGAGCGGCGTTTTTTTATGCCAGCCGGTTTGTGCCCACAGAGTTAAGTGGATGGATTGAGGGCTTGTTGCACCGCACCGTCGACGCTCAAGCCACTGAGCATCACCTGCTCCAGTTCCTGCGTCGGTAACGTCGCGAGCACCGCTTTGGCTTCGTGCTTGAGCCGCGCCAGGATCAACAGCATGTCCAGCGCTCGCACCTGCAAAAAGAACGCTTCCAGCGCTTCGATGCTGGTGCCGTCCAGGTCGGGGGATTCTTCCAGGCTGAGTATGATCGTATGCACCGGCGGCTCCGCGTGCCGGGCCAGATGCAGTGCGCCGCCCAGAATGCGCTCCACGTTAGCGAAAAACAGCGCCTCGCTGGGCCTCACGATCAGCACGCCGGGGATTGCCCGGGCATCGGGATGGCGTTGCAGGTCGACATAATCATGGCCGTCACCCATTTGCCCCAACACTTGAATATCTGCCGAAGACATCTGTTTGAGCATCAGCACCACGCTGATCACCACCGCCACCAGCAAGCCGTCCAGCACGCCAAGCACCAACACCGCAGCCACCGCGCAGATCACCAGCAAGCGGTCGCGACGCCAGATGAAATACCGACCCAATGGCTGCAGGCTCAAGCCGCGCGCCAGTGCATGAATGACGATGGCGGCCAGCACCGGTTCGGGCGTCAAGGCAATCCAGGGCAGCACGGTCAAGACAATCAGCAACACCACCCCCGCCGCTACCGCACCGGCCAGGCGTGAACCGGCACCGGCCGCCTCATTGGCCGACGTCGCGGAGTAACCGGCGCCCGTCGGCATGCCGTGGAACAAGCCTGACAGCAGATTGGCCGCACCGAGGGCCAGCAAATCGCGGTTCGAGGAAACCCGGTCACCATGCTTGAGTGCAAACGAGGTAATCGATCCATAGGATTCGGCATACAGGATCATCACCATGGCAAACGCCAATTCCCCCAGGTGCAGCCAGTCAGCAAACGGCAGCACCGGCAGGCGGGGCACTTCCAGGCTCAGGTCGATCACACCGATCAGCTTCACCCCATATGCCGGCAGGTTCAGCCATTGCCCGGCGGCAATGCCGAGTGCCACCACCAGCAGGCCTCCCGGTAATCGCCGAAAACGTGCGCACACCCACAACACCAGCAGCGACACCGCTGCGACCAGCAAGCCAACCCGATTCCACTGCGGCCATTGCTCCAGCAATTGCGGCAGGAAACGGATCAGGTTGCCGTTGCTCAAGTGCACGTCAACGATGCTCGCCACTTGCTTGAGGATGATGGTCACGGCCAGCCCGAATGCGAAGCCGCGCAGTACCGGTTTGGCGATAAATGACGTCACGCTGCCGAGTTTGAACAGCCCGGCCAACAGGAAGAAACCACCGGTCACCAGCACCAGGCCGATCGCCAGGGTCATGCGCAGGCCTGAATCACCGTTGGCCAGCGTGGCGGTGGCGGCGGCCAGCACCGCTGCCGAGGAAGAGGTCGCGGAAACAATGGCGAAACGGCTGGTGCCGAACAGTCCGTAGCACAACAACCCGGCAAACAANGCAATCACACCGGCCTGGGGCGGCAGCGCGGCAATGCTCGAATACGCCACGGCCTCGGGCAACAACAAACCGGCAATCGACACACCGGCCACAACGTCGAGCCAGCGGTTTGGCGTATCGGCACGGGGTTGCACCGATGCGCCGTGGGCATCTGCCATAAAGCGTCTCCAGACAAAGGGGCAATCCTGCGGCAAACGGTCTACGACGCGCTGATGCAGCCGCAAGCTTAGCCGCTAATCCCGGGGAACGGCTGCGCTGTGTCAGGTGTGTGCGTTCTGCTACGCAATAAAAAACGCCGCCCATCGAGAGATGAGCGGCGTTTGTTTTAGCTTTAGTTCAGTGAGACCGCGTTATCGTGCAGCCTGCCGTCAGGACAGCAGCGAGTAGATCAACGCAGTAATCGCAACCAAGCCTACCGCCGTGACAAACACGTTGGACGCCTGCCCACGGTATTTGGCCATGGCCGGCACTTTGCGGATCGCGTACATCGGCATCAGGAACAGGATCGACGCGATGATCGGGCCGCCCAGCGTCTCGATCATGCCCAGGATACTCGGGTTAAGCGTGGCGACGATCCAGCACACCACCAGCATGAACGCAGCGGTCATGCGGTCCAGCGCCTTGGCTGCCGGACGGCGACCGGTTTTAAGCACCAGGCCCTTGAGGCCTTCGCTGGCACCGATGTAGTGGCCCAGGAACGACTTGGCAATCGCCACGAACGCAATCAACGGTGCGGCGAAGGCGATTGTCGGGTTGTCGAAGTGGTTGGCCAGGTACGACAGGATCGACAGGTTCTGCGCTTTCGCTTCGGCCAACTGCGCCGGCGACAGGGTCAGCACGCAGCTGAACACGAAGAACAGCACCATCACCACCATCAACAGGTGCGCACGGGACAGGATCTGCGAACTGCGCTCATCGGCGTTGGCGCCGTACTGGCGCTTCTGGTCAACCGCGAAGGCCGAGATGATCGGCGAATGGTTGAACGAGAACACCATCACCGGAATCGCCAGCCACAGCGTGTGCAATAGCGCCGACGGCTCAGGCAGGGTCGACGCCGTGGCCAGGATGCCGCCGTTCCAGTGAGGAATCAGGAACACCGCCAGGAACAGCAAGGCGACGATAAACGGATAGACCATCAGGCTCATGGCCTTGACGATCACTTGTTCGCCGCAACGCACCACGGCCAACAGCCCGAGAATCAGCACAAATGCCAGGATCGCGCGCGGCGGCGGCAGGATGTGCAGTTGGTGTTCCATAAAGCTACTGACGGTGTTGGTCAGCGCCACGCTATAGATCAGCAGGATCGGGAAGATGGCGAAGAAGTACAACAAGGTGATCAACGCACCGGCTTTGACACCGAAATGTTCTTCAACCACGTCGGTAATGTCGGAACCTTCGCGGCCGGACAGTACGAAACGGGTTAGCCCACGGTGGGCAAAGAATGTCATCGGGAATGCCAGCAGCGCCAGGATCACCAGTGGCCAAAAGCCCCCCAGGCCCGCGTTGATCGGCAAAAACAAAGTACCGGCGCCGATGGCGGTGCCGAACAGCCCAAGCATCCAGGTGGTGTCCTGGCGGCTCCAGCTTGTGAGGGTTGCAGGTGTCGTTGCATAGCGTTCGTCGACGCTATTGGCCTGATCATTCATCCGGTCGGATCTCCGCATTCCGGTCATTTGCTACCCGGTCAGGACGAGTCAGAAAAANCNGACAGGCAGCGCCCTGNCCNCAACAGGGGCGCGATTGTCCGGGATTAATGAACAGAAGCAAAGACTTAGCTGAGGAATGGTTGTGCGGATCAGATCCAGACCCTGTGGACGCGTGCCTTTGTGGCGCTCTCCTACACTGGACCCGTGGCGCCCTTACATCGGAATAAAATAGATGTTTTGAAAAATCTATTTAATAAAGTATTGGCGTCATGTATTTTAAATTCACCTGCTGACCGGCAGCCCTCTTTTACGGAGACCTCCCATGCCACTCGTTCGCGTCGATATCAAAAAGAACCAGGACCCGACCTTCGCCAAGCGCATCGGCAAACTGATCTACACTGCCATGCATGCCACTATTGGCGTCCCCGAGAACGATAACTTCCAGATCCTCGCCGAACACGACGAGAACCACTTCATCTTTGACCCCGTTTACATGGGCATCAATCGCACGGACAACCTGGTGATCATCCAGATCACTTTGCGGGAAGGCCGCACCCTCGAGCAGAAAAAACTGCTCTACAAGACCATCGCCGAAAGCCTCAACGCTGAACTGGCTGTTCGCCTGGAAGATGTCTTCATCAATCTGGTGGAAGGCAAGCCCGAGAACTGGTCATTCGGCAATGGCATCGCTCAATACGCCAACTGATTGCCGTCACGCCTGGCGTTTTACAAGGTCCCCGGAGGACATCTCNTGCAATCGGGAAAGAAAAATCCTTCGGCCGGGCCGACTGTTGCCGTGAAAGTCATTCACTGACACGCGCCCGACAGTTCCTTATGATGCTAGTCATCTAAACACCTTCCCTACCTGTGAGCCGCCATGCCTCGAGTCTCCCGCAAACAAGCCGAACTCAACCGCGAGATCATCGTCGAAGCCGCCACGCGACTGTTTCGAGAGCGCGGCCTGCACGGGATCAGCGTTGTCGACGTGATGGGCGCGGCCGGCCTGACCCATGGCGGGTTCTATGGTCATTTCGACTCCAAGGAAGCGCTGGCGAAAGAGGCCTGCACCCGGGCGTTCACCCAGTCGATGGAACGCTGGAAGCAGAAAATCGACGCCAACGATGACAGCGTTTCGGCCCGCACGAGCATCATCGCGCCCTACCTGTCGGCGGCCAATCGCGACAATCCGGGCGAAAGCTGCCCGGTCACGGCGTTTGCCGGCGACATGTGCCATGAAACCGCCGAAAGCGGTTTGCACCAGACCTACACCCAGGGGCTGGAAGCCTTACTGCAGATGCTCACCCCCTTGATGGGTTCGGATCAGCCCGACGCCAATCGCCAACAAGCCTTGGTGGATTATTCGTTGATGGTCGGCGCGCTGACCCTGGCTCGCGCCACACGCGGGGATGGACTGTCCGATGAGATTCTCGACGCCGCCCGCCATTTTCTGACCTCGCAAGATGAATCAGTCTGATCAACGGCGTGTGCAATCCCCGGTCGTTGCTAAACTCCTCTGGAATCAGCAATCTGAAGCAACATTCGAGATCCGACATTCAATACCCACAGGAGCCCAGCATGCCTGCAACCGTTCTGGTACTGGTTGAAACCATCAACGATTACTTGCCGATTCTCGAACATCAGGGCTTTCACCTGATTCTGGCACCGACGCCGGCCGAGCGCGCCGCCGCCATCACACGGCATGGCCCTCAGATTGATGCGGTACTGACTCGCGGTCCATTGGGTCTGTACGCCGATGAAATTGCCGCCCTGCCCAACCTCAAAATCATCTGCGTGATCGGCGCCGGTTACGAACACGTCGACCTGCAGGCCGCCGCCGACCGGGACATCACCGTCACCAATGGCGCCGGCGTCAATGCTTCTTCCGTCGCCGACCATGCCATGGCGATGTTGCTGGCGCTGGTTCGCGACATTCCCCGTTGCGACGCCGCTGTACGCCGCGGCGAGTGGCCGAAGATCATGCGCCCCTCCCTGGCCGGCAAGCGCCTGGGAATCCTTGGCCTCGGCGCGGTCGGCATGGCCATCGCCAAACGCGCCGCCGCCGGCTTCGACATGACCGTGAGTTACCACAACCGCCAGCATCGCAGCGACGTCCCTTATACCTTCTGCTCGACGCCGACCGAACTGGCTCGCGCCTCGGACTTTTTGATCGTTGCCACGCCCGGCGGCCTGGGCACCAAACACCTGATCAATAAACACGTCCTCGACGCCCTGGGCCCCAAGGGGTTCGTCGTGAACATCGCCCGAGCCTCGGTGATCGCCACGGCAGACCTGGTCAGCGCGCTTGAACAGCGACGCATTGCCGGAGCCGCGCTGGATGTGTTCGATGCCGAGCCTCATGTGCCGGACGCATTCAAGTCGCTGACCAACGTGATCCTGACGCCGCATGTCGCGGGGTTGTCGCCGGAAGCGACCCAAGGCACCGTTGAACTGGTGGGGAAAAACCTGGTGGCGTTCTTTTCCGGCCTGCCGGTGATGACGCCCATTGAGTTACCCGCGCCAGTCACCCCCGTACTCGTTCGCTGACTGAAAGACGCCCATCAGGAACGCTGATTATCCAGCAACACGCTAACCTATAAGACCGCGCCACGCTTGTGGCTACCCCGGCGCACCATTAGATTAGCCAATGATGTCTGGCCTCCAAAATAAGCAGAAGGGATAAGCATGGCGCTTAACGACCAATCGACCCAGATTCGCCCAGGCGAAGAACTTGATGCCAGCCTGATCGATCCCTACCTCAAGGCCCACATTCCGGGCTTGAGCGGCACGGTCAAAATCAGCCAGTTCCCCGGCGGTGCGTCGAACCTGACTTACCTGCTTGAATACCCGGGCCAGGAATTCGTCCTGCGTCGGCCACCGTTTGGCCACAAAGCCAAGTCCGCACACGACATGGGCCGCGAATTTCGCATCCTCAATCAACTGCGCGACGGTTTTCCGTATTGCCCCAAAGCCTATGTGCATTGCACCGATGAGTCGGTGATCGGCGCCGAGTTCTATGTGATGGAACGGGTCAACGGCATCATTCTGCGCTCCGACCTGCCNCCGGAACTGGGCCTGGATTCGGCGCAAACCGAAGCTTTGTGCAAAAGCTTCATCGACAAGTTCGTTGAACTGCATCGGGTCGACTACAAGGCCTACGGCCTGGGCGACCTGGGCAAGCCCGAAGGCTACGTAGAGCGCCAGATTCGCGGCTGGAGCGACCGCTACGAAAAAGCCCTGACCCCCGATGCCCCACGCTGGGAAGCGGTGCGCGCATGGCTCAACGACAAGATGCCGGCCGACCACCCTACCTCCAGCATCGTGCACAACGACTACCGCTTCGACAATGTGATCCTCGACCCCAACAACCCGATGCAGATCATCGGCGTGCTGGACTGGGAGCTGACCACCTTGGGCGACCCGTTGATGGATTTGGGCAACACCCTCGCCTACTGGATCGAAGCCGCTGACCCCGCGCCCGTGCAACTGATGCGCCGCCAGCCGAGCAACGCCCCCGGCATGCTCACGCGCCGCCAGTTCGTCGATTACTACGCCGAGCGCGCCGGCATCCAGGTCGACAATTTCGATTTCTATTACACCTACGGCCTGTTCCGCCTGGCCGGTATCGTGCAGCAGATCTACTACCGCTTTTTCCACGGCCAAACCCAGGACAAACGCTTTGCGCAGTTCATCCATATGAACAAACTGCTGGAGCAGATGAGCCTGCAAGTCATCTCGAAATCCAGCCTCTGATTGTGCGGCTCTGATTGCATTCCCTGGCCCAATAACAAGGAAAAAACATGTCCAAGACTCAGTTGTTCGACCTCGACGGCAAAATCGCCTTCGTCTCCGGTGCCAGCCGCGGTATCGGTGAAGCCATTGCCAAGCTCCTGGCCCAGCAAGGCGCCCATGTGATTGTCTCCAGCCGCAAGCTTGAAGGCTGCCAGCACGTGGCCGATGCGATCATCGCCGCAGGCGGCAAGGCCACCGCCGTGGCCTGCCATATCGGCGAAATGGAACAGATCACCCAGGTGTTCGCCGGCATCCGTGAACAGTTCGGGCGCCTGGATATCCTGGTCAACAACGCCGCGACCAACCCGCAATTCTGCAACGTGCTCGACACCGACCTCNGCGCCTTCCAGAAGACGGTTGACGTCAACATTCGCGGCTACTTCTTCATGTCCGTGGAAGCCGGCAAGCTGATGCGCGANAACGGCGGCGGCAGCATCATCAACGTCGCGTCGATCAACGGCATTTCCCCAGGTGTATTCCAGGGTATTTACTCGGTGACCAAGGCCGCCGTGATCAACATGACCAAGGTATTTGCCAAAGAGTGCGCGGCGTTCGGCATCCGTTGCAACGCCCTGCTGCCTGGCCTGACCGACACCAAGTTCGCTTCGGCGCTGGTGAAGAACGACGCGATCCTGAAAATGGCCCTGGCGCAGATCCCACTCAAGCGCGTGGCGGACCCGAGCGAAATGGCCGGTGCGGTGCTGTACCTCGCCAGCGATGCGTCGAGCTACACGACCGGGGTTTCGTTGAATGTGGATGGCGGGTTCTTGTCCTGACTCACGGCTCAGATGAACAAAAGGCAGCCTCAGGGCTGCCTTTTGCCGAGCAAGTTCCGGCTCACTCTTTACGCAAACGCACCCTTGTCACTCGCCGCTCTTCGACCTCGACAACGGTCATGCTCCACTCCTGCCAATTGAGCTTGTCGCCAATGACCGGCAGACGATCCAGCAAACTCATGACCAACCCTGCGAGCGTCTGATAGTCATCCGTCGCTTTAGCCTGGAAGCCAATGTGTTCGCGAATCTGGCAGAGATTCAGCGCACCGCTGACGAGGAAACCTCCCTCCTCGGCAACGATGTTCGGGCCTTCGATTTCGCTGGCGTCCGGCAATTCACCGGCGATGGACTCGAGAATGTCGGTCATGNTCAGAATACCCATGAAGTCACCGAATTCGTTCACCACGAACGCGATGTGAGTCGACTCTTTGCGCATCTGTTCCAGTGCGTTGAGAATCGTGAAGTTGTCCAGCAAGTTGATGGCCTGACGGGCAATGGTTTCCAGGTTGGGCTGGTGACCGGCCAACAGCTCTTTGAGCAGCTCCTTCTTGTGGACGAACCCCAATGGCTCATCAACGCGTCCCTCGCGGATCAACGGCAATCGGGAGTACGGCGAGTGCATCAGCTGGTTGCGGATATCTTCCGCAGAATCGGCCAGGTCAATGTGGTCGATTTCCGCACGCGGGGTCATGACACCGCGTATCGGGCGTTCCGCCAACTGCAGCACGCCACTGATCATGACGCGCTCCCGTCGATGGAAAACCTGCTCGGCGTCTTCGCCTGACAGCATGTCAGCGATTTCCTCGCCGACTTCATCGGCTCCCAACTTGTGGCCACCCAGCAAACGCAAAACGGCATGCGCGGTACGCTCACGCATAGGTCGATGACCTTGCACGCTCTTCTTGCGGCGTGAACGAGCCACCTGATTGAACAGCTCGATCAGGATCGAGAAGCCGATCGCTGCGTAGAGATAGCCTTTTGGAATGTGGAAGCCAAGGCCCTCAGCGGTGAGGCTGAAGCCGATCATCATCAAGAAGCCCAGGCAGAGCATGATGACGGTGGGGTGCCCGTTGACGAAGTTGGTCAATGGCTTGCTCGCGATGATCATCAAGCCAATGGAGAAAATCACGGCGATCATCATGATCGACAAGTGCTCCACCATGCCCACGGCAGTGATCACAGCATCCAGCGAGAAGACGGCATCCAGCACCACAATTTGCGCGACGATAGGCCAGAACATCGCATAGGCCGCATTGCCTGAGCGCTGCGCCACATGGCCTTCAAGGCGCTCGTGCAATTCCATGGTGGCCTTGAACAACAGGAACACACCACCAAACAACATGATCAAGTCACGGCCGGAGAAGGTCTTGTCGAAGACCTCGAACAAAGGTTCGGTCAGGGTGACCATCCAGGAGATGCTGGCCAGCAAGCCAAGACGCATCAGCAACGCAAGGGACAGCCCGATGACACGCGCACGATCCCGCTGCTCTGGCGGTAGCTTGTCAGCCAGGATGGCAATGAACACAAGGTTATCGATGCCGAGCACCAGCTCCAGCACGATCAGGGTCAGCAGGCCAAGCCAGGCCGTGGGATCAGCAATCCATTCCATAGGAATTATTCAGTCTCTCGTAGAGTGGGGGCGAATGAGTGAATGGCAGAAACACACGAATGCCTGCTCGACGGAGCGGATTGGATGTTCAGGACGAAAGGCGCAAGAAAGAGAGATTTCACCGAGGGCAAGCAAGGAGGTGAAGCCCTGGAGATGACACGGTCAGTCCTGGAGAAGGACACCGCTGAGCAACCTGCAGCCGGGATTTCGAGGTTAAGCGATATTAGAAAACGGGACCTGCGCCGAATAGCGGAGACCGAATGGACGCGTGCAGATTGAAAATAACAACTGGGAGGTTCCAGTAGGGTGTTCATATAGGCCTGAAAGAAATGGGGGATGAGATCCTACAATGTTTCGGAGCGGCTCATACGAGACGAGTTATTTCAGGATCTGACAAAGCGGCAAAAGAGATCAGCAATGGCGGTCCACCGAATGTTGCCACCAATGACTCGCCCTCCTCCGGCCAGCACCTCTTCCTGACCGCATAGCGTGTCGCCATTTCGCTGATGCCCTACACAAACCGTTAAACGAATTATTATTCCACCGATTGCATTTGGGGAATTTATATTCCATAAATGGCCTTCCCAACGACAAAAATCCCAAAAGGCCCCAGCTATGCGCGAACTCGGTATCGGACTCATCGGCACAGGTTTCATGGGCCGCGCCCACGCCCTGGCCTTTCGCAACGTCAGCGCGGTGTTCGAGCTCCCGCTGAAGCTCAGGCTGGCCGCCCTCGCCGACGCCGATCCACACCGCGCACGGCACTGCGCCGACGCCTGGGGTTTCGAAACCGCTCACACCGACTGGCAACAGCTGATCGATGACCCCAGGGTCNAANTGGTNGCCATCACCACCCCCAATCATCTGCACTACCCCATGGCCATGGCCGCCATTGCGGCGGGCAAAGCGGTGTATTGCGAGAAGCCTCTGGCGGTGAATCTGCAGCAAGCCAACGCCATGCGACAGGCCGCCAACGCCGCGGGCATCGTGACGCGGGTGGGTTACAACTATCAGCACAACCCGATGATCGGGCTTGCCAGGGAGCTGATCGACAGCGGCAAACTGGGCGAGATCATCAGCTTCCAGGGCGAGTTCAGCGAAGACTTCATGGCCGACCCGGCTTCGCCCTGGTCGTGGCGTTGTGAAGTGGAACATGCCGGTGGTGCGCTGGCGGATCTGGGCAGTCATTTGCTGGCAATGGCGCGCTATCTGGTGGGCGAGGTCGAATCGGTGTGCGCCGACGCTCAAACCGTGCACCGGCAGCGTCCTGCGACGGTTGGCAGCCAGGAGCAACGGCACATTGCGGTCGACGATCAAGTCCACGCGCTGCTGCGGTTTGCCANCGGCGCCCGTGGCACCGTGAGCAGCAGTTGGCTCAAGCATGGCTACAAGAACCACCTGAGCTTCGAAATCAGCGGTACGAAAGGCACCTTTGCGTTCGATCAGGAGCGCTTGAGCGAGCTGCGGCTGTATCGCGCCGGCCAGGACGGTTTCCAGCGCTTGCTCGCCGGGCCGAATCTGCCGGGTTACGCGGCGTTCAGCCCGGCGGCGGGTCATCAGTTGGGATACAACGAACTCAAGACGCTGGAAGTACATGACCTGGTGATGGCCCTGGCCGGCCATTCACAGGGCGGAACTGACTTTGAGCAAGCGTGGGAAGTGGAACGCCTGGCGACGGCGATCCGGTTGGCGGCAAGTGAGTCACGCTGGGTCAGGATCGAGGACGTCTGAGGTTCAGGCACCGATGACTTTCGGCAACTGCCAGCCATAACTCACCGACGCCAAACGCNNNCACGGGGCTTCAACGATGCGGTCGCCCTGGCTTACTGAGTGACGCAACGGGTCAGCGTCGTTTGCCGGGTTACTTCCTCGGTCACTCTCGCGTCGCCCATCACATCGGTTTGTTCAGTGGTATCACACGTGCGCTGCGGTACAGGCGGTGGAGCGGCGGGCGGTGGAGGTGGCGGACTGGCGCAACCGCTGAGAATCGCTACGTAGAAGGCGAGCGACAAAGGCGAAAAAGCACGTTTCCCAAGACTGTTCATAGGCTGTCCCGCGATAAGTCATCGACACTTTCCGCGACCCGACACCCCTGCCGCGAAGCCGCGGATTGGTCACAGAAAACAATACCCTCGCATTTCTTATAGCCTAGTCAGCTGCCAATGCCAGCAAATGTGGCACTTAGCCCCTTTTCAACGCTGAAAAACGACAGCTCCTACGAAACTGCATCCGACCGCCGATCCAGACTATTGCTCTCAAGCTCATAACGCAGCTCCTCAATCAACGCCGTGATCGCTTCCGGGGTCCTGAGGTGCGCGACATTCAACCCACTGACCACTAGATCCACCTGCCCCGACACCGGGTGATACAGTTTCACCGTCACCGAGTTGTCACCCGATACGCTGCATTCACAAGCCAGCGGGGAAAAGTGCTGTTCCAGTTGCGCGCGCAATTGCGTCAGATAAATCATTGCGATTCACCCACGGGCCGGCTGACCCCATCGACTGAAAACCTGTTGAATTGGCCAAGCATGTGACTGTTCCTTAAGCTGTTTCGTAGAGGACACGACACCGGTCAAGGACCTGTGTCGCACCGTTACAGACTAAGAATTGTCACCGTCCGCCAGAACATCTATTTGCACTGCCCCATCTAGTGCATTTGCACCTTATCGCTGCCCCTTCGGCCTCCACTCGCTGGAGAACAAACCGCGCTCCCGCGCCCACACAATCGCCTCGCTGCGACTGTGCACATCAAGCTTGGAATACACCGTCGACACATGGTTGCGCACCGTGTTCGGTGCCAGTTTCAGGCGTGCTGCGATTTCCTTGTCCGCAAGGCCTTCGCAGATCAGGCCAAGCACATCGCGCTCGCGGGCGGTCAGGTCGGTGAAGGACACGCTGGGTAATTGCGGCGAGTTGATATTCTTCACGTTGGCGAGTTTTTCAATCAGCGTGCGGGTAAACCAGGAGGCGTCTTTCATCACCTCCTCGATCGCCGACACCAGTTCCAGCTCGGTGCGCTTGCGTTCGGTGATGTTCATCAACACCAGCAGGTAGCAAGGATTGTCCTGAATGTTCACGGTGTCGGCCGACACCGTGCAATCAATCACGGTCGAGTCTTTGCGGCGGACCCTGATGTCGACCCGATCCAGGCTTCCGGCCTTTTCCAACGCCGCAAACAGGCGGGTGCGCGCGCCTTTGTCATCGATGAAGTCGATCTCTGCAACGGTTTTTCCGAGCACCTCTTCACTGGGATACGCGAGGGTATCCAGGAAAGCTTCGTTGGCGTCGATCACCACCTGATCCTGCGCATCGCAAACCAATGTCGGCACCGGCGTCAGGCGAAACGCCTTGGCAAATCGCTCCTCGCTCTGGCGCAGGGCAACCTCGGCCTTGCGTCGCGGCTCCAGGTCGGTGAAGGAAAACAACATGCAGTCTTCCTCGTTCATGTCCAACGGCTGGCCGGCGACGATCACCAGCTTGCTACCGCCCTCGGGCAGGCGCAGTTCGGCCTGCATCTGCGGGATCGTGGCGTGCTCGCGTAGACGTTCGATGGCCAGGTCTTTGTTTTCGGCCCCGTCCAGAATGTCCAGCTCATAGGTCGAAACCCCGATCACCTGGTCGCGGGCATAGCCGGTCATTTCCAGGAAGCCCGCATTGACCTTGATGTAGCGCAAGTCACTCAGGCGGCAGATCACGGCGGGCGCCGGGTTGGCGTTGAAGGTTTTCTCGAAACGCTGCTCGGCGCTGGCCCACTCCGTGACATCGTCCATGATCAACACCAGCGACTCCGGCTCCCCGGCGCTGTCGGCCAGCACCATGCTGCGCACGTTGTGAACCCAGGTGCGTTCTTCGTCGCCGGTCGGTGTCACCTCAACCAGCACATCGGCAAACGTCTCGTGCTTGGCCACGCGGTTGAGCGGGTAGTTCTCTGGTGGCACCGGGTGATTGTTGCGATAACGCAAGGCAAAACGCTTGGCGTATTCCTTGGCATTGAGGCCCAACTCGCCGACCCGACTGACGCCATGCATGGCCAACGCGGCTTCATTGGCCCACAGGATGGTCTGATCGAGCTCCAGCAGAATCACCCCATCGGACAAACCGGCGATGATCTGCTGCAACTGACGGCGATTGGTTTCGGTGGTCAGGACGTCCTGGCTCATTGGATCTCCAAGGTTGCGGCGGCGCAGTGACGCGCCGCCCTGTGAAGATTACGACCGCAGGGGGTTGGGATAGTGCGAAGCAGCTGCAGCTGCATTGGNACAGCTGCTACAGCGGCTACGGCGGCTACAGCTAATGGGCGAGTCGTTCGGCGAGGGCTTTGGCCTGGCTGGCCACGTCGGTGACGGCCGTGCTCTCCCACCACATCCCGCGCAACGGCGGGCCCATGGCGAACAGGCGCTGGCTGACCTGTCCGTCAGCGTCCAGCACGGCGCCATCAACCGCCGCCGCAATCCCCAACGCCAATGGCCCCGGGCGAATCAGCCCGCGCGCCAGCAGTTGCTGCGGCAGCGGTCGGGCCACCCGGCGCCAGTCGTATTCGATGCCGCTGGAATTGATCAACGCTGCGCCGCTGACCACCGTGGTTTCAACCTCGCCACGACGGCGGATGCGGATGCTCACCTGCCCCTCGACCGTCGACTCCAGCCCTTTGAACGACGCCGCCTGAATCCGCAATCGCCCTTCCTCCTGCAACCGCGCCACCAACTGCGCACTCAACGGCGGCGAGCGATGGTGATGGCTTTCCCACCAGGGCCGCACATGCCGCACAAACTGTCGGCGCTGTACGTCCGTCGCCTGATTCCACAACCGGCCGATATGCGCCCGCACGGTATCGAGCGGCGCCTGCCAGTCGATGCCCTGCGCGAGGGCGTCCCGGCAATGCCGGCGCAGTTCGCGCACCAGCTGTCGAGGCGTGCGAATGCGCTGATCCTCAGCGAGAAAATCCACCCAGGCCGGCGGTTGCCGGCGCACGTGCGGCAGCAAGCCGTGCCGGGAAAACACTTCGATCGGCCCGCGATGCCCGGCCTGCTCCAGCGACACCACGGCATCGACCATGGTCAGGCCCGAACCGATGATCAACACCGTCGACTGCGGGTCCAGCTGGCGCATGGCCGCGACATCCCACGGATCCAGCGCCGCCGCGTTCAAACCGCTGGATTCGGTTTGCGGTGTGCGCGCAGCGGGAAACATCCCCGTGGCCAGCACCGCGTAAGCGCCTTGCAAGCGTTGCCCGTCACTCAGGGTCAGCAGCACCGAGTCGTCGCGGGTTTGCAGATCAACCACCTCGGCCCGCACATGCTCGACCGTTGAACCGTTCACCATCCCCACCGCTTGCGCTTCCGCCAGGCGCTGCTGCACGTACACCCCAAAAAGCCCTCGCGGCGGAAACAACTCGCTGACCGGCACATGCTGCTCATCGGACTCCGGCCAACCACCGGCCGCGATGTGCCCGGTCAGCCATTGGGTCAGGTCATCGGCGTTGTCAGGGTCGACGCTCATGCGCGCGGCATTACCGTTGAGCGTATGGCCCAGCTCGACCGCGCTGTACGCCTCGCCCCGGCCGAGTTCCGCGCGCGGCTCGATCACCAGCACCGAACGCTTGCCAGGCAAGCGCAACAACTGCGCCGCCAGCATCGCGCCGCTGAGGCCGCCGCCGACGATCAGGATGTCCGCGTGGCGGATGGCGTCGGTCGCCTGTGCGCGTTGGGTTTGAGTCATGGCGTTCTCACTGGTCAATGTTTACCTAAATAGAAATCGTGCAGGTCGCCCCGCGCCAGCAACGACTCGGCCGGTATCGAGGACGTAGGCCGTCGATGCGTAGTTGAGTGCCACGTTAATGTTTTGCTCGGCGATCAGAAAGCTCACCTGCTGCTCGCGGTTGAGCTGCGCGATGATCTCGAAAATCTCCTGCACGATCATCGGCGCCAACCCCATGGACGGCTCATCAAGCAGTACCAAAGTAGGACGTGTCATCAGCGCCCGGCCAATGGCGACCAGGTCGCTCATCGTTTCCAATGAGCGATAGTCCGAAGTCAAATCACCACGTTGCGCACAAACCGCGTCGCCACAACCCCATCATTGCGATAGGCATGCGGCTGGTTGCTGGGGAACATGTAGAACTCGCCGGCGGCGATCTCATGCGGCGTGTCGCCCAGCATCAAGGTCAGGCAGCCTTCAAATACAAAGATCTGCTCACTCCAGCCCTCGGCATCCGGCTGCGAGGGGTAGATTTCTCCTGGTTGCAGGCACCACTCCCATTGCTCCACTTCGCGAGTAGCGGTGGCTTTGGACAGTAGAACGGCTTTGCTCCCGGGGATCGTACCGGCCCAGGCCACTTCGTTGATACGGCTCGGATCTCGGGCATCCGGCGCCTGGATCAAATCACTGAACGCCACGTCCAGCGCTTCGGCCACACGGTCCAGAGTGGACAGGCTGACGTTTTTCTCGCCCGCCTCGATAGCCACCAGCATGCGCCGGCTGACCCCTGACTTTTCGGCCAGCGCGGTCTGGCTCATGTCGGCGGCATGGCGCAGGCGTCGGACGTTCTGGCTGACGTGTTGCAGGACCGAGGCCCGTTGTGGATTTTCTTTGTGCACTATATTGCTCAATAGGTAGGTGTGNGCAGTATACTGCGCAACATTCGGCGCATTGTGCGTCCCCCTCAGGTAGCGCGCAAGGTCATGACGTCTGTGAATGCCTCTCACACTTCTTCCCGTTTCTCGCGGTTCAGCAAGGCCGAGTGCGTGCTGGTGCTGATCACCATGGTCTGGGGCGGGACATTCTTGCTGGTGCAGCATGCAATGACCGTCAGCGGCCCGATGTTTTTTGTCGGCCTGCGGTTTGCAGCGGCGGCGATCATTGTGGCGCTGTTCTCCTGGCGTCAGCTGCGGGACCTGACCCTGTTCGAATTGAAGGCCGGTGCCTTTATCGGCGTGGCGATCATGCTCGGTTACGGCTTGCAGACCGTGGGTTTGCAGAGCATTCCCAGCAGTCAGTCGGCGTTTATTACCGCGCTGTACGTGCCTTTCGTGCCGTTGCTGCAATGGCTGGTGCTGGGGCGGCGTCCGGGGCTGATGCCGGCCATCGGCATCATGCTGGCGTTTACCGGGTTGATGCTGCTGTCGGGACCTTCCGGCGCTTCGTTCAATTTCAGCCCCGGTGAAATCGCTACGCTGATCAGTGCGGTAGCGATTGCAGCGGAGATCATTTTGATCAGCACCTATGCCGGCCAGGTCGATGTGCGGCGGGTGACGGTAGTGCAACTGGCGACCACGTCGTTGCTGGCGTTCCTGATGGTGGTGCCGACCCAGGAAGTGATTCCGGATTTTTCCTGGTTGCTGTTGAGCACCGCGTTGGGCCTGGGTGCAGCGAGTGCGGCGATTCAGGTAGCGATGAACTGGGCGCAGAAAAGCGTTTCGCCGACCCGGGCGACGTTGATTTATGCGGGGGAGCCGGTATGGGCCGGAATTGTCGGGCGGATTGCCGGGGAGCGGTTGCCGGCGATTGCGTTGGTGGGTGCGGGGTTGATTGTTGCGGCGGTGATTGTGAGTGAGTTGAAGACCAAGGGTAAGGCAATACCCGAAGTTGAAGAAGATTCGGTACAGGAAACCGAACACTGATCGTTCCCACGCTCTGCGTGTGAACGATCAATGAAGTGGCACTCCCTCGCTCCTACGGGTTTTGTGTCGATACCCGAACTTGCGAACGACACAAAACCCGGATCGTTCCCACGCTCTGCGTGTGAACGATCAATGAAGTGGCACTCCCTTGAAACAATGTAAACAAGGCTTTTCTCGTCTACCTTGAAGGATTCTGCGACAGCTTCGCGTTTGGTGATCGAGAAAGCGGCACGTATGATGCATCCCAAACTCCCGCAGATTAGAAGCCTATGTCCCTGATAGTTCTACTGCTGCTGCCTTTTATCGGCAGCTGTCTGGCGGCNTTGCTGCCACACAACGCGCGCAATACCGAATCTTTGTTGGCTGGCCTGGTGGCTTTGATAGGCACCGTCCAGGTTGCCCTCTTGTACCCGCAAATCGCCGATGGCGGCGTCATTCGTGAAGAATTTTTCTGGCTGCCCAGCCTGGGCCTGAACTTCGTGCTGCGCATGGACGGGTTTGCCTGGCTGTTCTCGATGCTGGTGCTGGGTATCGGCACGCTGGTGTCGCTGTATGCNCGCTATTACATGTCGCCGGACGATCCGGTGCCGCGCTTCTTTGCGTTTTTCCTGGCGTTCATGGGCGCGATGCTCGGGTTGGTGATCTCCGGCAACCTGATCCAGATCGTGTTCTTCTGGGAACTGACCAGCCTGTTCTCGTTCCTGCTGATCGGCTACTGGCACCACCGCGCCGACGCCAGGCGCGGGGCTTATATGGCCTTGATGGTCACCGGCGCGGGCGGTTTGTGCCTGCTGGCCGGCGTGATGCTGCTGGGGCATATCGTCGGCAGCTATGACCTGGACCAGGTCCTGGCCGCCGGCGATCTGATTCGCGCACATGCTCTCTACCCTATCCTGCTGCCCCTGATCCTGATCGGCGCCTTGAGCAAAAGCGCCCAGTTCCCCTTCCACTTCTGGCTGCCCCACGCGATGGCGGCACCGACTCCGGTTTCTGCCTATTTGCACTCGGCGACGATGGTGAAGGCCGGCGTGTTCCTGCTGGCCCGCCTGTGGCCGTCGCTGTCCGGCAGCGAAGAATGGTTCTGGATCGTCGGCGGCGCCGGNGCTTGCACCCTGTTGCTTGGCGCGTACTGCGCGATGTTCCAAAACGACCTCAAGGGTTTGCTGGCCTACTCGACCATCAGCCACCTCGGCCTGATCACCCTGCTATTGGGCCTGAACAGCCCACTGGCCGCCGTNGCCGCGGTGTTCCATATCCTCAACCACGCTACCTTCAAGGCCTCGCTGTTCATGGCGGCGGGCATCATCGACCATGAAAGCGGCACGCGGGATATCCGCAAGCTCAGTGGCCTGGTGCGGCTGATCCCGTTNACCGCGACCCTGGCAATGGTNGCCAGCGCATCGATGGCCGGCGTGCCGTTGCTCAATGGCTTCCTGTCCAAAGAAATGTTCTTCGCCGAAACCGTGTTTGTTTCATCAACGGCCTGGGTGGAAATGACCTTGCCGATCGTCGCGACCATCGCCGGGACGTTCAGCGTCGCGTATGCGCTGCGCTTCACAGTCGACGTGTTCTTCGGCCCGCCCGCAACCGACCTGCCCCACACGCCTCATGAACCGCCGCGCTGGATGCGCGCACCGGTTGAGTTGCTGGTATTCACGTGCCTGCTGGTGGGGATTTTCCCGGCCCAGGTAGTCGGTTCGATCCTCGCCGCCGCCGCACTGCCGGTTGTCGGCGGTGTACTGCCCGAGTACAGCCTGGCCATCTGGCACGGCTGGAATGCACCGATGATCATGAGCCTGGTGGCCATGTCCGGCGGCGTGGTGCTCTACCTGCTGCTACGCAATCAGCTCAAGCGCGGACGTTTCAAATACCCACCGCTCATTGGCCGCTTCAACGGCAAGCGTCTGTTCGAACGTAGCCTGGTGGTCATGATGCGCCTGGCCCGTCGGCTGGAGCGGCGGATCAGCACCCGACGCCTGCAAGCCCAATTGTTCCTGGTGGTGCTCGCCGCCGTGCTGGCCGGGTTGATCCCGATGCTCCACAGCAGCCTGAGCTGGGGTGATCGACCGAAGATTCCGGGCTCGATCGTGTTCGTGACCCTCTGGCTGTTGGCGATTGCCTGTGCCCTCGGCGCAGCGTGGCAGGCCAAGTATCACCGGCTCGCGGCCCTGACCATGGTCAGCGTCTGCGGCCTGATGACCTGCGTCACCTTCGTGTGGTTCTCGGCGCCGGACCTGGCGCTCACGCAACTGGTGGTCGAAGTGGTGACCACGGTACTGATCCTCCTCGGTTTGCGTTGGTTGCCGCGGCGAATCGAAGAGGTGTCGCCGCTGCCGAGCACNCTGCGCAAGGCACGCATCCGTCGCCTGCGTGACTTCCTGCTGTCCACCGTGGTGGGCGGCGGCATGGCGCTGTTGTCCTACGCGATGCTGACCCGCCAGACGCCCAACGATATCTCCTCGTTCTACCTCAGCCGCGCCCTGCCCGAAGGCGGCGGCAGCAATGTGGTGAACGTGATGCTGGTGGACTTCCGTGGCTTCGACACCTTGGGCGAAATCACCGTATTGGCGGCCGTGGCGCTGACGGTCTATGCCCTGCTGCGTCGGTTCCGCCCCTCGAAAGAAAGCATGCAACTGCCCGCACAACAGCGCCAGTTGGCGCCGGACGTGGCCACCGACCTGGTCAACCCGCGCCAGGCCAGCGACACCGCCCTCGGTTTCATGATGGTCCCGGCAGTGCTGGTTCGCCTGCTGCTACCGATTGCCGTGGTGGTGTCCTTCTACCTGTTCATGCGCGGGCACAATCAACCGGGTGGCGGTTTTGTCGCCGGGCTGGTGATGTCGGTCGCCTTTATCCTTCAATACATGGTGGCCGGCACCCAGTGGGTCGAGGCACAGATGAGCCTGCGGCCGATGCGCTGGATGGGCTNCGGCCTGCTGTTCGCCACGGTCACCGGGCTCGGCGCGATGGCGGCCGGGTATCCGTTCCTGACCACCCACACCTGGCATTTTGAACTGCCAGTGCTGGGCGACATTCACGTCGCCAGNGCACTGTTCTTCGACATCGGCGTGTACGCCATGGTCGTCGGTTCGACGCTGTTGATCCTCACCGCCCTCGCTCACCAGTCGGTCCGGGGTCACAAGACCGCGGCACTGCCCAGATCCGTCGCCACCAAAGGAGCCGTCTGATGGAAGAAGTCATCGCAATTGCCATTGGAGTCCTGGCGGCCTCCGGCGTCTGGTTGATCCTGCGACCACGGACGTTCCAGGTGGTGATGGGCCTGTGCCTGCTGTCGTACGGGGTCAACCTGTTCATTTTCAGCATGGGCAGCCTCTTTATCGGCAAGGAGCCGATCATCAAGGACGGCGTGCCGCAAGACCTGCTGCACTACACCGATCCCCTGCCACAAGCCCTGGTGCTGACGGCGATCGTGATCAGCTTCGCCATGACCGCNCTGTTTCTGGTGGTGCTGCTGGCATCGCGCGGCTTGACCGGGACCGACCATGTCGATGGCCGGGAGCCTAAAGAATGAATGCGATGACGCACCTGATCGCCGCACCGATTCTGCTGCCGCTGCTGACCGCCGCCATCATGCTGATGCTGGGCGAGAAACACCGTCCGTTGAAAGCCAAGATCAACCTGTTCTCCAGCATTGTCGGCCTGGGCATTGCCATTCTGCTGCTGTACTGGACGCAACAAGGCGGCCCCGGCTCAATCGGCGTGTACCTGCCGGGCAACTGGCAGGTGCCGTTCGGCATCGTACTGGTGGTGGATCAACTCTCGGCGTTGATGCTGGTGCTGACCGGGATCATCGGCGTCAGCGCCTTGCTGTTCGCCATGGCCCGTTGGGACGGTGCCGGTACCAGTTTTCATGCGCTGTTCCAGATCCAGATGATGGGCCTGTACGGCGCCTTTCTCACGGCAGATTTGTTCAACCTGTTCGTGTTCTTCGAGGTGCTGCTGGCCGCGTCCTACGGCTTGATGTTGCACGGCTCGGGCCGCGCTCGGGTGTCGTCGGGGCTGCATTACATCGCGATCAACCTGCTGGCGTCGTCGCTGTTCCTGATTGGCGCGGCGATGATCTACGGCGTGACCGGCACGCTGAACTTTGCTGACCTGGCACTGAAAATCCCGCTGGTGCCGGAGGCGGATCGCGGCCTGTTGCACGCAGGCGCGGCGATTCTGGCGACGGCATTCCTGGCTAAAGCCGGCATGTGGCCGTTGAACTTCTGGTTGGCGCCCGCCTATTCCTCGGCCAGCGCACCGGTGGCGGCGATGTTTGCGATCATGACCAAAGTTGGCGTGTACACCGTGCTGCGCCTGTGGACCCTGCTGTTCTCCGGCCAGGCCGGTGCTTCGGCGCTGTTTGGGGGCGACTGGCTGGTGTACGGCGGCATGGCGACCATTATCTGCGCGGCGCTGGCGATGTTGGCCGCGCAACGGCTGGAGCGCATGGCGAGTTTGAGCATTCTGGTGTCGGCCGGGATCCTGCTGTCGGCCGTGGGTTTTGCCCAGCCAAGCCTGACCGCCGGCGCGTTGTTCTATCTGGTCAGCTCAACCCTGGCCTTGAGCGCGCTGTTCCTGCTGGCTGAGTTGATCGAGCGCTCCCGTTCGGCCAATGAAATGCCGCTGTTCGACGACGGCGACCTGCTGCCTCGGCCGATGGAATCCCTGCAACCGCCCAAGGGCATCAACCTCGATGACGANCAGAAAGCCGTGGTCGGCCAAGTGATTCCCTGGACCATGGCCTTCCTCGGCTTGAGCTTTGTCGCCTGTGCGCTGCTGATTATCGGCATGCCGCCGTTGTCCGGGTTTATCGGCAAGCTCAGCTTGTTNAGTGCCCTGCTCAACCCGTTGGGATTGGGCAATAGCACCGATGTGCCGGTGTCGAACGCGGCGTGGGGTTTGCTGGCGTTGCTGATCCTGTCCGGACTGGCGTCGTTGATTGCCTTCTCGCGGTTGGGCATCCAGCGTTTCTGGACCCCCGAAGAGCGGCCATCACCGTTACTGCGACGCTTCGAGTGCGTGCCGATCATCGTCCTGCTGGGGCTGAGCGTTGCGCTGACCTTCAAGGCCGAACCCCTGATGCGCTACACCCAGGCGGCCGCTGATGCGTTGAACAATCCGCAGCAATACGTCATGGCGGTGCTGGGCACGCGTGTGGTGCCGAGCCCGGAAGCCAGGGCCGCGGCGTTGGAGGTGCAGCCATGAAGCGTCTGTTGCCTGCCCCATGGTTGTCGCTGGCATTGTGGGTGTTGTGGCTGGTGCTGAACTTGTCGATCAGCCCCGGCAACCTGTTGCTGGGCGCGCTGCTGGGTTTTCTCGCGCCGCTGATGATGCGCAAGCTGCGGCCGCTGCCGATCCGTATTCGTCGTCCGGGGGTGATCCTGCATTTGTTCTTCCTGGTCGGTCGTGACGTGCTGGTGTCCAACCTCGTCGTGGCCTGGGGCGTGCTCAACGCCGGTCGCCGTCCACCGCGCTCGCGCTTCATCAAGGTCCCGCTGGACTTGCGCGATGCCAACGGCCTCGCNGCGCTGTCGATGATCACCAGCGTCACGCCCGGCACCGTCTGGTCGGAACTGGCGCTGGACCGCAGTATTTTGCTGATCCACGTGTTCGACCTGGATGACGAAGCGCAGTTTATCCAGCACTTCAAACACGCCTACGAGCGGCCCCTGATGGAGATCTTCGAATGAGCGCCCTGCTCTCCAATGCGATCCTGCTCAGCCTGTTCATCTTTTCGCTGGCGATGATCCTGACCCTGATTCGTCTCTTCAAAGGCCCGTCGGCCCAGGACCGGGTTCTGGCGCTGGATTATCTGTACATCCTGGCGATGCTGATGATGCTGGTGCTCGGCATTCGCTATGCCAGTGACACCTACTTTGAAGCGGCGCTGCTGATTGCGCTGTTTGGCTTTGTCGGGTCGTTCGCCCTGGCCAAATTCCTGCTGCGTGGCGAGGTGATTGAATGATGCCGTTA
>NZ_NMOJ01000200.1 GCF_002251635.1 Pseudomonas mandelii
GTTAACGCAACCGCGTTACTTATAGGAACAGTCAATCAGCCACGATAGTAACGTTGTGGAACAAATGGCATTTTGCTTACAAGCAAAGGCACCTTTTTCCCACGCACAATCGCCCATACAGGTGTGTCGATGGCGATATAAGCACTGTCGAGGTAACCCATTGCCAATGGACCGCCCAGGGTTGGGCCGAAACCACCGCTGCACACGGCGCCGATGATGTCGCCCGCTTCATTGACGATTTCTGCGCCTTCACGCACTGGCGTGCGTTCCTGAGGCAACAGGCCCACACGCTTGCGGCTGACGCCGGCTTGTTGTTGCGCGAACACGGTCTCGGCACCTGGGAAGCCGCCGGCCCGTGCGCCATCAGCGCGACGAGGCTTGGAGATGGCCCACAGCAGGCTGGCTTCGATGGGGGTGGTCTCGGTGTTCATGTCGTGGCCGTACAGGCACAGGCCCGCTTCCAGGCGCAGCGAGTCGCGGGCGCCCAGGCCGATGGCCGCCACTTCAGGTTCGGCCAGCAGGGCGCGCGCCAGGGCTTCGGCGTTGGCAGCCGGTACGGAGATTTCGAAACCGTCTTCGCCGGTGTAGCCCGAACGGCTGACAAAGCACTCGACACCCAACAGTTTCACGCGGGTGAACTGCATGAAGGTCATCTTCGCCACTTCAGGCGCCAGACGCGCCAGGACCTTCACGGCCGCCGGGCCTTGCAGGGCCAGCAAGGCGCGCTCTTCGAACAGCGGCTCAATGGTGCACTGGTCGCCGATATGTTTGCGCAGGTGCGCCAGGTCCTGGTCCTTGCAGGCGGCGTTGACCACCAGGAACAGTTCGTCGTTACCCAGGTTGGCCACCATCAGGTCGTCGAGAATGCCGCCCTGGTCGTTGGTGAACATGGCATAGCGCTGCATGCCGACCGGCAGGTCGATGATGTCGACGGGCACCAGCGTTTCGAGGGCTTTGGCGGCATTGGCGCCGGTCAGGCGGATTTGGCCCATGTGGGACACGTCGAACAACCCGGCGTGTTCACGGGTATGCAGGTGTTCTTTCATCACGCCCAGCGGGTATTGCACCGGCATGTCGTAGCCGGCGAAGGGCACCATGCGCGCGCCCAGTTCGAGGTGCAGTGCGTGCAGCGGGGTTTTCAGCAATTGTTCGGTGGACATATTCAGCTCCTGAAAAAGTGTGCGGANGCGCGTAGGCGTCAGCACTCGATAATGTTGACCGCCAAACCGCCACGGGCGGTTTCCTTGTATTTGCTTTTCATATCGGCGCCGGTCTGGCGCATGGTGCGGATGACTTTATCCAGCGAGACGAAGTGCTGCCCGTCACCGCGCAAAGCCATACGCACCGCATTGATCGCCTTGACCGAGCCCATGGCATTGCGCTCGATGCACGGCACCTGCACCAGCCCGCCAATCGGGTCGCAGGTCAGGCCGAGGTTGTGCTCCATACCGATCTCGGCNGCGTTTTCCACTTGCTGCACCGTGCCGCCAAGCACTTCGCACAGCGCGCCGGCGGCCATGGAACAGGCGACGCCGACTTCACCCTGACAACCGACTTCGGCGCCAGAGATCGACGCGTTTTCCTTGTACAAAATGCCGATGGCGGCGGCGGTGAGCAGAAAGCGCACCACGCCGTCCTCGTTCGCGCCGGGGATAAACCGCATGTAGTAATGCAACACGGCCGGCACAATCCCGGCTGCACCGTTGGTGGGCGCGGTCACCACGCGGCCGCCATTGGCGTTTTCTTCGTTGACCGCCAACGCGTACAGGTTGACCCAGTCGAGCACCGACAGCGGATCGCGCAGCGCCGATTCCGGGTTCTTGCACAGCTGGCGATGCAGGGCGGCGGCGCGGCGCTTGACCTTCAAGCCGCCGGGCAAAATCCCTTCGTTGCGACAGCCGGCGTCGACGCAGTCCTGCATCACTTGCCAGATTTTCAATAGACCGGCGCGGGTTTCCGCTTCCGGGCGCCAGGCACTTTCATTGGTCAGCATCACTTGGCTGATCGACAGCCCGTAGGTGGCGCAATGCCCCAGCAAGTCCTTGGCGTGCTTGAAGGGAAAGGTCAGCGGCGTGGTGTCTTCGACAATGCGGTCGGCGCCGGCGGCATCTTCATCCACCACAAACCCGCCGCCGACCGAGTAGTACTCGCGGCTGCGAATCTGGATACCCGCCGCATCGAAGGCACGAAAAATCATGCCGTTGGGATGGTAGGCAAGGGGTTTGCGAATCATCGCCAGGTGTTCTTTCTCATTGAACGCAATGCTGTGTTCGCCGAGCAGGTTCAAGCGACCGTCGCTGCGCATTTGCGCGAGGCGTGCAGCCACGGTTTCAGTATTGACGGTGTCCGGGTGTTCGCCTTCCAGGCCCAGTAGCACGGCCTTGTCGCTGCCGTGGCCTTTTCCGGTGGCGCCGAGCGAGCCGTAGAGCTCGACTTTGACGCAGGCGGTTGCAGTCAGCAGCCCTTCACGGCGCAAGCCTTCGGCGAAACGCGCAGCAGCGCGCATCGGGCCAACAGTGTGGGAACTGGAGGGGCCGATGCCAATCTTGAACAGGTCGAACACGCTTAAAGACATTGTTGTTCTCCGGTTTCTTGTTATAGGGGCAGCGGCAAGCCGCAAGCCGCAAGAATGCCGCTTGAAGCTTGCAGCTTATGGCTGCTTTTTTATGACTGCTTTACGCGTAAAGCTCGATCGACGGGCACGCACACACCAGGTTGCGATCGCCAAACACGTTGTCGACCCGGCCAACCGGCGGCCAGTACTTGCCTTCGATCAACGACGCAACCGGGTACACCGCTTGTTCACGGCTGTACGGGTGGCTCCATTCGCCCACCAGTTCGGCCGCCGTGTGCGGGGCGTTTTTCAGTGGGTTGTCTTCCTTGTCCAGGGTGCCGTTTTCCACCGCGCGAATTTCCTCGCGGATGGCAATCATCGCGTCACAGAAGCGGTCCAGCTCTTCCTTGGATTCGCTTTCGGTCGGCTCGATCATCAGCGTGCCCGCTACCGGGAACGACATGGTCGGCGCATGGAAGCCGAAGTCGATCAGGCGCTTGGCCACGTCGTCCACGCTGATGCCGCTGCTGTCTTTCAATGGGCGCAGGTCCAGGATGCACTCGTGCGCCACCAGGCCGTTGCTGCCGGTGTACAGCACTGGGTAGTGCTCTTCGAGGCGACGAGAAATGTAGTTGGCATTCAGGATCGCCAGCTGCGAAGCACGCTTGAGGCCCGCACCGCCCATCATGCTGATGTACATCCAGGTGATCGGCAGGATGCTCGCGCTGCCGAATGGCGCCGCGCACACCGCGCCTTCTTTACGTTCCATGGTGCCGTGACCCGGCAGGAACGGGGTCAGGTGGGATTTGACGCCAATCGGGCCAACACCCGGGCCGCCACCGCCGTGGGGAATGCAGAAGGTCTTGTGCAGGTTCAGGTGGGACACGTCGCCGCCGAACTTGCCCGGTGCGCACAGGCCGACCATCGCGTTCATGTTGGCGCCGTCGATGTACACCTGGCCACCGTTGTCGTGAATGACGCCGCAGATTTCGCGGATGCCTTCTTCGAACACGCCGTGGGTGGACGGGTAGGTGATCATCAGTGCGGCGAGGTGTTCGCGGTGCTCGATGGCCTTGGCGCGCAGGTCTTCGATGTCCACGTTGCCACGTGCGTCGCACGCGGTCACGACCACGCGCATGCCGGCCATGTTGGCGGTAGCGGGGTTGGTGCCGTGGGCCGACGATGGGATCAGGCAGATGTCACGGCGTTCTTCGCCACGGCTCTGGTGGTAGGCACGGATGGCCAAAAGGCCGGCGTACTCGCCCTGGGAACCGGCGTTCGGTTGCAGCGAGATTGCGTCATAACCGGTGGCTGCGCAGAGCATGGCTTCCAGCTCGGACGTCAGTTGCAGGTAGCCGGCGCTTTGCTCGGCCGGGGCGAACGGGTGCAGGGCACCGAATTCAGCCCAGGTCACCGGGATCATTTCGCTGGCGGCGTTGAGCTTCATGGTGCACGAGCCCAGCGGGATCATGGTGCGGTCCAGTGCCAGGTCCTTGTCGGCCAGCTTGCGCAGGTAGCGCATCAGCTCGGTTTCCGAGTGATAACGGTTGAACACCGGGTGGCTGAGGATCGGCGATTGGCGAACCAGCGCGGCCGGGAGGGTGCTGGTCACGGAAGCGGCGAGGGCGGCGAAGTCTGGCAGCGCCTTGCCGTCGGCGAACAGGGCCCACAGGGTTTCCACGTCGGCTTGCGAAGTGGTTTCGTCGAGGGACAGGCCCAGACGCTCGGCATCGACGACGCGCAGGTTGATCTGCTGGGCGCGAGCCTTGTCGTGCAACGCGGCAGTGTTGGCGCCGGTTTTAAGGGTCAGCGTGTCGAAGAAGCTTTCTTGCTCGACGTTCAGACCCAATGCGCTCAAGCCTTTGGCCAGAATCGCGGTCAGCTGGTGAATGCGCTGGGCGATCTGGGTCAGGCCTTTAGGGCCGTGGTATACGGCGTACATGCTGGCGATGTTGGCCAGCAATACCTGGGCGGTGCAGATGTTGCTGGTGGCTTTCTCGCGGCGGATATGTTGCTCGCGAGTCTGCATGGCCAGGCGCAGGGCCGGCTTGCCGAAACGGTCGACGGACACACCGACCAGACGGCCCGGCATGTCGCGCTTGAACGCATCCTTGGTGGAGAAGTAGGCCGCGTGCGGGCCACCAAAGCCCAGCGGCACGCCGAAGCGTTGCGCGCTGCCGATGGCCACATCGGCGCCGAACTCACCCGGCGGAGTCAGCAGGGTCAGGGCCAGCAGGTCGGCAGCCACGGCGACCAGCGCGTTGGCGGCGTGGAAGCGTTCGGTCAGCTCGCGGTAATCAAACACGTCACCGTTGCTGGCCGGGTATTGCAGCAGGGCGCCGAAGAACGGGCTGACGTCGGTCAGTTCGCGCTCATCGCCCACCACCACGTCGATGCCCAGCGGCTCGGCACGGGTGCGCAGTACGTCGAGGGTTTGTGGGTGGCTGTGCACGGAGGCGAAGAACGCGTTGCTGCCTTTGTTCTTGCTCAGGCGCTTGCAGAAGGTCATGGCTTCGGCGGCGGCGGTGGCTTCGTCGAGCAGGGAGGCGTTGGCGATCGGCAGGCCGGTGAGGTCGCTGATCAGGGTCTGGAAGTTCAGCAGCGATTCCAGGCGGCCTTGGGAAATCTCTGGCTGGTACGGGGTGTAGGCGGTGTACCAGGCCGGGTTTTCCAGCAGGTTACGCAGGATCGGCGACGGCGTGTGGCAGTTGTAGTAGCCCTGGCCGATGTAAGTCTTGAACAGTTGGTTCTTGCCGGCGATGGCCTTGATCTTGGCCAGGGCCTCGGCTTCGCTCAGGCCGTCTTCCAGGCCGAGCACGCTGGTGCCCTTGATGCTTTCCGGGATCACGCTGGCGCTCAGGGCTTCCAGGGAGTCAAAGCCCAGGCTGGCAAGCATGTGCTGCTCGTCTTCCTGGCGCGGGCCGATATGACGGGCGATGAATTCGTTGGCGGTNGTCAGGTTGACTTGAGTCATGTCAGCGCTCCTCAGGCTTCGGCGTTGGCTTTGATCAGACGGTCGTAAGCGTCCTGATCCAGCAGTTTGGCGACAGCCGAGGCGTCGGTTGGCTGAAAGCGGAAGAACCAGCCTTCGCCCATCGGGTCTTCGTTGACCAGTTCAGGACTGCTGTCCAGCGCCGGGTTCACTTCCAGTACATCGCCGTCCAGTGGCATGTACACGCCGCTGGCGGCTTTTACCGATTCCACGGTGGCGGCTTCGGCGCCTTTGTCGTAGGACTGCAGCTCAGGCAGTTGTACGAAAACCACGTCGCCCAGGGCGTTCTGTGCGAAGGCGGTAATGCCGACAGTGACGCTGCCATCGGCTTCGGCGCGCAGCCATTCGTGATCTTCAGTGAAACGCAACTCGCTCATGGAAACTCCTAAGGGGGCCAGACTGGTCTGGTGGACGCGATGGAATGCTTGGGCTAAAGCCCTGCTTTATGGGTGGTTACTAAGCAAGATCGCGGCCAATGTTATTTAGTCTTTATAAATCAATGACTTGAGTATTTTTAATGCGCACAGAAATCTGACGGCTGTAGCGAAATCGCTACAGTCAGAAGCAAAGAAAAAAGCCTAGGAGGATCAAAGCCTTGCACAGCGGTGATCGGGAGAGAGTGTAGCGATATCGTTCCGCTGTAGCGCTTTCAGTACAGATAGAGGTCGTTTTTAAACAGGTTTCAGGCAATACACAAATACCTGTGGGACCACAGGTATTTGTGTATTGATGCGTTTGGCGCCTCACGGCTTATTGGGAATCCCGTACTTGCGCAACCGATGAGCAATCGCCGTGTGGGAGGTTTGCAGGCGGCTGGCCAGTTGCCGGGTCGATGGATAGCTGACGTAGAGTTTTTCCAGCAGCGTCTTCTCAAACTCTTCCATCGCCTGCTCAAGGCTATCAACGTCGCCGTCGTTTTGGCGGGCTACCGAGGTGCCGGCGATGTCCAGGTCGCCGATGTCCACCAGGCTGCTTTCGCAGATGGCGGCGGCGCGGAAGATCACGTTCTGCAACTGGCGCACATTGCCCGGCCAGCGGTTACCCAGCAGCGCCGGATAAGTCCCCGGCGCCAGGCGACAGACCGGGCGCTGGATCTGCGCGCAGGCCTGCTGCATGAAATAGCGCGCCAGCAGCAGGATGTCCTGACCGCGTTCACGCAGGGGCGGGACTTCGACATTCAGGACGTTAAGGCGATAGAACAAGTCTTCGCGGAACGAACCTTCGCTGACCATTTTTTCCAGGTTGCGGTGAGTCGCGCTGAGGATTCGCACATTGACCTTGACCTCGCGATCACCCCCAACTCGCCGGAAGCTGCCGTCATTGAGAAACCGCAACAGCTTGGCCTGCAAGTACGGCGACATTTCGCCGATTTCATCCAGGAACACGGTGCCCTGGTTGGCCAGTTCCATCAGCCCAGGTTTGCCACCTCGTTGCGCACCGGTAAAGGCGCCCGGGGCATAACCGAACAGCTCGCTTTCGGCGAGGTTTTCCGGCAATGCCGCGCAGTTCAGGGCCAGGAACGGCGCACTGTGGCGTGCGCTGATGGCATGACAGGCACGCGCCACCAGCTCTTTGCCGGTGCCGGTTTCGCCCTGGATCAGCAACGGCGCATCCAGTGCCGCCACGCGCTGGGCGCGGGCCTTGAGGGTACGGATCGCCGGGGACTCGCCGAGCAACGCGTCGAAACCTTCGGCGTGATCGTGGTGCAGCGCCGACAACTGTTCGCCGATCCGGTTGGGTGGGTACAGGGTGAGCAGGGCGCCGGCGTCGGTGATCGGCGTGGCGTCGAGCAGCAGGGTCTGGCCATTGACGCTGATCTCGCGCAGAGGCAGGCGAAAGCCTTNTTCCAGCAAGGTGTCCAACAGCGCCGGGTCGTTGAACAGTTCGCTGATGCTTTCCCCGGCCGGCTCGCGGCCGTACAGGGCGATCAGCGCCGGGTTGGCCAGCAGGATCTTGCCCGCGCTGTCCACGGCCAGCACCGGGTCGGTCATGGCGGCGAGCAGCGCATCGAGCTGCAAGTGCCGCCGTTGCCCCGGAAGGATGTCGACCACCGTCATCGCTCGCACGCCGTGCACGCTGAACAACGCGTCGCGCAGTTCCTCGAGCACTTCAGGGCTGAGGGTCGGCGCGTCGATGTAGACGTTGGGCGGCACCATCTCCACCGCATCCAGATTGAGATTACGCCCACCGAGCAAGGCCAGGACTTCCTGGGTAATGCCGACGCGGTCGATGAAGCTGACGTGGATACGCATGGGGCGGATCTTGATTCTGGAGTGCGGAGGGTGGCCAGTATGCCTTGGCGCTGATGGAGATCAAAATGTGGGAGCGGGCTTGCTCGCGAATACGGTGTGTCAGTTGGCACATAGATGGCTGATACACCGTATTCGCGAGCAAGCGATAGCGGAGTGTCAGACAACATAGAGGTTGAATGTTACACCGCCATCGCGGGCAAGCCCGCTCCCACAGGTACAGCGTTCATCCAGGGGAATAGGGTTACTCGAAGTTCTCGAGGTTTACCGGGTCGCCGGATTTCATATCCAACTGCTTGCGGATGTCTTCAAACATCAAGTCGTAATGCTTGTGAACCGAGCCGATCTGGCTATGTGTCTTCGGGATTCCGTACTTCTCGGCAATAGTTGTCACGTTGTTGGCGAAGTTGTAGGCCTCAACTTTGGGTAGAAAGAAGGTCTCCGTCATGTCCTTTCCCTGCATGCTGCCGTGCATGGTGAACAATATTCCTTTGCCTTTCTGAGGATCCTGCGAGACCTCATAGTCGAGGTGCACGTTGTAGCTGACATCATCCGAGTTCAGCGCGTGGCGCTCGATGTGCAAGTGACCGGGCTCAAACGTTGCCATTGACGTTTCTCCTTATAGATAAGTAATGCCAGGTGTCGCCGTGCTGATGCGCGTGCCGGCGCTGCCCTGGACGATGGCTTCGATGTCCGAGAGTGAACCGATGACGGCGGTTTTGCCAGTCTGGCGGGCGAACTCACACGCCGCTTGCACCTTCGGCCCCATGGAGCCGGCGGCGAAGCCGAGTTTTTCCATTGCGTCGGGGTGAGCCTGGGCGATGGCCTTCTGGGTTGGCTTGCCGAAGTCGATAAAGGCCGCGTTGACGTCGGTGGCGATCACCAGCAGATCGGCGTCCAGTTGCGCGGCTAACAGCGAGGAACACAGGTCTTTATCGATGACCGCTTCCACGCCTTGCAGTTTGCCGCTGGCGCCGTACATCGTCGGGATGCCGCCACCGCCGGCGCAGATCACGATGCTGCTTTTTTCCAGCAGCCACTTGATCGGGCGAATTTCGAAGATGCGTTTNGGGCGCGGGCTGGCCACCACGCGACGGTATTTGTCGCCGTCCGGGGCAATCGCCCAGCCTTTCTCGGCGGCGAGTTTTTCCGCTTCGGCCTTGGCGTAGACCGGGCCGATGGGTTTGGTGGGGTTCTGGAACGCCGGGTCGTTGGCGTCGACTTCGACCTGGGTGAGCAGGGTCGCAAACGGCACTTCGAAGTCCAGCAGGTTGCCCAGTTCCTGTTCGATGATGTAGCCGATCATGCCTTCGGTTTCAGCGCCCAGCACGTCCAGCGGGTAAGGCGAAACCTGGGTGTAGGCCGCTGCCTGCAACGACAGCAGGCCGACTTGCGGGCCATTGCCGTGGGCGATCACCAGCTCGTTGCCGGGGTGGATCTTGGCGATCTGTTCGGTGGCGATTCGGATATTGGCGCGTTGGTTGTCCGCGGTCATGGGTTCACCACGGCGGAGCAGGGCGTTACCGCCCAGTGCAACGACGATACGCATAATAAATGTCCTTCTAGAATTCAGCGAGGTCTCCGAGCGAAGAGCAATCAGTGTGGGAGCCGGGCTTGCCCGCGATGGCATCACCCAGGTATTCCTGAGAAACCGAGGTGCCCGCATCGCAGCGCGGCGATCCTATCGCGGGCAAGCCACGCTCCCACAAAGAGCCGACCGCATCGGTGCTTAGATATCCGCCAACGCTGACACCAGGATCGCCTTGATGGTGTGCATGCGGTTTTCCGCTTGCTCAAACGCGATGTTGGCCGGCGACTCGAACACGTCCTCGGTCACTTCCACACCATTGGCCAGGTTTGGGTAGCGCGCAGCGATGTCCTTGCCGACCTTGGTTTCGCTGTTATGGAACGCCGGCAGGCAGTGCATGAACTTCACGCGGGGGTTGCCCGAGGCCTTCATCATCTTGGCGTTGACCTGGTACGGCAGCAGTTGCTCGATACGCTCGTCCCACGCTTCCACCGGCTCGCCCATCGACACCCAGATATCGGTGTGGATGAAGTCGACGCCTTTGACCGCCTCTTTCGGGTCTTCGGTGATGGTGATGCGTGCGCCGCTTTCTTCGGCAAACGCCTGGCACTGCTTGATGAAATCTTCATGCGGCCACAACGCTTTCGGCGCGCCGATGCGCACGTCCATGCCCAGCTTGGCGCCGATCATCAGCAGCGAATTGCCCATGTTGTAACGCGCGTCGCCCAGGTAGGCGTAGCTGATGTCATGCAGCGGCTTGTCGCTGTGTTCGCGCATGGTCAGGGTGTCGGCGATCATTTGCGTCGGGTGGAATTCGGCGGTGAGGCCGTTGAACACCGGCACGCCGGCGAACTTGGCCAACTCTTCGACGATTTCCTGCTCAAAGCCACGGTACTCGATGGCGTCGAACATCCGGCCCAATACGCGGGCAGTGTCTTTCATGCTTTCTTTGTGGCCGATTTGCGACGACACCGGGTCGATATAGGTGACGTGGGCGCCCTGGTCATGGGCCGCCACTTCGAACGCGCAGCGGGTGCGAGTCGAGGTTTTTTCGAAGATCAGCGCGATGTTTTTGCCCTGCAGGTGCGGACGCTCGGTGCCAGTGTATTTGGCGCGCTTGAGGTCGCGGGACAGGTCCAGCAGGTAGTTGAGCTCGCGAGTGGTGTGGTGCATCAGCGAGAGCAGGCTGCGGTTGCGCATATTGAAAGCCATTTTGGATCTCCTTGGGTTTCGGTTATCCGCCTGCTTCACGCTTTATAAGCGCGAAGCAGGGCATAAAAATTAATAGTCGATAGGGTCGCGAATGATCGGGCAGGTCATGCAGTGGCCGCCGCCACGGCCGCGGCCGAGTTCACCGGCGCTGATGGTGATGACTTCCACACCGGCCTTGCGCAGCAGGGTGTTGGTGTAGGTGTTGCGGTCGTAACCGATCACCACGCCAGGCTCCAGCGCCACCACGTTGTTGCCGTCATCCCATTGCTCGCGCTCGGCGGCGAAGCTGTTGCCGCCGGTCTCGACCACACGCAGCGCCTTGAGGTTGAGCGCTGCGGCCACGGTTTCGAGGAAGTTGGTTTTCTCCCGTTGGATATCGATGCCGTGTGGCTTGCTGTCATCAGGGCGCAGGGTGAAGGGAATGATCTGGTTGACCACTTCGGGGAAGATGGTGACCAGGTCGCGGTCGCAGAAGCTGAACACGGTGTCCAGGTGCATCGCCGCGCGGGACTTCGGCAGGCCGGCAACGATCACGCGTTCCACGGCTTTGTTCTTGAACAGGTTGCGTGCCAGTTGGCCAATCGCCTGGTGGGACGAACGTTCGCCCATGCCGATCAGTACGACACCATTGCCAATTGGCATGACGTCGCCGCCTTCCAGCGTGGCGGCACCGTGTTCCTGGTCGGGGTCGCCGTACCAGATCTGGAAGTCTGCGTTAGTGAACTCGGGGTGGAATTTGTAGATGGCCGAGGCCAGCAGGGTTTCCTGGCGTCGCGCCGGCCAGTACATCGGGTTCAGCGTCACGCCGCCGTAGATCCAGCAGGTAGTGTCGCGAGTGAACTGCGTGTTCGGCAGCGGCGGCAGAATGAAGCTTGCGTGGCCGAGGAAGTCGCGGAACATCTCGATGGTCTTGCCACCGAAACTGCTCGGCAGGTCATCGGCCGACACGCCACCAATCAGGAATTCGGCGATATNGCGCGGCTCCAGGCTGCGCAACCACGAGCTNACTTCGTTGATCAGGCCCAGGCCAACCGTATTCGCGGTGATCTTGCGTTGCAGGATCCAGTCCAGGGCTTCGGGGATGGTGACGATATCGGTCAGCAGGTTGTGCATTTCCAGCACATCAATGTCCCGCTCGCGCATCTTGGTGACGAAGTCGAAATGATCGCGCTTGGCCTGGGCGACCCACAGCACGTCATCGAACAGCAGTTCATCGCAGTTGTTGGGGGTCAGCCGCTGGTGGGCCAAACCTGGGGAGCACACCATGACTTTACGCAGTTTGCCGGCTTCGGAATGTACGCCGTACTTCACTTTTTCCGTGGTCATTACAGATCCTCCAGTGAGAACAA
>NZ_NMOJ01000201.1 GCF_002251635.1 Pseudomonas mandelii
TTACAGTGTCAGGAAGCCGGCGTAGAGCCCGTAGGCCGCCACCAGGGCGCCCACGACTACCGCGGCGAATATCAGCTTCTCGACGTTGGTGAAAATCGGTTTGCCCAGTTCATGCTTGGCCTTGGCGAACAGGATCGCGCCAGGCGCGTAGAGCAGGGCGGACAGCAGCAGGTACTTGGTGCCACCGGCGTAGAGCAGCCAGATCGCGTAGATCAGGGCGACGGCGCCGATGAACAGGTCTTTCTTGCGTTCGGCCGCTGCGTTTTCATAGCTCTCGCCACGCACCGCCAAAAGCAGGGCGTAAGCTGCTGACCACAGGTAAGGCACCAGAATCATCGAAGTGGCGAGGTAAATCAGCGACAGGTAAGTGCTGGCGGAAAACAGCGTGATCACCAGGAACACCTGCACCATCGCGTTGGTCAGCCACAGGGCGTTGACCGGCACATGGTTGGCATTTTCCTTACGCAGGAACTCCGGCATGGTGTGGTCCTTGGCGGCGGCGAACATGATCTCCGCGCACAGCAACACCCACGACAGCAGCGCCCCCAGCAGGGAGATGATCAAGCCGACGCTGATCAGCACCGCGCCCCAGTGACCGACTACATGCTCCAGCACGGCGGCCATCGACGGGTTCTGCAATTTGGCCAATTCCGGTTGGGTCATGATCCCCAGGGACAGCACGTTCACCAGCATCAGGAACAGCAGCACGGTGATAAAACCGATGACGGTAGCCTTGCCCACGTCGGAGCGTTTTTCCGCACGGGACGAGAAGATGCTCGCGCCTTCGATGCCGATGAATACCCACACGGTAACCAGCATCATGTTGCGCACCTGGTTCATCACACTGCCCAGGTCCGGGTTTTTCACGCCCCAGATATCGGCGGTGAAAATGTCCAGTTTGAACGCGAACACGGCGATCAGCACGAACAGCACCAGCGGCACCACCTTGGCGACGGTGGTCACCAGGTTGATGAACGCGGCTTCCTTGATCCCGCGCAGCACCAGAAAGTGCACGGCCCACAGCAACACCGAGGCGCCAATCACCGCCGCAGGCGTATTGCCTTCGCCGAAGATCGGAAAGAAATAGCCGAGGGTGCTGAACAGCAACACGAAATACCCGACGTTGCCCAGCCAGGCACTGATCCAGTACCCCCAGGCGGACGAGAAACCCATGTAGTCGCCGAANCCGGCCTTGGCGTAGGCATACACCCCGCCATCCAGGTCAGGTTTGCGATTGGCCAGGGTCTGGAACACGAAAGCGAGGGTCAGCATGCCGATGGCGGTAATNGCCCAACCGATCAGCACNGCGCCGACGTCGGCACTGGCGGCCATGTTCTGGGGCAAAGAGAAAATCCCGCCACCAATCATAGAGCCGACAACCAGTGCAACCAGTGCGCCCAGTCGAAGTTTTCCGGGAGATTCAGACATTGCATGACTCCAATGCAGGAGAAGAGAGACCACAGAATAATTCTGTGCNCTGTTCAATTAGCTGACATGGATCAGTGCATGGGCACATTCCATTGTTAATGAAAGACTTATGAACTTTTCGCGGTCATAACTGTATAACCGCAAATGCCCTTTCCAGAGGCCTTGGCTAGATTTAATGGCCGCAACCCGGAATTACTTGGAGTTTTGAAGCTAGTCTGTTTTCGGGTTTACGCAAATTTTTGACGTCTGTTTTCAGTACAGAATTGATTTATCAGGATTGACACACAAAACTGTTAAGCACCGATGAGCCATAGATTGATCGGTTATAAATAAAAGACGTTATTTTCCGTTAACTAATAAACGGTTAAATCCGTTATCCATTTAGTTAAAGTTTATCCATTTGAGGCTAGGGAGCNAAAGGGGATGTCGCATGTCGCAACCGACGCAAAAGCTTCGCCTGAGTGCGCTGATCGCCCTGGTGGTGGGATCGATGATTGGCGGCGGGATTTTTTCCTTGCCACAAAACATGGCCGCGCGCGCCGGAGTGGGCGCCGTGTTGATCGGTTGGGCGATCACCGCCGTCGGCATGNTGACCCTGGCCTTCGTGTTCCAGACCCTGGCCAATCGCAAACCTGAACTGGACGCCGGGGTGTATGCCTACGCCAAGGCCGGGTTCGGCGATTACATGGGTTTTTCATCCGCGTGGGGTTACTGGATCAGCGCCTGGCTGGGCAACGTCGGGTACTTCGTGTTGCTGTTCAGCACCCTGGGTTACTTCTTCCCGGTGTTCGGCCAGGGCAATACGCCGGTCGCTATTGGCTGCGCGTCGCTGTTGTTGTGGGCCGTGCATTTTCTGGTGCTGCGCGGCATCAAGGAGGCGGCGTTCATCAACCAGATCACCACCGTGGCGAAGATCGTGCCGCTGGTGATGTTTGTGGTCATCACCGCCGTCGCTTTCAAGGCGGACGTCTTCACCCGCGATATCTGGGGCTTGGGCAATCCGCAATTCGGCAGCGTGGTTGATCAGGTGCGCAACATGATGCTGGTCACCGTGTTCGTCTTCATCGGCATTGAAGGCGCCAGTGTGTACTCGGCCAGGGCGGAGAAGCGCTCGGATGTCGGCCGGGCCACGGTGATCGGTTTTCTCGGCGTGNTGGCGCTGCTGGTACTGGTGAATGTGTTGTCGCTGGGGATCATGAGCCAGCCGGAACTGGCGCAATTGCAGAACCCATCCTTGGCAGGTGTGCTGGAACATATTGTCGGACCTTGGGGCGCGGTGGCGATCAGCATCGGCCTGGCGTTGTCGTTGCTGGGGGCTTTGCTGTCCTGGGCGCTGCTGTGCGCAGAAATTCTNTACGCCACGGCCCATGACAAGACCATGCCGGCCTTCCTGAAAAAGGAAAACGCCAACCAGGTGCCGGTCAATGCGCTGTGGCTGACCAACGTGATGATCCAGATTTTCCTGCTGATCACGCTGTTTTCGGCAGGCACTTACACCAGCCTGATCTACCTCGCATCGTCGATGATCCTGGTGCCGTACCTGTGGTCGGCGGCGTATGCGGTGCTGTTGAGCGGACGCGGCGAAACCTATGAACACGCGTCGGCCGAGCGGACCAAGGACCTGATGATCGGCGGCATCGCCCTGGGTTACGCGGTGTGGTTGTTGTACGCGGGCGGGGTGAAATACCTGCTGCTGTCGGCGTTGTTGTATGCGCCAGGGGTGATCTTGTTTGCCAAGGCCAAGCATGAGCAGGGCGAGCCGTTGTTCACTCATATCGAGAAAGGCATTTTTACCTGCGTCATCAGCGGGGCGGGGCTGGCGGCGTATGGGTTGTACAGCGGGTTGCTGTCGTTGTGAGGTGGCTGCGGGCACCGGTTTTGTGTTGAGTGTTCTGGCCCCATCGCGAGCAAGCTCGCTCCCACAGGTTTGTGCTCGACGCAGATCCAATGTGGGAGCGAGCCTGCTCGCGATAGCGATCTGACGGTCACCACCACTGCGCGCGATGGGCACCCAATTCCGAAGCTGGAAGTGCCCATTGCAATGGAGTACCGGTTATTTTCAGCGGCACATGAAGCCGATGTGCGGGCCCCCAAGGGGTTTGCTCTACCAGCATCCCCTGATCGTTTTCATCTTCAGCTCGCAGCGCCTCACCCGTCCCGGCACCGTTCTCAATCAACAACTTCGCCGTGCGCGCCAACGACAACCTGGCCGACCCACCCCGTCCCAATAACGTGATCGCCGCAGCCGCCATTAAATACCCGGTTGCATGATCCAGCGCCTGAACCGGCAGCGGCATCGGTTTGTCCGCTTNTTTCCAGGCCATGCCCGCGTCAGCAATCCCGCAGCTCATCTGCACCAGGCTGTCGAAGCCGCGACGATTACGCCATGGGCCGCTCCAGCCGTAGGCATTGAGGCACACATCAATCAGGCCCGGCGCCAGTTTTTCCCGCTCGGCGACACCGTAGCCCAACTTTTCCAGTGCATCGGCGCGGTAGCCGTGGAGCACGATATCGGCGTCCTTGAGCAGGCCTTCGAACACGGCTCGATCGTCCTTGCTGTGCAGGTCCAGCCGTGCACAGCGTTTGCCCAGCGTGACTTCGGGCACCACGCCGGGTTCGTTCCAGGTTGGTGGATCGATGCGCAACACATCGGCGCCGAGGCCGGCGAGAACACGACTGGCGACGGGACCGGCCAACACGCGGGTCAAGTCCAGCACCTTGATGCCGGCCAACGGTTGCGCCACAGAACCTTTCCAGGGTTTCGCGTGTTGACCGCCGCTGGCGCTGAACTGAATCAACGGCTCGGCGTTCACCGCCAGGCCCTGGGAATGCGCTTGCCATTGCGCCCAGCTGCGCATCTCGGCGGCGCAACCACCGGCATCGACCACGGCCTGTTCCAGATCGGTTTTCGCCCATTGCGCAACCTTGCTCGCCATCGCGGCACGGTCGGCACAGCTGCCGAGCACGCTTTCGGCGGCGGCGCGGTGATGCGGTGCGTTGGTGTGCAAGCGGATCCAGCCGTCCTGGGTCGCGTAGTCGCCGGCCACCGGGTCCCACAGCGGTGGAACGCTCCAGCCCACGGGGCGGATCGAGGTGGCGAACCAGAAAGAGGCCAGGCGGCGGTCGACTTCAAGGCTGGGCAAGCGACCGGTGTGTTGCTGCAGAAATTCGCTGACTGCTTGGCCGGCGGCAGCGATGCTGGCGCAGGCCAGGTCAGTCACGGCAAACGCCGAGGGCAGGGCGCCGCTGGACGTGAAGGGAATCGGCGTGTGAGGCAAGCCGAGTGCGGCTTGAATGGACGTGAGTAAACCAGTCATCGAAGGCCCTCCGGAACGAGAGCTCGAGCATAGATCAAAAAACTGCCCGCCCGGATTAAATCCCCTTGTGGGAGCGGGCTTTTGTGGTGAGGGGGCNNGCTGCTGCGCAGCCGAACGGGGCGGTGCGGGCGTTCCGACAAGCCCCCTCGCCACAGGGGGCGGTGTTTCAACCTTAAACGCGGAACTGATCCATCAATTTCATCTGGTGGGTGGTCAGCGAGTTGAGTTGGCTGCTGATCTGCGCTGATTCGGTGGCCTGGCCGGTCAGGGTTTCGGTGACGGTGCGGATCGCCGAGACGTTGCGGTTGACCTCTTCGGCCACCGCGCTTTGCTGTTCGGCGGCGCTGGCGATTTGCAGGTTCATGTCGCTGATCACNGTGACCGCATCGCTGATCTTGCNCAAGGCNTGGACCGCTTGCTGGATCTGCCCGGCGTTGCTGTGGGCCTGGGTCTGGCTCGAATGCATGGTGGCCACCACACCGCGCGTGCCGGTCTGGATGCGCTCGATCACGATGCGNATTTCTTCCACCGAATCCTGGGTACGTTTGGCCAGGTTGCGCACTTCGTCGGCCACCACCGCAAANCCACGCCCGCTTTCNCCGGCGCGCGCGGCTTCGATGGCGGCGTTGAGTGCCAGCAGGTTGGTCTGCTCGGCAATGCTGCGGATCACTTCCAGCACCGAGCCGATCTGCTCGCTGTTCACCGCCAGGGCTTCGACTTCACTCACCGCTTTGCTGACTTCGTCGGCGAGGGTGGTGATATCACGGGTGCTCTGTTCAATGATCGACATGCCATCACGCGCCGACTGGTCGGCGCCTTTGGCCGCATTGGCGGCGTTGGAGGCGCTGTTGGCCACTTCATGGGCGGTAGCGCTCATTTCATTGGAGGCGGTGGCGACCTGGTCGATTTCGCGGAACTGCACCTGCATGCCTTCGCTGGTCTGGCGCGCGATGGCTGAAGACTGATCTGCCGTGCCACGTGCTTCGGTGATGCTTTGCTTGATCTGTGCGATGGTCGGCTGCAGCTTGTCGAGGAAGCGGTTGAACCAGTTTGCCAGCTCGCCCAATTCGTCTTTNTTGCTGTAGTGCAGGCGTTGGGTCAGGTCGCCGTCGCCGCTGGCAATCGCCTTGAGCATTTCGGCGACGCTGTTGATCGGCCGGGTCACGCCCGACGCGGTGAGCCAGATCAGCAACAGACCGACCAGGCCGGCCGCGACAGCCACCAGCACCGCTTTGATCGTGCCGCTTTGCTGGGCGTCATCGAGCACCGCTTGCAGCTTGACCGAGTCGGCCAGCAGCACTTGTTTCGGCAGGTCGATCACCACACCCCAGGCTTTGGAGTCGCTGATCGGGCTGACCGGGTACACCGCACGAATCAAATCGCCTTGTTCGAGGATCTTTGGTGTGCCGCCGCTGAGCAGTTGCAGGATGTCCTTGCCTTCAGCGCCCAGAGTGTCGCCGATGCTTTTGCCGACTTTGCTCGCGTCGACGCTGTAACCGGCCAAGACACCGCTGCCGGAAACGATCAGCATGTGCCCGGCGCTGTTGAACAGGTCACGCTGGGAATCGACCGCCGCTGCTTGCAGAGCGTCGAGGGCGATGTCGACACCGACCACGCCGATGGATTTGCCGTCCACCAGCAGCGGGACGGAAATGGTGGTCATCAGCATTTCCTTGCCGCCGACGGTGTCGGCATACGGGTCCAGCAGGCAGGTGCGTTTGCTGTCGCGAGGGCAGGTGTACCAGCTGTTGTAAGGCGTGCCGCTGAGGCTCAAGGTGGTTTTGGTCATGTCATCTTCGACCATGATCGTGTTGATCCCGGCCCCACCGGCACGGCTCCAGTAACTGGCAAAACGCCCGGATTCATTGGACTGGCGTGCTGCATCGTTGGCGAACTCGCTGTCCTTGCCGTCCAGGNCGTTGGGTTCGAACGACAGCCAGATACCCAGCACTTTGCTGTTGCGCTCGAAGGCGGTCTTGAGGCTCTGGTTCAACTCTTCACGCAAGGCACCGGCGTCCAGCGAACGCTTGGCGGCCATGGTGCGCATGTCCTTGATCTGATCGGCCAGGGCGGTCACCACCAGCAGGCTTTCACCAAAGGTCTTCTGCACCCGCACCGCTTGTTCGGCGGCCTTGGCCTGAAGCAGGTCCTGCACGCTGGTGGTGAGCATCTTGCGGCTGGAGGCGCTGACCAGTTCGTCGTTCTGGTTGGTCTGGTAAAAGTTCATGCCGACGATCAACGCGACCACGCCAAGCAGGCACAGGCCGGACAGCAAGACGATTTTCAGGCGGATAGAGAGAGAGTCGAACATAGGGCGAACTCGCGAAGGGATGAAGTGTTGGCTGTGGGCCGATGTCGACCCGGTTCGCCAAATCCATTCAGCGCCATTCAATGCACATCGGCGTGGGACGAGGATGCATGATGGTGGCTCCGACGAGCGGTCATGGTTGAACGTTTGCGCAGAAAAATGTGCCGTAAAGCGGGTTTTAAACGGGAGTAAATCGCGGCGTCGATCAAGACAGTTGCGGCAATGATTCCGGTCGCGACCAGATCCAAAGATTGCCCAGGCTCATGCCAGCAATCGC
>NZ_NMOJ01000202.1 GCF_002251635.1 Pseudomonas mandelii
TAGATCGGCCAGCCGTGATCGAGCATCACCAGCATCAGCGTGGCGTAATCGGGGATGCGGTGTTCGTGTGCCTGCTCCATCATCGGGCTGCTGAGCAGGTAGTCGGCGCTGCATTCGTTGCACGCCACCGGAATGTTCCAGACCGCCGCGACCCGCAGCAACGCCTTGATGTCCGGGTCATGGGGTTGCGGTTCGAACGGGTCCCAGAAAAACACCAGCATGTCGACCCGCTGCTCGGCAATGCGCGCACCGAGTTGCTGGTCGCCGCCCAAGGGGCCGCTGATCATGCTTTCCACCGGCAGGCCCAGGCGTTGTTGCAACAACAGCCCGGTGGTGCCGGTGGCGACCAGTTCATGTTGCGCAAGCTTGTCCTTCACTCGCTGGGCGATGAAGACGTGATTGAAGCGAGATTGACTCACGGGAGGACCTGATCCATTTCGAGCGAATGATAATGCTTATCATCCGCTCGAGTGGTCAAGTGCTGATTTGCAGGCGAAGAGTTATTCGGCGTTGCACAGCGCCAGGCAGTTATCCAGCATACGGTTGGAGAAGCCCCATTCGTTGTCGTACCAGGCCAGCACTTTCAACAGTTTGCCGCTGACCTTGGTGTGATTGGCATCGAAGATCGACGACAGCGGGTTATGGTTGAAGTCACTGGAAACCAGCGGCAGGGTGTTGTAACCGAGGATTTTCGAGTGCTGGCTGGCTTCTTTGAGCAGGGCGTTCNCTTGCTCGGCCGNNGCTTCGCGCTTGAGCTGCACGGTCAGGTCCACCAGGGACACGTTGATCACCGGTACACGCACCGCCATCCCGGTCAGTTTGCCCGCCAGTTCCGGCAGCACCAGGCCTACCGCTTCAGCGGCGCCGGTTTTGCTCGGGATCATGTTCTGGGTCGCCGAGCGCGCACGGTACGGGTCGGTGTGGTAGACGTCGGTCAGGTTCTGGTCGTTGGTGTAGGCGTGAATGGTGGTCATCAGGCCGCTTTCAATGCCCAGTTCGCGGTGCAGCACCTGGGCGACCGGCGCCAGGCAGTTGGTGGTGCACGACGCGTTGGAGATGATCTGGTGCGATTGACGCAAAATGTCATGGTTCACACCGTAAACCACGGTGGCATCGGCGCCTTTGGCCGGGGCCGAGATGATCACCTTGCGTGCGCCAGCAGTAATATGGGCGGCAGCCTTGTCACGGTCGGTAAACAGACCGGTGCACTCGAACACCACGTCGATCTTGTGCGCAGCCCACGGCAGGTCGGCCGGGTTGCGAATGGCACTGACGGCAATCCGGTCACCATTGACGGTCAGGCTTTCCTGATCGTGGGCGACCTCTGCTTCGAAAGTGCCATGTACGGTGTCGTATTTGAGCAGATGGGCGTTGATCGAACTGTCGCCCAAATCGTTGATGGCGACGATCTGCAAATCCTGGCGATAGCCTTGGGTATACAGTGCGCGCAGGACATTACGGCCGATACGGCCAAAACCATTGATTGCGATACGAAGAGTCATTGGAAAGTGCCTGTCGTCGATTTGTTGTAAGAATTACAAGATTATTCGCATAAAAATAGAAAACAAGCCTTTTTAGTGGCAATATTTTGTTCAATCTACAACGAGTGACCTGAATCAACTGGTCCGACCGATCAAGAAAACCGTCTGTCATCCCATCGACACCGGCTCTTGCTCAGCATAGACAATCAGGTCGCCANATCCGTTAGCCTGGAGTTCTACACATGCATCCCCGCGTTATTGAGGTCACCGAACGGCTTATCGCCCGCAGTCGTGCAACCCGCGAGGCTTACCTTGCGCTCATTCGCGGCGCCGCCAGCGACGGCCCGATGCGCGGTAAGCTGCAATGCGCCAACTTTGCCCACGGCGTCGCCGGCTGCGGCACTGAAGATAAAAATAGTCTGCGCATGATGAATGCCGCCAACGTGGCAATTGTTTCTTCATATAACGACATGCTCTCGGCGCACCAGCCTTACGAACACTTCCCTGAACACATCAAGAAAGCCCTGCGCGAAGTCGGCTCGGTCGGCCAGTTTGCCGGTGGCACGCCTGCCATGTGCGATGGCGTGACCCAAGGTGAGCCCGGCATGGAGCTGAGCCTGCTCAGCCGTGAAGTCATCGCGATGTCCACGGCGGTAGCGTTGTCCCACAACATGTTCGATGCGGCGCTGATGCTGGGCATCTGCGACAAGATCGTGCCGGGCCTGATGATGGGCGCGTTGCGCTACGGTCATCTGCCGATGATCTTCGTACCGGGCGGCCCCATGCCGTCGGGCATTTCCAACAAGCAGAAAGCCGATGTGCGCCAGCGCTATGCCGAAGGCAAGGCCACCCGCGAAGAGCTGCTCGAATCGGAGATGAAGTCCTACCACAGCCCCGGCACCTGCACCTTCTACGGCACCGCCAACACCAACCAGTTGCTGATGGAAGTCATGGGCCTGCACTTGCCGGGCGCCTCGTTCGTCAACCCGTACACNCCGTTGCGCGATGCCCTGACCCGCGAAGCGGCGCATCAGGTCACGCGCCTGACCAAGCAGAACGGTGATTTCATGCCGATCGGCGAAATCGTCGACGAGCGATCCATCGTCAACTCCATCGTGGCGCTCAATGCCACCGGCGGTTCCACCAACCACACCCTGCACATGCCGGCGATCGCCATGTCGGCAGGCATCATCCTCACCTGGCAGGACATGGCCGACCTCTCCGAGGTGGTACCGACCCTGTCCCACGTGTATCCAAACGGCAAGGCTGACATCAACCACTTCCAGGCAGCGGGCGGCATGTCGTTCCTGATCCGCGAACTGCTTGAAGCCGGGCTGTTGCACGAAAACGTCAACACGGTGCTGGGCCACGGCTTGAGCCGTTACACCATGGAGCCGTTCCTCGAAAATGGCGAGCTGATCTGGCGCGACGGCCCGATCGAAAGCCTCGACGAAACCATCCTGCGCCCCGTGGCCCGCGCGTTTTCGCCGGAAGGCGGCCTGCGCGTGATGGAAGGCAACCTTGGTCGCGGCGTGATGAAAGTCTCCGCCGTGGCGCCGGAGCACCAGATCGTCGAAGCCCCGGCGGTGGTGTTCCAGGATCAGCAGGATTTGGCCGACGCGTTCAAGGCCGGCCAACTGGAAAAAGACTTTGTCGCGGTAATGCGCTTCCAGGGCCCGCGCTCCAACGGCATGCCGGAACTGCACAAAATGACGCCGTTCCTCGGCGTGNTGCAGGACCGCGGTTTCAAGGTCGCGCTGGTGACCGACGGGCGCATGTCCGGTGCGTCGGGGAAAATTCCGGCGGCGATTCATGTCAGTCCCGAAGCTTATGTCGGCGGCGCTCTTGCGCGAGTGCAAGAGGGCGATATCATTCGCGTCGATGGCGTGAAGGGCACCCTGGAGCTTAAGGTGGACGCCGAAGAATTTGCAGCGCGCACGCCTGCCACGGGCCTGTTGGGCAATAACGTGGGGGCCGGTCGCGAACTGTTTGGTTTCATGCGCATGGCTTTCAGCTCCGCAGAGCAGGGCGCCAGCGCCTTTACTTCTGCCCTGGAGACGCTTAATTGAAACTGGCTTTGGTCGGTGACATCGGAGGGACCAACGCACGTTTCGCGTTGTGGAAAAACCAGCAACTGGAAGCAATCCAGGTGCTGGCGACGGCCGACCACGCCAGCCCGGAGGAGGCAATTGCCCTCTATCTGAGCGGGCTTGGCCTGGCGTTGGGCTCGATCGGCTCGGTGTGCCTGTCGGTGGCCGGCCCGGTGAGCGGTGACGAATTCAAGTTCACTAACAATCATTGGCGGCTCAGTCGCAAAGCTTTTTGCAAGACGCTGCAGGTCGATCAATTGTTGTTGGTCAATGATTTCTCGGCGATGGCGCTGGGCATGACCCGTTTGCAGCCGGACGAATTCCGTGTGGTCTGCGAAGGCACGCCGGAGCCGTTGCGCCCTGCCGTGGTGATCGGTCCGGGCACGGGCCTGGGCGTTGGCACGTTGCTGGACCTGGGCGAAGGCCGTTTTGCCGCATTGCCAGGGGAGGGGGGGCACGTCGATCTGCCCTTGAGCAGCCTACGTGAAACTCAGTTGTGGCAGCACATCTTCAATGAGATCGGGCATGTCAGCGCTGAAACCGCGTTGAGCGGCAGCGGTTTGCCTCGGGTCTACCGGGCGATTTGTGCGGTGGACGGTCATGAGCCGGTGCTCGATACCCCGGAGTCGATTACCGCTGCCGGTCTGGCGGGTGACCCGATTGCGCTGGAAGTGCTGGAGCAGTTCTGCTGCTGGCTCGGCCGTGTCGCCGGTAACAACGTGTTGACCACCGGTGGACGCGGTGGCGTGTACATCGTGGGCGGGGTGATACCGCGGTTTGCCGATTTCTTCGTCGANAGCGGTTTCGCCCGCTGCTTCGCCGACAAAGGCTGCATGAGCGATTACTTCAACGGTATTCCGGTGTGGCTGGTGACTGCGCCGTATTCCGGNCTGATGGGCGCGGGTGTGGCGCTCGATCAGGCCTGAAACCGAGTCGCCTCATCGCCGGCAAGCCCGCTCCCACAAGGTTATGCGCACATTTTTAGAATGTAGGTAATCCTGTGGGAGCGTGGCTTGCCCGCGATGAGGCCAGAACAGGCAACAAATTTCCAAGGTTCATCAGGCATAATCCGCCCAATTCAAACAACAAGGACGCCGCCCCGTGAGCTCAGTCAGGTCGATTTTGTTGGTCGATGACGATCAAGAGATACGCGAGTTGCTGGACACCTACCTGACCCGCGCCGGTTTCCAGGTCCGTACCACGCCCGATGGTGCAGGCTTTCGCCAAGCGATGAACGAAGCGCCGAGCGATCTGGTGATCCTCGATGTGATGTTGCCGGACGAAGACGGTTTCAGCCTCTGCCGCTGGATTCGCCAGCACCCGCGCCAGGCGCAGGTGCCGATCATCATGCTCACCGCCAGTTCCGACGAAGCCGACCGTGTGATCGGCCTGGAGCTGGGCGCCGACGACTACATCGGCAAACCCTTCAGCCCTCGTGAGCTGCAAGCGCGGATCAAGGCCCTGTTGCGCCGCGCGCAGTTCGGTCAGGAGCGTTCCGGCGGCGAAGTGCTGGCGTTCGACGACTGGCGGCTGGACATGGTCAGTCACCGGCTGTTCCACATCGACGGTGAAGAGGTGATTCTCTCCGGCGCCGACTTTGCCCTGCTTAAATTGTTTCTCGACCACCCTCAACAAATTCTCGACCGCGACACCATCGGCAACGCCACCCGTGGCCGCGACCTGATGCCGCTGGACCGTATCGTCGACATGGCCGTCAGCCGCCTTCGCCAACGCCTGCGCGATACCGAAAAACCTCCAAGGCTGATCCGCACTGTGCGAGGCAGCGGCTACCAACTGGCTGCCAACGTGGTTGCCAGCAATGGCATCTGAGTGGCTGCGCAAGCTCGCCGCCCGCTTGCCGATGCCGCGATCTTTGCTCGGGCGCATGTTGTTGCTGACCCTGTTGGCGGTGCTGTTCGCGCAGACCTTGTCNAGCGTGATCTGGGTCTCGCAACTGCGCGCCACGCAGCTCGAAGGCCTGGTCACCAGCGCCCGCAGCCTGGCGCATTCGATGACGGCCAGCGTCAGTTACTTTCGTTCGCTGCCGGTGGCGTTTCGTCCCTTGGTGCTCGACCAATTGCGCAGCATGGGCGGCACCCGGTTCGTGGTGACCCTCAACGACAAGCCCCTGGGCATGGAAGTGCTGCCGATCACCCCGCGCAAGGAAGCCGTGCTCAAGGCGGTGGACCAGGTGTTGCGCGAGTCCCTCGGCCAAGACACGGATATCTCGGTGACCTTCGTCAGCCCCGAAGATCTGCGGATCTTCAACAGCGGGCTGAAGCTCGATGAACTGCCGCGCTCCTGGGCGCATTACGCGCTGACGCTCGAACCGGTCAACCCGCCCGTGTTGGTCACTCAGATCCAGCTTGCGCCGGGCGAGTGGTTGTACATTGCCTCGCTGTTGCCCGAACCCTACACCAGCCTTGAAGAACAGGGCCTGCCAGCGCAGCAGGTCTGGTTCATCGTCCTCACCAGTGGCTTTTTGCTGTTGTTCATCGGCCTGTTGGTGCACTGGCAGAGTCGTCCGCTCAAGCGTCTGGCGCGGGCGGCGCGCGACATGTCCCTGGGCGCGGATGTGGAGCCGGTGGCCGAAGGCGGCGGCAGTGAAGTGGTGGAAGTGGGCCGTGCATTCAATGCCATGCGTGAACGCATCAGCCGTTACCTGACCGAGCGCAGCCAGTTGTTCAGCGCGATTTCCCATGACCTGCGCACGCCGATTACCCGGTTAAGGCTGCGGGTCGAGTTGCTGGAAGACGAACAGCTGCAAGCCAAGTTCGGCCGCGATCTGGATGAGCTGGAGTTGCTGGTCAAGGGCGCGCTGCAATGCGTGAAAGACACCGATATCCATGAAAACATCGAACCGGTCGACCTCAATCACGTGCTCGATTGCCTGGTAGAACCGTACCTGGCGCCCAACGGTAATGGCCGCATCACCCAGCAAGGCCGCGCCCTGGCACCCTACCCGGGCAAGCCGCTGGCGCTTAAACGCTGCATCGGCAACCTGATCGATAACGCGTTGAAGTACGGGCAGAACGCCCACTTGCATATCGAGGACGATGGCGCGGAATTCATCCTGCACGTTGATGACGAGGGGCCAGGCGTGCCGGAGCAGCGGCTGGAGCAAGTGTTTGAACCGCATTTCCGCCTGGCCGGGCAGCAGCAAGGTTATGGCTTGGGGTTGGGGATTGCCCGCAACATTGCCCATAGCCATGGCGGCGAGGTCAGCCTGCAAAACCTGCGTGAAGGCGGGTTGCGGGTGACGTTGCAGTTGCCTCGTAGCGTTGATTAGTCAGACCGCGTCGCCTTCATCGCGGGCAAGCCACGCTCCCACAGGATTACCTACATTCTGAAATGTGCGCATAACCTGTGGGAGCGGGCTTGCCCGCGATAGCGTCAGCCTAATCAACACGTTCCTAAAGATAAATGTCACAGCCTGGTGACATAACTCGCCCCCTTCGTTACAAGCCCGCCCCCGCCCGTTGTTTAGACTGCCCCCAGTCAAAACAACAAAAAAGGCACCCCATGGACACCTTCCAACCTGCATTCAGCAGTTGGCTCAACGCACCTGCCCATCAGCAATGGCTCGCGGCCGAAGGCCTGCGCCTGTTGGCATTTGCCAAGGCTTCAAAGCTTGCCGAAGGCTTCGGCAATCTCGATGAAAAGGGCAGTCTCCCGGCCAACGCCCACGCCGAAACCATGAACACCGCCCGCATGACCCACAGCTTCGCCATGGCGCATATTCAGGGTTTGCCNGGGTTNGCCGAGCTGGTCGATCACGGCATCCAGGCGCTCAGCGGCCCGTTGCGTGATGCCGAGCACGGCGGCTGGTTTGCCGCTGCCCATCATCACGATGACAACACCGGCAAGGCCGCTTACCTGCATGCTTTCGTTGCGCTGGCCGCCAGTTCTGCCGTGGTTGCGCAACGCCCCGGCGCACAAGCGTTGCTCGACGATGCGATCAACATCATCGACACACATTTCTGGAGCGAGGAGGAGGGCGCGATGCGCGAATCCTTTGCTCGCGACTGGAGCGGTGAAGAGGCTTATCGCGGCGCCAACAGCAACATGCACGCCACCGAAGCTTTCCTGGCCCTGGCTGATGTGACCTGCGACACGCGCTGGCTGGTCCGCGCTCAGCGCATCGTCGAGCGGGTCATTCATGGTCACGCCGCGGCCAACGACTATCTGGTAGTCGAGCATTTCGATCGCGACTGGCAGCCGCTGCGCGAGTACAACCACGACAACCCGGCCGACGGTTTCCGCCCTTACGGCACCACGCCGGGCCACGGTTTCGAATGGGCGCGGCTGTTGCTGCACCTCGAAGCGGCACGCGTGCAAGCCGGCATGCTCACGCCGGGCTGGCTGGCCACCGACGCGCAAAAACTGTTCGACCACAACTGCCGTCACGGTTGGGATGTCGACGGTGCGCCGGGGATTGTCTACACCCTCGACTGGGACAATCGCGCGGTGGTTCGCCATCGCTTGCACTGGACCCATTGCGAAGCCAGCGCTGCCGCCAGCGCGCTGCTTAAACGCACTGGGGATACGCAATACGAAACCTGGTACCGGCTGTTCTGGGAATTCTGTGACAGTCATTTCATCGACCGCTGCGATGGCAGTTGGCACCATGAACTCGACCCGCAAAACCGTCCGAGCGCCGATATCTGGGCCGGTAAACCCGATCTGTATCACGCCTGGCAAGCCGTCCTGATCCCGCGCCTACCGCTGGCGCCGAGCATGGCCACGGCCTTGGGGCAGTTGTCCCAGAGCGCTCCTGTGTAACCATGTGGTGACATTCAAGCGTCCCTTCGTTACCTGCGAGGGGATAACTCCTGTTTAAAATCCTATGCAGCGCAAGCACCAGACTTGCATGCATAACAACAAGAAAGGTAATTCTAGATGAACGCGATTTCTCGCCTCGCTACTGTCATTTCTCTTGCCTCATTGCTTCCAATCTCTGCATTCCCTCTCAGTGCACTTGCCGCCGATTCCAAAGGTTCGGTAGAAGTCGTTCACTGGTGGACCTCCGGTGGCGAAAAAGCGGCCGTCGATGTCCTCAAGGCCCAAGTCGAAAAAGACGGTTTCACCTGGAAGGACGGCGCAGTCGCCGGTGGTGGCGGCGCCACTGCCATGACTGTGCTGAAAAGCCGCGCAGTGGCCGGCAACCCGCCAGGCGTTGCCCAGATCAAAGGCCCGGACATCCAGGAATGGGCGTCCACCGGCTTGCTCGACACCGACGTGCTCAAAGACGTCGCCAAAGAAGAAAAGTGGGACTCCCTGCTCGACAAGAAAGTCTCCGATACCGTGAAGTACGAAGGTAACTACGTTGCCGTACCGGTCAACATCCACCGCGTGAACTGGCTGTGGATCAACCCGGAAGTCTTCAAGAAAGCCGGTATCACCAAGAACCCGACCACCCTCGAAGAATTCTACGCAGCGGGCGACAAGCTCAAGGCCGCGGGCTTTATTCCGCTTGCCCACGGTGGCCAGCCTTGGCAGGACAGCACCGTATTTGAAGCCATCGTTCTGTCGGTGATGGGTGCCGATGGCTACAAGAAAGCCCTGGTCGACCTGGATAATGACGCGCTGACCGGCCCGCAAATGGTCAAGGCCCTGACCGAGCTGAAGAAAGTCGCGACCTATATGGACGTCGACGGCAAAGGCCAGGACTGGAACCTCGAAGCCGGCAAGGTCATCAATGGCAAGGCCGGTATGCAGATCATGGGTGACTGGGCCAAGTCCGAATGGACCGCGGCCAAGAAAGTCGCCGGCAAAGACTACGAGTGCGTAGCCTTCCCGGGCACCGACAAAGCCTTCACCTACAACATCGACTCCCTGGCGGTGTTCAAGGTCAAAGACAAGGGCACTCAGGCNGGCCAGCAGGACATCGCCAAAGTCGTGTTGGGTGAAAACTTCCAGAAAGTCTTCAGCATCAACAAAGGCTCGATCCCGGTTCGAAACGACATGCTCCATGAAATGGACAAGCTCGGCTTCGACTCCTGCGCCCAGACCGCGGCCAAGGACTTCCTTGCCGACGCCCAGACTGGCGGCCTGCAGCCAAGCATGGCGCACAACATGGCCACCACGCTGGCGGTACAAGGTGCGTTCTTTGATGTCGTGACCAACTACATCAACGACCCGAAAGCCGATCCTGCGACTGCCGCCAAACAACTGGGCACCGCGGTCAAAGCTGCCAAGTAACCGTTAGCCGCGCAGCCCCCCCTGTGGGAGCGGGCTTGTNAGCNANNAGATGTATCAACTGACACGACGCCTTCGCGAGCAAGCCCGCTCCCACACAAGGGAACGCGCTTGTAATCCTTTTTCTTCGTACGGGATCTTCCCATGAGTTCTGTTGCTGTGTTCAGCAAGGCCTCGCCGTTCGATGCACTGCAGCGCTGGCTCCCTAAACTGGTGCTGGCGCCCAGCATGTTCATCGTTCTGGTGGGCTTCTACGGCTACATCCTGTGGACGTTCATCCTGTCGTTCACCACCTCNACGTTCCTGCCNACTTACAAATGGGCGGGCCTTGCGCAATACGCGCGGTTGTTCGACAACGACCGCTGGTGGGTAGCGAGCAAGAACCTGGCTGTTTTTGGCGGCATGTTTATCGGCATCACCCTGGTGATTGGCGTGACGCTGGCGATGTTTCTCGACCAGAAAATCCGTCGCGAAGGCTTTATCCGCACCATTTACCTGTACCCGATGGCGCTCTCGATGATCGTGACCGGTACGGCCTGGAAATGGCTGCTCAACCCGGGCATGGGCCTGGACAAACTCCTGCGTGACTGGGGCTGGGAAGGCTTCCGCCTGGACTGGCTGATCGACCCCGATCGCGTCGTCTACTGCCTGGTGATTGCTGCTGTATGGCAAGCCTCCGGGTTCATCATGGCGATGTTTCTCGCCGGCCTGCGCGGCGTTGATCAGTCGATCATCCGTGCCGCCCAGATCGACGGCGCCAGCCTGCCGCGCATCTACTGGANAGTGGTGTTGCCGAGCCTGCGCCCGGTGTTCTTCAGCGCGGTCATGATCCTGGCCCACATCGCGATCAAGAGTTTCGACCTGGTGGCGGCAATGACTGCCGGTGGCCCGGGTTATTCCTCCGACCTGCCTGCCATGTTCATGTACTCGTTCACCTTCAGTCGTGGCCAGATGGGCATGGGCTCGGCCAGTGCAATCCTGATGCTCGGCGCGATCCTCGCGATCATCGTGCCTTACCTGTACTCCGAGCTGAGGACCAAGCGTAATGACTAGTCTCGCCTCCAAACCATCCATCAGCCTGAGTCGTATCGCCATCTACGGCGTGCTGATCCTGGCGGTATTCCTTTACCTGATACCGCTGGTGGTCATGCTGTTGACCAGCTTCAAGACACCGGAAGACATCAGCACCGGCAACCTGCTGAGCTGGCCGACCGTGGTCACCGGCATTGGCTGGGTCAAGGCCTGGGCCACGGTAGACGGCTACTTCTGGAACTCGATCAAGATCACCGTTCCGGCCGTACTGATCTCCACCGCCATCGGTGCGTTGAACGGCTACGTGTTGTCGTTCTGGCGCTTCAAAGGCTCGCAGCTGTTCTTCGGCCTGCTGCTGTTCGGCTGCTTCCTGCCGTTCCAGACCGTGCTGCTGCCAGCGTCGTTCACCCTCGGCAAGATGGGCCTGGCCAGCACCACCACGGGCCTGGTGTTTGTGCACGTGGTCTACGGGCTGGCATTTACCACACTGTTCTTCCGTAACTACTACGTCAGCATTCCAGATGCGCTGATCAAGGCGGCACGACTGGACGGTGCAGGTTTCTTCACCATCTTCCGGCTGATCATTCTGCCGATGTCGACGCCGATCATCATGGTCTGCCTGATCTGGCAGTTCACCCAGATCTGGAACGACTTCCTGTTCGGTGTGGTGTTCTCCAGCGGCGACTCGCAGCCCATCACGGTGGCGCTGAACAACCTGGTCAACACCAGCACCGGTGCCAAGGAATATAACGTGGATATGGCGGCGGCGATGATCGCCGGGCTGCCGACCCTGCTGGTCTATGTGATCGCAGGCAAGTATTTCGTGCGCGGCCTTACGGCCGGCGCGGTCAAGGGGTAATCATGGCTACGCTTGAACTTCGCAATGTAAACAAGACCTATGGCGCCGGCCTGCCCGACACCTTGAAGAACATCGAACTGTCGATCAAGGAAGGCGAATTCCTGATTCTGGTCGGCCCTTCGGGGTGTGGTAAATCCACACTGATGAACTGCATCGCCGGTCTGGAAACCATTACCGGCGGCGCCATCATGATCGGTGATCAGGATGTGAGCGGCATGAGCCCCAAGGACCGTGACATCGCCATGGTGTTCCAGTCCTACGCGCTGTACCCGACCATGAGCGTGCGCGAGAACATCGAGTTCGGCCTCAAAATCCGCAAGATGCCTCAGGCGGACATCGACGCCGAAGTGGCGCGCGTGGCCAAGTTGCTGCAGATCGAACACTTGCTTAATCGCAAGCCAGGCCAGCTGTCCGGTGGCCAGCAACAGCGTGTGGCAATGGGCCGTGCCCTGGCGCGTCGGCCGAAGATCTACCTGTTCGACGAACCGCTGTCCAACCTCGACGCCAAGCTGCGGGTCGAGATGCGTACCGAAATGAAACTGATGCACCAGCGCCTCAAAACCACCACCGTCTACGTCACGCACGACCAGATCGAAGCGATGACCCTGGGCGACAAAGTGGCGGTGATGAAGGACGGCATCATCCAGCAATTCGGTACGCCGAAAGAGATCTATAACGACCCGGCCAACCTNTTCGTGGCGAGCTTCATCGGCTCGCCGCCGATGAACTTCATCCCCCTGCGTTTGCAGCGCAAGGATGGCAAATTGGTGGCGCTGCTCGACAGTGGCCAGGCCCGTTGCGAATTGCCGATGGGCATGCAGGACGCCGGTCTGGAAGACCGAGAAGTGATCCTCGGCCTGCGCCCCGAGCAGATCGTTCTGGCGGGCAGCGAGCCGAACGGTTTGCCGACCATTCGCGCCGAAGTCCAGGTCACCGAGCCGACCGGTCCCGACACCCTGGTGTTCGTCAATCTCAACGACACCAAAGTCTGCTGCCGCCTGGCGCCGGACGTCGCGCCGAACGTGGGCGAGACCCTGACCCTGCAATTCGATCCATCGAAAGTGCTGTTGTTCGATGCCAAGACCGGTGAACGCCTGGGGGTGGCCGGTCAACCAAAAGCCGAGAGCCACAGCGCCAACGTCGCCCAATTCAAAGGCCGCTAGAGATCAAATGTAGGAGCCGGCTTGCTGGCGATNNNGGTGTCTGACACAGCATCGCCAGCAAGCCGGCTCCTACAGGGGGGATATGCGGTGAGCGGCCTGTCGCTCTCCGCACCTGATGTAACCGCGTTAAATAAAAACAGTTAATAACAATAAAACGAGGATGTAGGGATGAAGAAGAACAACAACGCTCAGCTTATCTGCCAGTTGTCCGCGGTTGCGGCCATGATGCTGGCCGGTAGTGTGCACGCGGCTGACGCGTTCAGCGCCGATTCCGAATGGATGACCGGCGATTGGGGTGGCGAGCGGACCAAGCTGATTGAGCAAGGTATCGACATCAAGATNGACTACGTCGGNGAAGTTGGCGCCAACCTGAGCGGTGGCTACAACAACGATAAGACTGCCCGTTACGCTGACCAGTTTGGTCTGGGCGTAGCACTGGACCTGCAAAAACTGTGGGGCTGGGATAACACCCAGGCCAAGATCCAGTTGACCAACCGTAACGGCCAGAACATCTCCAATGACCGTATTGGCGATCCGCGTGCCGGCACCTTGAGTTCCTCCCAGGAAGTCTACGGCCGTGGCCACATGGTCCGTCTGACCCAACTGTGGATCAAGCACCAGTTCCTCGACGGCAAACTGGACGTCAAGGCCGGTTACTTCGGTGAAGGCGAAGACTTCAACACCTTCCCATGCGACTTCCAGAACCTGTCGTTCTGTGGCTCGCAGGTGGGTAACTATGTAA
>NZ_NMOJ01000203.1 GCF_002251635.1 Pseudomonas mandelii
AACACCTGGTACAACTGGCCGGTTGCCCAGGCCGCTATCCGCGTGAAGTACAACATCACGCCTGAGCTGTATGCGCAAATCGGTGCGTACAACCAGAACCCGTCGCAGCTTGAGCACGGCAATGGCTTCAAGCTCAGCGGCAGTGGTACCAAGGGCACCGTGTTGCCAGTCGAACTGGTCTGGTTGCCTAACCCTGGCAACCTGCCGGGCGAATACCGTGTCGGTTACTACAAAAGCACGGCCAAGGCCGATGACGTTCGTGAAGACGAAAACGGCAATGATGCGGCCACCAGCGGCAACGCCTATCGCAGCCACAGCAGCAAATCCGGCTACTGGTTCGTGGCGCAACAACAACTCACCACCCACAACGGTGATGCTTCCCGCGGCCTGAATATCGCAGCCAACGTCACGTTCCACGACAAGGACACCAACGTTGTCGACAACTATCAGTCGCTGATGCTTGTGTACAANGGCCCGTTCGATGCACGTCCGAAGGATGACTTCGGTATCGGTGCCGCTCGTATCCATGTCAACGACGACGTGAAGAAAAACTCAGAGTTGGTCAACGCCTCCAACAACGTCACTGACTATCAAGACCCGCTGTTCGCGCCGCTGCGTAACACTGAATACAACTACGAGATCAACTACGGCGTTCACGTTACCAATTGGCTGACCGTGCGTCCTAACTTGCAATACGTCGTCCATCCAGGCGGCATTGATCAAGTCGACAACGCGTTGGTAGCCGGCCTGAAGATTCAGTCTACGTTCTAACGCTGTTGCGATAAGCTCCTTCTCTCTGTGCGCATTTTGCGGGTAGCCATGGCTATCCGCTTTTTTTTGGGCAGCACTGTGAAGTTATTCAGGACCGTGGCACATGCATGAGCATCCGCTGCAACGCTTTTTCAAATCCCTGCGTGAACGCCCTGTGTTTGCCTGGGAGCGCTTTCAGATGCGCGATGTGTTGGTGATCGACCATCCGCTGTGCCAGGCGGTGTTCAGCCGTCAGGGCGCGCAATTGCTGCACTTTCAGCCACGCGGCCAGAAACCCTGGCTGTGGTGTGCGGCCAAGTGGCCGCAAGTCGGCGCCATCCGTGGTGGCGTGCCGGTCTGCTGGCCGTGGTATGGGCGCCATCCGAGCGAAAACGCGTGGCCGTCCCATGGTTGGGCGCGGCTGATCGACTGGAAACTGCTCGACAGCAGCACCGACGACGATGGCGTGCGCCTGCACTGGCAATTGCAATTGTGCGACTGGCAGGTCGACCTGCACGCGCACTTGGGCGACACCCTGGAATTACGCCTGAGTACCGAGCATCAGGACAGCCTGCCGTGCCAATTGAGCCANGCGTTGCACGCCTATTGGCGTATCGGCAACGTCGGTGAGGTAGCGCTGTCTGGGCTCGACGGGGCGCAAGGTTATGATCAGCTCAATCGCCAGGTTTGCCAGCAGGACGGCGAGTTACGGGTGGACGGCGGGTGCCAGCGGGTGTTCCAGCACGAGGGTGAGCTGCACCTCAAGGACCATGCCTGGCAGCGCGAATTGTGCATCGACACCGGCGACAGCGCCGACACNGTGGTTTGGCATCCGGGGTCGCGGCCGTTGCTGGGGGTGAGCTGGAACGAGATTTCCGAATTTGTGTGTGTCGAGGCGGCGAGTGGCGGAACGGACAGTTTGAGCCTGGCGCCGGGGCAGAAGGCGCATTTGAGTTTGCAGGCGCGGGTGGGGGTTTAGCGCAAAATCTACGGTGTTGCGCCGGGCCTCATCGCGGGCAAGTCGAAGAGGCCCGATCAGGCAATGAAGATGTTGACCTAGTTGNNNTTGCGCCGGGCCTCATCGCGGGCAAGTCGAAGAGGCCCGATCAGGCAATGAAGATGTTGACCTAGTTGAACTCATCCCCAACCGGATACCGACTGTCATTCAAGCTCTCTTTAATCTTGCGCAAGTGCGGCTGGAAATCCACGCCACGGCGCAAGGTCATGCCCGTTGCCAGCACATCCAGCACCGTCAACTGAATGATCCGCGAGGTCATCGGCATATAGATGTCGGTGTCTTCCGGCAGCGGAATGTTCAGGCTCACCGTGCTGGCCTTGGCCAGCGGCGAGTTTTCGGCGGTGACGCCCAGCACCGAGGCGCCGTTTTCCCGTGCGATACGCGCCACTTCCACCAGCTCACGGGTACGCCCGGTGTAGGAAATAATCACGAACAGCTCGCCGGTATGCGCCACCGACGCGATCATGCGTTGCATCAGTACGTCGGCATGGGCGGTGACGGACAGATTGAAGCGGAAAAACTTGTGCAGCGCATCCATGGCGACCGGCGCCGACGCGCCCAGGCCGAAGAAGTGGATCTGCCGCGCCTGAATCAACAGGTCCACGGCCTTGCTGATCAGGTTCGGGTCCAGTGCCTGCAAGGCACTGTCCAGCGATGCGATGGCGCTGCCGAAAATCTTCTTGGTATACGCCTCGGGATTGTCATCGGCCTCGACCGCACGGCTGACATACGCCGCGCCGCTGGCCAGGCTCTGGGCCAGTTGAAGCTTGAGTTCAGGGTAACCGCTGACACCGAACGAACGGCAGAAACGGTTGACCGTCGGTTCACTGACCGAGGCGGCTTGGGCGAGGGCTGCAATGCTGAACCGGGTGGCCTGCTGTGGGTTGAGCAGGATCACTTCGGCGACTTTGCGTTCCGCCTTGTTCAGGTCTTCAAGGCGATTCTGGATCTGTTCCAGTAGATTTCGCACGCGGTCCATTTCATGTTCCTTAGGTCAGCAGCGCAAATAAGCGTTCGGCGCAAATAAGCGTTCGGCTATGCAAATTGGGCCTTTGATACGGCCCGTAACGGTGGCCTATCCTACTGATGGCTCCGACCGACCACCACTCGGAATCTGTATTTTGGGAAAATGTTGTGGTTATTACTACATTTTTCCTTGAGTGATGCCTTGAAAAAAGGTATTTGTAGCTTAACTTGATAAAAGAACAAACATCATGCCTTNGATTACGGTTGAACCGTGCACCTTTGCCTTGTTCGGCGCCCTCGGCGACCTGGCCCTGCGCAAACTGTTTCCTGCCCTTTATCAACTCGATGGCGCAGGCCTGCTGCACGAGGATACGCGGATTATCGCGCTGGCCCGTGAGCCTGGCAGCGAGCAAGAACACTTGGCGTTCATCGCCTCCGAACTGCGCCGTTATGTAGGTGCCAAAGAGCTGGACGAAGCTGTGGTCGAACGCTTCCTGGCCCGTTTGAGCTACCTGCATGTCGACTTCCTCAAGGCCGACGATTACGTCGCCCTGGCCGAAATGGCCGGCAGCGCCCAGCGTGTGATTGCTTACTTCGCCACACCGGCCGCCGTTTACGGCGCAATCTGCGAGAACCTGTCGAAGGTCGGCCTGACCGAAAACACCCGAGTCGTGCTGGAAAAACCCATCGGTTCGGACCTGGAATCCTCGCGCAAGGTCAACGACGCCGTGGCGCAGTTTTTCCCGGAAAACCGCACGTACCGCATCGACCACTACCTGGGCAAAGAGACCGTCCAGAACCTGATTGCCCTGCGTTTCGCCAACAGCCTGTTCGAAACCCAGTGGAACCAGAACTACATCTCCCACGTGGAAATCACCGTGGCCGAGCAAGTTGGTATCGAAGGCCGTTGGGGTTACTTCGACAAGGCCGGCCAACTGCGGGACATGATCCAGAACCACTTGCTGCAACTGCTCTGCCTGATTGCCATGGACCCGCCGGCCGACCTGTCCGCCGACAGCATCCGTGACGAGAAGGTCAAGGTACTCAAGGCCCTGGCGCCGATCAGTCCGGAAGGCCTGACCACGCAAGTGGTGCGCGGCCAGTACATCGCCGGGTACAGCGAAGGCAAATCGGTCCCCGGTTACCTGGAAGAGCCCAACTCCAACACCCAGAGCGACACCGAAACGTTCGTCGCCCTGCGTGCCGATATTCGTAACTGGCGTTGGGCCGGGGTGCCGTTNTACCTGCGTACCGGCAAGCGCATGCCGCAGAAGCTGTCGCAGATCGTCATCCACTTCAAGGAACCGTCGCACTACATCTTCGCCCCCGAGCAGCGCCTGCAAATCAGCAACAAGCTGATTATCCGCCTGCAACCGGACGAAGGTATTTCCTTGCGTGTGATGACCAAGGAGCAGGGCCTGGACAAGGGCATGCAACTGCGCAGCGGCCCGCTGCAACTGAATTTTTCCGACACCTATCGCAGCGCGCGGATCCCCGATGCCTACGAGCGGTTGTTGCTGGAAGTGATGCGCGGCAATCAGAACCTGTTTGTTCGCAAAGATGAAATCGAAGCCGCGTGGAAATGGTGTGACCAGTTGATCGCCGGGTGGAAAAAATCCGGTGATGCGCCCAAGCCGTATGCGGCCGGGTCCTGGGGGCCGATGAGCTCGATTGCACTGATCACGCGGGATGGGAGGTCTTGGTATGGCGATATCTGAATTGAAACTGCCTCAGGGCGTCAGCGCCCATGAGTTCAAGAGCCCGGTGCTGCTGGCCGATGGTCTGGCGCTGAATGTGGCCAAGCAACTGAGTGACGCCATCGACGCTCGCGGCACTGCGACGCTGGTGGTGTCCGGTGGCCGCAGCCCGGTGGCGTTCTTCCAGAACCTGGCGAAGCAGAAACTGGACTGGTCCAAGGTCGTGGTCACCCTGGCCGATGAGCGTTGGGTGCCGGTTGAGCATGCTGACAGCAATGCCGGCCTGCTGAAGAAATACCTGCTGCAAGGCCCGGCGGCCAAGGCTCAGTTTCTGAGCCTGTACAGCGCCACTGCGAACCTTGAACTGGCCGCCGAGCAGGCGGATCGCTTGCTCGCCGAGTTGCCGCCGATCGACGTGCTGATCCTCGGCATGGGTGATGACGGCCACACCGCATCGCTGTTTCCCAACAGCCCGAACCTGAGCGAAGCATTGAAAGTCGACGGCACCCGTCGGTGCTATCCGATGCTGGCGCCGACCGTGCCGCATCAGCGACTGACCATGAGCCGCGCGCTGCTGGCCTCGGCCAAGACCACCGTTCTATCGATTTCCGGTCAGTCCAAANTGACCACCTTGAGCGCCGCGCTGGCCAGTGACGACGTTGCTGCCATGCCGATTCGCGCGTTTTTGCAACCTACTTTAGAGATTTACTGGTGCCCATGAGCCAAGGATCAGCCGCTATGAAAAGCCCTCAATCGACCGTGTCCATGGCGGATAAAGTTGCCCTGATCGACAGCCTCTGCGCCAAGGCGCGGATCCTGCCGGTGATTACCATCGCCCGCGAACAGGACATCCTGCCGTTGGCCGATGCCCTGGCAGCCGGTGGCTTGACCGCATTGGAAGTGACCCTGCGTTCCGAGTTCGGCCTCAAGGCCATTCAGGTACTGCGTGAGCAACGCCCTGAGCTGGTGACCGGTGCGGGTACTGTGCTGGATCGCACGATGCTCGCCGCCGCCGAAGCGGCCGGCTCACAGTTCATCGTCACCCCGGGCATCACCCGTGACCTGCTGGAAGCCTCCGTGCACAGCCCGATCCCGTTGCTGCCAGGCATCAGCAATGCCTCAGGCATCATGGAAGGCTATGGCCTGGGTTATCGCCGCTTCAAGCTGTTCCCGGCTGAAGTCAGCGGCGGCGTGGCGGCCATCAAGGCCCTCGGCGGCCCGTTCGGCGAAGTGAAATTCTGCCCGACCGGCGGCGTGGGTCCGGCCAACATCAAACACTACATGGCGTTGAAAAACGTGATGTGCGTGGGCGGTAGCTGGATGCTGGACCCGGAATGGGTCAAGAACGGCGACTGGGCCCGCATTCAGGAATGCACCGCCGAGGCATTGGCGCTGCTGGACTGATCGGCTTTTACCAAACACTTCGTTGTGTGTTCTACGGCTTTACGGTGCGCTTGGTCGGTGCACCGTTTTTTTTTGCCCGCAAAAAACTGTGGGNACAGGAGACATCAAGCGATACATAGTTACCGCCTCTTGCCCTTCGACCAGCGTTAACCTGCGTTCATCTTATGGAAGAGAGAACGTCATGGACGACAACACCTCCGTTGCACCCCCACCGCCGGTTTACCTGCTGTCTCCCGAGCAAATTGCCGGCCCGTTTTTCCGCAATCCGAAACTCATCCGTCGCAACATCAGCGAAAGCGCCGATGGCATTCCCCTGGTGCTGCGACTGGCGATTGTCGATGCCATGACGGGTGAGCCTGTGACCGGGGCCTTGGTCGATATCTGGCACTGCAATGCGCGTGGTGCCTATTCGGGCTGGAGCAAGATCAACCCGGACCAGGAAGTCGATGTCGGTGACATCGGTTCGGTCCCGCGCACTGACGACGACACCTACCTGCGTGGCGGGCAATTCACCGACAAGAAGGGTGTGGTGAGGTTTACCACCATCTACCCGGGGTTCTATGCCGGTCGTACCTTGCACATTCATGTCGCCGTGCGCATTACGTCCGGCAACAATTACCTCGACGAACGACACGTCGCCTGGGTCGGTCAGCTCTACTTCCCCGAACCCGCTTCACGTTCGGTGCTAAACGCCCGGGACTACAGCGGCCGATCGGTCTCGCCGTTGAGCAACAATGAAGACACTTATTACCGCGAGCAGGGCGGCGAGGCTTCGACATTGACGGTCCACACCCTCGGTCGAGACTCGAACGAGGATGGCTTTTTCGGGCATACGACCATCGGTATCGATACGTTCGCCGCTTCGACGCAAATCAAGCCGGAGGACTTCGACAAATACACGGTCTGACGTCAGCGCAACTCGCTCAGCGCCCTGGCCAGCAGATCCATGTCGGCAGCGGTGGTGGTGAGCCCCGGTGTAATGCGAATGCAGGGCCCGCTCGCCGCGCCGCTGCGGACCACGGTGAACAGGTTGTAGTCGCTGAGCAGCCGCTCGACCATCGCCTGTTGATCGGTATGCCGGGTAAAGCGCATCGAGGTAATGCCGCAATACAGTCTCGGGTCATCGGGTGTCATGACCTCGATCCCCGGTAGCTCGCGAACCGCGTTGACCCACCGGTTGCGCAGGTAGTTGAGCCGTGTGCTCTTGGCAGCGGCGCCGCCCATGGCGAGATGCTCCTCGAACACCAGCGGCAGCGTCAGCAGGGCCGGGATGTTCGGCGTGCTGTAGGGCGTGCGGGCGCGAGTATCGGAGACCGGGAAGTGGAACTCGCCCATGTCCGGGTCGATATCCGCCAGGCGCTCAGGGGCTATATAGAGAAAGCCCAGGGTCAGCGGTGCGCCGATCCATTTATGCAGGTTGAAGCCGGCGAACTGAATGCCCAGTTCATCCAGGTTGAACTCGATCTGGCCGAGGGCATGGGCGCCATCGAGGATCACGTCGATACCATGTTCTTTGGCGGCGGCAGCAATGGCCTGCACAGGCATGACCAGTCCGGTGCGATGGGTGACATGGGTCAGGGCCATCAATTTGAGCTTTGGATAACGCGCGAAGGTGTCGCGATAGGTGGCCAGCAAGCTGTCAAAAGTGGCGGGATGTGCGTGGTCGATTTCGATCACCTCCACGCCGCGATGCCGGGCCAGCCAGCGCATCGCGCCTTTGACCGTGTCGTACTCCAGATCGCAAATCAGCACCTGATCGCCCGGCTGAAGGCGATTGTAATTGCGGATCAGCGATTGCAGGCCGTCCGAGGCGTTGCGGGTGAGGGCCACGGTGTCGACTGGAACGTCGATCAGGCCGGCGAGCTGCGCCCGGATCTCGAGAATTTCGACCTGTTCGAAGCGCTGGCGCACATGCACCGAGTTGCTGCGGTTGATCAGCTCGATGTTGCGCTGGTACTCCTCGACCACGGTGCGCGACATGCGCCCGAAGTATCCGTTTTCCAGGTTGATGGGCCCGGGTTCGACCGCGTAGCGGTCTGCAAAGGTCTTCCAGAAGTGTTCATCACGGGCGCGACGGGTGTTATCGGGCATGAGCTACTCGGCTTTTTTAATTGCAATGTCAGTGGCGCGGGGCAGGTTTGCCGTGTTTGGCGCGCAGCGGTTCGAGCAGGTCCGACAGACCGTTGTGGTCGATCTCCTGCATCAGGGCCAGCAATCCGCCCAGCTCGCCATGCGGGAAACCTTCCCGGGCGAACCAGTTCAGGTATTGGCCGGGCAGGTCGGCAATGATGCGACCCTTGTATTTGCCGAAGGGCATTTCACGGGTGATCAACAGTTCGAGCTTTTCAGGGTTCATCTATCGGTCGTCTTCATTCATCAGGCTGGAAAAATACAGGCATTCTGCATGCAGGCCAATTGACAGTTCATGCAAAAAAAGCGGATACAGATTTTGTCGTTAAAACTAAGTTATTGAAAAATAACGGATAAATTATCAGTTCGAAGCTGGCATGCAGGGTGCAATAGCTATTGCATCTTTCATCAACCCGCAAGGAATTGAAAAATGACCGACATGAATAAAGAAGCGATTTCTGTACTCAACGACCTGATTGAAACCAGCAAAGACGGTCAGGAAGGGTTCAAGACTTGCGCTGAAGACATCAAACACCCTGAACTCAAAACCCTGTTCGTGCAACGCTCCACCGACTGCGCCACCGCCGCTGCCGAACTTCAGAGCGCCGTGCGTTCGATGGGTGGCGATCCGGAAACGTCCACCAGCGTCAGCGGTGATCTGCACCGCCGCTGGGTCGACGTCAAAGCGATGTTCACCGGCAAGGATGAAGAAGCCGTGCTGAACGAAGCGGAACGCGGTGAAGACCATGCACTGAAGGCGTACAAAGAAGCCCTCGAAAAAATCAACAAACACAACCTGGTGGGCATTCGTGATCTGGTTGAACGTCAGTACCACGGCGTGCAACGCAATCACGATCAAGTAAAAGCCCTGCGTAACCAGGCTCGCGCTCGCTCTTAAGCGCTCGTAGCCTGTCAAAAACGCCAGCCAGTCTGGCGTTTTTTTGTGTCTGGGATTTAACGCTGGACGGGATATAGATAGCTCGCTAATAATTTGTTTTTCAAGTGACTTCAGTGAACCCGACTATCGTTAAAAACGTCCTTTCAAGAGTCTTTTACGTGCCTATCACTTTGCAGGCTTTGTTTGCGCCTGACCGCCGCGCCCTACAGTTCGCAATAAAAACCTTGATCGGTGGCGGCCTGGCCCTGTGGCTGGCATTGCGCTGGGGTCTTGAGCAACCCGCCTGGGCACTGATGACGGCGTTCATCGTCGCTCAGCCATTGTCTGGAATGGTGGTGCAGAAGGGGTTGGCGCGGCTGCTGGGGACATTGGTCGGCACTATCATGTCGGTGGTGTTCATGGGGTTATTCGCCCAGACGCCCTGGCTATTTTTATTGGCATTGGCGTTGTGGCTCGGGCTGTGTACGGCGAGTTCGACCTTGCTGCGCAGTGCCTGGTCCTATTCATTTGTGCTGGCCGGTTACACGGTGGCGATCATCGCATTGCCGGCCATCACCCATCCGCTGACGGTGTTCGACCAAGCCGTGGCGCGCTGCACGGAAATCTGTCTGGGCATCCTGTGCGCCACGGTGGCCAGCGCGTTGCTGTGGCCGATGCGCGTCGAGCGACAACTGGCGGATCAGGCACGAGCCGCCTGGAACAGCGGGATGAACGCTGCACGTGCAACGCTGGCCGGCGATGCCCAGGCACGCAAGGGTTTGTTGGAAATCCTCGGGCGAATCGTCGCGGTCGATGCCCAGCGCGAACATGCCTGGTTTGAAGGTGGCCTGGGTCGGCAACGGGCACGAGCTATCAGCGGCTTGAGCCAGAAGCTCTTGATGCTGCTGCGCATCGCCCGCTCGGTGCGCCGTCAGTGGAAGCAGCTGGAACCACGGGAAGCCGAGCAACTGTTGCCGTGGATGACCGAGGTTCAGGTTGCGCTCAGCGGCGACGATACGGCGACCCTGCAAGCGTTGCGGCCGAGGTTGCTCGATGCATCCCATGACCCGCACATCAGCTCCGCGCAGAGTTACTGCCTGGCCCGTTTCACCTTGCTGCTCGATACCGCGATGGCGGCCACTGCGGCGATGAAAGCGGTGGAGGAGGGGCGCGAAACGGTCGATCCGCCACGCACCCTGACGCCGCACCGCGACCTGTCATTGGCGTTGGTGTTCGGCGCGCGCAGTGCCTTGGCCTTTCTGGTGGTGTCGTGCTTCTGGCTGGCGACGGCCTGGCCCGCCGCGTCGGGTGCCCTGGTGCTGACGTGCGTGGTGTGCAGCCTGTTCGCCAGTCGCGAGAACGGCGCGCAGATAGGCATGAGTTTCATGCGGGGCATTTTTCTGGCGATTCCGACGGCGTTTTTCGTCGGGCAGATTCTGCTGCCGCAATGGAGCGGATTTGCCTTGCTCTGCATGGGCATGGGCGTGCCGTTGTTTTTCGGTGCGCTGGGCATGGCCAAGCCGCAGATTGGCGCCACGGCGACTTCGTTCTGTCTGCATTTTATCGTGCTGGTGTCGCCGCTGAACGCGATGAAATTCGACGTCGCCACGTTCTTCAACAGCGCCCAGGCGATGGTGGTCGGTGTCGGCGCGGCGGTGTTGGCGTTTCATTTACTGATCCTGCGTAACCCGGCGTGGCATGGCCGCCGCTTGCTGGCAGCGACGCTCGACGATTTGGTAAGGCTGACCCGACGTAACCTGCGGGGTGCCGAAAGCTGGTTTGGCGGACGCATGGCCGACCGCTTGCTGCAACTGGCGCGGCACTATCCCGAGTTGCCGGAACCGGCGCGCAGTCGTTGGGATGACGGCTTGCTCGGCCTCGATATCGGCGATGAATTGTTGCATCTGCGGTTGAGCCTGGCGGTGGCGCAAGTGCCGGTCAGCGCACCTCAACGCCGTTATCTCGAACAGCTGGAAAAAGTCCTTGAGCAGGGCCCTGCGGGCAATCGCGCCGATGCGCTGGAACAACCCAGCGAAGCCTTCTTGAAGACCTTGTACGCGTTGCCGCCCAGCGACGCGGTGAAACTGGCTCAGGGCGCGGTGCTGCAATTGCAAAACAGCTGGCGCGCCTGGTGCCGTCAACAGGAGCAAAGCCATGGGTTTGCGTGAGTGGTCGGTGGGCGGTGTGCTGCTCAGTCCGTTTCTGATTTATGTGCTGCTGGCACTGCTGGTCACCGCAGCCTTGCGCATGCTCTTGCGCCTGACACCGGTCGGCCGCTGGATCTGGCACGAAGCATTGTTTGATTGCGCCTTGTACGTCTGTGTATTGACCCTGATCACCGTCGTCCTCGGACCTTTATAAGGAGTTGAAAAATGCGTACTCCAGTACGTGTCGCGGTAACCCTGTGCCTGGTGGCGGTGGCGATCTTTGCCGGCTTTCATTTGTGGCAGTACTACATGCTCACGCCCTGGACCCGGGATGCGCGGATCCGCGCCGACGTGGTGGTCATCGCCCCGGACGTCTCGGGGTGGGTGCGTGAGCTCAAGGCGTTCGACAACCAGCAAGTCAAGGCGGGCGATCTGTTGCTGAGCATCGATCGTGATCGTTTCGAAGCAGCGCTGGAGAAGGCCCAGGCGGTGGTGCAGACCCGCCAGCAACAACTCAATCTGCGCGAACGCGAAGCCAGCCGCCGCGCCAGCCTCGGGCCGCAAGCCATCAGTGCCGAGCTGCGCGAGAACGCGCAAATCAACGCCGGGATCGCCCGGGGTGAATTGCGTGAAGCTCAGGCGGAAGCCAAGGTTGCGGAGCTCAATCTGGCGCGCAGCCAAGTCCATGCGCCTCGCAGCGGCCACATCACCAACCTGCGCCTGGCCCAAGGCAACTACGTGAATGCGGGGCAACCGGTGATGGCGTTGATCGATGATTCGACCTTTTATGTGCAGGCGTATTTCGAAGAAACCAAGTTGCCGCGGATTCGGGTGGGCGATCCGGTGAAAGTCTGGTTGATGAGTGCGGGCGAAGCGCTGGACGGGCATGTGGAAAGCATCAGTCGCGGGATTACCGATCGCAATACCACACCGGACGGGCAGTTATTGGCGGAGGTGGAACCGACGTTCAACTGGGTGAGGCTGGCGCAGCGGATTCCGGTGCGGATCAAGATTGATCAATTGCCGGAGGGGATGAATTTGAGTTCGGGGATGACGGCGAGTGTGCAGGTGCAGGAGGGGGATTAAGATCAAAAGATCGCAAGCTCCTACAGGTGTACACAAAACCTTGTAGGAGCTGTCGAGTGAAACGAGGCTGCGATCTTTTAAGGGCACGCCGCGGTTGATGGGATTAAGATCAAAAGATCGCAAGCTCCTACAGGTGTACACAAAACCTTGTAGGAGCTGTCGAGTGAAACGAGGCTGCGATCTTTTAAGGGCAATCAGCCGATGCTGATCGCCGGCAGGGTAGTCAACGTCACGGTCTGCTGCTTGCGCGGCGCCAGAATCTCGGCCTCGCCATCCACCACCAATTCATCGCGCTGGTTAAACACTCGAGTGGCGATCCGCACACGAAACTTTGGCAACTTTTCGAGGATTTCCAGACGCACGGTCAGGGTGTCGCCGATTTTTACCGGCTTCTGAAAAGTCATCTGCTGGCCGATATAAATGGTGCCCGGCCCAGGCAACTCGCAGGCAACCGCCGCACTGATCAGCGCACCGCTGAACATGCCGTGAGCGATGCGCTCCTTGAACATGGTGCCGGCGGCGAATTCGGCGTCCAGGTGCACCGGGTTGTGATCACCCGACATCGCGGCGAACAACTGGATATCGCGCTCCTCGACGGTCTTGCTGTAGCTGGCGGTCTGGCCGACTTCGAGGGCTTCGTAAGGGGTGTTGGTAACCTGGGTCATCTGTTTCAATTCCTGTGACGAATAAAAAATCCACAAAAAACTATTCCGATCTGGGTGGCCGGCGGTGGCTCAGCGCCTGGGCGATCCAGCTCAACACGTCATTGATCACTTCATCGCGGTTGCTCTCGTTGAACAGTTCATGCCGTGCCTGCGGGTAAATAGTCAGTTGCAGGTTCTGGCTGCCGGCCGCGCGTAGCGCATCGGCCAGATCTTTCAGACGTTTGCCTTCGCTCACCGGATCACATTCACCGCCAATCACCAGCAACGGCAGGCCCGGATCAATCTGCTCGAGATTGGACGCTTTGCTGATTTGCTGCAAGCCGCCCAACAAGTCGATCCANAACTGATTGGTGCAACGAAAGCCGCAGAGCGGGTCGTTGGCGTACAGATCGACTTCCGCTGGATCGCGGCTGAGCCAGTCGAAACGCGTGCGCACCGGTTTGAATTTCTTGTTGAACGAGCCAAACGACAGCCACTCGATCAGCGCGCTGCGGCCCTTGGGACCCTGGCGCAGTTTTTCGACACGGGCAATCTGACGTGCCGCACGGTAGAGGGCGATGGGCTGGAAGTTCGAACCACTAAGCACCGCGCCGTACAGGCTGGCGCTGTGATGCAACAGGTAGGCCTGGGCGATATAGCTGCCCATGCTGTGCCCCAGCAGAATGATCGGCAGCCCGGGCTGCTGTTGGCCGATGTGCTGGTTGAGGCTGGCCAGGTCGCCAACCACTTTGCACCAGCCATCGTCGTCGGCGAAATGGCCGAGTGTCCCGTTTTCGGCAGTTTTGCCATGTCCACGCAGGTCCGGCGCGTAGACGCCGTAACCCTGCGCGCAGAGTTTTTCCGCCAGGCGGGCGTAGCGACCACTGTGTTCGGCCATGCCATGGGCTAGCAGGATCACGGCTTTTAAAGGCGGATCGGGCAGCCACTGGTTGACGTAGAGGCGGCTGCGGTCACTCGCGGTCAGCCAGAAAGTGTCGTGGATCATGGCGATTCCTTTGCATGGAGCTGCCGGGTGGGAAAACAGCGTCGATGCCTTTTATAGCGCATCCTGCGCTTGCCGTCTGATCAGGCCACGCCGCTGCAGCAAGATTCACACGGTCAATGACGGCCATTGGCATATTTGCCTGATTCGCCATAACTGCTAGTGTCCGTGAAGCCCCGCTTTTAAGAAGTGACAGAAAAGCGGCCCCGGATAGGCTCAGGTAAAGAGGACAAGAACAATGCAACCTGATTTCTGGAATGACAAACGCCCGGCCGGCGTGCCCCTGGATATTGACCTTGGGGCCTATAAGTCGGTGCTTGAGGTGTTCGAGCGTTCCTGCAAGAAATTCGCTGATCGCCCTGCGTTCAGCAACATGGGCGTGACCCTGACCTACGCCGAACTGGAACGCTACAGCCTGGCGTTCGCCGGTTACCTGCAAGCTCACACCGATCTGGTGCCGGGGGATCGCATCGCGGTGCAGATGCCCAACGTCCTGCATTACCCGATTGCGGTGTTTGGCGCGTTGCGCGCCGGGCTCATCGTGGTCAACACCAACCCCTTGTACACCCCGCGCGAGATGCGTCATCAGTTCAAGGACTCCGGCGCCCGGGCGCTGGTGTACCTGAACATGTTCGGGGCCAAGGTCCAGGAAGTGCTGCCCGACACCGACATCCAGTACCTGATCGAAGCGAAGATGGGCGACCTGATGCCTGCCGCCAAGGGTTGGCTGGTCAACACGATGGTGAGCAAGGTCAAGAAAATGGTCCCGGACTATTCCTTGCCCCAGGCCATTTCCTTCAAGAGCGCGCTGCGTCTGGGCCGGGGCCTGGGCATCAAGCCGCTGAACGTCAGCCTCGACGACATCGCGGTGTTGCAATACACCGGCGGCACCACTGGACTGGCCAAGGGCGCGATGCTCACCCATGGCAACCTGGTCGCCAATATGCAGCAGGCGCGGGCGTGCCTCGGGCAGTTCGGCAGCGACGGTCAGCCGTTGCTGCGCGAAGGTCAGGAAGTGATGATCGCGCCGCTGCCGCTGTACCACATCTATGCATTTACGGCGAACTGCATGTGCATGATGGTGACCGGCAACCACAACGTGCTGATCACCAACCCGCGGGACATCGGCGGTTTTATCAAGGAACTGAAAAAGTGGCGGTTCTCCTGCCTGTTGGGGCTGAACACGCTGTTTGTAGCGCTGATGGATCACCCGGACTTCAAGACCCTGGATTTTTCCCACCTCAAGATCACCAATTCCGGCGGCACGGCACTGGTCAAGGCCACCGCCGAGCGCTGGAAAGCGTTGACCGGTTGTTCCATCGGCGAAGGCTACGGCCTGACCGAAACCTCACCGGTGGCGTGCACCAACCCCTACGGCGACAAATCGCGGATCGGCACGGTCGGCCTGCCGGTACCGGGCACCACGCTGAAAGTGATCAACGATGAAGGCGTCGAGCAGGCGCTGGGCGAGCGTGGCGAACTGTGCATCAAGGGCCCGCAGATCATGAAGGGNTACTGGCAGAAACCGGAAGCCACTGCCGAGGTGCTGGATGCTGAGGGCTGGTTCAAGTCCGGCGATATCGCGGTGATCGACCCGGACGGTTTTGTGCGCATCGTTGATCGCAAGAAAGACCTGATCATCGTCTCGGGCTTCAACGTGTACCCCAACGAGATCGAAGACGTGGTGATGGCCCACCCGGCGGTAGCCAACTGCGCCGTGATCGGCGTACCGGATGATCGCACGGGGGAGGCGGTGAAGCTGTTTGTGGTGGCCCGCGAATCCGGGGTCAGCCTTGAAGAGCTGAAGGCGTACTGCAAGGAAAACTTCACGGCGTACAAAGTGCCCAAGCACATTGTGTTGCGGGAGTCGTTGCCGATGACGCCGGTGGGTAAGATTCTGCGGCGGGAACTACGTGATATCGCATAGCCGGTGAATGGCCGCGCTTTGCGCGGATCGCAGGCAAGCCACGCTCCCACAGGTTTCGCGTCGTTCACTGGTTTAGTGGACGCCACCGAACCTGTGGGAGCGGGCTTGCCCGCGATGCTTTTAAGGGAAGGCCCAAAATACGGGGCTTTCAGGGTTGTATAGAATCTTTGCTCTAAAATGACCGCTAGCAATTCTTGAGTCACAATTGTGACNGTAGGGCCCTCTTTTGGCTCTAGGCGGCCCTTGGCAAAGCTGCTACTCTCGGCGCGCTTTGTGACTTCTCGGCCTGCTNAAAGCGCCAGACTCACCTAAAAACATACACCAATAATAATCGCATCAAATGCGATGATGAATTCGCGTCGCTGAGGAGTGGGCTTCCATGAACGAAGACTTTTGGAAGGATAAGTACCCCGCCGGGATTGCTGCAGACATCAATCCAGACGAGTATCAAAATATTCAGGCGGTACTGAAACAGTCCTGCCAGCGCTTCGCCAACAAACCGGCTTTCAGCAACCTGGGCAAGACAATCACCTACGGTGAACTGTACGAATTGTCCGGCGCTTTCGCCGCCTACCTGCAACAGCATACCGACTTGAAGCCTGGCGATCGAATCGCCGTGCAACTGCCCAACGTCCTGCAATACCCGGTCGCCGTGTTCGGCGCCATTCGTGCGGGCCTGATCGTGGTCAACACCAACCCGCTGTACACCGCGCGGGAAATGGAACACCAATTCAATGATTCCGGAGCCAAGGCTCTGGTTTGCCTGGCCAACATGGCGCACCTGGCTGAAAAAGTCGTGCCCAAGACCGTCGTCAAGCACGTGATCGTCACCGAAGTCGCTGACCTGTTGTCGCCGTTCAAGCGCCTGCTGATCAACAGCGTCATCAAGTACGTGAAAAAAATGGTCCCGGCGTATCACTTGCCCAAGGCGATCAAGTTCAACGACGTGCTGGCCAAGGGGCACGGCCAACCGGTCAATGATGCCAGCCCGGCCAGCGGCGATGTCGCCGTGCTGCAATACACCGGCGGCACCACCGGCGTGGCCAAGGGCGCAATGCTCACCCACCGCAACCTGGTTTCCAACATGTTGCAGTGCAAGGCGCTGATGGGCTCCAACCTCAATGAAGGTTGCGAGATCCTGATCACGCCGCTGCCGCTTTACCACATCTATGCCTTCACCTTTCATTGCATGGCGATGATGCTGATCGGCAACCACAACATTCTGATCAGCAACCCGCGCGACTTGCCGGCGATGGTCAAGGAACTGTCGAAGTGGAAGTTCAGCGGCTTTGTCGGCCTGAACACTCTGTTTGTGGCGCTGTGCAACAACGAAGGCTTCCGCAAGCTGGACTTCTCCGCGCTCAAAGTCACCCTGTCCGGCGGTATGGCGCTGCAACTGGCAGCGGCCGAGCGTTGGAAAGACGTGACGGGCTGCAATATTTGCGAAGGTTACGGCATGACCGAAACCAGCCCGGTGGCGACGGTCAACCCGATCCAGAACATCCAGATCGGCACCATCGGCATTCCGGTGCCCTCTACCGTGTGCAAAGTCATCACCGATGACGGCGTNGAACAGCCGTTGGGCGAAATCGGCGAACTGTGTGTGAAAGGTCCGCAAGTGATGAAGGGCTACTGGCAGCGTCAGGACGCCACCGATGAAATGCTCGACAGCGAAGGCTGGTTGAAGACCGGCGACATCGCGATCATCCAGCCGGATGGCTACATGCGCATTGTCGACCGCAAGAAAGACATGATTCTGGTCTCCGGTTTCAACGTCTACCCGAACGAGCTGGAAGATGTGCTGGCGACCCTGCCGGGCGTGCTGCAGTGTGCGGCCATTGGCGTACCGGACGAGAAGTCGGGCGAAGCAATCAAGATCTTCATTGTCGCCAAACCGGGCGTGACGTTGACCAAGGAGCAGGTGATGGAGCACATGCGTGCCAACGTCACCGGTTATAAGGTCCCGCGTNCCGTNGAGTTCCGTGATGCGCTGCCGACCACCAACGTNGGCAAGATCCTGCGCCGCGAGTTGCGCGACGAAGAGCTGAAGAAGCTCAACGCCAAGAAAGTCGGCGCGTAACAAACAAGAAGCCCCGCAGATGCGGGGCTTTTTGTTGCCTGACTGATCGTCCTCACGCTCTGCGTGGGAGCGATCGACTTAGAGGCGAAATGGCGCGAAATTGGCCGGCGTATGCGGTGCATCTGACGAAACGGGGCCCCGCAGATGCGGGGCTTTTTGTTGCCTGACTGATCGTCCTCACGCTCTGCGTGGGAGCGATCGACTTAGAGGCGAAATGGCGCGAAATTGACATTGGTGCCCGCCGGACGCATGTCCTGCAGGTACGAGTCCTTGTCGGCGCTCAGTTCCAGGCTCAAAGCGGCTTTGCGCTTGCCTTCGTTGCGCACCACCAGGCCTTCAAGCTTCTCGCGCAGGAACACCGTCGGCACTTTCAAGTGCAGCAGTTCGTCGGTTTCCGGCGTGTGCATCAGCAGGTGAACCCATTCGTACTGACCAATGGCCAGGCGCGCCACCGGGATATCGAACCACCAGATGTTGCGTTTGCTGTCCAGGTCGGTGAAGTGGCAGTTGTTGACGCCGAGTACGGCACCGCCCAGTTCCTGGTTTCTGCGGGCGATGGCCTGTGCTTTATCGAGTTTCATAACATTCCTACGGGATTGGATCTTCAGCGCCATGGCCTGAATACGTTGCGCATTCTCGGGGGTTGGTCGGCAAACATAAAGCCCAACCTGCACTGAACGATGAAATGTCGTCGTGAAAATAAATGAAACTCCGTGCAAATGCCCCCGGTCAATCTTTGTGTAACGACTTTTTCCGTTGAATTGTTCACAGGAGAAACACCATGAGCAGCACTGGCGATAAAGTAAAAGGCATGGCCAACGAAGCCGTCGGCAACGTCAAGCAAGGCGTCGGCAAGGCCACCGGTAACGACAAAATGCGCGCCGAGGGGGTCGTGCAGGAAAGAAAAGGCGAGGCCCAGCAAGCGGTCGGCAAAGCCAAGGACGCGATCAAGAAAGGCGTCGACAAGGCTTGATTCGGCCTTTGATGAGCAACAGGAACGGCCATCCACGGATGGCCGTTTTTGTGTCAGCCTGAACTTGCACACGGAAATTGTTTCAAAGTCGCCAAGTAGGCTACTTTGATGTAGAAAACGGCCCCTGAGTCGCCTCGACTTCAACCCATTTTTGCGGCGAAAGGAGACGCTAATGTTTTTCCCCCACATGAAAGGCCTGCGCCTGCACCGTGTCATGATGCGCACGGTCACCGAGTTCGTCGACGACGAGATGTCGACCTATGCCTCGGCATTGGCCTATCAAATGCTGTTTTCGCTGTTTCCCTTCATTCTTTTCCTCATTGCCCTGATCGGTTTCCTGCACCTGCCGGACTTCTTCACCTGGCTGCGTATGCAGTCGGAACTGGTGTTGCCGCCCCAGGCCCTTGAACAGGTCAACCCGGTGATCGACCAGTTGCAGCAATCCAAGGGTGGCTTGCTGTCCGTCGGTATCGTGATCGCCTTGTGGACCGCTTCGGCCGGTGTACGGCTGATGATGAGTGCGATGAACGCCGCCTACGACGTGGTCGAAGGCCGGCCGATCTGGAAGCGTTTCCCGCTGTCGATTTTCTATACCGTCGGCATCGCCGGCATGCTGCTCGCCGCCGCTGCGCTGATGGTGCTCGGGCCGCAAGTGATGGGCTGGATTGCCGCGCAAGTCGGCATGGAAGACTTCATCGTGACCCTGTGGACCATTGTGCGCTGGCCCGTGGTGGTGATTTTGCTGATGGTGGCCGTGGCGCTGATTTACTACGTCATGCCCGACGTCAAACAGGAGTTTCGTTTTATCACCCCAGGCTCTGTGCTGGCNGTGGTGGTGTGGATTATCGCCTCCCTGGGTTTTGGCTACTACGTCAAAACCTTCGCCGACTACAACGCCATGTATGGCAGTATCGGCGCGATCATCGTCCTGCTCCTGTACTTCTATATTTCCGCCGCCGTGCTGTTGCTCGGGGCCGAGATGAATGCGGTGATCGAACACATGTCGACCGAGGGCAAGAATGATGGCGAAAAAGTCCCCGGTGAACTCGATCACGAACCCAAACACCACGTTTCTGGACTGGGTCGGGATCACTCGATCAAGCCGCACACTGACGAAGTCATAAAATGATCCGTGAAATTCTGAAAATGGGCGACGAGCGCCTGCTGCGCATCGCGCCACCGGTTCCGNCCGAAATGTTCGACAGCCCCGAGCTGTGGCAATTGATTGATGACATGTTCCAGACCATGGAAAGCGTCGGCGGCGTCGGCCTGGCCGCCCCGCAGATCGGCGTCGACCTGCAACTGGTGATCTTTGGTTTCGAGGCCAGTGAACGTTACCCGGAGGCGCCTCCGGTGCCGCAGACCATTTTGATCAACCCGTTGATCACGCCGTTGAGTCCGCTGATGGAAGAGGGTTTCGAAGGTTGCCTGTCGGTGCCAGGCCTGCGCGGCGCGGTGGATCGTTACCAGCAGATTCGCTACGAGGGTTTTGATCCCAAGGGGGCGCCCATCGTGCGCGTCGCCGAGGGCTTCCATGCGCGGGTGGTGCAGCATGAATGTGACCACCTGATCGGCCGGTTGTACCCGTCGCGGATTACCGACTTCAGCAAGTTCGGGTTCACCGAAGTGATGTTCCCGGACCTCGACCCTAACGCCGACGACTGAGCGTTGGACACCGCAAGACCTTGTGGGAGCGGGCTTGCCCGCGATAGCAATCTGTCAGACAACATCCATGTTGAACGTACAGGCCNCCACATTTGATCTTCTAAAGGCTGGCGTGGGTTACCTGGCTGGATCCAAGCCCATGGCAATCATCGGTTTGCTGCGCGCGTAACGGCTCAAGCGTTCGGTCATGGCGTAGGGCATATGCGGATCGAAGGAAAACCCTCGGCGTTCATAAAAGCCCCGCAAGTCCGGGTGGCAGAACAGCCAGACGGGTTGTTCGAGACCGCGCACCGCTTCGGCGATCAACGCCGCCGCGATCCCTTGTTCGCGACAGGCCGGATCGACAAACAACCCCGTCAACCAATGCCCGCCCGCCACCGGTCGCAAACACAGCGCGCCAATGATTTCCTCGCGCCTGGCCACCCAGAGTTGAGCGTCACGAACCGCTTTCATCGGCGATTGGTGGGCGCGGTAAAACTTGTTCATCAATGGCCATAACGGCTCGGCGAGCAGGGAGTACTGGGTCTCGGGCATGGGTTTGATCTGTCGGTGCGCAAAGCGGGCGATTATAAAAGAACGCGCGGCCGGGGATAGGTGTATACCTGATCTCACATCCCGTATGAGTGGAGTACGTATCATGGCCAAAGGCATGGATTCAAAAAAAGCGGCAAAGAAGAAACCGGCGAAAACCGCCGATGAAAAGCGCGCAGACAAGAAGGCCAAGAAGGTGGATGTGTTCGGTCATTGAGGTCCAGTTACCTTCTGTTCCCCCTGTAGCAGCTGCNNCNGCTGATTGTCGAAATAGCAAAATAATCTGCAAGATTTCCCTGCGCCATTGCACAGAGGGGGACTGGTCCCCGATCTGAGCAACGCCATGCCTCATTACTTCGATGCCGCCCACCGAGAAGAAATCGAAACCCTGCGCCAACGCNNCCATTCAGCAATAAACGCCAAACACCCTCGCTGAACCGATTTTGTCCTCAATACTGGCCGACTAGTGGCCTTGCGTCCCTGACGTGCCTGTCTAAGCTGACTCGTAGCTAATCATGTCGCTCGCCATATGAAGAGGGCGCAGCAAGAGTGCCCACCCCAAGGCACCGACACGGAGCAAAAACGGAGCTGGCCGGTAAAGGGAGTTACTTATGAAAACGTTAGGGCTGGCCCGGTCCCGGGCTATCAAGAGAAGGATGTCTTGATAAGAGTGTTGCTGCATGGACCCTCCGATTGAACATCATTGATCACCTGACACTTCCTCCCATGGAGGAACGCGTGTGCCTGTTCCATAGAACGATGTGGTGGATTCCGTTGAAAGACCAAAGAACTTTCATCAATCAAAGAACGCGCTGAAGGTGATACGACCATGTTTAACCTACATCACAAGGCTGACCTGCTGGAAATCCAACGATTCAGCTGTGCGCTGACGGAGGCCAATGCCAAGTTGGCGGCGGTCAGTCGATCGATGGCGATGATCGAGTTCACTCTGGACGGCATCGTGCTGGATGCCAACGACAACTTTTGCAGCGTCATGGGGTACAGCGCCGACGAAGTGCGCGGCAAACATCACCGGATCTTTTGCGAAGAAACTTTTTATCGTAGCGAGACTTACGCGAAGTTGTGGCGGGATCTGGCCCGTGGCGAACCCGTCAGCGGCACCTTCTTGCGCCTGAACAAGCGCGGCAAGGAGGTCTGGCTCGAGGCCAGTTACATGCCGGTGTTCGGTCCCGACCGTCAGGTTAAAAGCGTGATCAAAGTCGCCTCGGACATCACTGCGCGCATCAATCAGGAGCATGAAAACGAAAGCCTGCTGGCTGCCATCGGTCGTTCCATGGCCGTGATCGAATTCACCCCCGAGGGCAAAGTCATCACGGCCAACGAAAACTTCCTGAAGACGATGCATTACTCGCTCCACGAAGTGGTGGGGCAGCACCACAGTCTCTTTTGCCACCGCGCCGAAGCCGAGTCGCCGGCCTACAAAGCGTTCTGGGCGTCACTCAATCGCGGCGAATATCACTCGCATCGTTTCGAACGAAAAAACAAATTCGGCAAAACCCTGTTTCTGGAAGCCTCCTACAACCCCATCTTCGACACCAACGGGCGCCTGTACAAAGTGGTGAAGTTTGCCAGCGACATCACCCAGCAAGTCACTACCTTGCAAACGGCTGCGGAGTCGGCGCACAGCACTTCCGTGCAAAACGATGCCTGTGCGCAGAAAGGTTCTCAGGTGGTCCAGCAAACGGTGCAGATCATCCAGGACATTTCCCGGGACCTGAACGAAGCCGCGCTCAGTATCGATGCGGTCAACAAACAGTCGGACATCATCGGCGCCATCGTGCAGACCATTCGTAGCATTGCCGAACAAACCAACTTACTGGCGCTCAACGCAGCCATCGAAGCTGCCCGGGCGGGGGAGCATGGGCGGGGTTTTGCGGTGGTCGCTGATGAAGTGCGCAGCCTCGCGGCACGCACGAGCCAGGCGACGCTGGAGATTGTCGANGTGGTGCGCAAGAACCACGACCTGTCGCTGAGCGCGGTATCGAGCATGCAGTCGAGCCTGAGCCGCACAGGGCTGGGGGTGGAACTGGCGAATGAGGCGGGGCAGGTGATCCTGGAGATTCAGGAAGGGTCACGGCATGTGGTCGATGCGATCAGCCAGTTCAGCGAGACGTTGCAACTGAACTGACCCCATCGCGACGCGCCCTTTGTAGCCGCAGGCTGCGCCAGCGGCTACATGGATTGCGCGATACCAGCGCTGTCAAAGCGAAGCGAGGAACTTGTCGACCACCTGGCTGCTGCCTTTCTCACTGCTGGCGTTTTCTTTCTCGGCTTGCGCCAGTTTGATCTTGTCCTCCATGCGCTCGGCCATCTCTTTAGCAATCGCCTGTTGTTTCTCCGGCGGCATTTGCTCCACTTCTTCTTTCGTCAAACCCATCTCTTCCAGAATGGCGTCTTGCATGCGCTCTTCCGGGGTTTTGCTCATGTATTCCTTGAAGGCATCCGTGGCTAATTGAGTCTCGGCTGGNAATTGAGTCTCGGCTGGAAGTTTGGCGGACGAGGCTTGCAGCCCCACACGGGTTTTCGCGAACGCTTCATCGACGTTGTCGCTGATTCGGCTCGCCTCACTGACTTGCTGCGTGGCGTTTTGAGTGGCCGATTGCTGTATCTGCGCGGCTTTCGCCTGAACGTTGCTTTGCAACGTTTGCAGCATCGCACCCTGAAGTCCGGCAGCGGCTTCGGCGGTAGGATCTTCGCCGGGCTTCTTGGGGAGCGGCACCGTTAACGTTTGTTGTTTAGCACTGACCAACATGATGAGTAGACCTTGTAGGTATTTGTGGTGCGGTGCTTTCAGCAAATAGTATGCCTATAAAGAAAAACCTCTATAAAACAGTCAGTTGGAGCGTGTTGGCCGAGCGGTCGACTTGGGTTTTGCGGTGAACCTTTGCCGTATGGCGGCAAACAGCGCGGGCATCAAGGCAAGCCGTTGCAGCCGTACTTGAGGAAGCCCGGACGTTGGGCCAATCGTTGGAAATACTCGTCGATGGCCGGGTAATCGGGCCGCTCCATCGGCGTCATCAACCATCGGTTGACGGATAGCCCGATGACAATATCGGCCAGGGTGAAGCGTGGCCCGGCGACGTAAGCTTTGGTCGCTGCGAGCTGGTGCTCGAGGATGCCCATCTTCTGGTTCCAGGTGCGCACACCGGCAGCGATGTGATGCGGGTCCTGGAATTCCGGATCTTTGCGCACCAATGCCGTGAATGCGTAGCTCCATGAGGCATTGAGTTCAGTGGCTTGCCAATCCATCCACTGCTCGACCCGAGCGCGCGCGGCCGGTTCGTGGGGGAGCAGATCGGTGTTCTGGTGTTTGCCGGCCAGATAACGGCAGATGGTGTTGGACTCCCACAGCACACCGGCGTCGTCGATGATCACGGGCACCAGCGCGTTGGGATTGAGTCGGAGAAACTCCGGCGTGTGGGTGGACGCATAACCGCCGCCCCAGTCCTCACGTTCGTAGGTCACGCCCAGTTCCTCACAGGTCCACAGGACCTTTCTGACGTTGATGGATGACGCTTTACCCAAAATCTTCAGTGCATGTTCCATTGAGCTACTCCGTTAGCGATTCGACGCTTCAGGAATCTGACAGACATTGCACGGTTTTCAAACCGGATCCGGCAGTGCCGAGGCGGGCAAACCAAACGTGCGATCAAACAGCCAGTTGAACGCGAAGGTGTAGCACGGGATGAAAATGATCAGCGCCAGGTCCAGCAGGAAAGCTTGCACCAGGCTGATGTTCATCCACCAGGCGATCAGCGGGATGAGAAACACTATCAAGGTTAGTTGAAATCCCACGGCATGGGCGATGCGCCGTTTAACGGTGCGTGTGCGTGAAGGCTGACGACTTTCCCAGCGCTCGAACAGCGTGGTGTAGATGAAATTCCAGGTCACCGCGATTGTGGTGATGATGACGGCCAACGGCCCGGTGCTGCCGGGGGAGGTGCCGGACAGCAGCGCCAGGCCAAGCGCCGAGAAGGTCATGCCAAAGACTTCGAACAGCGACACGTAGACCAGTTTGCGTTTAACGCCTTGCATGGAGTTTTGCCTCTTTCTCGCGAATTTGAAGCCAGTTGCACTGGCGAAGGCGGCGAAAGATAGCTTCAATAGGCCTGACAGAAAAAGTCAGAAGCTTTCAGTTTTATTGATAGGAAGAGGAATGAATTTCAACAGCGACAGCATCGAATTGTTCCTGGCCGTGATCGAGCGCGGTTCGTTTTCGGCGGCGGCGCGTGCGCTGGGCAAAGTGCCGTCGGCGGTGAGCATGGGCATTGCCAACCTGGAAGCCGAGCTCGGATATCCGCTGTTCGATCGCAGCCATCGCGAACCGGTGCCGACGGCGATGGCCAGTGCGCTGGTGCCGCACGCGCGGTTGATCGCCGAACAGCTCAAGCAGCTGCAAGTGCATGCGATCGAGCTGTCGCTGGGGCTGGAGAGCAAGTTGTCGATTGGTGTCGTGGCGGACCTCGACAAGCGCCGTTTGCTGGCCGCGATCAAGGTCATCGCCGAGCGTCATCCGCTTCTGGAAATCGAAGTGCTCAGCGCGCCCCAGGACGATGTGCTGGCGATGCTCCACAGCGGTCGCGTCAGCGTTTGCCTGGCGTTCGCGGGATTGAGCATGAACGTGCTGGAGCGATTCCAGTTCGTCGGCACCGAGAGCGTGATCGCCACACTGGCGGCGGACAATCCGCTGTTTCAGGGCGAGGATTTGTTTCTGGAAGATCTGGTTCAGGTGCGGCAAATCATCGTTGCCAGTCGCGACCTGCCGATCAGCGAAACCCGGCCTTTGGTAGGCGAATCCTTTTGGCGCACCGACACCCTCGCCATGGCGCTGGAAATGGTCGAAGCCGGGTTGGGCTGGGGTAATTTCCCGCTATCCGTGGTGCAGCCGTTGCTCGATGCGGGAAGACTCAAGCGCCTGATTTTCCGCAACATCGAGAACGGTCTGGTGCTGCCGGTGCATGCGGTGTGGCTCAAGAGCCAGCCGTTGCAGAAAGGCGCGATGGCGTTTGTCGAACTGATGGGGCGCTGAGGCAATCCCTTGTGGGAGTGAGCCTGCTCGCGATGAGGTCCTGACAGTCAGCATTGATGATGCCTGACCCACCGCCATCGCGAGCAGGCTCGCGAACAAGGGAATGATCAAATGGGGTTTTGTGGCGGGTTTGTTGACGCCGATCTGGCTGCTGGTCGGTGTAGTGATTGCCGGCAGTTTGTATCCGGGATACAGCCATCTCAATCAGGCAATGAGTGAGCTGGGTGCAATTGGGGCACCGACTCATGGCGTGTCGCCGCTGATCAATAATTTCCCGTTGGGTGTGTTGTTTATCGTCTTCGGTCTGGCCGCGTTCGCGACCTTCCATACCTCGAAACTCGCTCGACTGAGCGCGGTGCTGATTGTGCTGCACGGTGTTGCCAGTTTCGGCGCCGGGTATTTTTCCTGCGATATCGGCTGTGGTCTGGAAAATCCCTCCGACAGTCAGAAGCTGCATAACCTTTCGGGCCTGGTGATGTTTCTGACGTTGTTGATCGCCAACGCGCTATGGATCTATCTAGCGTCGCGAGTATTGGGTTTGAAATGGTTCGCCTGGTTTTCCCTGGTATGCACCCTTGGGGCGTTGTTGGTGCTGCCATTGATGGGACAGGCTGTTGAGGTGGGGCAGGGGTTTGGTTTGTACCAGCGGATCAACTATGGCGTGTCGACATATCCCTTGTGGGAGTGAGCCTGCTCGCGATGAGGTCCTGACAGTCAGCATTGATGATGCCTGACCCACCGCCATCGCGAGCAGGCTCGCTCCCACATGGGTCAGGTGCTCTCGCGCACCTTCAACTCAAACCCCATGTCCTGCACCGGTTTGGCCACGGTGTTGCCCGCCAGCAAGGTCAGCATCAACTCCGCCGAACGCCGGCCAATCGCCTCACGCGGGGTACTGATGCTGCTCAGGCGCGGCACCATGTGCGCCGAGGCGGGCAGGTCGTTGAAACCGAGGATCGCCACTTGCTCGGGGATTTTGATCCCGCAGCGCATCGCTTCAAGCAGAGCGCCCTGGGCCAGGTCGTCGTTACCGAAGAAAATGGCATCGACATCGGGATGACTGGCGAGCAGTTGCAGGAACAGTTCGCCACCCAGTCCGACGGACGACGCTCGTGGCGTCAGCACTTCCAGGTCCGGGTCATACAAACCGGCCTTTTGCAGGGCTTTGCGAAAGCCTTCACCGCGCAGCAAGGTGCGTTGATCCAGCTGCGCGCCGATATAGGCCAGGCGCTTGCGCCCTCGGGACAGCAAATGTTGAGCCGCTGTTTCACCCGCCGCAAGTTGCGAAAAACCGACGCAATTGAGCCCGGCGGCACTGTCCAGTTCCATCATGTACACGCAGGGAATGTTGCTCGCCTCGATCATCCTGCGCGAACTTTCGGTGCGGTCGAAACCGGTCAGCAGCAAACCNCGTGGCTGGTAGGCCATGTAGTTGCGCAGCAGGTTTTCTTCTTCGTCGCGCGAGTAGTGCGAATTGCCGATCAGCACTTCAAAGCCCTTGGGCCGCAGCACTTGGTGGATGGCTTCGAGGGTTTCGATAAACAGCAGGTTGGACAGCGACGGCACGATGACCACCACCGAGTGGCTTTGGGCCGACGCCAGCGCGCGGGCCGCCGGGTTGACCACGTAGTTGAGTTCGGCGGCGGCCAGTTGCACTTTTTCCACCAGTTCGGTGGCCACCGTGCTGACGCCGCGCAGGGCACGGGAGGCGGTAATCGGGCTGACACCGGCCAGGCGTGCCACTTCGTTCAGGGTNGGGCGACCGGTAGTGCGGGTATTTTTATCGTTCTT
>NZ_NMOJ01000204.1 GCF_002251635.1 Pseudomonas mandelii
GGAGGTCATCAGGCGGTTGCCAAACAAAAATCGAGGCACTAAGGTAGCGCTGTCTCGATGCAGCTGCAAATGCGTGAGCGGGGTTTGCCTGATCCCCGCTTTTTGGCATTGGGAACGAACATGCTGCAACCCACAAAAATGACAAGAAGGCGTCGGCAACTTCTGCTTTTGATCCAGTGTCATATCTGGCAAAGGTAGCGCTGTCTGCGCGCTGAGGTGTTACATGAATCATTCCATCACCGCCCTGGTCATCATGGGCGTTGCCGGTTGCGGCAAGTCNNGCGTCAGCGAAGCCTTGTGCCTCCTGAACGGCGCCACCGCCATTGAAGGCGACACTTTCCACCCTGCCGCCAATATCGAAAAGATGAGCGCGGGTATCCCCCTGAACGACGAAGACCGTGCCGGCTGGCTCGACAGCCTGTGCGATGAATTGCGCCGCGTCGACGCTCAAGGCCAGCGCCCGGTGCTGACCTGCTCGGCCCTCAAACACAGTTACCGCGAACGTCTGCGCAGCGCCTTGCCGGGCCTGGGCTTCGTGTTCCTTGAGCTGACCCCTGAAGTCGCCGCTGATCGTGTCTCCCATCGGCCNGGCCATTTCATGCCNGCAACCCTNATCGACAGCCAGTTCGCCACCCTTGAATCGCCCGTGGGCGAGCCCCTGACCCTGGCTCTGGACGCTTCGAACCACAGCGTCGACCAATTGGCGAAGCAAGCTCATGACTGGTGGCAGGCCCATGGCCTGAAACAGGCCGTATGAGTTTTTTCCGAAGAGATAGCGCTGTCCTCATGGCTCGCGAATTACCCGCTTTAATAACAACAACAACCAGGAGACACCCCTAATGTTTGGCATGTCCCACGAGACGTTCCTGCTGCTCGATGCAGTGGTCACGGTGATCGGGCTTATCGTCCTGATCACCAAGTTCAAGTTCCACCCCTTCATTGCCCTGATCATCGCCGCAGCCTTTCTCGGGCTGACCTCGGGCATGCCCGTGGACAAGATCATCAAGGCGTTCCAGGACGGCTTCGGCGGGGTGCTCGGCTTTGTCGGCATCATCCTCGCGCTGGGCACGATGCTCGGCAAAATGATGGCCGAGTCGGGCGGGGCGGATCAGATTGCCCAGACGCTGATTCGGGCGTTCGGCAAGGACAAGGTGCAGTGGGCGATGATGTTCGCCGCGTTCCTGGTCGGCATTCCGCTGTTCTTCGAAATCGGTTTCGTGCTGCTGATCCCGCTGGTGTTTATCGTCGCGCGTCGCACGGGTGTGTCGCTGATCAAAATCGGCATCCCGTTGCTCGCCGGCCTGTCGGCAGTGCACGGCCTGGTGCCACCGCACCCGGGCCCGCTGCTGGCCATCGGCGTGTTTGGCGCGGACATCGGCAAAACCATCCTGTACGGCCTGATCGTCGCGCTGCCGACCGCTATTATTGCCGGCCCGATCTACGGCACTTTCATCGCCAAATACATCCCCGGCCATCCTAACCAGGAACTGGTGGATCAACTGGCTCGCGAGCCGGATTCCGCCGAGCTGCCGAGCTTCAGCATCACCCTGATCACCGTGCTGCTGCCGGTGTTCCTGATGCTGCTCAAAACCTTTGCCGACGTGGTGCTGCCGGAAGGCAATTTCGCACGCTCCTTCATGGACCTGGTCGGTCACCCGATCTCGGCGCTGTTGCTGGCCTTGCTGCTGTCGCTATACACGTTCGGCCACCGTCAGGGCATGGGATCGAACAAGATTCTGAAGTTGCTCGACGCCAGCCTTGCGCCAACCGCCGCGATCATTCTGATCATCGGTGCCGGTGGTGGCTTCAAGCAGATGCTGGTGACCAGCGGTGTGGGTGACGTGATCGGCCACATGGCAGTGAACGCGCAGATCANGCCGATCCTGCTGGCNTGGCTGGTGGCGGCGGTGATTCGCGTGGCCACCGGTTCTGCGACCGTGGCGACCATTACCGGCGCGGGGATTGTGGTGCCGGTGGTGGGCATGATTCCGGGTGTGAACCGTGAGCTGCTGGTGTTGGCGACGGGGGCGGGGTCGTTGGTGTTGTCTCACGTCAACGATGCAGGGTTCTGGCTGGTGAAGCAGTACTTCAACATGACCGTGGCCGAGACCTTCAAGACCTGGACGGCGATGGAAACCATCCTGTCCATCGTTGCGCTGGGCTTTATCCTGCTGCTGTCGATGTTCGTTTAAGCAACACCGCAACGCTTTTGTAGGAGCCGGCTTGCTGGCGATGCAGACGACTCGGTTTAACTTCTAACCGAGTCGATGCCATCGCCAGCAAGCCGGCTCCTACAGGTTCGGTATCAGGCGTTGGTTTTAGTGACTAGCCCATCCGCCCGGAACATCCCGCGAATACCGCGCACCGCCTGGCGAATCCGGTCCTGGTTCTCGATCAGCGCAAAGCGCACATGGTCGTCACCGTACTCACCAAATCCAACACCCGGCGAGACGCAAACCTTGGCCTCGGCCAGCAGCTTCTTGGCGAACTCCAGCGAGCCCATGGCGGCATACGCCTCGGGGATCTTCGCCCAGACGTACATCGACGCCTTCGGATTCTCAACCATCCAGCCCAGCTCATGCAGGCCTTTGACCAGCACGTTACGGCGTTGGCGGTACTGCTCGGCGATGTCTTTCACGCACTGCTGATCGCCTTCCAGCGCCGCAATCGCCGCCACTTGCAGTGGGGTGAAGGTGCCGTAGTCGTGGTAACTCTTGATCCGTGCCAGGGCGTTGACCAGCTCCGGGTTGCCGACCATGAAACCAATACGCCAGCCGGCCATGTTGTAGCTCTTGGACAGGGTGAAAAACTCCACCGCAATGTCCTTGGCGCCGGGTACTTGCATGATCGACGGGGCTTCCCAGCCGTCGTAGACGATGTCGGCGTAGGCCAGGTCATGCACCACCAGCACGTCGTATTGCTTGGCGAGGGCGATCACCCGTTCGAAGAAATCCAGCTCCACGCACTGGGCGGTGGGGTTCGACGGGAAGCCGAGGATCATCATTTTCGGTTTCGGGATCGAGCCGCGAATCGCGCTTTCCAGTTCCGCGAAGAAGTCCACGCCCGGAATCAGCGGCACCGAGCGCACCTGGGCGCCGGCAATCACGGCACCGTAGATGTGAATCGGGTAGCTCGGGTTGGGCACCAGCACGGTGTCGCCCTGGTCCAGGGTGGCCAGCATCAAGTGCGCCAGGCCTTCCTTGGAACCGATGGTCACGATGGCTTCGGTTTCCGGGTCGATGTCCACTGCATAGCGGTCTTTGTACCAGCGCGAAATCGCTCGGCGCAGACGCGGAATGCCTTTGGAGGTGGAGTAGCCGTGGGTGTCTTCACGCTGGGCGACGGTGACCATTTTTTCCACGATGTGCGGTGGAGTGGCGCCGTCAGGGTTACCCATGCTCAAGTCGATGATGTCTTCGCCGCGCCGACGCGCAGCCATCTTCAGCTCGGCAGTGATATTAAAAACGTAAGGGGGGAGTCGATCTATGCGCGCAAAGCGGCGCGGCGAACCTNGGTNAGCCATTGTTGCCTCGGTAACGTGAGCGCCCGGAACCGTCCGAGCGACGCTGGCCACTGCGGTGGCCTGTGGCGGAATGTAAGGGCTGTTGTGGCACACTGTCCAGCGACTCTGTAAACAAATTTGTCCGAAGGAACCCGGTTGATGGAATTTACCAGCGGCTTTCTGCTGAGCCTTTCGCTGTGCCTGGATATCGGCGTGGCCAATATCGCGATGATCACCCTGGCGATGCAACGCGGCTATTTTCAAGGCTTTGCCCTGGGCTTGGGCACCTGCGTCGGTGACCTGATTTACGCGGTGCTGGCGTTGGCGGGCATGACCGTTTTGCTGCAATACGAAACCGTGCGTTGGGTGCTGTGGATCGGCGGTTCAGCGTTGCTGGTGTACTTCGCGGCGAAGATGATTTATTCGGCGATTCACCATGAAGCGGTGCTGGCGCAGTCCGCCGAGGTGGGGCAGAACTCTCACCGCAAAGAGTTTTTCCGCGGGATCTTCCTCGCCATGTCGTCACCCAGCGCCATTCTCTGGTTTGCGGCCGTGGGCGGCACGTTGATCGCGCGCTCCGGTGGCGGTGATGCCGTCAGCTCGGCGCTGTTTCTCGGCGGGTTTCTGTGCGCCGGGGTGCTCTGGTGCGTCGCGTTGTGCTTCGCCGCGAGCCACGGCGGCAAGTTGCTGGGCGACAAACTGCTGCGTTACTCCTACATGGCATCGGCGGCGATCTTCTGCTATTTCGCGGTGTACGTGATTCTATCGGGCTATAACGAGTTTGTTGGTGCCGGCGCCGTCGAGCAGTTGCACGCCCTGTAATTTTGCGAATCGGGTTTGGCTTCTATACTCGAAGAGGAACCCACTTTTTTCGTCTCAGGAGTTGAGTCATGGATGAGCAAACAGGCGTAAAACCGGCCGAGCCACGCTTCGAACACGGGCACTTTCTGCTCATTGCAGGGCTGGGTGGTCGATTTACCCAGCAGACCACACAAGGCATTCCCGAACTCTGGGAGAAATTCATTCCCGAGATTGGCCAGATTCCCGGCCAAAAAGGTGAAGTGACCTACGGCATTTGCTGTAATCCCGACGGCAAGGGTGGTTTTGAATACATCGCTGGCGTCGAGATCGACAAACTCGACGACCTGCCCGAGAAGTACCGCTGGGTCGAGGTTCAACCCCAGCATTACGCGGTGTTCGAGCACAAAGGCACACTGGACCAGTTGCCCGCGACCTTTCAGTACATCTGGAAAACCTGGCTGCCTCAGTCTGGCCATCAAGCGGCGGACGCTCCGGAGTTCGAACGCTACAGCGAAGACTTCAACCCGAAGCTCAACACCGGCGTGCTGGAAATCTGGCTACCGCTCAAACCGTAATGAACCGAGCCCCGGACGGGCACTTCACAGTGCCCGTTCGTAGCGTTCGCTGACGTCTCGCATCCCCCCCGCACAACCTCCGTTCCGCTCGATCTATACGCCGTCTTAATACCGCTGCCCCCAATCAGTGTCCGTCCTTGATACTGCTCATGGTGTGTTCCCCCTATCGATGATCAGAGACAGGCAACACCAATAATCCGATCCGATAGAGGTGGATAGGGCGCGTTCGAAAGGAAGCAAGTATTGCTAGAATCGGCGAGCGTTATCCTGTCCTCTCACTCGCCCCAAGGTCGCTGCGATCCACCATGAACTCGTCGAACCCTGTTATCCGAAACGTCCTGTCTGCTGATCTGGACCGCTGCTACGCCATCGAAACCGTTGCCTACGAAGGCGACGAAGCCGCCACCCTGGAAAAAATCGCCACGCGCATTGCCACTTGGCCCGACGGTTTTATCGTCGCCGAAGTGGACGGCGTTGTAGCCGGTTTCATCAACGCCGGTGCGGCGTTTCAGGTTGAAATGTCAGACGAAGCGTTCAAGGAACTGATTGGCCACGACCCGGCCGGGCCGCACGTCGTGATCATGTCGGTTGTGGTGCACCCGGATTATCAGGGGCAGGGGCTGGCGAAGCGTTTGATGGGCGAATTCATCGAGCGCATGCGCGCGATGGGCAAGGCCAGCATCCACCTGATGTGTAAGGAGCGGCACATTCCGTTGTATTCCGGATTCGGCTTTGCCTACATCAAGCCTTCGGCCTCCGACCATGGCGGCATGGCGTGGCATGAGATGGTGTTGGCGTTGTAACCAACCTCTACCCACCACCGAAGATCCCCTGTGGGAGTGAGCCTGCTCGCGATGGCGGTCTGACAGTCGACACTTCTGTTGAATGTTATGCCGTCATCGCGAGCAGGCTCGCTCCCACATTGGTTAGGGGCGTGTCAGTAAAGACTGTCCCGCACCCGCGCCGGCGCTTCCCGGTCATACGTTTCGGCATCGAACTGCCCGGCGTTCAAGCGCTTGTGAAACGCTCCCGCCGTCGGCAGTGCCGAGCGCTCCAGGTGCTTCTCGGGGTTCCACAAGTCCGAACGCACAATCGCTTTCGAGCAATGGAAGTACGCCGCGTCCACCGTCACCAGCATCACCGTGCGCGCCGGTTTGCCGTTCACCGCGAAGCTCTCCAGCAACGCCGGTTCCGCGCTGATCTGCGCCGTGCCGTTGACCCGCAACGTCTCGCCGATGCCGGGAATGATGAACAGCAGCGACACCCGCGAATCGAGCACCACATTGCGCAGCGTGTCGATGCGGTTGTTGCCCGGACGATCCGGGATCGCCAGGGTCTTCGGGTCGATGATTCGCACAAATCCCGGTGTGTCGCCCCGGGGCGAACCGTCCAGGCCGTCGGGGCCGACCGAGCTGATGATCACCAACGGTGAGGCGCGGACCATGGCCTGATAGTCCTCGTTCAGAAAGGCAATCTGCTTGCGCACGGCGCGGTCGTGGGGTTGGCCGTAGATCGCCTCCAGTGCTTCGATGCTGTCGAGCATAACCACCTCAGAAAATCAGACTCATGCGCCGTTCATAACCGATCCGGCCCCTGTACGCCTCGCCGCTGTCGACCCAGCCAAATTTTGCATAGAGCGCGATAGCAGCCTCGTTGTCCGCATCCACCGAGAGTTCCAGCGCTTTGATTTCCGGAAACGCCTGCCGAGCCACGTCGGGCAGGGCTTGCAGGCAGGCCTTCCCATAACCTTTGCCCTGAGCGCGGTGATCGACTTGCAACGCATGCAAGGTCGCGCTGTGTTCATCGGCCCAGGCCGGCAACACGGGCGGGCGTTTGAGCAGCAGGAAGGCCACGGGGATGTCCTCGGCCAGCAGCGCAAATCCTTCGACGCCGGGGCCGGGTTTGGACAGCAAGGTGTGCAAGGCACCGTGGATGTCGCCGGAGAACTTGATCTGTTCTTTATGCACTTCGATGGCCTCGACCTGCTGGCGCTGGCGCGCATTCAGGCTTTCGTAAGGCACGAGTCGGGTTGTCACTGGAGTGTCCTTTTTCCAACGTAAATGTGTGTCGGATTCTAGCGAGTTTGCGTTCATGGATTATTTTTATTTCGACTGTCGATTTGGCGGTGCGCCAGACGACTAAGGGTGTCTTCACAACAAAAACCACGGAGAACCACCATGAGCGCTACCCATGAAATCCAGGCCCTGATCGACACCTATCGTGAGGCAGTCATCGCCAAAAACGTCGAGAAACTCATGCCGTTGTATGCCGACGACATCGTCTCCTACGATGCGGTCAAGGCCCTGCAATTCCGGGGCAAGGCGGCATACCGCGCGCATTGGGAGGAGTGCATGGAAATGTGCCAGGGCGAGCACAAGTTCGACTTCGACCACATGAACATCGTCGCGGACGAGCACATCGCCTTCGCCCATTGGCTGGCCCATTGCGGCGGCACCAACGAACAAGGTGAAACCCAGGCCTGCTGGATGCGTGTGACCGCCTGCTATCGGCGCGATGCCGGGCAATGGCGCATCGTCCACGAACACTGGTCGGCCCCGTTCGACATGACCAGCGGCACGACGCTGTTCAACCTTGAGCCCTGATTGTCGGGCTGTTTATCGGGAAGCAGCGCGAAAATGCCAATCAGCAGCCATAGTTGATCAGTTCGATCCGGGAGAGCCCACATGAAGTATCTATGCCTGGTCTACAGCAACGAACAGGCGTTGCACTCGCTGCCCGACAGCCCTCATGACGCCGAGTGCATGGCCTACGCCGAGGCGATTCAGGGCAGCGGCCGGATGATCGCGGCCGAGGCGCTGGAGTCGGTGCAGACCGCGACCACCGTGCGCAGGCGCAATGGCAAGCTGTCGATCACCGACGGGCCGTTTGCCGAAACCAAGGAGCAGCTCGCCGGGTTTTACCTGATCGAGGCCAAGGACTTGAATGAAGCGATCCAGGTCGCCGGCAATATCCCGGCGGCCCGGGTCGGCAGCGTCGAGGTGCGTCCCGTTCGCCAGTTGAATCCCTGAATAACAATCACAAGACAGGAGACCTGCATGAGTCCGCAACCTTATAAACATCAGCCTGCCGAATTCGAGCTGTCCATCAGTCGTCTGGTCGACGCGCCGCGCCGCAAGCTCTTCCGCGCCTGGACCGAGCCGGCCCTGCTCGTTCAGTGGTGGGGGCCGCATGGCATGACCACGCCGGAATGCGAAATGGACCTGTGGGTCGGCGGCCAGTTTCGCACCCTGATGCGCGCGCCGGACGGGACTGAGTATCCGACCATGGGGGTCTTCCTCGAGATCGTCGCGCCTGAGCGACTGGTGTTCACCGACGCGTTTATTCCCGGCTGGATTCCTTCGGGCAAACCCTTCATGTCGGCCGAAGTGACCCTCGAAGACAGGGACGGCAAAACCCTCTACACCGCCCGGGCCATGCACTGGTCCGAAGAAGACCGCCAGGCCCATGAGGCCATGGGGTTTTACGATGGCTGGGGACAAAGCCTTGATAGGTTGGTGACGCTGGTGACTGAAGGCATGCCGGACTGATGACTGATGCGTCGGTCACGGCTCGGGTCGAGCAGGTCTACCGCGAGGACTCGCGGCGGATTCTGGCGACGCTGATCCGCTTGCTCGGCGATTTCGACCTCGCCGAAGAGGCCTTGCACGAGGCGTTTTTCGTCGCGGTCGAGCGTTGGCAGCGTGACGGCGTGCCGGACAACCCGCGCACCTGGCTGGTGTCCACCGGGCGCTTCAAGGCCATTGATGTGTTGCGTCGGCGCGCGCGCTTTGCCGCGTCCCGGCCGATGTTGATCGCTCAACTGGAGGAGCTGGAGCAGGCCGACTGGAGTGAGGAAGACGTGGAAGATGATCGCTTGCGGCTGATCTTCACCTGTTGTCACCCGGCCCTCGCGTCGGACGCCCAGGTGCCGTTGACCCTGCGCGAAGTGTGCGACCTGACCACGGAAGAAATCGCCCGCGCCTTTCTCTCGGCACCGGCGACCATCGCCCAGCGCATCGTGCGCGCCAAAGCGAAAATCCGTGACGCCAAAATCCCTTATCAAGTGCCGACACTGGCGGAACTGCCCGAGCGTCTCGACAGTGTGCTCAGGGTGGTTTACCTGGTGTTCAACGAGGGGTATTCGGCGTCTGTCGGTGCCGAACTGACCCGCGAGGACCTGACACGCGAAGCGATCCGGCTCGGGCGGTTGTTGATGGAGTTGCTGCCGGAATCGGAAGTGATGGGGCTGCTGGCATTGATGCTGTTGCATGAATCACGACGCCCGGCCCGGACGTCGGCGAGCGGTGAGTTGATTGTGCTGGATGAACAGGACCGCTCGTTGTGGGATGCCGGGATGATTGCCGAGGGTTGTGCGCTGGTGGAAGCGGCGCTGACCACCGGGCGGTTCGGGCCTTATTGCCTGCAAGCCGCGATTGCGGCGGTGCACGCCGAAGCGCCCACGGCGGGGGAGACCGACTGGCAGCAGATTGTGGGGTTGTATGACGTGCTGCTGGCGGCGGTGCCCTCGCCAGTGATCGAATTGAACCGTGCAGCGGCGATCTCCAGGCGAGACGGGCCGTTGGCGGGGTTGGTGTTGGTTGACGGGATTCTGGAGCGGGGGGATTTGCTGGACTACCACTTGGCGCATTCGGCGCGGGCGGATTTTTGTCGGCAGTTGGGAAGGAGTGAAGAGGCGCGGGTGGCGTATGAGCGGGCGCTGGCGTTGACGCAGCAGGTGCCGGAGCGGCGGTTTATCGAGGCGCGGATCAAGGCGTTGAAGTGATGTAAGCCTGCTGGCCCCATCGCGGGCAAGCCCGCTCTCACAGGGTTGGCGCCCCGCTCTCACAGGGTTGGCGCAGAACCTGTGGGAGCGTGGCTTGCTCGCGATAAGGGCTGAATGACCTTCATTCCAGCATCTTGCCGAGCAACCAACTGCCCGCCGGCCCCGGCGGATGCAGCCGCGACCACAAGGCATCGACAAACACCGGTTTCGGCCAGCCCCGAACGTCCAGTTCCTGCAATGTCCCCGGGCCAAACCGCTCCACCAACCATCGCGGCAACGGTGCCCAGCCAAACCCGCCCTGGGCCATTTCCAGCAGCATCAGGTAACTCGGCGCCGACCAGACGCGGCCCTTCGCACGGCTTTCATACGGATTGACGATCGTCGCCAGACGCAACTCCCGATGCTGTTGCAACACGTCTTGATCGACGAGGTCCAGCGCCGCCAATGGATGCTCGCGGGCCACAAACAGGGCAATCTCCGTCCGCTCCTCCACGGTCGAGCTGACCAGGTCCGGCGGGTAACTGTCCTGTTTTTCGGCGAAGGCCACATGCGCCCGACCGCTTTGCACCAGCGCCACCAGGTCATCGCATTCAGCGATCAGGCATTCGAGTTCAAGGTCCGGATAACGCTGATCGAACGCACTCAGCGCCGCTTCGAAACGGTCGGACTGATAGGTGTCGGAAATCGCCACCGTCAGCTTCGGCTCAACCCCTTGGGACAGTTGGCTTGCAGTCATTTCCAGGCGGCTGGTGGCGGCCAGGATCTCCTCGGCCCGCTGCAGCATCACGTGCCCGGCCGGGGTCAGGCTCGGCTTGCGGCTGCTGCGGTCGAACAGGACCAGGTTCAGATCGATTTCAAGGCTCGCGACCGCTGCACTGATAGTCGACTGACTGCGTCCCAGCTTGCGCGCTGCCGCAGAAAACGAGCCTTGCGTCGCCGCCTGGACAAACGCTTGCAACACTTCCTGAGAGGCCATGAACTATCGCCTTGATCGATGGTTATTGATTATGAAGTATCGGCGTGAGACCGGATCATGGCAACCACAGTCACTCAGGGAGTCCCGATCATGAGCGTCAACAAATCCATTACTGAACGTATTTTCCAGGCCATCGGTTTCGAAGTGCTGGCCATCCTGATCTGTACGCCGCTACTGGCGTGGATCATGGACAAACCGATGATTGAAATGGGCGCTGTCACCGTTGTGATTGCCGCGCTTGCTCTGGGTTGGAACGTGGTCTTCAACGGTCTGTTCGATCGCTTGCTCAAACGCTATGGAATCGTCCATAACGCCTGGGTACGGGTTGTCCATGCGCTGCTGTTCGAAGGCGGGCTGGTGGCGATGGGGGTGCCGCTGATTGCCTGGTGGCTGAACGTCAGCCTGTGGCAGGCGTTCCTGCTGGACATTGGCGTGTTGCTGTTTTTCCTGCCATACACCTACGTTTATCACTGGGCGTATGACGTGGTGCGCGAGCGCGTCCTGATGCCTCGCGCAGTCAGTTGATCGCTGTTGTTTTTGTGGCGAGGGGGCAAGCCCCCTCGCCACAAGTTCGAGTTACAAAAACATCCCGCCCGACGCTTCAACGGCAGGTACCGTCAGTTGATCGCTGTTGTTTTTGTGGCGAGGGGGCAAGCCCCCTCGCCACAAGTTCGAGTTACAAAAACATCCCGCCCGACGCTTCAACGCGCTGGCCATTGATCCACTGGCTACCCGGTGCCAGCAGCAATGCAATCGCAGCGCCGATGTCATCCGGCTGACCCACCCGACCCAACGCGGTATTGCTGGCGACGTAGCTGTTCACGTCGCTGTTATCACGCACCGTGCCACCGCCGAAATCGGTTTCGATGGCGCCCGGTGCCAGGGTGTTCACAGAAATGCCGCGGGCACCCAGTTCCTTGGCCTGGTAACGGGTCAGCACTTCCATCGCGCCTTTCATCGCCGCGTAAGCGCCGTAACCCGGCAAGCTGAAACGGGTCAGACCGCTGGACACGTTGAGGATGCGCCCACCGTCCGCCATCAGCGGCAGCAGGTTCTGGGTGAGGAAGAATGGCCCTTTCAGGTGGATGTTCATCAGCAGATCGAATTGGGCGACAGTGGTGTCGACGAAGTTCGCGGTCAGGCCGATGCCGGCATTGTTGAGCAAAAAGTCGAAGTGCTGGCGATCAAAACGGCTGTGCAACACGTCGGCGACCTGGGTGGCGAACGCTTCGAAATGTTCGCTTTGGCTCACATCGAGTTGCAGCATCACCGCCCGAGCGCCGAGGCGTTCGATGTCGGCGACCAGTGCCTGCGCCTCATCGGCCTTGCTGTTGTAGGTGCCGATAATGTCGACGCCTTGGGCGGCCAGATGCAGGGCTGCGTTTTTGCCGAGGCCGCGGCTGGCGCCAGTGATCAGTGCGATTTTAGTGTTCATGGGACTTCCTCAAGGGTGGTGAGTGACGGTGTGGAGGAAGTTTATTTATCCGGCGTATGGTGATAAACAGACTGAAACTGGAATCACTGGTCGGTTAAACCGAACAATAGAGGGGCCGCCCATGAACAAGCTGGAACTGCTGCGCACCTTCGTTCGTGTCAGCGAGATGTCGAGTTTTACCTTGGCGGGCGAAAGTCTGGGCGTGCCCCGGTCGACCGTTTCGGAACACGTTCAGGCGTTGGAAGCGTTGTTGGGGACGCGCTTGTTGCAACGCACTACGCGCCGGGTTCAGGCAACGCAGGACGGCCTGGTGCTGTACGAGCGCAGCAGGGATTTGTTGTCGCACATGGATGAAATTGAAGGGCTGTTTCGTCAGGATGCGGCGTCGCTCACCGGGCGGATTCGCTTTGACATGCCGAACTTTTTGGGCCGCCAGATGGTGCTGCCGCGCTTGCCGGAATTCATGGCGCTGCACCCCAACCTCGAACTGGAAATCAGTACCACTGATCGTCGGGTCGATTTGCAGCGGGAAGGCTTTGATTGCGTCGTGAGGGTCGGTGCGCAGCCGGATCAATCGGTGGTCGCTCGCCGCGTGTGTGATTTTGCGATGGTCAATTGCGCCAGTCCCGCCTACTTGCAGCGCTTTGGCGTGCCGGAAAGTCTTGAGGATCTGGCACACCATCGACTGGTCCATTACGTCGGCGTACTGGGTTCGCGCTCGGAGGGTTTTTTGTACGAGGTGGACGACATGTTGCATCGATTGCCGATGGCGGGCAGCGTCACTGTGAACAGCACCGACGCCTATGAAGCGGCGTGCCTGGGGGGATTTGGTCTGATTCAGGCGCCGGTCAAGGGCATGCAGTCGCATTTGGATAGCGGTGATCTGGTGGCGGTGTTACCGCAGTTCAGCGCACCGTCGATGGAGGTCTCGCTGCTCTACGCCCGGCAACGGCATTTGCCGCTGCGGGTGAGGGCGTTCATGGACTGGCTGGCAAACGTCATACAGTCCACAACTTAACGCGATCCGTGTAGGAGCCGATTTGCTGGCGATCCAGGCAACGCGGTGTGTCTGTTTCACCGTGTTGTCNNGAGACCGCGTCATCGTTCTTCGCGGGCAAGCCACGCTCCCACAGGGGTATGTGGTGGGGCTAGAAGAGTTGGGTAAACAACCAATACAGGCTGCCCGACAACAAGATCGCCGCCGGCAAGGTCAGCACCCAGGCCATCAGCAGGTTGCGGATGGTCTTCATCTGCAACCCGCCGCCATTCGCGACCATGGTCCCGGCCACACCCGACGACAATACGTGGGTGGTCGACACCGGTAGCCCGAACATATCCGCTGCACCAATCGTCAGCATCGCCACTGTCTCGGCCGACGCACCTTGTGCGTAAGTCAGGTGGGTCTTGCCGATTTTCTCACCCACGGTCACCACGATGCGCTTCCAGCCCACCATGGTGCCCAGGCCGAGGGCGATGGCCACGGCGATCTTCACCCACAGCGGAATAAAGCGTGTGGAATTGTCGATCTGTTGCTTGAACAATTGCAGTTTGCCTTGGGTGTCAGCGTCGAAATTGCCGACCTTGTCCTTGTCCATCAGGCGAATGGTCTCGCTGGTCAGGTACATGTCGTTACGCACGTTGCCGACGGCTTCGGCAGGGACTTTGGCCAGGGAGCCGTAACCCTTGACCTCTGCGCCGATGCTGCCCGTGAGGGCAGCAAGGGCCGGGATCAGTTGCGGTGTGGCTTCCTTGCTGCGCACGTATTCGGAGAGCACCGGGCGCGGATCGGCCGGGGCCGGCATCGGCGCGCTTTTCACCAGCGCTTGCTGGGTGACTTCGGCGACGGCGGCGAACTGCAAGGACTGCTCGGCGGGCATGGTGCGGTTCAGCGCATAGGCCATCGGCAGGGTGCCGACCAGAATCAGCATGATCAGGCCCATGCCTTTCTGGCCATCGTTGGAACCGTGGGCGAAGGACACGCCGGTGCAGGTGACGATCAACATGCCGCGAATCCACCATGGCGGCGGGGTGTCGCCNNCCGGTGCCTTGTACAGTGCGCGGTTCTTGACGAATGCACGCAAAGCCAGCAACAACAGCGCGGCAAAGCCGAAGCCGACCANCGGTGACAGCAGCAGGGCATAACCGATCTTGATCGCCTGGCTCCAGTCCACGCCGCTGGTGCCGTCACGCCCGTGCATCAAGGCATTCGCCACGCCGACGCCGATGATCGAACCGATCAGGGTGTGCGACGACGAGGCCGGCAAGCCCAGCCACCAAGTGCCCAGGTTCCACAGGATGGCGGCAATCAGCAGGGCGAAGATCATCGCGAAACCGGCGGATGAGCCGACCTGCAAGATCAGCTCGACCGGCAGCAGGGCGATGATGCCGAACGCCACGGCGCCGCTCGACAGCAGCACCCCCAGGAAGTTGAAGAACCCGGACCAGGCCACCGCGAAGTTCGGCGGCANCGAGTTGGTGTAAATCACCGTCGCCACCGCGTTGGCGGTGTCGTGGAAGCCATTGACGAACTCAAAGCCCAGCGCGATCAGCAGCGCTACGCCGAGCAGCAGGAATGGCGTCCAGGTGGTGACCACCGTGCCGAGTTCGTGCATGTCGTGCATCAGGCTGTANGCGGTGAACAACAGCCCGCTGGCCAGCACCCCGAAAAACACCACGAGGGTGAACAGGCTGGGTTTTTTATCGAATTGGGGCCTGGCGCTACGGGCGGGAGCCTGGGTTTCGGCGGTGTAGGAGGGCGTAGCCATGAAGGACAATCCTGAGGAAGGAAGGAGTGTCCGTCATGATCGTTGCCAAATGTTACAGAGAGACTGCCTTGGGTCAGGGTTTGGGTTGTTTGCTGATCCGTTAATCAGAATTCACTTCGGTTTTGAGGCTCGCCACAGGGGTTTGATGGCGTTTTGAGGATCAATAATAATTCACTTCGGTTTTGAGGCTCGCCACAGGGGTTTGATGGCGTTTTGAGGATCAATAATCCTGGCGCTTGCGAAACGCCCAACGCCCCGCAATCACGGTAAACGTCGCGACCAGCGCCACCAGAATCCAGAACCCCTCTGGATCCCCCGACAATGGCACCCCACCCACGTTCATGCCGAAAAAACCGGCAATGATATTGATCGGCAGCGCCAGCACCGTCACCACCGTGAGGGTGAACAGCGTGCGGTTGCTTTGCTCGTTGAGGTTGGCGGCGATCTCTTCCTGCAACAGCTTGATGCGCTCACCCAAGGCCATCAGGTCGTTGATGATCAGTGCAAATTCCTCGGTGGACTTGCGCAGCTCCTTCACGTCCTCCTTCTGCAACCACTGCGGCGGCCGGTTGAGAAGTCGCAACAACGAACCCGGCTCCAGCGCCAGCAACCGTTGCAGACGCACCAGCACCCGGCGATTGGCACCCAGTTCTGCACGGTTGGTCGACAGCCGTGATGACAGCAACTCATCTTCGATCTGATCGACACTGAGGCTGGTCTTGCGCACGATCTGGGTCAGCACCTCGCCCTGATCGCGCAGCAAATGCACGAACAATTCCAGCGGCGAACGGAAGCGTTCACCGGCCTTCACCGACGAGCGCAATTTATCCACCGAGTGCAACGGTTGCAGGCGCGCACTCACCAGCAAGCGGCTGCGGGCGCACACCCACAGCGTGGAGATATCCGAGGAGACCATGCTGCTGAAGTTGAACACCACGTCGTTGACCACCGCCAGCAGGGCCGAGTCGACATGCTCGATACGGGTGGAGCGCGAGCCCTCGTGCAGGGCTTCGAAAAACTCATCCGGCAATGCCAGGTGGCTTTTCATCCAGCGCTCGCACGCGGCATGCGCGAGGTTCAGGTGAAGCCACAGAAATTCATCGCTGTCGTCCGGTTGTTGCAGGCATTGCAACGCCTTGGCCGAGTCGATCTCCCGACCACGCTCACCGGGGCGAAAACTGAAACCGTAGAGCAGACCAAACAGGTCCGGGTCGCGATGGCTTTGGTCGATGCTGTGGTTCATGAGGGCTCGCAAGAGGGGCAATCGCTCGATGTAGCAGGGTGACGGCTGGGTTCACTTGAGCCGCATCATCGCAAGCCTGGATGACGATTTTGTGACGAAAAAGTGACCGCAAACGATTGCGTTGCCGGTGGTCGGATACATCTCAAGAACCGCTCTGGCACGCCGATCACGCTTAGGTTAAGTTGCGCGCCCTCGGCCAGCCGCCGACGTCGCAGACAGGGAAGTCCGGACACCTTTCACGCTTGGTTACGGCGTGTCTCACCCCTGTCATGAGTATTACTCGATGCTGCAAAAATCCCTGAGAGCACAAATCCTCGCGTTGCTGAGCGGCAGTCTGTTGGCGATGTTGCTGATCGCGCTGGCTTGCTTTCACTTTCTGTCCAGCGGTGTTCAGAGCTACGCGAACCTGATCGAAGGCCCGTTGCACACCTCGCAGTTGATCGACGAAGCCAACCTGCAATTCAAGGTGCAAGTGCAGGAGTGGAAAAACGTATTGCTGCGCGGCAAACAGCCCCAGGACCTGGACAAATACTGGAAGCAGTTCGAGGACCGTCAGCGCGATGTGCAGGGCATTCTCGGTGAGCTCGCCGGGCAAAAAGGTATCGAGCCGCAACTGAAAACCCGCATCGAACGCCTGCGTGACGAACACCGTCTGCTGGGCGCTGCCTATCAAAAGGGCCGTGATGCCTATGTGGCGGCCGGCGCCGACCCAACGGCTGGCGACGCTGCGGTCAAAGGTGTCGACCGTGCCGCCAGCGAACAGATGACCGAATTGGTCAGCGAATTGCGCAAGCAGGGGGCCGAGCAATCGAAGCAGATCAGCGCCGATGCCGATCGCACGGTGTTGCTGGGGATCATTGTGATGCTCGCCTCGGGTCTGTTGATCGGCCTGTTGAGCCTGTGGCTGGTCAACCGCAACCTGGTTGAACCGATCCGCAAACTGATCGACTACGTCGCGCAACTCAGCCAGGGCAAGTTTGCCGACCGCGTGGCCAGCACCCGTCAGGATGAGCTGGGCAAGTTGGCGATCGCGGCCAATACGCTGCGTGACTTCCTCGCCGAAACCTTCAACCGCTTGCAGCGCAGTGCCACCGACCTGGTAAGTGCCAGCGGCGAATTGAATTCGATCGCCGGCCTCATGGCCAGTGGCACCAACGAGCAGTTCAACCGCACCGATCAGGTGGCCACGGCGATGAACGAAATGTCGGCCACCGCCCAGGAAGTCGCCCGTCACGCCGCCGATGCGGCACGTGCCGCCGACGATGCCGACCAGTCCGCCCAGCACGGCGAAAAAGTCATGCAGGGCACCATTCACACCATCACCCGGATGCGCGGCGAAATCGCCAATACCGCCACGGTCATTCGCCAGCTGGAAACCGACAGCGGACGCATTGGCAAGGTGCTGGAAGTGATTCGCGGCATCGCCGAACAAACCAACCTGCTGGCGCTCAACGCGGCGATCGAAGCGGCCCGTGCCGGTGAAGCCGGACGCGGTTTTGCGGTGGTGGCCGATGAAGTGCGCAGCCTGGCCCANCGCACGGCGGCGTCGATCATCGAGATCAACCAGATCATCCAGACCGTGCAAACCGGTGCGGTGGACGCGGCTCAGGCGATTGAAAGCGGCCAGTCGCGCAGCGAAGAAAGCGTCGAGCAAGTGACCCAGGCTGGCGCCATGCTGGAGCGGATCACCCATGCCGTGGAAGCCATCCGCGACATGAACCGCCAGATCGCCACCGCCGCCGAAGAACAGACCTCGGTGGCCGAGGACATCTCACGCAACCTGACTGAAATCACCAGCATTGCCAGCACCAACCTGGACAACGTGCAGCGCACCGAAGCGGCCGGCCGTAATTTGCATGGGTTGTCGGGGCAGTTGAATGAAGTGACGGCGCGTCTGAGCGCTTGATGGCAGGGGCTGTAGGCCCGAGTCGGTACGCAGTCGATCTCGGTCCTGCTTAAATCTGTACGGGAAGGCTAAAGGTAAACGTCGTGCCCAGTTGCTCGGTGGTACGGGGCACCTGTTAGTTCTGACAGTAGACGATTGCCGTGCACGAGCGTTTGATAGCGCTGCCAGCGCAGTGGCGCTGCTGTATTCACAAGGAGCGTTTTTATGTCTATGGATCTGCAATTAAGTCGTTTGAAAGTAGAAGGGGTTGACGATGGCGAACTCACCGAACCTCTAGGCGAAAATGGTTTGCGGGCGCTAGTCGAAGGCAACCAGAACTACAACAAAGGGGACAAGCTCGAAGTGTTCTGGAATGACGTGTCGGTGTTCACGCATACAATCACGGTGGTTGAAGAGGTGGCAGGTGTGCACTTTTACATTGAAAAACAGTTCATTAAGCTTGGTCCCGTGAAGGCGAATTACACGCTAGCCGACGACTCTGGAAATGTCGCTGTATCGCCCGTTTCTGTAGGCCCGAGTCGGTACGCAGTCGATCTCGGTCCTGCTTAAATCTGTACGGGAAGGCTAAAGGTAAACGTCGTGCCCAGTTGCTCGGTGGAGACGACGTTCAGCTTCCCACCATGGGACTGCGCAATCTGACTGGCGATGTACAACCCCAACCCGAGCCCGGTCTGCGGTGTTCCGCTGGCCGGTCGCGAGTAAGGGCGAAACAGATGGGGCAATGCTTCCTCGGCGATTTGCCCCTGATTTTTTACGCTCAGCACGAATTGCCCATCCTTGATCTGCGCGCTGACGTCTACCGAGCCCTCGGGATCGCCATGGGCAACGGCGTTCGCCACCAGATTGGAAAGCAACTGCGCGACCCGCTCGCGATCGCACTGAATGCCGTGCAGGTCGCCGATGGTGGTGTGGAGGGTGCGTTGGGGATAGATGTTCTGGACTTCTGAAATCACGTGCCGCAAGGCGTCGCCCAGGTCCGGGCACGGTGCGATGTTCACCGGAATGCCACTGCCCAACGAACCACGAGCGAAATCCAGTACGTCATCGACCAGCCTGGTCGCACGCCGGGCGCTGGTGAGGATGTGCCGGGCCCTTTGCTGATTGGCCGGGTCGGGGAGTTTGCGCAAGAGCATTTCGGCGCCGGCGCTGATGGCGAACAACGGGTTGCGCAGGTCATGGCCGAGCACGGCGATGAACTGTTCGCGCAGCTCGGTGTTCTTGCGTTCCGCGATCAGTGCCGCTTCGGTTTTTTGCAGGTTTTCTTCGGCCTCGATCTGCAGCGCCAGCATCCGCGCAAAGGATTCCATGGTGCTCTGGATCGTGCTGGACTTGAGCGGCGCAGGATTGGGATCAAGGGCGCAGATGGTGCCGAAAAAACGCCCGTCGGTGCGGAAGATCGGCACGGCAATGTAGCTTTCGAATTGATAGAGGCGAGGCGTGTGGTGATCGCGGTAGAGCGGGTCTTCACTGGCGTTGTCGATTACCACCGAATGATGCGCCTGGCGAATTTCGTGGCACAGGGTCGTGACCACATCCAGCTCGCCGCCGACCTGCAAACCGAAGTCCAGTTGATCGAGTACGGCGCAAGCGGTCCACGAGTCTTCGGTGACGCGGGCCACTGCGGCGAAACGCAGCCCCGTCAGTTCACGGATCACCTGGAGAATCGCCGGCACCGCGCTGATCCGACCGATTGTGGCAATGTCTGCTGCCGCTGTTTGCCCCATATCAATCAATCTCTGCGTAATCACCGTTGAGGGATTCTAGCGGGCTGGTGCCGTAATGGCGCGTGTTGATTGCGTGAATGCGGCATGCAAAAAAGCCGCACGATCCGAAGATCGTGCGGCTTTGTTTTATACGGGTATCAGGTGTCTTGTTTGTCGCTCAGGACTTTGCCGGTGGTGGCATCGAAGTCCACGTCGAATTCTTTGCCGTCAGCGGTTTTCAGTTCCACTTCGTACTCGTAGTTGTTGAAGTGGTTGTCCAGGTCGGTGTCGGTGATGGTCGCACCCGGGTGCAGTTTCAGCGCCGCCTGGTTCATTTCTTCCAGTGGCTTGATCTTGCCGCTCTTGACCAGCTCAGGGATCTGGTCGACGCGAACGTCAGCCTGAGCCAGGCCAGCGGTGAGGGTCAGGGCAGCAGCAGTGAACAGGGCAGTCAGGGTTTTCATGAGGTTCTTTCCTTGGGGTGATCTGTTTAAGTGAGTCCAGATTAACTGTGGCAACTTAATTCACCCTTAATTCCAAAGACCGTGTCGTTTGGAAGATTTCGCGGACAAGCCTCGCTCCTGCAGGTTCCGGGGTTGCCACAAAAATGTCGGCATCCAAAAATTCTGTGGGAGCNATGTCGGCATCCAAAAATTCTGTGGGAGCGAGGCTTGCCCGCGAAGAAATCGACGCGGTGTCGTGTCAGCTACCGATCAATACCCATTGTTCTGCAGCAACTGCCCAACGGTGCCCGCCGCCGGGCGTTTGTAGAACTTCAGCAATTCGCTGGCGCGGTTGGTGAAGATGCCATCCACGCCGGCGTCCATGACTTTCTGGTAATCAACCGCTTCGTCGATGGTGTAGACGTGCACCAGCAGGCCTTGATCGTGGGTGTACTGGTTCATCCACGGTTTCACCAGGTCCGAATAGCTCTGATCGCCACCCTTGGTCAACGCGGCCGAAGGACCGGTGCCGATCGCACCCTGGGCCTTGGCGTACTCGACCCATTGCTGGAACTCGGCTTTGTCTTTCGGTTCCTGTTTGGCGTAGTAAGTGGCCTTGTCCTTGTCGCCGGACTCGGCAAACGTCACTTTGGATTTCGGCTCGATACTGCCTTCGCCAACCCATAACAGCAGGATCTTCGGCACTTGCGGCATTTCCTTCTCGAGCAGTTCGAGGCTGCTCTTCTCGAAGGTTTGCAGCACGACTTTGCCTTTGCCCTGGCCGACCGCCAGATTGCTTTTCGCCAGTTTGGAACCGGCCGGGCTTAGCCAGCCGCGATCCTGCAATTTATCCTTGAGGTCGCGCTCGAGGCCGGGGAATTGCTTTGGCTCTTTGGTCTCGATGTACAGGCCGGGTTTGTGCTGCGGGTTGCCTTCGGCGATCTTGATGATTTCGTCCAGGCTCAGGATCTTCAGGCCGACGAAGGAAGGACGTGCGCGATCCGGGTATGCGGCGTTGAACCAGCTACCGGCATCCAGGGTTTTCAGTTCGGCGAGGGTGAATGCGTTGGCCGGGCTGTCCTTGCGATCCGGGAATTTGGTGGCCACGTCGGTGGTGCGCTGCAGGTTGTTGTCGTGCAGGGCGAATAGCACGCCGTCCTTGCTGCGTTGCAGGTCCATTTCCAGGTAGTCGGCGCCCAGGTCACGGGCCAGTTTATAAGACGCGGCGGTGGATTCCGGTGCATCGTAGGACGCGCCACGGTGGGCGATCACCGCCGGGTGCGGGATGCCCAAACGGGTTGCCAGAGCCGTCGGGCTGGGCTCGTTGGCGGCCTGTGCCTGGCCGAAGCCCAGCAGCATGCTCAGCAGCAGGGCGCTTTTGGTGAAGGTAACAGGCATGTTCGAGGTCCTTTCGCGTTGAGTTTTCAAAGACGTCTCTTTTAACAACTGAGCGCCGCCAGCGCTATCGCCAGACCGACATAAACGTGTTTAAAGCAGATTTTTTCAGCGCTTTTGTGCAGTTCTTTGCAGTACTCTTGGCCCCGGCGTTTCCCCGGCAGAGGGAAATCCGATTGCTTGTCCTTGCGTGTAAACCATCGTTCACCGGTCGTTAACGACCTTTTGTGAGGTTTATATGCGCATCACTTCCGAGCTTATCTGCCAGGCCGCCAACCAACTCAAAGGCTTCGTCGGCCTCAATCGCAAGACCGGCCAGTACATCGTGCGTTTCAGCGAAGACTCGTTTGGCATGGACGTGGCGGATGACGGGATTATTCCCACCAGTGAATTTGTCTGGGTATCGGGACCGCAACAGGCCATGACGCTCAAGCGTGAGTTGATTCAATTGTTGCTGGACCAGAATATCGATGACCGGATCAATGTGACCGAGCCGTTGCGGGTGTACATGAATCGGCGGGAAGTGCCGGAGATTTCGGCGGTGCGGAGTCTTGTTCAGGGCTGAGGCTTTTGTGGTGTTTGTGCTGGCCTTATCGCGGGCAAGCCCGCTCCCACAGGTTATGTGTCGTACACAAAACCCGTGGGAGCTGGCTTGCCTGCGAGGGCGGCATAAAGGGCAGCACAACTGTTACTGCTGAAACCGATAGTCGCGCTCAACCTTGCACACCCGCGTATGACACGCCGAATACCACGTCGACCGCCCCCGATCACGAATCTCACTGTGCTCAGGATGATGTTTCCACGCCAGAATCGCTGCCTCGCTGGCCCAGTACGACACCGTAATCCCCACCCCATCTTCGCCCCGAGCCGACTCAACACCGAGAAACCCCGGCTGCTCACGGGCCAGTTCCACCATGCGTTCGGCGGCCTCGGCGTAGCCTTGATCGCCGTCGGTGCGCAGAGAGGTAAAAATCACCGCGTAGTACGGCGCTGATGGCGTATCGGCAATCATGGCTGTTGCCGCTTGCAGGCTTCAACCAACGCCCGTGCCAGCGGCGGTAGCGTGCCCTTGAGCGCGGCGCGTTCGGGTTGGAACAGGGTGGCGACGAAAAACGGATGACCCTGGAGCTCCACCGCCCGCAAGTCGCCGGTCGAGTCATGGCCAACGGCGCACAACTGTTGGGTCAATAACTCACGCTCGAACGCCGGATTCACGCCATAGCGGCAGCGGTATCCCTCAACGATCTCAGCGCTTTCGTACACATTGGCGATCAACGAGCCTTTGACCAGATGAATGTTGTCCGTTGCTTCCACCAATGAACAGGTCAGCGGCGTGAGTAACGTGCGTGCTGCATCGGGATGGGTTTCGCCGTGTTCGGCGTCTTCCCAACCCAACACGTTTCGGGCGAACTCAAGCACCGCGTGTTGAAAACCGCCGCAGGTGCCGAGGAACGGTCGCTGCTGTTCTCGGGCAAAACGGATCGCCCGCAACGCGCCGTCCATGTCGCGGTAAGGGCTGGCGGGCACGCACCAGAAACCGTCGAAGTGGTGTAACGGGGTGGCGGCGTTGATGTGATCGGTGGCCAGCCACTGAAATTGCACCTCCACGTTCAGCTGTTCGGCAGCCATGCCGAGCGCCACGGGAATGGCTTGGTGGGCGGTGACCTGTGGGTCGTAGTCACCGATCAGGGCGATGCGAATGGCGGTGGTTTCCATGAGTGATCTCGACGCTTGTTGATTCCTGGCACCCACTATAGATTGGCGTTCACGCATTCAATATTGGCGTTATCCCAAGTGATCAATGCAGCGACGCACTATCGACTCGACTACCCAGACCTGGCGCTGATTCTCGCCTTGGTGCGCGGCGGCTCTCTGGCCCGGGCATCGGCGCTGTTGAAAGTCGACGTGTCGACGGTGTTTCGCGCGGTTCGCCGACTGGAATCCGCGCTGGGTCAGCAACTGTTCGAAAAAAGCCGTGCCGGTTACCTGCCGACCACGCTCGCCCAGACCCTGGCCGAGCAAGCCGAGCATGCAGAACAAGCGTTGGAGGCGGCGCGCATTGGGGTGGAGCAGGGCGGCGAAGTGATCAGCGGTACCGTGCGCCTGACCTGTACCGATTCGGTATTGCAAGGCCTGCTGTTGCCGGCGTTGGCGCGGTTCATGCCCGATTACCCGGCGTTGACGCTGGAACTGAGCACCTCCAACGATTTTGCCAACCTCAGCCGTCGCGATGCCGACATCGCCTTGCGTCTGACTCGCACACCGCCCGGGCATCTGGTTGGCCGACGACTGGCGGATATTTCCTATCGGGTCTGTGCCAGCGCGGCGTACCTGAAATCGGTCGATCCTGAAGACCTGGCCTCGCTGACCTGGATCGCGCCAGATGACTTTCTACCCGACCACCCCACCGTTGCGTGGCGGCGCCAGCAATTGCCCGGCGTCACGCCCGGTTATCGCTGCAACAGCATGTTGTCGGTGACCGAGTTGGTGCGTGCCGGGCTGGGCGTCGCGGCGTTGCCGGACTTTTTGATCGGAGACCAACTGCAACCGCTGACCGGCCCGTTGCACGGCTACGACACCGCCCTATGGTTGCTGACACGTCCGGACTGCCGCGCGTTGCGTTCGGTGGTGACCTTGTTTGATGAGTTGGGGCGGGCGCTTCGATTGCCGTGACCGGGTGCTAATCCTTCGGATGATCTTTCACTAAATGCTGATGCATTTCCGAGGTCAGGTTCTCGATGCGTTCGGTCAGGGTCTTGGTCATTTCGGTGAGCCGGGTGTTTTGCTCAAGCAACGCCAGCAGTTGCGCGGTGTTCTGCGCCGCTTGTGCCTGGCGTTCGCTGTTGGCCACGGCGAGGGATTCGCGGTGCAGGGCGTCGGCGTCGGACTGGGCTTTGTCCCGCGCGGCCTGACGGGTCTGGGCCAGCAGGATCAGGGGCGCGGCATAGGCCGNTTGCAGGCTGAACGCCAGGTTGAGCAGGATGAACGGGTAAACGTCGAAGTGGGTCACGCCAAAGACATTGAGGCAGACCCAGAGCACCACAATCAGCGTCTGGGCGCCCAAAAAGGTCGGTGTACCGAAAAACCGTGCAAAGGCCTCGGCGCGCAGGGCAAATTTGTCGTTGCCGAACGTCGGCGCCAAGTGAGCGTGGGCGCGGTGGAAGCGCAGGTGATCGACGGCAGCGGCGGGTTTGGTTTCGTGGGTCGGGGTGGTCATGATGCTCTCTGCATGGCGCTGGGACTGACGCTCACTATAGCCCCAGCGCCAGTTTCATTCTGAAACACATTGCTGCGGTTTATTCAGCGCGTCCCGTGATTGATCTTTCGGCAGAGATTGTCATTTATGGCAGCTCGATTCAGCGCTGATAACAGGCCAGGAACATGTCCAGCGCCGACTCCACCACGGTGCTTTGCATTTCGTCTGACAGCGCCGGGAGCCCCATGGAAATCTGCGGCCAGAACGCAAAGGATTTGAGCATTCCCTGGATCTGCTGCGCGGCAAATTCGGGGTCGACCGGTTTCAATCGACCGTCCGCCTGGGCGGCGCGAATCCACACAGTCAGACCCTCTTCACGCTCACCCATTCGGGCCACCATGTTCTGCGCGCGCTCGGGAGAATGGATGGTGGCAGCAATCGCCACCCGCGCCAGGTCGAGAAAATTGTCATCGCCCAGCATCTGCAATTTCGCCTGCAACATCAGGCGCATTTGCTCGCGCAGGGGCAGGTCAGGGCGGTAGGACGTTTCCTGCTCTGCCGTCACCCGCGCCCACAGTTGATTGAGGATTTCGGCGAACAATTCTTCCTTGCTGGGGAAGTGGTTGTACACCGTGCGCTTCGACACGCCAGCAGTGGCGGCGATCTTGTCCATGCTGGTGATGTCGAAACCGTTGGCACGGAATTCGGCAATCGCCGCCTGGATGATCGCTTCGCGTTTTCGGTCGGTGAGGCGCTGTGGAGCTGTCATAAGTACGCTTCGGCAGTGGGCAGAGAAGAATTACACTCGGCAGTTTACTTGTGATCGGCTTTGATGCAACCTAGAAACTACACTGTGCAGTGTAATGTTTCGTTAATCCTGCACAGTGAACAATAGAATCTTCGGCTGATGCGTGCGTGCTTTGGCCAATTATCGTCCCACCGTGAAATACCGCTTTGCGGTTTTCTGGAGTCACTCAGTCATGGCCAATTCAATTTCCCCTGCGGACAATGCCTCCACGCCTGAAGCTTCCCGTCAGGCACAAGGGCTGTTCCAAAATCATGTGCCTGTGCAACGTGAAGGCTTTCGAAAGATGCTGCGCATCATGTGGAACATGATTTTCCACAAACCGCGCAACACTCGCCCGACGGCGTCCGTCCCGGTGCAAGCCCTGACCCAGGCCGCGTTGATTGCGGCCCCCAACCACAGCGTCTATCGCCTCGGCCACTCCACCGTACTGCTGAAAATGCGCGGTAAATTCTGGGTCACCGACCCGGTGTTCGCCGAACGTGCNTCACCCGTGCAGTGGGCCGGCCCCAAGCGTTTTCACCAGCCACCGATCAGCCTCGAAGAACTGCCGCCGATTGAAGCGGTGATCCTGTCCCACGACCACTACGACCACCTTGATTATCAAACGGTGCTCAAACTCGCGGATAAGGCCAACTACTTCCTGACCCCACTGGGCGTGGGCGACACCCTGATCAAGTGGGGCGTCGATGCCAGCAAAGTGCGCCAACTCGATTGGTGGCAGGGCACGGAAGTGCATGGCATCCAGTTCATCGCCACACCGTCGCAGCACTTTTCCGGGCGCGGTCTGTTCGATGGCAACAGCACGCTCTGGGCCTCGTGGGTGATGATCGATGGCGACACGCGGATCTTCTTCAGCGGCGACAGCGGCTANTTCGATGGCTTCAAACGTATCGGCGAACAATATGGCCCGTTTGACCTGACGTTGATGGAAACAGGCGCTTACAACGTCGACTGGCCCCACGTGCACATGCAGCCGGAACAGACCCTGCAAGCCCATATCGACCTCAAGGGCCGCTGGNTACTGCCGATTCACAACGGCACCTTCGATTTGTCGATGCACGCCTGGTTCGAGCCCTTCGACCGGATTCTCGCATTGGCCTGGGAACGCAATGTGTCGATCACCACGCCGCAAATGGGCGAGGCGTTCAACGTCATGTATCCGCAGCGGGGAAGAACCTGGTGGTCCGGACTGGAAAATGAAAGCGATCAGGTTGCCACTCAGAACGCCTGATCCTCTGCCGTCGGATGATGTTTCCTACATTGACAGCTCCTTGTGACTGACAGCCGTTTCCTACGGTTTCGGTAGGCTGTGCGGCGGGTGAAATGACTCACCCGCGATTAGCCATATCAAGGATGCTGTAAATGAAGGACGTTTTAAAAAGCCGCATGACGGCACTGGCGCAGATCATTCTGCTATCGGTCACCGGACCTGCATTCGCAGACAGCAACGCCTCCGTCACTGCCCAGTCGCTCGAATATGCGAGCGTCAGCGAGCTTACCGAGCGGATGGCGCGCAACGAACTCACCTCAGTCACACTGGTGGAGTATTTGCAGGCGCGCATCCACACGCTGGACAAGCAAGGGCCGACGATCAACGCGATTATCGAGCTCAACCCACAGGCCATCGACATCGCCACCGCTTTGGACCAGGAGCGTCAGGACGGAAAAGTGCGTGGTCCGCTGCACGGCATTCCTGTTCTGCTCAAGGACAACATCGACACGGCGGATCAGATGCAAACGAGCGCGGGTTCGTTGGCCATGGTCGGCCAGCCTGCTGCGAACGACGCGTTTGTGGTCCAACAGCTGCGTGACGCAGGTGCCGTCATCCTCGGCAAAACCAACATGAGCGAATGGGCTTACGTCCGGGAAATGGGCTTGCCCCACGGTTGGAGTGGCCGAGGTGGCCAGGGTAAAAACCCCCACGTGTTAAATGGCGAAATCTGTGGTTCCAGCTCGGGTTCAGCCGCCGGTGTTGCCGCCGGTTTCGCACCGTTGGCCATGGGGACCGAAACCAACGGTTCCATCGCGTGCCCTGCTTCGGCCAATGGCGTGGTGGGCGTCAAGCCTACGCTGGGTCTGTTCAGCCGATCGGGCATCATTCCCATCACCCGTCTGCAAGATACGCCGGGTACCCTGACGCGCACCGTTCGTGACGCCGCGCTGATGTTCAACGCCCTGCAAGGCGTTGACGCCCGTGACCCTGTCACCAGCGATGCGCCAGTGGGCGTTGACTACACCGCGCTGCTCAACACGGATGCACTGCAAGGCAAAAGAATCGGTTATCCAACCGAGTACGTCGGCACCAACGGCACTGTGCTTCGACCCGGTTTTGAATTCCTGATGGCATTGGCCACACTGGAAGAGCAAGGCGCGACCCTGGTGCCGTTGAGCGTCCGACTGCCGGATATCGATGGCTACTTCAACACCCTCATGGCAGGCATGAAACATGAACTGCCCGAGTACCTGGCCAGCCGCTCAGAGTTGCCGATTCAGACGCTTCAACAGTTGATCGATTTCAACGAACTGAATCCGGGTGCCGAAGGTTACGGGCAGCAAATGCTGAACGACATCAACCAACTGGACATGACCCACTCACAGGCAACCGAGATGTTCGGCGTGCTCAGTGCCAGCTTCAAGGCTGCCATTGATGAGCAAATGGCTGAACATAATCTGGATGCAATGTTTGCCGATGCCGATGGCTACTCGCAATTCAGTGCCGCAGTCGCTGGCTACCCAGCCATTACCGTCCCGTCGGGCATGAACAGCGATGAACTGCCAACGTCTGTGTTCTTTTTCGGCCAGCGCTGGAGTGAACCCCAACTGCTGGCGCTGGCTTACAGCTATGAACAAGCGTCGTTAGAGCGTCAGAATCCGGCGTTTCGGGAGCAGTAAGGTCCAAGACCAAGGCAGGTGATGGTTCAACGTCATGTATCCGCAGCGGGGAAGAACCTGGTGGTCCGGACTGGAAAATGAAAGCGATCAGGTTGCCACTCAGAACGCCTGATCCTCTGCCGTCGGGCCGCTCGCCATGGAGCGGCCCGCGATCTTCGCCACCGTCAGGTCGCGAACGTTTCCGTCGAGAATTTCATCCATTTCCCCCGCTGACAGCCCAAGCCTTTGCGCCGCTTCCACCTTGCCCAACTGACCGGTGTCGAGCAGCATGCCTATCTTCATGAGGTATTCGGCCTTGGCCCTCATCTCACCCACATCGGCAGCACCCGAAGACGGATCACCGCGCCTGTCGCATTCATTGATTCCATTCATCTGCTGACTCCTCACTCAACCATCGCGTAGTCCGCCCGACCCACCGGATCAGGCGTCGACCCTCTCACATTCATCCCCCGACCCGGCGCAAATCCCGGGAAGAACACCAGGCCTTCGGATTCAAACCGATACGCCAACGCCAGCCGGGTGACATCCAGCACATCGCGTTCATCCTCAAATCGAACAATGGCGTCCACGGAGACACCGGACTCCTGCGAGAGCTCTTCCACGCTCCAACCCAGCATCGCTCGGGCCTGGGCACAGTGGGCCGGGGTGAATTGGAAAAGGGCGATACGTTCCAGGGTGATTTTCATCGCAAGAGAGGCCATGGTGTTCTCCGGGCTCGAGAGTGCTAATCCAAAAAGTACTGTTGTTTTGTACAGTTGTTTTGCGCCCGGATCAAACTCATTTTTTGATTTTTGCTATGTCGCCCCCTCCATCCAGACGGACGGTGCCTGTCCCAATACGCGGCGAAACATCGTCGAGAATGCTGCCGGGCTGTCATAACCGAAATCCAGCGCAATACGCGTCACCGGCGTACCCGCCGCCAACCGCGCCAGGGCCAGCACCACACAGGCCCGCTGGCGCCATTGGCTGAAACTCAGGCCAGTCTGCTGGCGGAACAGCCGATTGAACGTGCGCAAGCTGATGTGCAAATGATCGGCCCATTGCTGCGGCGATTGATGCGCATCCGGCCGCTGCAAAAAGCCTTGGCACAACCCCAGCAATCGCGCGTCGACCGGTAAAGGAATGTGCAACGGCAAGTGAGCACTGCGCGCCAGTTCATGCAGCAGCAAGTCGATCAGCGCGCTATCGCGCCCGGCCTCGTCATACGCCAGCGGGATCTCCACCGCCTCCATCAACAAGTGCCGCATCAACGGCGACACACTGATCACCTGGCAACGATCCCCCAGATCAACCACCCCGGGTTCGATATACAAACTGCGCGTGCTCACCCCCAGCATCAGCACCTCATGCGCCACCCCCGCCGGAATCCACACCGCCCGCTGCGGCGGCACCACCCAATTGCCGTCGTGCGTGCTGACCTGCATCACCCCCGTCGCGCCGTACAGCAGTTGTGCTCGCCGATGCGTATGACGGGGCAACACATGGCCGTGGGAATAATCCGTACCGACCGCCACCACCGAGCGGGGCGTGTCATCCAGCAGATTGATCGAAACATTGCGCATTGAGCGGTTTCCAGCAGTTGGCGTAAACGCGAACATTATTGGCTGACTTGCTGAAGCAGGCCAAGGCGCATCGTTCTATTGTCGACCGCTCTCAATCAATGGACGACGCGTGATGTTCTATCTCCTGCTGGCATTTTTCGGGTGCGTGACTGGCGTCACTGCGGTGCTGTTCGGTTTCGGCGGCGGCTTCGTTGTGGTGCCATTGCTCTATCGCATGCTCATGGCTAGCCATGGTGCCGATGACCCCGTCAGCCAATCGGCAATGCACATTGCCGTGGCGACTTCGACCTGCGTAATGATCGTTAACGCATTCATCGCCACCGGCAAACACCGTCGCGCCGGTAATCTCATTCGTCATTATCTGTGGCCGCTGGGCGGGTTCATCGGCCTGGGCGCAATCGTCGGAGCGGTCGCCGCGATGTGGGTGAGTGGCGAGGTGATTCGTTATGCCTTCATCGCGTACCTGGGCGTGACCATCGTCGATTGCCTGTTCCGACGCGGTTTTCTGACAGCATCCGACACCGCAATCCCACGACGATTGGGGAGGGCGGAAGTGTCTGGCGGTGGCGTAGGAATCGGCGCGATCGCGACGTTTCTCGGCGTGGGTGGCAGTGTCATGACCGTGCCGTTATTGCGTCGATGCGGATTGAGCATGAGTCAAGCGACGTCCATGGCCAATCCGCTAAGCCTGCCGGTGGCGTTGGTCGGGACGCTGACTTACATGGCGATGGCGGGGGTTACCGAGTTTGATCTGGAAGCTTGGTTTATCGGGTATGTGGATCTGATGGCGTTTGCGGTGTTGACGATGGGATCGTTGGTGGGGATTCGGTTGGCCACGCCTTGGATCGGGCGGATACCGGATCGAACACATGCGCGGGTGTATATCGGTTTGCTGGTTTTGGTGATGCTGAGTATGTGGGCCAGCTAAATCACCGCTCTATTTCAGGGTTGGTATCCGCAGTTTTTTTCGCAAGAATGAATTTTTGCGCTGACATCATTTTTCGCGGGAGGATGTCATGTCCGTGCGAGGGGACTGACAAAGGATTGATATGCCTGGCGCCAGTGGCCACGCTGTTACTCATGCTGTGTTCCACCGCGCAGGCTGACGATGGACGACGCGTCTTCAGCGGCATGCTGGGCAAGATGCCAATCGTTATGGAAGTGGAAACGTCTAACGCCGAAAACATAAGCGGTCGCTACTTCTATCAAAAGTATCGTAAGGACATAGTTCTCAGTGGCATCAAAAACGGAGAGATGCTGGTACTCGATGAGAGTGAAAACCCTTACGGAGAGAAAAAGCCTCGGCCGCAAATTCATCTGAATATCGAGTCCAATAGGGTGTGGGGAGATTGGAGCAACGACGAAGGCAAAACGTTGAAGATAGAACTGGTGGAAGCCAAGCCGCCAGTAATCCCTACCGGGACTCCTCCTTACCTCGCCAAGCTCCGTGACACCGAACCTTACGAATATCTGCGTCTGCAAGGTCTGACGCTCAAACAAGGAAAGACGGAAACGTTCGATGGCTACTCTTTGCAATGGTGGAGCGAGCCGCAAACAAAGGTGACGTTCTTTGAAATTGTTTCGGGCTACACCCCCGAGGCGCGTGATCGCATCAATCAGTTGTTGATGGGACGTTTATGGCAGGAAGTGGTGGGATATTACGAATGTCTCGCCGGCGGTGGCGTGAACTTCTATTTCCAAACCGTCAAACCGTTGTTGATTACACCAACGGTCATCAGCGTGAGCGTCGGTACTGAGGCCAGCTGTGGCGGCGCGCATCCGGATTACAGCGAGATTGCAATCAATCTGAATGCCAAGACCGGTCAGTCTCTGACTCTTGAAGATGTGCTCTGGGTAGGGCAGGGCAAACCGCTGCATTACGAAGAGCCTAATAACGAACAGTCCTCCGACACATTCACGGCGTATTCAGATTACCGCAACAAAGAATTCGCACCTTGGTTGGTTGGACAGTTGCGTGAGCTTTACCCTGATCAGATGCCTGGCAGCGACGAAAACTGTGCGTACGGCGAAGAAGACCGTTGGCCGTTTCCCACTTGGTATTTCACTGAAAAAGGAATCAAGGTAGGCCCGACGGTTCAGGCAGCCCGTGAGCGGCGTATGGAAGTAAAACGGGAAATATGGGCGTTCGAAAGGCAGCTTAAACTCGAAGCGCAATGAGCTGTGGTGATAACGCCGCAGCCCGGTTTTTTAACCCTTGAACCCCGGCGCCTCACGAATAATAAAGTGATCCAGGTTCTCAATATTCGCACTGAACACCCCGAACGTCTGCTCGGGGTTCTTCTTGCTNGGCACCTGCTTCAACTCCGGCGTGACGCCATAAAAGAAGCAATACAACTCGGCCTCACTGTCGATGGCATGCTTGATCTCTTCCAGAAACGCTTTGCGCTTGCGGTAGTTCTCGATCAGCTTCTTGCTCAGGTAAACGTTGACCGAATACGGCTTCTTCTTCGCCTCATCCGCCTGCTTGAACCAGACCTTCTGTTCGAAATCGATGCGAAAGCTCTGGGTGTAATCCTTGATCTCCTTGATCTTGCCCCAGTAAATCAGCCCTTTGTTGTCCGTCAGGTATTCGATCTTCTTGAAGAACGACCCATAAGGCGCCGTGTGCTCGCCAATCTTCAGCGGCATGCGCTTGAGCAGGTCCTTGTCTTCGAAGTTCGACACAAAACATTCCACCGGATGGGCGAAGACACTGGTCTTGTCCGGCGCTGTTTCACGGCTCGGGTGTTCTGTGTTGCTAGCCTCAGTGGTTGGCGTCGGATCGTCCCGCACCACATCCGCCGCCACCGCCGGGTTCGACGGCTTACGCACATACTCACGCCGAGTCAGCAACAACTCCGACGGGAAATGCTCCTCGCGACTGTCATCCGATTCCGCACCGTCCGCGTCCACACCTGACACCGACGCCTTGAGACTGACATAAGGACAATCCGCCACATGCCGGGTGCTGGGCGTGTTCTTGAAGTGCGGGGTGCGAACGTAGTTCACGTTTTTGGCGTTGAACGTGGTCAACACATTCAACCCATCGAAGGCCGCCCTGCAGGCGTCACTGGGACATTGGAAGTGTTCCTTAGCGGAATCGAACTCCATGGTCTCGTCGAAATTCAAATCGCGCACATCATAGATCGACAACTTGTCGTCGAGGCTGAGGCAGTAGGCGAGGTCGAATTTCATGGCGGGCTCGGGTCCTTGAGTGGGGAAGGGTATTAATAGCGGGAGGCGGGGCGGGTTGCACTGAATGTTTTCAACACACCGCAAAATCTGCGGCAACACACCAAACCTGTGGGAGCGAGCCTGCTCGCGATTCCCAGCATCAACTCAGTCAATCTACCTCGCGCTGACTCAGTAGCAACACGATAACTGTGGCGAGGGAGCTTGCTCCCGCTGACGTATTGAAACCCTTTGGTACTTTGGCAGTTGTAGGAATTTTCCTACGGAAATTGTCAATAAAGGGCAGCGCTCGTGGCGATCAAAGCGGTTTCGAAGGAACGGATAGACAAAGCGTTGCTGGAGTTTGATCGTAAATTTCGGAGTAAACGCGAGTGGCAGGGCTGGGAAAATAACCTAGCTCACCGTTACGCCGTTCACGAGGGCGGTGAACTATATCCGGCGAAAAAAATTGTCTCGTTGGCTACTGGCATTGCCGTAGGAGACTTCTCTGGCGGGCACCCCACTAACAGGTACCTTGAAAAGCGAGGCTTTACTATTGTGGAGTTACCGCGTGGGGAGGGCGTGCCCGTATTGCAGTTCACGCCGGGGGCTGTTTACGACCGGAAAACTGAAATCAATGGACCGTTCGGGGGGAGCCTGCAAAGCGGCATAGCACCGTCTGCTACCTACCCTGCAATATTTTTATTCACTGGCGACAGTGGGGCGCAATTTGGGTATACCGACGATTGGGACAACGGCGCCTATCTTTATACCGGTGAGGGACAAAGCGGACCGATGACTTTGACCCGAGGTAACCGAGCTATTGCTGAGCACGCCGAGGATGGCCGAGCGCTGCACTTGTTTAAGTCCCTTGGCAAAGGTAAAGGCAACGCTTACGTGGGCGAGTTTTCTTGCGCCGACATGTTTGAGCGGACCCAGCCGGATGTTAGTGGCCAGGATCGGACTGCGATTGTTTTTCGGTTAGTCCCTGTGGGCATTCCTGGTGAAATCATTGAAGCTGAAGAACAGGATGAAGATGAGGCTGACTTTTCCGGGTCTCTGGCTGCTGCGCGGTTGGCTGCGCTTGCTGCATGTAAGCCTAGCAGCGATGATTTGGGGCAATCTGCTCCTCGTAAGATCTACCAACGCAGCCGTAAGGTTGCGCACTATGTGTTGATGCGCGCCGAGGGTGAATGTGAGAGCTGTGAGAAGCCGGCTCCTTTTATGAGAAAGGATGGCACGCCCTACTTAGAGCCCCATCACGTAAACCGACTCTCAGATGGTGGGTTAGATCATCCACGCTATGTGGGGGCTGTATGCCCAAGTTGCCATAGGGAAATTCATTCTGGAGTGCACGGGTCGTTGGTGAATGAGAGGCTGAAGCAGCGGCTGGAAGTCATTGAACGCTGATTGAGCGATGCGCCAAGGCTATTGAACCTAATCTGAAGGGCGCTCCAGTCGCTTTCTTATCCCTCGGACGATACTGAGTGGCCATTACGACGTCTACGAAAATTCCTACAGAAAAGACCGACGTATCGCTCAATCTATTCCTACAAAGACACCGCTGCGCTAACCCACCGAATGCTTCGACGATTGAAAGGACTCCAAAACCTTTCGCCACCAAGGCTTAACCACCGGCACCCGCCGCCGCGTGCGATTCAGCAACAGATAAGGCATGTCCCGCAGCCGAATCCAGCCTTCATCCTGCCAATGCAACAAACTCAGCGACATCTCTGGCCAATCCAACAAACTCAACATCGGTCGATCCGCATTCTTCGACGGCGCCGCATCGCGCAAGGCTGGCACCACTTGATGAGTCAACCACTCACGCAACAACTGATGCCCCGGCGCGTAGTGATACACCAATAACGCATACACGCCGGACTCGCTGAGCATCAACCGCCTTTCCGGTTGTCCGTGGTAGTCGATCAGCAAGGTGTGCCGCTGATCTTCATCCAGTTTGCTGACTACGCGATCGCTTAGATGGAAACCCATCAAACGCCCCAGATCTCGGGCGCAGAACCATGGCTGGTTTTCTAAGAGGAGGGCGTGAAGGTCGAGGTTTTGGCGAATGAAGACGGTGGGGGTGTAGGGGTCAGACATGACAAGCCTCCAGGGATGGAAGCGCATGGAAATTGAAGTAGCTAACGCGGATTTCCTTCGGAGAGAAGGGGAGATTTTTAGGCATATCCTTTACACGTAGAGTGGACTTAAGAAATCCCAACGAGCAAAGCCATCACACACCCGAACGACAAATCACCTAAAGGTGATTGCGGATATGAATGAATGGCCAAGCTTTCTACGTTGGGCGTTTCTTAGGCACCTGTAATGGAGCTTAGAGGTGCTTTGAATGGGCATCAATGAGGAAGCCGCTGTAAGTTCTGTAGGAGTTTTAGCGTTGTCGTGTAGGGACGAAAATGGTTGCTCATTTGTCATCCCTATACACGTTGGCTTATTTTTATTTCCTAATAAGACCCTGAAGGCAGGGTCTTATTAGAGGCAAAGCTTAACTGCTGTAGGACAATTGAGAAAATATTAATCCCAGCTCAGCGCCCCACCAGTCTGGTACTCAATAACCCGAGTCTCAAAGAAATTCTTCTCTTTCTTCAAGTCCATAATCTCGCTCATCCAAGGGAACGGGTTAGTCGTCCCTGGATACTCTTCCTTCAANCCAATCTGCGACAAACGACGATTCGCGATGAACTTCAGATAGTCCTCCATCATCGCCGCATTCATGCCCAGCACCCCACGCGGCATGGTATCGCGCGCATATTCAATCTCCAGCTGCGTCCCTTGCAGGATCATCTGGGTCGCTTCTTCCTTCATCTCAGCATCCCACAAGTGTGGGTTTTCGATTTTGATCTGGTTGATCACGTCGATACCGAAGTTCAGGTGCATCGACTCGTCGCGCAGGATGTACTGGAACTGCTCGGCGACGCCGGTCATTTTGTTGCGGCGGCCCATGGACAGGATCTGGGTGAAGCCGCAGTAGAAGAAGATGCCTTCGAGGACGCAGTAGTAGGCGACCAGGTTGCGCAGCAGTTCTTTGTCGGTTTCGACGGTGCCGGTTTCGAACTTCGGATCGGAGATCGAACGGGTGTACTTCAGGCCCCACGCGGCTTTTTTAGCCACCGATGGGATCTCGTGGTACATGTTGAAGATCTCGCCTTCATCCATGGCCAGCGATTCGATGCAGTACTGGTAGGCGTGGGTGTGGATCGCTTCTTCGAAGGCCTGGCGCAGGATGTACTGGCGGCACTCCGGGTTGGTGATCAGGCGGTACACGGCCAGCACCAGGTTGTTCGCGACCAGGGAGTCGGCAGTGGAGAAGAAGCCGAGGTTGCGCATGACGATGCGGCGTTCGTCGTCGGTCAGGCCTTCCGGGTTTTTCCACAGGGCGATGTCGGCGGTCATGTTGACCTCTTGCGGCATCCAGTGGTTNGCGCAGCCGTCGAGGTACTTTTGCCAGGCCCAGTCGTACTTGAAGGGCACGAGTTGGTTGAGGTCGGCGCGGCAGTTGATCATGCGCTTTTCGTCAACGGCGACGCGGGCGGCGGAGCCTTCGAGCTCAGCGAGGCCTTCGGCGACGTCGAGTTTGTCCAGGGCTGCTTTGGCACGGGCGATGGCGGCAGAGTCGTTCGCGGTGACGGCGCGAGCTTCTTGAGCGGCGACACCACCAGCGGTGTCGAGTCGGTCCATGTTGGCTTCAGTNGCGTGGCCGGCGTTGGCGCCTTTAGCGGCGACTTCGCCTTCTTCTTCTTTGTCGAATTCGTCCCAGCTCAGCATGACGTGTCGTCTCCTGCGTGAGGGCTAGATGCCCGTGTGAAAACTGATTGGTTGTTTTTCACACGGCCGTACTGGCCGCGTTGGATAGCGTTTTTTGCAGCGGTACACGCAGGCAAATAAACATAATTTTGTACGGGGTTCCGAGAGCCTCTGAGGGGCGCAGAAATCGGTGAGGACTTCGGCGTGGGCTTCAGACTGGCTGTTATCCCTGTAAGGGAATATTGCAGGCCCGTTTAAGCCGGCATTATAGGGAAATTTTTACGGTCGTGGTGGGGCGAATCCGCGCATGGAGCGGTCGAGAAGGCGGGTTTTTCGGTCGGAGCGAGGGTTTACAGGGCTTTGGCTGGAGATCGCGGGTTAAGATTTTTTTTCTTAAAATTTGAAGCACTACTTTTTTGTTCAAAAAATAGGCAGAAAAAGCGGTTTTTCACTACATGTTGTGTTTTGAGTCGGTTTTCGGTGGTTCAAGACACAACTAAGCCCGACCGAAGCCGGGCTGTAAAGTCACGCTGGATGATCAGCTCAGGCGTGCTGCACCGACGTGATCGGCGCCATCGGCAGCGACTTTGGCCGCACCGGTGTGATCGAAGCCGTCAGCGGCGACTTTAGCGGCACCTGTGTGATCAAAGCCATCCGAAGCCAGCTTGCCGGCACCGACGTGATCGGCACCATCGGCGGCGAAGGAAGCCGAACCGGTATGGTCGTAGTAGGCAGCGGAGCCCGTGCGGTCGAAACCGTCAGCAGCGAACGTGTTGGCAGCCAGGACGGAGAGGGTCAGGGCGAGGATCAGTTTGGTTTTCATGGTAGTGGCTCCAGGTTCGTTGGCGTTTTGTGCCTTGGGTATGGAATGAATGCTACGCCAACTAATTTGATTAAAAAGCGCAAATAAATGCTCAAGTTAATCGTATTTATCGATATGTACGGTTCGGCGCTGCATCTGCCTTGAAAGGGCGGGGCGGATGGGTCGAACCGTTAAAGGCGGGCGGGTGATCAGCCGTTTGTGCAGCCGTTGCCCATGATGCTGTAGCGCAGAATGTGGCGTTGACCTTGGGAGTCGTCGTATTCCATTTTCACCGGAACAACTTCGCACACATTGGGGACTTCACTCATGGAGATAACTTTGGCGACGTCCAGGTGAGTCGAGTAAGTGTATTCCTCGATGGCTGGTTTCTGCTGTGCGACATCAGTCGGGACCTCGTCTGCCATGGCGGTTGCGCACAGGCTGCTGAGGGCCAGAACTAATAAAGCTTTCATTTCAGATTTACCTTTTAGAGGTCGAATGGGGTCACGCAACCTTGTTGGGGTTGCGTGTGGAGCTTGATTAAAGAGTCTTGGATTAACGGCCTTCGTGGGGGCTGCAACTTGGTTAATCACGTTGCCTTGTTGGCGAGACGGATTTTAGGCGTGGGGTGTGCATTCATATAGGTGGGGTTTTGATAAACACCTTTGACAGATTTCGTAACAATCAGCGGATAAGGTGGTAGGAAGGAGTAAATGGCGGTTTCGGCGGTGGGGTTTTTCAGGGGGACCGCGTTATCGTTCTTCGCGGGCAAGCCACGCTCCCACAGGGTTTGCGTGAAGTTCGGAGGTGTGTTTTGGGCTTATCACGGTAATTTGTAGGGTCTTGTTACTACCATCGTCGAATGGTTCTATAGGCCCACCCCGGCTACAACAGGGGCCATACAACAACAACTATGTCACCGAGGTAAGAAAGATGAGTGCGGCTTCCCTGTACCCCGTTCGCCCCGAAGTTCTGGCCAACACGCTGACTGACGAGGCAACCTACAAAGCCATGTACCAGCAGTCGGTCGTCAACCCGGACGGCTTCTGGCGCGAGCAAGCCAAGCGCCTCGACTGGATCAAGCCTTTCACCACGGTGAAGCAGACCTCCTTCGACGATCACCATGTCGACATCAAATGGTTCGCCGACGGCACCCTGAACGTTTCCTACAACTGCCTCGACCGTCATCTGGCCGAGCGCGGCGATCAAGTCGCGATCATTTGGGAAGGGGATGACCCGGCCGAAAGTCGCAACATCACCTACCGCGAGCTGCACGAACAAGTCTGCAAGTTCGCCAACGCCTTGCGCGGCCAGGATGTGCACCGCGGCGACGTGGTGACTATCTATATGCCGATGATCCCCGAAGCCGTGGTCGCCATGCTGGCCTGCACCCGGATCGGCGCGATTCACTCGGTGGTGTTCGGTGGTTTCTCGCCGGAAGCCCTGGCCGGTCGCATCATCGACTGCAAATCCAAAGTGGTGATCACCGCTGACGAAGGTGTTCGTGCCGGCAAGAAGATCCCTCTCAAGACCAACGTCGATGACGCGCTGACCAACCCGGAAACCAGCAGCATCCAGAAGGTCATCGTGTGCAAGCGCACCGGTGGCAACATCAAGTGGAACCAGCACCGCGACATCTGGTACGAAGACCTGATGAAAGTGGCGGGCACTGTGTGNGCGCCGAAAGAGATGGGCGCCGAAGAGGCGCTGTTCATCCTCTACACCTCCGGCTCCACCGGCAAGCCTAAAGGCGTGCAGCACACCACCGGCGGCTATTTGCTGTACGCAGCCCTGACCCACGAGCGCGTGTTCGATTACCGCCCGGGCGAAGTCTACTGGTGCACCGCTGACGTCGGTTGGGTCACCGGCCACACCTATATCGTCTACGGCCCGCTGGCCAATGGCGCGACCACGCTGCTGTTCGAAGGCGTGCCGAACTACCCGGATATCACCCGTGTGGGCAAGATCGTCGACAAGCACAAGGTCAATATCCTGTACACCGCGCCAACCGCGATCCGCGCGATGATGGCNTCGGGCAAAGCCGCTGTTGAAGGCGCTGATGGCAGCAGCCTGCGTCTGTTGGGTTCGGTCGGTGAGCCGATCAACCCGGAAGCGTGGGACTGGTACTACAAGAACGTCGGCCACTCCCGTTGCCCGATCGTCGACACCTGGTGGCAGACCGAAACCGGCGGCAACATGATGAGCCCGTTGCCGGGCGCTCACGGCCTCAAGCCAGGTTCGGCGGCACGTCCGTTCTTCGGTGTGGTGCCGGCACTGGTGGACAACCTGGGCAACATCCTCGAGGGCGTTGCCGAGGGCAACCTGGTGATTCTCGATTCGTGGCCAGGCCAGGCGCGCACGCTGTATGGCGACCATGACCGCTTCGTCGACACCTACTTCAAGACCTTCCGTGGCATGTACTTCACCGGGTGACGGTGCACGTCGCGATGAAGACGGTTACTACTGGATCACCGGGNCGTGTGGACGACGTACTCAACGTCTCCGGCCACCGCATGGGCACCGCCGAGATCGAAAGCGCGATGGTCGCTCACCCGAAAGTCGCCGAGGCTGCCGTGGTCGGCGTGCCGCACGACATCAAGGGCCAGGGGCATTTATGTCTACGTCACGCTGATCGCGGGTGAAGTACCGAGCGAGCAACTGCGTCTGGAGCTGAAAAACTGGGTGCGCAAAGAGATCGGGCCGATTGCTTCGCCGGACGTGATCCAGTGGGCGCCGGGCTTGCCGAAGACGCGCTCGGGNAANATCATGCGCCGTATCCTGCGCAAGATTGCCACGGCTGAGTACGACGGGTTGGGCGATATCTCCACCCTGGCGGACCCGGGTGTGGTGGNGCATTTGATTGATGAGCACAAGATCATGAACGTCGCGTAAGCGCTGATTCTAGAGTCATCGAAGCCCCGCCAGGTGTTGAGCCTGGTGGGGTTTTTTATTAGCTGATGGTTTTGTGTTGGCGGTGCGGACCTCATCGCGGGCAAGCCCGCTCCCACAGGTATTTGAGTTGTGGCGCGGATTGCATGTACTCCAAAAGCCCTGTGGGAGCGGGCTTGCCCGCGATGGCGGCCTGTCAGGTGCAACATAAACAACGACCAATAATTATCGGTGTCCGCTGTAGGTGATTTCCCACTGTTACCCACCCCCATTCAAGTAACTGAATGTGTAACCGCGCGCGCCGAGGCGGGGCATTGGGAAACGCCAGCCCCCATTCCCGGGCCTCTCCAGCCCAGCCAAAAAATAAGACACAACGCTGCGCTTGCCGGATTAGAAGGGTTTGCCAATAATAGGCCCGCAATTTGCAATACAGATAGGTTAACTGTCTTTTGCTCTTGCATGAATTTGCAAGGCTGTCAACGTGCTCAAACGACTTTCTCAGTGCATCTGTAATTAGTTGTCGCATTGAAGAAATATCGGCTTCGGGCCTGTCGTTAGAATGCCGATCACTCGCTCGTTGTTGCTCGTGTTGAAAAAATCGCGCGATTCCTACGACGCAGCATCGCTTTCCGGTTCCACTCACTCGCATATTGGGCTGTTGCTCACTCTGCCGTTTTTGCCCTATACCGATGGAGTCCCAAGATGAAGAAACTTGTGCTGTTGGGCGCCCTGGCGCTGTCCGTGCTGTCCATGCAGGCCTTCGCTGATGAAAAGCCCCTGAAGATTGGTATCGAAGCGGCTTACCCTCCGTTTGCCTCGAAGGCGCCGGATGGCAGCATCGTCGGTTTTGACTACGACATCGGCAACGCCCTGTGCGCCGAGATGAAGGTCAAGTGTGTGTGGGTCGAGCAAGAGTTCGACGGCCTGATCCCGGCACTGAAAGTGCGCAAGATCGATGCGATCCTGTCGTCCATGTCCATCACTGAAGACCGCAAGAAATCCGTGGACTTCACCAACAAGTACTACAACACCCCGGCGCGCCTGGTCATGAAGGCCGGCACTCAAGTCAGCGAAGGCCTGACTGAGCTGAAGGGCAAGAATATCGGCGTGCAACGTGGTTCGATCCACGAGCGTTTCGCCCGCGAAGTCCTGGCCCCGCTGGGTGCCGAGATCAAGCCTTACGGTTCGCAGAACGAAATCTACCTCGACGTGGCCGCTGGTCGCCTCGACGGCACCGTGGCAGACGCTACGCTGCTGGATGACGGTTTCCTGAAAACCGACGCCGGCAAAGGTTTCGCCTTCGTTGGCCCGGCCTTCACCGACGTCAAATACTTCGGCGACGGCGTGGGTATCGCGGTTCGCAAGGGTGACGCGCTGAAAGACAAGATCAACACCGCGATCGCTGCCATTCGCGAGAACGGCAAGTACAAGCAAATCCAGGACAAATACTTCGCCTTTGACATCTACGGCAAGTAACACGTCCCGGCGACAAGTCCGAAATGGCGCAAGCAACAGGATCTCTGAGGTTTGCGCCATTTTTTCATCCCCCTTTTCGAGGACCTGAATCATGTTGAAAGGCTACGGGGCCGTCATCCTCGATGGCGCATGGTTGACGCTTCAGCTCGCCTTGTCGTCCATGGCCTTGGCCATTGTTCTGGGTCTGATCGGNGTTGCATTGCGTCTGTCGCCGGTTCGCTGGCTGGCCTGGCTGGGCGACCTGTATTCCACGGTGATCCGCGGTATTCCCGATCTGGTACTGATCCTGCTGATTTTCTACGGTGGTCAGGACTTGCTGAACCGCGTCGCGCCGCTGCTTGGCTATGACGACTATATCGACTTGAACCCCTTGGCCGCCGGTATCGGCACCCTGGGTTTCATCTTTGGCGCCTACCTCTCGGAAACCTTCCGTGGCGCCTTCATGGCCATTCCCAAGGGCCAGGCCGAGGCCGGCTTTGCGTATGGCATGAGCAGCTTCCAGGTGTTTTTCCGGGTGATGGTGCCGCAGATGATTCGGCTGGCGATCCCCGGTTTCACCAACAACTGGCTGGTATTGACCAAGGCCACTGCGTTGATTTCGGTGGTGGGCCTGCAAGACATGATGTTCAAGGCCAAGCAGGCGGCAGATGCCACCCGCGAGCCTTTTACCTTCTTCCTCGCAGTGGCGGCGATGTACCTGGTGATTACCAGCGTGTCGTTGTTGGCCCTGCGCTATCTTGAGAAGCGCTACTCGGTAGGCGTAAGGGCGGCTGATCTATGATCTTCGACTACAACGTCATTTGGGATGCCATGCCGCTGTACCTCGGCGGCCTGTTGACCACCCTCAAATTGCTCGCGCTGTCGCTGTTTTTCGGCCTGCTGTGTGCTTTGCCGTTGGGCTTGATGCGCGTCTCCAAGAACGCCGTCGTCAANATGGCGGCCTGGCTCTACACCTACGTGATCCGCGGCACGCCGATGCTGGTGCAGCTGTTTTTGATCTACTACGGGTTGGCGCAGTTCGAGGCCGTACGCGAAAGTTTCCTGTGGCCGCTGTTGTCCAGCGCCACCTTCTGCGCGTGCCTGGCCTTTGCGATCAACACCAGTGCCTACACCGCCGAGATCATTGCCGGTAGCCTCAAGGCCACGCCCAATGGCGAGATCGAAGCGGCCAAGGCCATGGGCATGTCGCGCTACAAGCTGTACCGCCGCATCCTGCTGCCGTCGGCCCTGCGCCGTGCGCTGCCGCAGTACAGCAACGAAGTGATCATGATGCTGCAGACCACCAGCCTGGCCTCCATCGTCACCTTGATCGACATCACGGGTGCCGCGCGCACGGTGAACGCCCAGTTCTACCTGCCGTTCGAAGCCTATATCACGGCCGGCGTGTTCTACCTGTGCCTGACCTTTATTCTGGTGAAGCTGTTCAAACTGGCCGAGCGCCGCTGGCTGGGCTATCTGGCCCCGCGGAAGCACTGATATGGAACGCATCGATCATTCATTGCCGTGGAACCACCTGGGCTGCGAGCGCCAACTGAGCGTGTTTCGTTTTGGCAGTGGCGAGCGCAAGGCCTATATCCAGGCCAGCCTGCANGCCGATGAATTGCCGGGGATGCGCGCGGCGTGGGAGTTGAAAAAGCGCCTCACCGAACTGGAACAGCAAGGCGCGCTCAATGGCGTGATCGAACTGGTGCCGGTGGCCAACCCGATGGGCCTGGGCCAGTTGCTGCAAGGCAGCCACCAGGGGCGTTTCGAAGCGGGCAGCGGCAAGAACTTCAACCGGGATTTCGTCGAGCTGAGCGCGCCAGTGGCCGCTGAGCTGGAAGGCCACCTGGGCGATGATCCTCACGCCAATATCCGTTTGATCCGTCAAGCCATGAGCGACGCACTGGCGGCATTGCCGCCGGCCGCGAGCCAGTTGCAAGGCATGCAGCGCATCTTGCTCAGCCACGCTTGCACCGCTGATGTCGTGCTNGACCTGCATTGCGACGCCGACGCCGCGCTGCACATGTACGCGTTGCCCCAGCANTGGCCGCAGTGGCGTTCGCTGTCGGCACACTTGAATGTGAAAGTCGGCCTGCTGGCGGAAGATTCCGGCGGCAGCTCCTTTGATGAAGCCTGCTCGCTGCCGTGGCTGCGCCTGTCGCGTCAGTTTCCGGATGCGCAGATTCCACTGGCCTGTCTGGCGACTACCATTGAACTGGGTGGTCAGGCCGACACCGGTCGCGCGGACGCCGAGGCTTACGCCGAAGGCATTCTGGCGTTCCTCGCCGAGCAAGGCTTGATCAGCGGCGAATGGCCCAAGCCTGCGCAAGAAGCGTGCGAAGGCATGCCGTTCGAAGGCACCGAATTGCTGTTCGCGCCGCACCCGGGTGTGATCAGCTTTTTGCGTAAACCCGGTGAGTGGATCGAAGCCGGCGACGAGATTTTCGAAGTGATCGATCCGTTATCGGATCGGGTCAGCACGGTGTGTGCTGGTACGTCCGGGGTGCTGTTTGCCGTTGAACGGCTACGTTATGCCCAAGCGGGTTTCTGGCTGGCCAAGGTGGCGGGGCGCGATGCGCTGCGTCACGGGCGCTTGCTCAACGACTGACCACCTGTTTTTGTGAGAACCGACCGCATGTACAAACTTGAAGTCCAAGACCTGCATAAACGCTATGGCAGTCATGAAGTGCTCAAAGGTGTGTCCCTGGCCGCCGCGGCCGGCGATGTGATCAGCATCATCGGTTCCAGTGGTTCGGGCAAAAGTACCTTTTTGCGCTGCATCAACCTGCTGGAGCAACCCCACGCCGGCAAGATTCTGCTCAATAACGAAGAGCTGAAACTGGTGGCCAACAAGGACGGCGCCATGAAGGCTGCCGACCCCAAGCAACTGCAACGCATGCGTTCGCGCCTGTCGATGGTGTTCCAGCATTTCAACCTGTGGTCGCACATGACCGCGCTTGAAAACGTGATGGAAGCGCCGGTGCATGTGTTGGGCATGTCGAAAAAAGACGCCCGTGAAAANGCCGAGCACTACCTGGCCAAAGTCGGCGTGGGCCATCGCAAGGATGCGTTCCCGGGCCACATGTCCGGCGGCGAGCAGCAGCGCGTGGCGATTGCCCGTGCNTTGGCGATGGANCCTGAGGTGATGCTGTTCGACGAACCCACCTCGGCCCTCGACCCGGAGCTGGTNGGCGAAGTGCTNAAAGTGATGCAGGNCCTGGCCCAGGAAGGCCGCACCATGGTGGTGGTGACCCACGAAATGGGCTTTGCCCGTGAAGTGTCGAACCAACTGGTGTTCCTGCACAAAGGCATCGTCGAAGAGCGCGGCAACCCGCGCGAAGTGCTGGTTAATCCACAGTCTGAACGTCTGCAACAATTCCTCTCGGGTAGCCTGAAGTAAACCGAACTCCCGTTGCGCACCGGGATAGTGCATGCTTCGCAACCTGAAGGCCGGCTCCGATCCCTGTGGGAGCTGGCTTGCCAGCGATAGCGGTGGGCCAGTTTGCATATTTGGCATAGACATTCCGCCATCGCCAGCAAGCCGGCTCCTACAGTTGATCTCTGTTGGTTTTGAGATTTGCGTTCTTTTACGGGCTAGCATTGGCCTTTGTCTCCATTACTGTTACTCGCTTCGGATAGCCCTCCATGACCGCCCATCGAATTGGTTTCCTGATTTGGCCCAGCACAAAAGCCCTGACGCTTTCGCTGGCTGAGGAGGCCTTGCGTGTTGCCCAGCGTGTGCATCCGGATGTTGTCTACGAATTGTCGTTTTTGCAGGCGGAACCGCGCACCGATGGCGCTTGGCAATTACCCGGTGAGCCGTGGGCCGGCAAGCTCGAAAACTTCCAGAAATTGTTTCTGCTCGCCGATGAGCCGCCGACCACCCTCGCGCCGGCGCTCAGCAGTTCGCTGAAACAACTGGTGCGTGCCGGTTGTGTGATCGGTGGTTTATCCGCCGGTGTCTACCCATTGGCGCAATTGGGTTTGCTCGACGGTTACCGCGCTGCCGTGCATTGGCGCTGGCAGGACGATTTTGCCGAGCGTTTCCCCAAAGTCATTGCCACCAGCCATCTGTTCGACTGGGACCGTGACCGCTTGACCGCCTGCGGCGGCATGTCGGTGCTCGACCTGCTGCTGGCTGTGCTGGCCCGTGATCACGGCGCCGAACTGGCAGGTGCTGTCTCCGAAGAACTGGTGGTCGAGCGTATCCGCGAGGGCGGTGAACGCCAGCGCATTCCACTGCAGAACCGCCTCGGTTCCAGCCATCCAAAGCTGACCCAGGCGGTGTTGTTGATGGAAGCCAACATCGAAGAACCGCTGACCACCGACGAAATCGCCCAGCATGTGTGCGTGTCGCGACGACAACTGGAGCGGATTTTCAAGCAATACCTCAATCGCGTCCCCAGCCAGTATTACCTGGAACTGCGCCTGAACAAGGCGCGCCAGATGCTCATGCAAACCAGCAAGTCGATCATCCAGATTGGCCTGTCGTGCGGCTTCTCCTCGGGGCCGCACTTCTCCAGCGCCTACCGCAACTTCTTCGGTGCCACCCCCCGTGAAGACCGCAACCAGCGGCGCAGCAGCAGTCCATTCGAGTTGTCGTCGGTGCCGTCCGAGCGCGGCTGATGTTACTCGTCGATCTCGGAACCCTCTGAGGTGGACACCTGCATTTCACCTCGGTTGATGACCTCGTCCACGCCAAAATCCGCACGGGTCAGTTCAAAGTAGCGGACCAGTCGCGCAAGGCTTTCCTCCGAAAACGGATTGCCTCTCAAGGTGATGTTTTCAGCAATCTCCACTGGCAATTCCAGCAGGTCGCTCGGCACCTCGGTAATCGCATTCATGCTCAGGTCGGCCCAGTCCAGGTCCTTCAGCTGAAGCAGGCCATCGGGTATGTCAGTGATGCCGGCGTCGTTGAGCAGCACGGTCGACAGTTCGGGCATTTGGCTTAGATCCGGCGTGCGCCCCAGCGGGTTGAAGCCCAGGTCCAAGTAATCAAGCTGTTCCATTCCTGCCAATGCACTTGCCGTCTCGGCTGACAAGCTGACCCGGCAATCGGGGAGCGACAGTGAGCGCAGGCGCCCCATCTTGAAAACCGAATCGGGAATGTCACCAAGGTCACACTCGCGCAGCCTCAGGCTCTTGAGGTTTGGAAAGGACTCGAGGAAGCGCCCGAGTCGCGTGGCGCCCTCGGCACTGTGTACCTCCAGCGCGGAAACATGACTGAAGTCTGCACTCAGGGCCGGCAGTTCTCCATTGATGACCGGACGAACCTTGAGTTCGAACGTCGGCTCAAGTGTGTCGTTGAAATCATCCAGTTCAGACTCACGTTGCCAACACTTCTCAAGCGACTGCTTGAATTCGTCTCGGTTGGCGTGCTCGGCAGCGAGTTGGTCGGCGCTGAACGCTTCGCCTGTCACGGGGTGCCGGTCCGGAACATTGGCAGTCCAGGCAGACAAATCATTTTTCAGTTGGGTGAGCTCTTCTTCAAGGCGCGTCAGATAGGTGCGGCCATCCTCCAGGCTTCCCGGCAATTCGTAGACGAACTCGCTTGTCTGCTCGACTTCCATGCTGGGGTACAGCGCCTTGACCCGATCAACATCGGCCTCGGGGGCAAAGACACCCATGTCGTAGGTAGTTTCGAAGTGGTGTTGTTTGATCAATTCTCGGGCGCTGTTCGAAAGCGGGTTGTGTGTGAGGTGCAGGCCGCGCTTGTCATACAGCGAACTTTCGAATAACCCGGCAGGCAACTCGCTGATGCGGTTGTTCATCAAAAGGAGGGTTTCAAGCTTCGGGTGTTGGAGAAGGCTGGCTGGAATCCCTGTCAGGCGGGTATCGCTCAGGTCCAGGTGCTCCAGTTCGCTCATGGTGTCGATACGCGGCAGGGTTTCAAACGTATTTTTGTACAGGTCCAGCATAGCCAGTTTGTTCAATGACGTCAGTTTCGACCAAGCGGCGGCGTCGACTGTGATGCCGCAATCGCTTAACACCAAGGCGTGAAGGTCTGGCATTCGACTGATGGGGTCGGGGAGGGTGGCCAGGGAAAAGCGGCGCAACTCCAGGCGGCGCAGCCCGCTGAAACCCCGTAGAAACGGAGGAATACCCTGCACGCTGCGGGTACCTTCCAGGGACAGCAGCGACACATGGCTGAAGTCGGCATCCAGTGATGGCAAGTCACCGAGGATCGGCTCTGCAAACCTGAGCACATATTGGGTCACCCCCTCCGGTGTGTCGAAATCCCGGTCGGACTGTCGCCGCCAGCTGCGCTGGATTTCCTGGGCCAGCAAACGTCGATTGTTCCGCTCGGCGTGTTGCTCCAGCTCGCTGAGCGGGCGCCCGGTTTCAGGATGGGCAGTGGGTGATTCACTGACCCAGACGCGCAGGTCCTGATGCAGTCGGGCCAACTCCCTCCTCAAACGTGAAAGTTCTACGCGAGCGCCATCGGGATGAAGTTGCAGTCCCTGAACAATGGACTGCATTTCTTCCGGAGGCAGGTTGGGGTAAACCTCGCGAACCCGGTCGTTGAGCGTCGGTGTCTCGCGGTTGATTCGACTGTAGCCCTCGGCACCACCGGGCAGGCGCATGGTGGTCGGGTCATAGAACGGTTTTCGATGGGGATTTTTGGCGAACAGCCTGCCTAAACCCGGTTGCTCCAGCGCGTGTTCGGCGATGCGCTGTTTAAGTGCCCGGGCGTCTGCGATCGAAGGGTTCAGCTTATTGCGTTGCGCATCCGGCAGTGCCCGGAACAGGGCCTGATAAAAATCACCCGGCGTCGAACCATCGTCTTGGTGAACCTGGTAAGTCCCGTCTTCAGCGCGAATCAGTGTTTTTTGAATGGGCGCATCGGCCTGGCCAATGCTGTCGCGCAAAGTCCCTTCGGCCGAGTAGTCCCGCACTTCGATACGCAATTCGGCTGGCAAACCGGGCAGTGAATTCAGGCTTTGCAAGGCCAGTCGGTGGGTGTCGGTGGTGTCCAGCGCTTCGGAATAAAAGCCTTCACTGGCCCGGGTCGCGCGCACGGCTTCCATGGCTTTGAGCGCAGCATCCTTGAGTCGCTGGGGTGTGCGGCCGGAGTGCAGCTGTTTCAGTTCGGTGCCGGACGCGTTGCTCACCAGTTCCTCGGCGATATCGGTGGGTAATCCCTTTACGTCATCGAGCAGCCGCTGGACGTGCAGGTCATCGGTTTTTTCCAGTGCGCGATAGCGCAGATCGAACAGCGATTTGCGGTAATCCCGGGCGAGTTCGGCGGTCCGTCGTCTGAAGGCTGATGTTTGGGCTTGCGGTGTCGGCATCGGCGTGTCGACAGGCCAGGCGTCGTAGCCGCTCAGCAGTTGATGTTGCAGGGCTGCATCGGCCTTTCGGTAGTGCTCGGGTTGCTCACTGCCGATCTGCTCGATAAAGGTGTCGATGTCCCGGTTGATCTTGAAGCGCTTGATCGTGTCGGTCAGCAGCGAAGGCGGGCGGTAATGTTCGGCATGCATTTCGCGCACGGCGTTGTCGTGGAATCCGCTGACCCGCAGGATCTGCTCGCGTTCGGCGTTGCTGAACGACTCGACACCCTGACCGAGACGACGCATGACCGTTTCCCGATCCCACTCCAGCGGTTGCTCCAGCTCGGTGTGCCAGGCGCCGTGGTTGTTGTGCAGTAAAGAAGGCTGATAAGCATCGGCGCGGGTCGGGTGCTCGATCTGAAACGTGCCGGATGTGCCGTCGGGTTTCACGGCATACAGTTTTCCTTCCAGCGGCAGCAGCGTCTTGCCCCCGTGGCGATACAGGCCAAGCTGATCGGGGTTTGCGCCTTCGGGCAGGCTCTGTGCGTGTTCGTAAGGGGTCAGATCCTGCTTCCAGTAGCGGACTTTTCCTTTCTGTGTTGCGACGGGTTTGAATGGGTCGACCAGCGCGACTGCTTCGCGCGAAAGCAAGCGGCTGAAAGCGCCGGCTGCAATCACACCGCCCACCGCGAATGTGCCCACCTCAACCACAGTTTCAGCGAGTGCGATCAGATGCCCGACGGCCTCTTTTTTCAGTCCTTCGGCCAACTCCACGATGCCTTCGAAGGTTTCGTCGAGTAACTGGTAAGCCATGTAACCCAGCATCACTTCGCCGAGAAGCGGGACGAACGGCAATGCCACGAACGTCGCGATTTCAAGGAGTATCGATCCCACTTTGCTGAAGGCGTCCCACGATGCCCATCGTGCGTTTCTGTCGGCAGTGGCGGTGGAAACGGCCAGCGTGCTGGCATCGTTGAGGATCTTGTTCAGTTGTCGCTGATAGAGATGATTCCACAGGTCTGCGCTGAGCGGCGTCATTGAAAACCGCAGGTTGGGCCTGTCGATGGGCGTTTCGCGCCAGCTCGGCAGCGGGTCGCCACGCGTGTGCTGATGCCAGGTCACGCGCTGGAGGCGACGGTTGAGATCCGCGAAAAAATGCCCTCTTTCCTTATGCTCGACAAAGCGGCTGAAGAACGTCTGGTAGGCGGGGGCGCGCAGCTTGCGGGTCAGTTCGGTCATGAACGCCAGAGTGTTTGGATATTCCTTGAGTGGATGCTCGGGATCGTCGGGAATGTAGGCAATGATCCGTGTTCCCTTGCGGGCGCGCTCCAGGCTCGCTGCGAAAATGACAATCCCGGTCAGGGAGGAGGACATGATGGTCAAGTCATGGCCGTACAGCGGTTGGCCATTGAGGCGCGCCCCCGAACGTCCTTCCACAAGACGCAAGATCGAGTGATAGGCATCCTCTGGAATATCCTTGCGGATATGGGCCATTAGCAGCGCCGCTTTGAGTGCCGTTTTGTGCGAGCTGATCACCTTCGCTTTCAACACTGCGCCGGCCACCGGGTTGGTCAGCCCCAGGTTGTCTTTGAGGTACGTGTTGTACCGGGCGCCGATGTCCAGTTCCCGGCACAGCCGCACAAAGGCTGCGACGGTCAGTTTCTGTTTGACCGCGGGCAGCGTATCGAACTGCCCTGCGGGCGATGGTTCGGTAATGAATGTCGAGGCGGGCTCGTAAGCCTCAGCCGCCATTTCTGATTCCTGAAAGTTATGCAGGACGGCGTCGAGCAGCGACACGGTCCAGGTGCGTGCGGCGCCCGTCTTGATTCCGAACCAGGGCACGGTTTGCGGGATGTACAGGCGCAGGAAAGTGGTGTTGATGTCCAGTTCCAGATCAAATCGGGTTTTCAAGGCTTCGCTTAGAAGAGGTTCGGCGAAGGCGCGTGCGCTTTGCAGTTTCGACAGCGTTGAGTCCAGGCGATTTCGCTGGGTCCAGTGTTCCTGGCCGAGCTTTTTCAGCGACTGGTGTTGGAGGGATGTCGCTGTGGCGTGCCAGTACGGCGTGGCAAGCGAGGCGGTTTTTAGGGCGTCGCGTGTGGTGGCCGATGCTTCCAATACCCAGGTCGGCAGATTGTTGAACAGGTGATGGTAGTGATCGTCCGGCTGCGTGGCGGATTCATTGCCGGTGGCATTAGAGGGGCGATCGTTTTCGTGTCGACTCATGCGCTATTCCCTTAGCGTTTGGATGAGTCACCAGCAAAACAGACGATGACCGGTCTGGTGCGGTACATATTTACCGCACCACTCGACAAGCCTGCCTATAACCTGTGCCGGCAGTTTAAACTGCGCCTTTGCGACCCTATATGTCGCATTGCCGTAAACCCGCGTAAAACCGGGGTTGGCGCTATAAGAAGTTGTCGCTTGGCGGCAAGGCCGCACTGAAAACTGTCCTTACAATCCCTGCATCGCCCGCCAGTTCCAGGCAGGCGTTCCTCTTCAGGAGACTCCGATGTCCGTTGAGCAAGCCCCGGTGCAACGTGCCGATTTTGACCAGGTNATGGTTCCCAACTACGCNCCTGCCGCATTCATTCCTGTGCGTGGCGCCGGTTCCCATGTCTGGGACCAGGCGGGCCGCGAGCTGATCGACTTTGCCGGCGGCATCGCGGTTAACGTATTGGGCCACGCCCATCCGGCGCTGGTCGGTGCGCTGACCGAACAGGCCAACAAGCTGTGGCACGTGTCCAACGTCTTCACCAATGAGCCGGCCCTGCGCCTGGCGCATAAGCTGATCGACGCCACCTTTGCCGAGCGCGTGTTCTTCTGCAACTCCGGCGCCGAAGCCAACGAGGCCGCCTTCAAGCTGGCCCGTCGCGTCGCGTTCGACCGTTTCGGTACTGAGAAGTACGAGATCATCGCTGCGCTGAACAGCTTCCACGGGCGCACCCTGTTCACCGTTAACGTCGGTGGCCAGTCGAAGTACTCCGATGGTTTCGGGCCTAAAATCACCGGCATCACCCACGTTCCTTATAACGACCTGGCGGCGCTGAAAGCCGCTGTGTCGGACAAGACCTGCGCCGTGGTGCTGGAACCGGTCCAGGGCGAAAGCGGTGTGATCCCGGCTGAACTTGAGTACCTGCAAGGCGCCCGTGATCTGTGCACTGCGCACAACGCGCTGCTGATCTTCGACGAAGTACAGACTGGCATGGGCCGCAGTGGCCACCTGTTCGCCTATCAGCACTACGGCGTGGTGCCGGACATCCTCACCAGCGCCAAGAGCCTGGGCGGCGGTTTCCCGATTGCGGCGATGCTCACCCGTGAAGACCTGGCCAAGCACCTGGTGGTCGGCACTCACGGCACCACGTACGGCGGCAACCCGCTGGCCTGTGCAGTGGCGGAAGCAGTGATCGACGTGGTCAACACCCCTGAAGTGCTGGCTGGCGTCAAGGCCAAGCATGACAAGTTCAAGGCGCGCCTTGAGCAGATCGGCGAGAAGTACGGCATTTTCACCAAGGTCCGCGGTATGGGTCTGTTGATTGGTTGCGTGCTGAGCGATGCCTGGAAAGGCAAGGCCAAAGACATCTTCAACGCCGCCGAACGTGAAGGCCTGATGATTCTGCAAGCCGGCCCGGACGTGGTGCGTTTCGCGCCAAGCCTGGTGGTTGAAGACTCGGACATCGACGAGGGCCTGGATCGCTTCGAACGCGCCGTGGCCAAGCTGACGCAAGCCTGATAGACCCTTCGACGCCTGGCATTTCAGGCGTCGAACCAATTTTTGTTTCGTGCTGGATCAAAAGTGTGGGAGCTAGCCTGCTAGCGATGAGGGCCTGATAGCCAACATCATTGTTGCCTGNCCGCTCCCACACTTGACCTTCGCTGGTTTCAAATGCGTGCCTGGCATTTTTTCCTGTGAGTTTTTCGAGTTAAGGAGTGACACCATGCTGGTGATGCGCCCCGCGCAAATGGCTGATCTGGGCGAGGTACAGCGTCTGGCTGCGGACAGCCCGATTGGTGTCACCTCCTTGCCGGATGATGTGGAACGCCTGAGCGACAAGATCGCCGCCAGCGAAGCNTCGTTTTCCGCTGAAGTCAGCTTCAACGGTGAAGAAAGCTATTTCTTCGTCCTCGAAGACTCGACCACCGGCAAATTGGTCGGTTGCTCTGCAATCGTCGCCTCCGCCGGTTACTCGGAGCCGTTCTACAGCTTCCGTAACGAAACCTTCGTGCACGCCTCCCGCGAGCTGAAAATTCACAACAAGATTCACGTGCTTTCCCAGTGCCATGACCTGACCGGCAACAGCTTGCTGACCAGTTTCTACGTGCAGCGCGAGCTGGTGGGTTCGCCGTGGGCCGAGCTCAATTCCCGTGGTCGCCTGTTGTTCGTCGCCAGCCACCCCGAGCGCTTTGCCGACTCGGTGGTGACCGAGATTGTCGGCTACAGCGACGAGAACGGCGACTCGCCGTTCTGGGACGCCATTGGCCGCAACTTCTTCGACCTCAACTACGCCGCCGCCGAGCGCCTGTGCGGGCTGAAAAGCCGGACCTTCCTCGCCGAACTGATGCCGCATTACCCGATCTACGTGCCTTTGCTGCCGGACACCGCTCAAGAAGCAATGGGCCAGGTGCACCCACGCGCACAGATCACCTTCGACATCCTGATGCGCGAAGGCTTCGAGACCGACCATTACATCGACATCTTCGACGGCGGCCCGACGCTGCACGCGCGGGTTTCGGGTATTCGTTCGATCGCGCAGAGCCGCGTGGTGCCGGTGAAGATCGGCGAGATGCTCAAGGGTGTCGGCCGCCAGTACCTGGTGAGCAACGCGCAGTTGCAGGATTACCGCGCGGTGATGCTGGACCTGGACTACGCGCCCGGCAAACCGGTGACCCTGGACCTGGACACCGCTGAGGCCCTGGGCGTCGGTGAAGGTGCGAGCGTGCGACTGGTGGCGGTTTAACGACTGCTTGAGTGTTTAGAAAGCAGCGAAGTTTCGCGGGTGGCGCAAGCGGCCCGTTTGAGGAGATAGCATGATCGTTCGTCCCGTACGCAGCAGCGATTTACCGGCCCTGATTGATCTGGCGCGCAGCACCGGCACCGGCCTCACCACCTTGCCGGCCAACGAAGAGCGCCTGACCCACCGGGTTGGCTGGGCCGAGAAGACCTTTCGCGGTGAAGCCGGGCGGGGCGATGCAGATTACCTGTTCGTGCTCGAAGACGACGAAGGCCGCGTGGTGGGTATTTCTGCCATCGCCGGTGCCGTCGGCCTGCGTGAGCCTTGGTATAACTTCCGGGTGGGGCTGACCGTCAGCGCCTCGCAAGAGCTGAACATCTACCGCGAGATCCCGACGCTGTTCCTGGCCAACGACCTGACCGGCAACTCTGAATTGTGTTCGCTGTTCCTCCACGCCGATTACCGCAACGGCCTCAACGGCCGCATGCTGGCCAAGGCGCGCATGCTGTTTATCGCTGAATTCCCGCAGCTGTTCGGCAACAAGATCATTGCCGAGATGCGCGGCGTGTCCAACGAAGCCGGGCGTTCGCCGTTCTGGGAAAGCCTGGGCCGGCACTTCTTCAAGATGGAATTCAGCCAGGCCGACTACCTGACCGGCGTGGGCAATAAGGCGTTTATCGCCGAATTGATGCCGAAATTCCCGCTGTACACCTGCTTCCTGTCGCCAGACGCGCGCAACGTGATCGGTCAGGTTCACCCCGATACCGAGCCCGCGCTGAGCATGCTCAAGAGCGAAGGTTTCAGCTACCAGGGCTATGTCGATATCTTCGACGCCGGCCCGGCGGTGGAATGTGAGACCAGCAAAATCCGTGCGGTGCGCGACAGCCAGTCACTGGTGTTGGCCATCGGCACGCCGGGGGACGACGCCACGCCGTTCCTGATCCACAACCGCAAGCGCGAAGACTGCCGCATCACTGCCGCGCCAGCACGCTTCGCCGCCGGTACGTTGGTCGTCGATCCGCTGACCGCCAAACGTCTTCAACTCAACGCCGGCGATCAAGTGCGCGCCGTTCCGTTGTCTGCTGCCAGGGAGTCGAAATAATGAATTCGCTATACATCGCAGGTGAATGGCTGGCCGGTCAGGGCGAAGCCTTCCAGTCGCTGAACCCGGTGACCCAGCAAGTGCTGTGGACCGGCGAAGGCGCGACCGCCGCTCAGGTTGAGTCGGCCGTGCAGGCTGCTCGTCAGGCGTTTCCGGGCTGGGCCCGTCGTACCCTCGACGAGCGCATTACCGTGCTTGAAGCCTTTGCCGCCGCGCTGAAAAGCCGTGCCGATGAAATCGCCCGTTGCATCGGTGAGGAAACCGGCAAGCCACTGTGGGAATCGGCCACCGAAGTCACCAGCATGGCCAACAAGATTGCGATCTCGGTGCAAAGCTACCGTGAACGTACCGGCGAAAAGAGCGGCCCCCTGGGCGACGCCACCGCCGTATTGCGCCACAAACCCCACGGCGTGGTGGCGGTGTTCGGCCCTTATAACTTCCCGGGTCATTTGCCGAACGGTCACATCGTGCCGGCACTGCTGGCCGGTAACAGCGTGCTGTTCAAGCCCAGCGAACTGACGCCGAAAGTCGCCGAACTGACGGTTAANTGCTGGATCGAAGCCGGTTTGCCGGCAGGTGTGCTGAACCTGCTGCAAGGCGCTCGCGAAACCGGCATCGCGCTGGCGGCCAACCCGGGTATCGACGGTTTGTTCTTCACCGGTTCGAGCCGCACCGGCAACCACCTGCACCAGCAGTTCTCCGGNCGNCCGGACAAGATCCTCGCGTTGGAGATGGGCGGTAACAACCCGCTGGTGGTGGATCAGGTCGCAGACCTCGATGCTGCCGTNTACACCATCATCCAGTCGGCGTTTATTTCTGCTGGCCAGCGTTGCACCTGTGCACGCCGCTTGCTGGTGCCACAGGGCGCCTGGGGCGATGCGTTGCTGGCGCGNCTGGTGGCGGTCAGCTCGACGATTGAAGTCGGTGCGTTTGACCAGCAGCCGGCGCCGTTCATGGGCTCGGTGATTTCCCTTGGTGCGGCGAAAGCCTTGATGGACGCCCAGGAACTGATGTTGGCCAATGGTGCTGTGGCACTGCTGGAAATGACTCAGCCGCAGGNTCAGGCCGCGTTGCTGACACCGGGCATCCTGGACGTGACGGCTGTCGCCGATCGTCCTGACGAGGAGCTGTTCGGCCCACTGTTGCAGGTGATCCGCTACGCTGATTTTGCCGCGGCGATTGCCGAGGCCAACAACACCCAGTACGGCCTGGCCGCTGGCTTGTTGTCGGATTCCGAAGCGCGTTACCAGCAGTTCTGGCTGGAAAGCCGTGCCGGTATCGTCAACTGGAACAAACAGCTGACCGGCGCCGCCAGCACCGCGCCNTTCGGCGGGGTNGGCGCCTCGGGCAACCACCGCGCCAGTGCCTATTACGCAGCGGATTANTGCGCGTACCCGGTGGCGTCGCTGGAAACGCCGAGCCTGGTGTTGCCTGCCTCGCTGACGCCTGGCGTGAAAATGGCGTAACGCCCATCGCCAGCAGGCTGGCTCCCACAGTGATTGGGTCGGACACAAAGTGTGTGAACACCTCCGAACCTGTGGGAGCCGGGCTTGCCCGCGATAGCTGCGACTCGGTCGCACTGAACAGTCAGTTACTGATGCCTATAACAAACAGATTCTCGTGGAGCCTCGCNGATGAAATCCTATGAAGTCAATTTTGACGGTCTAGTGGGGCCGACCCATAACTACGGCGGTTTGTCCTACGGCAACGTCGCGTCCCAGAGCAACAGCCAGCAGTCTTCGAACCCGAAGGAAGCGGCGCTGCAAGGCCTGGCGAAAATGAAAGCGCTGATGGAAATGGGCTTTCAGCAAGGCGTTCTGGCACCCCAGGAACGTCCAGACGTAGCCGCCCTGCGCCGCTTGGGTTTCAGCGGCACCGACGCGCAAGTGATCGAGAAAGCCGCCAAAGACGCGATGCCATTGCTGGTCGCCAGTTGCTCGGCGTCGAGCATGTGGGTGGCCAACGCCGCCACTGTCAGCCCGAGTGCCGATACAGCGGATGGCCGCGTGCATTTCACCGCCGCCAACCTCAACTGCAAATACCACCGCAGCATCGAACACCCGACCACCAGCCGCGTGCTGGGGGCGATGTTTGCCGACCAGAAGCACTTTGCCCACCACGCCGCGTTGCCGGCGGTGGCGCAGTTCGGCGACGAAGGCGCGGCCAACCATACGCGCTTCTGCCGTGACTATGGCGAGGCCGGTGTCGAGTTCTTCGTGTTCGGCCGCAGCGCATTCGACACCCGCTACCCGGCACCCCAGAAGTACCCGGCGCGCCAGACACTCGAAGCCTCCCAGGCCGTCGCACGCCTGCACGGCTTGAAGGATGACGGCGTGGTCTACGCCCAGCAGAACCCGGCGGTGATCGATGCCGGCGTGTTCCATAACGATGTGATCGCCGTGGGCAACGGCGAGGTGCTGTTCTATCACGAGGACGCGTTCCTCGACACCGAGCAGATGCTCGCTGAACTGCAGGGCAAACTCGCAAAAGTCGGTGGGAAATTCCAGTCAATCTGCGTCCCGCGTTCAGCCGTTACTGTCGAAGACGCCGTTCGTTCCTACCTGTTCAATAGCCAGTTGCTGACCCGCGCCGACGGTTCGATGCTGCTGATCGTGCCGGAAGAGTGCCGCGCCAACGAGCGCGTCTGGCAGTACCTGCAAGGCCTGACCGCATCCGGTGGGCTGATCCGCGAAGTGAAAGTCTTCGACCTGAANCAAAGCATGCAGAACGGCGGTGGCCCGGCGTGCCTGCGGCTGCGTGTGGCNTTGAACGAAACTGAACTGGCGGCGGTGAACCCAGGCGTTATCATGACCGCGCCGTTGTACGAAACACTGACCCAATGGGTCGACAAGCACTACCGCGACAGCCTGCGTGAAACCGACCTGGCTGACCCGCAGTTGCTGCTTGAGTGCCGGACGGCACTGGATGAACTGACGCAAATCCTTAAACTGGGCGCGGTTTATCCTTTCCAGATCAATTGAACGTCGAGAGCGTAAAAAACATGAGCGATACCCTGCAGCTGATCCTTGAAGACACCGACGGCACGCAACTGGAAACTTCTTGCACCCGCGTCGCGGTCCTGTGGCAAGGCAAAGAGCTGTGGATCCAGCAGGACGGCCGCGGCCAGCTGCTGATCGGCGTGGACGTCGAAGAAGGTGATGCTGAATACGCAAACCTGCTCCTGCGCCCATTGGCGACTAATCTGGTAAGTCTGCAACTGGAAATGGAACCGGCTGAAGTCGGCGACGAAGACCACGTGCACGGCCCGGATTGCGCGCACGACCACTAAGGAAACCGCTCTATGCTCGCCCTCGGCAAACTGCTTGAACTGACCCTCGCCGGCCGTGAACCGGCGGAGAAGACTCAACTGACTGTCGAAGGCGTGCGCATGCGCTGGTTGAGCGAAGGCGCGCTGGAAGTCCGGCCGCCTGAAGCGCGTGACAATGGCCTGGACCTGCTGCTGTCGGCAGGCATCCATGGCAACGAAACGGCGCCGATCGAACTGCTCGACCGCCTGTTGCATGGCATTGCCCGCGGTGACTTGAAGCCGCGCGCACGTATTCTGTTCCTGTTCGGCAACCCGGAAGCGATTCGCAAAGGCGAGCGCTTCGTCGAGCAGGACGTCAATCGGCTGTTCAACGGCCGTCACGAACAAACCAGCGGCTCCGAAGCACTGCGCGCCTGTGAACTGGAGCGGCTGGCGGCGAGTTTTTTCAGTCTGCCGGACCGTAGCCGTCTGCATTACGACCTGCACACCGCGATTCGTGGCTCGAAAATCGAGCAGTTCGCGTTGTATCCCTGGAAAGAAGGGCGCCAGCATTCACGTCTCGAGCTGGCCCGCTTGCGTGCTGCCGGCATGGAAGCGGTGCTGTTGCAGAACAAACCGTCGATCGTGTTCAGCTCCTACACCTACGACAAACTTGGGGCCGAGTCTTTTACCCTTGAACTGGGCAAGGCGCGGCCGTTTGGGCAGAACGACGGCGTGAACGTCTCGCTGCTTGAGACCCGCCTCCAGCAGATCATCGAAGGCACCGAGCCTGCGGTAACCGACGAAGGCCTGGACGGTTTGCAGTTGTTCAGCGTGGCGCGGGAAATCATCAAGCATAGCGATAGCTTCCGCCTGAACCTGCCGGCGGACATCGAGAACTTTTCGGAATTGGACGTGGGTTACGTGCTGGCCGAAGACATCGCCCAGACCCGCTGGATCATCGAAGAGAAGGGCGCCCGGATCATTTTCCCGAACCCCAAGGTCAAGAACGGCCTGCGTGCCGGCATCCTGATCGTGCCGACTACCGACGAAAACCTCGCCTGAATATGAAGCCCCTGTAGGAGCCAGCAAGCCAGCTCCTACAGGGTTTGNACGAAAACCTCGCCTGAATATGAAGCCCCTGTAGGAGCCAGCAAGCCAGCTCCTACAGGGTTTGCGTTTAGACGGCTACCGCGCGAGGCTCGCTGCGACGCAACGCACGCATCTTGTGCAGCGTATCCGCACAGGTCTTCGCCGCTTCCTGGCCTTTATGCACGAAATGCTCGAAGAAGAACTTCTGATGCTCTTCGCCGGCATGGAAATGGTGCGGGGTCAGGGACACCGAGAACACCGGCACTTCGGTTTCCAGCTGCACCTGCATCAGGCCGCTGACTACCGACTGGGCCACGAATTCGTGGCGGTAGATCCCGCCGTCCACCACCAGTGCGGCGGCAACGATACCGGCGTAACGGCCGGTCTTGGCCAGCAGCTTGGCGTGCAGGGGCATTTCAAAGGCGCCGCCGACTTCGAAGAAATCGATGTCCGATTCCTGGTAGCCCTGGGCGATCATTTCGGCGAGGAAACCTTTACGCGATTGGTCGACAATATCCTTGTGCCAGCAGGCCTGGATAAACGCGACGCGCTCGCCGTGGTGGTTTTTGCTTTTGCTGTCGATTGCGGTGGGTTGCATGTTCTGACTCCTGTTTAAGAAAAAAACAGGGCGTTATGAATCGAATGGGATTTAAGGGTACGAACAGCCACGTCATGCAAGCATGAACCCGGCGCGCGGCCCTTAGGTGCCAATCCCGTTCTCTCTTCATCCGGACTATGACCGTCGGCCCCGGGATCACACCGGGTCTGCTGACCTTGCCGCCGTCCTCCGNG
>NZ_NMOJ01000205.1 GCF_002251635.1 Pseudomonas mandelii
AGCNNTTCAAGGCGCCAAGCGCTCGCGGGCTATGCACGTTGCGTGCAATTACCGCCGGTGGGGAATTGCACCCCGCCCTGAGAACGTTTTGCCACCAGATTGTTTGGCGGCGAAGCGTTTTTAACACATATTTCCGAGCCGTGCATTGCTGCTATCTGATGATTGCTATCGACTTTTTCGCTCACTTGACGGGTCTTTTCATTCGCCTGGGGTTGATTAATCGTTGTCATGACCTCAGTAATTCCTACCTGAAAGGGATTTTCCCCTGCTTACCGAGGCCCGATTCATGAGCGTTATCGATCTACGCAGCGACACCGTCACCCAACCGACCGCCGGGATGCTCGACGCGATGGCCACTGCGGCCACCGGTGACGACGTCTATGGCGAAGATCCGACGGTCAATCGTCTGGAAGCGGAACTGGCAAAACGGTTGGGTTTTGCCGCTGCGTTGTTCGTGCCGACGGGCACCATGAGCAACTTGCTGGGCCTGATGGCTCATTGCGAACGGGGTGACGAGTACATCGTCGGCCAGCAAGCGCACACGTATAAGTACGAAGGCGGCGGCGCGGCCGTCCTCGGTTCGATCCAGCCGCAGCCACTGGAAGTGCAGGCCGACGGCTCGCTGGACCTGACGCACGTCGCGGCGGCGATCAAGCCCGATGACTTCCATTTCGCCCGCACCCGGTTGCTGGCCCTGGAAAACACCATGCAGGGCAAAGTCCTGCCGCTGGAGTATCTCGCCCGGGCGCGCAGCTTTACCCGTGAACATGGGTTGCAGCTGCACCTGGACGGCGCCCGGCTCTACAACGCGGCCGTCAAGTTGGGTGTTGATGCTCGTGAGATCACACAGCACTTCGATTCGGTCTCGGTCTGCCTGTCCAAAGGCCTGGGCGCGCCGATTGGGTCGGTGTTGTGCGGCTCGGCGGAGTTGATCGGCAAGGCGCGTCGCCTGCGCAAGATGGTCGGTGGTGGCATGCGCCAGGCCGGTCTTTTGGCGGCGGCGGGGCTCTATGCGCTGGATAACAACGTTCAGCGTCTGGCCGACGATCACGCCAACGCGCAATTTCTGGCTGACGGACTGCAAAAGGCCGGTTACGAAGTCGAACCGGTGCAGACCAACATGGTTTACGTGAACATGGGCGACAAGGCCGAGGCGATCAAGGCCTTTGCCGCCGAGCGTGGCATTAAGCTGAGCGCTGCCGGACGCCTGCGAATGGTCACGCACATGGACGTCAGTCGCGCTCAAATCGAGCAAGTTGTGGCGACATTCGTCGACTTTTCTCGCAACTGATCGCCTTGGCGGTCCAATTGACCGTTTCTATCGTATAAACACGCTGTACCCCGCGCGCTGGGCCGATATAATGCGGCCCTTTGCCGTCGCTCCGTCTGATGATGTTGCGCACTGGCCTTTGGCCGCAGACTCCGTGGAAGAACCTAATGAAAAGCGCAGAAATCCGTGAAGCCTTCCTTCGCTTCTTCGAAGAGCAAGGTCACACCCGTGTAGCCTCCAGCTCCTTGATCCCAGGCAACGACCCAACCCTGCTGTTCACTAACGCGGGGATGAACCAGTTCAAGGACTGCTTCCTGGGCCAGGAAAAGCGCGCTTATACCCGCGCGNCNNCCAGCCAGAAGTGCGTACGCGCCGGCGGCAAGAACAGTGACCTGGAAAACGTCGGCTACACCGCTCGCCACCACACTTTTTTCGAGATGCTGGGTAACTTCAGCTTCGGCGACTACTTCAAGCGCGACGCGATCACCTACGCCTGGAACTTCCTGACCTCCGAGCAGTGGCTGAACCTGCCGAAGGAAAAGCTCTGGGTTACCGTCTACGCCAGCGATGACGAGGCCTATGACATCTGGACCAAAGAAGTCGGCGTCCCGGCCGAGCGCATGNTCCGCATCGGCGATAACAAGGGCGCGCCCTACGCTTCCGATAACTTCTGGACCATGGGCGATACCGGCCCGTGCGGCCCCTGCACCGAAATTTTCTACGATCACGGCGCCGACATCTGGGGCGGCCCACCCGGCTCGCCGGAAGAAGATGGCGACCGTTACATTGAAATCTGGAACAACGTGTTCATGCAGTTCAACCGCACCGCCGATGGCGTGTTGCATCCGCTGCCGGCGCCGTCGGTCGACACCGGCATGGGCCTGGAGCGGATCAGTGCGGTGATGCAGCACGTTCANTCCAACTATGAAATCGACCTGTTCCAGAGCCTGCTGAGCGCATCGGCCAAGGCGATCGGCTGCACCAACGACGCTCAGGCCTCCCTGAAAGTCGTGGCTGACCACATTCGTTCGTGCGGTTTCCTGATTGCCGACGGCGTGCTGCCGTCCAACGAAGGCCGTGGTTATGTGCTGCGTCGGATCATCCGTCGAGCCTGCCGTCACGGCAACAAACTGGGTGCCAAGGGCAGCTTCTTCTACCAGATCGTTGCGGCCCTGGTTGCCGAGATGGGCGAAGCCTTCCCTGAGCTGAAATCCCAGCAGGCGCACATCGAACGCGTCCTGAAAGCCGAAGAAGAGCAGTTCGCCAAGACCCTGGAGCAGGGCCTGAAGATTCTGGAGCAGGACCTGGCCGAGCTCAAAGGCACCGTGGTGCCGGGCGACGTGGTGTTCAAGCTGTATGACACCTATGGTTTCCCGATGGACCTGACCGGCGACATCGCTCGCGAGCGCAGCTTGACCATCGACGAAGCAGGCTTCGAACGCGAAATGGAAGCCCAGCGCGTCCGTGCCCGTTCCGCCAGTTCCTTCGGCATGGACTACAACAGCCTGGTCAAGGTTGATGTGGCCACCGAATTCACCGGTTACAAAGCCACCAGTGGTTCGGCGAAGGTCGTCGCTCTCTATAAAGATGGCCAGTCCGTGGACATCTTGAGTGAAGGACAGGAAGGCGTGGTCGTGCTGAACCAGACCCCGTTCTACGCTGAGTCCGGCGGCCAGATCGGCGACTGCGGCTACCTTCAGGCGGGCAGCAGCCGCTTTGACGTGCGCGACACCACCAAGACCGGCGGCGCGTTCCTGCACCACGGTGTGCTGGCATCGGGCAGCCTGATCGTTGGCGCACCGGTGGAAACCCACGTTGAAGCCGACGTGCGTCACGCCACTTCGCTGAACCACTCGGCCACTCACTTGCTGCATGCGGCGTTGCGCAAAGTGCTGGGCGATCACGTTCAGCAGAAAGGCTCGTTGGTCGACAGTCAGCGCCTGCGCTTTGACTTCAGCCACTTCGAAGCCATCAAGCCTGAGCAACTGAAGGCTCTGGAAGACATCGTCAACGCNGAGATTCGCAAAAACNCCGCCGTTGAAACCGAAGAAACCGATATCGAGACCGCCAAGAAAAAAGGCGCCATGGCGCTGTTTGGTGAGAAGTACGGCGACGAAGTACGCGTACTGAGCATGGGCGGTGATTTTTCCGTCGAGCTGTGCGGTGGCATCCACGCCAACCGTACCGGCGACATCGGTCTGCTGAAAATCATCAGCGAAGGCGGTGTGGCGTCCGGTGTACGTCGTATTGAAGCGGTGACCGGCGCTGCGGCCCTGGCCTACCTCAATGCGGCTGAAGAACAACTCAAGGAAGCGGCCGGCCTGGTCAAGGGCAGCCGCGACAACCTGATCGACAAGCTGTCGGCCGTTCTGGAGCGCAACCGTGCGCTGGAGAAACAGCTGGAGCAGTTGCAGGCCAAGGCGGCCAGTGCGGCGGGCGACGATTTGTCGGCTTCTGCCCTGGACGTCAAGGGTGTGAAAGTTTTGGCGGTGCGCCTGGACGGTCAGGATGGCAAGGCGCTGTTGGCCTTGGTCGATCAGTTGAAGAACAAGCTCGGCCGCGCAGTGATCCTGCTCGGCGGTGTCCATGAGGAAAAGGTCGTTCTGGTTGCCGGTGTAACCAAGGACCTGACTGGCCAACTCAAGGCCGGTGATTTGATGAAGCAAGCCGCCGCGGCAGTGGGCGGGAAGGGCGGTGGTCGTCCGGACATGGCGCAAGGCGGTGGTGTAGACGCTGGCGCACTGGACGCGGCACTGGCCCTGACTGTTCCATTTGTAGAGCAGGGTTTATAAGGCAGGGTGTCCGGCCTGCAGTCTAGTGGCGGGCCGGAACGCTGTTTGAGTGATTATTTGGGCGCCCTTCATGGGCAGAGGCGGCTTTGAAATGGCTTTGATCGTACAGAAATTTGGAGGCACCTCGGTCGGCTCTGTCGAAAGAATCGAGCAGGTCGCCGACAAGGTTAAGAAATTCCGCGATGCCGGCGACGACCTGGTGGTGGTGCTGTCGGCCATGAGCGGCGAGACCAATCGCCTGATCGATCTGGCCAAGCAAATCAGTGGCGACGGCCAACCGGTTCCGCGTGAGCTGGATGTGATCGTTTCCACGGGCGAGCAGGTGACGATTGCACTGTTGGCCATGGCGCTGATCAAGCGCGGCGTGCCTGCGGTGTCGTACACCGGCAACCAGGTGCGGATTCTGACGGACAGCGCGCACAATAAAGCGCGTATCTTGCAGATTGATGACCAGAAGATTCGCGGTGATCTGAAGGCAGGTCGTGTGGTGGTTGTCGCCGGNTTCCAGGGTGTGGATGAGCAGGGCAACATCACCACCCTCGGTCGTGGCGGTTCGGACACTACCGGCGTGGCGCTGGCAGCAGCCCTCAAGGCTGATGAGTGCCAGATCTATACCGATGTGGACGGCGTGTACACCACCGACCCGCGTGTGGTGTCCGTGGCCCAGCGTCTGGACAAGATCACCTTTGAAGAGATGCTGGAAATGGCCAGCCTCGGTTCCAAGGTGTTGCAGATCCGCGCGGTGGAATTCGCCGGCAAGTACAACGTTCCGCTGCGCGTATTGCACAGCTTCAAAGAGGGTCCGGGCACCCTCATTACTATTGATGAAGAGGAATCCATGGAACAGCCGATCATTTCCGGCATCGCTTTCAATCGCGATGAAGCCAAGCTGACGATCCGTGGCGTGCCAGACACCCCGGGCGTGGCCTTCAAGATTCTCGGGCCTATCAGCGACGCGAATGTTGAAGTCGACATGATCGTGCAGAACGTTTCGCACGATAACACCACCGATTTCACCTTCACCGTGCACCGCAATGACTTCCAGGCCGCACAAACCGTGCTGGAAAACACCGCTCGCGAGATCGGTGCCCGAGAAGTGGTGGGTGACATCAAGATCGCCAAGGTCTCGATCGTCGGCGTCGGCATGCGTTCTCACGCAGGCGTGGCCAGCCGCATGTTCGAATCCCTGGCCAAGGAAAGCATCAACATCCAGATGATCTCCACGTCGGAAATCAAAGTCTCGGTGGTGATCGAAGAGAAGTACCTGGAATTGGCTGTGCGCGCTCTGCACACGGCTTTCGAACTGGACGCACCGGCCCGAACGGGCGAGTGATGCGTTTGCCAAAGGGCGCGGTCTGACCGCGCCCTTTGTCTTTTTTGAATAGCGCGACCCAAGAACTGTTCTTTTGCTCGCGCTGGTCAATACTCAGGCATGTAGGGCTGCGATCGTTTCCGGTTGTAGGTCGAGNGCCTTTTTTTTGCAGACTGTTGTTCCTGAACTGAAATGCGTGAGGAGAAAGGTATGCTGATTCTGACTCGTCGGTGCGCAGAAAGCCTGATTATCGGTGATGGCGAAATCACCGTGACCGTGCTCGGCGTCAAAGGCAATCAAGTACGTATCGGGGTTAACGCTCCGAAAGAGGTAGCTGTCCACCGCGAGGAAATCTACCTGCGGATCAAGAAAGAGAAGGACGAAGAACCAAGCCTTTAATTTTTATCGTTTTTTATGTTTGCAAACGGGGATGAACGTGGTTAATATACGCCCCGTGTTGCGGAGAGCTGGCCGAGTGGCCGAAGGCGCTCCCCTGCTAAGGGAGTACACCTCAAAAGGGTGTCGGGGGTTCGAATCCCCCGTTCTCCGCCATTATTTGCTTAGTACGTTGCAATCTGGTTTTTTCGGTAAGTTGTTGAAATTACTCGAAAAAATAGCTTTACATAGAGATTGAACGGCCTATAATGCGCGGCAACAAATGCACTCGTAGCTCAGCTGGATAGAGTACTCGGCTACGAACCGAGCGGTCACAGGTTCGAATCCTGTCGAGTGCACCATTTAAGAGTCAGTTGCAGTAATGCAGGTGATTCGGCTTCAACCAGTTGTGATCTGGTCTAAAAACACAATCTGCACTCGTAGCTCAGCTGGATAGAGTACTCGGCTACGAACCGAGCGGTCACAGGTTCGAATCCTGTCGAGTGCACCATACAACAAAAAGCCCGCGTTTAACGCGGGCTTTTTGCCGTCCGGGATTTGGCATTTCCCTTGGTACATCCTTTCTCGTCGAACTCCACGTGTGCGCTGCGACCTCGCTTGATGTCGTAGCGGTAGCTCGTTGCGGAATTCCTGATACTTATCTTGTCCGGCTTGCCCAGGGCGCTCTCGACGTCCTGTTGTGTCATGCCCGCGACTATCCGTTGATTGATGATTGCTTCGCGACGCTCCTTGGCGGTCATCAGGTTTCCGCACTTGTCCTCAGGCTGGCCGACAACGGTTGGCTCCTTCCTTCCGGTTTTCGTCGTGGGTGTCCCCCGAGCGTCAGCCTCCGGCATGAGCGCTATCGCGTTGCCAGGCGTGAAAGTGCGCACATCTTGTAGAGAGAGGCTTTCACCGTCCGCGCAACTCAAAGTCGTGAAGGTGAGGCGACCGTCGGGTGCTTCGCAACGGTGAAGGGTGGTTGCCTGCAACCGGGGTGAAAGGCAGAGCAGGGCAAGCAGTAAAAAATAAAAGGTAATCGATGGCATTAAACGTCCTCCATGACGGTCCATGTCAGGGTAGCCGCTACATTTTTCGACGTGGGTGTGTTTTCTTTTCAGAATGAGTCGTCGCACTTGGAGAGATCAGGACTGCACTCAGCTTTGTCTTGCAACCGCTTGTTTCAGCCATGATTTTTTAACGTTTAAAACCGTCGGGCGGTGTATCATTGCGCCCGTCAGCCCCGCCGGGGCTTGTGGAATACCTCCATGGACTTACCCAGTAGTTACTCAGTACCCCGCTTTACCAATCATGAATTGACTGATTGATCCTTCCGGCGTGCCCCGCTGCTGGGAGTGGAGTTCGCCTATGACCGAAGTAGAAGTAAAGAAAACACAAGACAGCCTGCAGGATCGCCTGGCTCAAGTCATCGAGCTGCTGCAGCGCCAGCGCGTGGTCGAAGACCTNACTCATCGCCAGGAAGGTCCGCACCACGACCGCGTTGAAAACCTGGTTCACCGGCAAAACCTCGTCGAGCTGCAACGCAAGCTCGATGACCTGCACTCTGCCGACGTCGCCTATATCCTTGAAGCGTTGCCACTGGGTGATCGACTGACCCTCTGGCAGTTGGTCAAGGCTGACCGTGACGGCGACATCCTCCTCGAAGTATCCGACTCGGTCCGTGAAACCCTGATCGCCGACATGGACGATCATGAGCTCCTGGCTGCGGCCAGGGACATGGACGCCGACGAACTTGCTGACCTTGCTTCCGAGCTGCCGCGAGACGTCGTCCACGAGTTGATGGAAACCCTCGATGGTCAACAGCGTGAGCGCGTGCGCTCTGCGCTGTCCTATGACGAGGACCAGGTCGGTGCGCTGATGGACTTCGAGATGGTCACCATCCGCGAAGACGTCAGTCTGGAAGTCGTTTTGCGTTACCTGCGGCGTCTCAAGGAGTTGCCGGGCCACACCGACAAACTGTTTGTGGTCGACTACGATGGCGTGCTCAAGGGCGTGCTGCCGATCAAGCGTTTGCTGGTCAACGATCCGGAAAAACAAGTTGCGGATTTGATGGCCAGCGATACGGTGAGTTTTCACCCGGATGAAGACGCCTACGAGGCCGCGCAGGCGTTTGAGCGCTATGACTTGATCTCGGCCCCTGTGGTCGACAAAAACGGTAAGCTGATAGGCCGTTTGACCATCGATGAAATGGTCGACCTGATTCGTGAAGAGAGTGAAACCGAAGTCCTCAACATGGCGGGTTTGCGTGAAGAGGAAGATATTTTTGCATCGGTCTGGCGTTCCCTGCATAACCGTTGGGCCTGGCTGGCGATCAACCTGATCACGGCCTTCATCGCCTCGCGCGTGATCGGGCTGTTCGAAGGCTCTATCGAGAAGCTGGTGGCCCTGGCGGCATTGATGCCGATNGTGGCCGGTATTGGCGGCAACTCCGGTAATCAGACCATCACCATGATCGTGCGCGCGATGGCGCTGGACCAGGTGAGCACCGGCAATACCTCGCGATTGATGCGCAAGGAGCTGGCCGTCGGTTTGATCAATGGCCTGGTCTGGGGTGGCGTGATTGGCGTCGTGGCCTATCTGCTTTATGGCAGTTGGTCCCTCGGCGTGGTAATGACCGCCGCCATGACGCTTAACTTGTTGCTGGCGGCGTTGATGGGGGTCTTGATCCCGATGACCCTGGCGCGGCTTGGGCGCGACCCTGCGATGGGGGCGAGTGTGATGATCACCGCCATGACTGACAGCGGCGGGTTTTTCATCTTCCTCGGGCTGGCGACGATTTTCCTGCTCTGACTTGCCTGCTTTAAGAAACCCGCCAAATCGGCGGGTTTTTTATGGCCGAATTTCAGGCAAAAAAAAGCCAGCGATTATGCTGGCTTGGCTTTCGGGTCGAATCAGGAAGCGTCTGCGGCCATTTCGGCGTCATGGGCAATCAGCGAAACAAGAGCATTTTGCTGACGGTGGGAGAGTTGGCGGAAGCGTTGCAGCAATTCACGTTCGTGCAGTGACAGCTCTGGGCTGTCCAGGCGCATGCTCAACTCTTCGCCCAACGCACCTTCCTGAATAAGGCTCTGTTCCAGGCGCGCGATGATTTCGGAGTTCATGCTGCGGTGATGATTGCGAGCCACCTCGGCAATGCGTTCCCGCATTCCGTCTGGCAGACGTACGACGAACTTGTCAGCCGTACGGCTGGAATAAATTGCCTGTTTCAATGGGCGCATATATTTAACCGGTTAGTTCAGGGGAGCGGTTTTTGGAATTGGCCGCAAGATGACTGATAGGACAAGCTCTCTGGCCAAATGTTCAACCTGAATTGATAGAGGCTCGCATCATGCCTCAAAGCAGCCAGATCATTGGCGTCAATTCTGTGACAAATATTGAGCTGGGTAAAGGCGTTATGCCAGCACCCTTATCAAAAATGTGGACTGGTTAGAAAACTTTGGCCCATGCCCGTATCGCTGACCGCGTCCTTTACCTCGTCAGGTGATGCCCGAAGACGCCTGAAGGTGCATGCTACGCGGATTCGATCCTTGGTCCTTGCCTTATACAGGATAGTGGCAAATGGCCGATTTACTAGTGGCAGATCCGCATTGGGGGGTGATTCAGGATGGATGGCAGGTTGATTTACTTGATGGGGCCTTCCGGATCCGGCAAGGACAGCCTCATCGAAGCGGCTCGGAGACCTTTACGCTCGATAAACGGCGAAGTGGTACGGCGGGTCATTACGCGTTCGGCTGAATCCGTAGGCGAAGACGCCATCGGAATCTCTCGCAAGGCGTTCGCGCAACGCCGCGCCAACGGTGACTTCGCGCTGTCTTGGCATGCCAATGGCCTGGATTACGGCATTCCGGTCCAGATCGACCATTGGCTGAGGGACGGCTGTCTTGTGTTGGTCAACGGCTCTCGCGGCCACCTGGCCGAAGCGCTACAACGCTATCCCACGCTGCTGCCGGTGCTGTTGACGGTCAAGGATGAGGTGTTGCGCGAGCGCCTGATGAGGCGTGGTCGTGAAAGTACTGAGGAAATTGAAGCGAGATTGCGCCGCAACGGGCTGTTTGCGGCGCAGGATTCTCTCGGTGACGCGAAGATCTATCGACTCGACAACTCTGGCGAGCTTGCCGACACTGTCGCCAATCTTCTGAAATTGCTGAACATCAGCGCAAAACCGGATCGAACTTGATTTTGCGCCCGACAATCAGCGCCAGCACGAACAACGCGCCGAATACGCCGCAGGCAATCAGGGGCAGGGTGGCGAGCGCATCCGGAACCCATGACAAATGAAGAACGCCGCTCAGTAAGGCGAGGATCAAACATCCTGCGGCTGATTTGGACATGCTGTGCTCCTGATAGGGTGATTCAAAATACCAAGCGTTCTGAAGACTGAGACACCAGCGGATAAGTGTGCTGGCTCACATCCTGGCCAACAAAGCCGCGCTGATCGTTCATGACCGCCAATTGCGGGGCTTTTTGCAGCTGGAGGTAATGGGGCATCCGTTGCGCAACCTGCACAGCGCCGTTCTCCTCGGGGGCAAAGTGGACACCCAGCAGGACGGTGAGGGCGATCGCATTCGAGAGTAAAAGGACGCTGTTCATGAGGCTGACCTCGGTTGTTCGTAAGAACAGCTAAAGCAGCCCGCGTGCCAAGAGTCTAACGGGTATTAAATCCTTTAAAAACAAAGAATTAACTTATTGCTCAAAGAGGTCGTCGTTGCAAATTGCAATGATGGCATTTTGAGAGGATGCAATTTGCACGGTAAATTAAGCCACGATGAAAAAGGGCTGCTGCCTACACTTAAAAAGCCCTACGGACGACATGACAAAAGCAGGCCTGCCCGTTAACATGCACGCCGTCCCTCGCACCGCATTCCTCGCGGGCGATCTGTGTCNCAGTAGCTCAATTGGATAGAGCATCCCCCTCCTAAGGGGAAGGTTGGCCGTTCGAACCGGCCCTGGGACACCAGATTCGTGGCCCGTATAAAAAGCCTCGCACATAAAGCCCCGCACAGATTGCCAGCAGGGTGGCAGCAGCAGGCAAAAAGAAGCCCCGCCGGGCTATGCTCAGGCGGGGCTTTTTATTGCCGGTTTTCGACCCTTACGAAGGGTTGTATCGGCAGTGCTTAACCTCCCGTTTCGGTATGACAGGCGCGCTGCTTTGAATTTGGGCTTCTCAATCACCAGTGGCCAGTTTCCAGCCAGCGTTCGATGCTTTCTCGCATAGGCCCGGCATCGGCCCAGGCGGTGGCGTCTAAACGCTTGATCTGTCCCACCTTTTGCTCGAAGGTCCGCCAGTGCATGCCCTTCGGCTTTAGAATGTCTTCGGCAGGACAGGTTAGGAAACCTTCTGGGCAACCTAGGGCGCTGCGCAGCTTCCACGAATGATCTGCGGCACGGTCGCGCTTGTTGGCCTGCTGGCTCTCGTAGTTGAGGCGCAGACAGTGACGGCAGGCGAACACGCGGCTCAGGTACAGCATGGCGGCTCGCCCGCCACAACAGGGACACAGGAACCACGCTCGATTGCCCCCTAAGTGGCAGGGTGTCCAGGTGATCGGGACGGGATAATCCTTCGACTCAGATTCACCATTTGTTGTCACTCGATACCGCAAGCGCAGACGGGTCAGGCTTTCGACGTCGATGCCGATTGTCCCGACCAATTCGCCACTGCGCTTCCACACCCAGTTGCAGGCAAAGCCAGCGCGCAGCAGCCCGGCACGGTGTAGTGCAGATTTTACGTAGCAACGCAGTCTTCAAGACTGTGCCCGCTTTTTTTCAGCCTGAGGCGTTTTCTACCTGTCACGACTGACCGGCTGGGTCGTCAGCTAACCTCTGTGACCGGCAACTATCGGCCGAGGCTGTGTAAAAACGTTTTTGAGCGCGACAGGTACTCAAAACCGGACTGAAATTCGCGCTNCTACGCGAAATCCACATCTGCTGACGTGCCGATAAATTTCAGATTTAACGTAGACGCGCATACTTCAATTTTGGCGAAGCGTTTTTACACACTCTGGGCCGGTTGCTGCCGTTCGCGACCGGCAACTCTTGGCCAACATCGACCTTTCACCGCCATAAATGAATGACCCAATACAGTCCTGTTTTTTCATGTCTTTCACCCCGCGACTTTCAGCAGGGCATGTGAATTAGACGCCCTCGGACACTAACCCAGTAAAGCCACTAGATGGGGATTTGGAGTCTTATATTGCTGGCTGGAAGCGAATGACTTTACATACCGCACTTCAGGATTTGCTAGAGCAGTCTATTGATGGTATCAAGTTGCCATCTTTGAAGCTTCCGTGAATACTGAAAATTAGAGTTGGCGATCCTCTCTCCGGTCCCAACCAATTGAACGAGAAGGTCTCAATCGGCAAACCAGCATGAAGTCGGATTAACTTGGATTCGAGCCTTTAGAGCTGAGGGTAGGAACGGATGCCATTAACGCTTACGCCAATAATCCACGCGTCGCTCTGTCATGGAGCTCGCTGGGTAATAACTGATGAGGACGAGCTGGCGCGAATGGTGGGGCGCATAGCCCTCGGACAGTCGCGTCATGTAGCGGCAATACTTGCCTGCATCGATAAAAAAGCCCCTAGTACCCGCGCCGACACAGCTAAGGGTGCAATAACGCTGCTTTCAGTACCAGATGGTGCGGAACCATATCATCGAGATGGATGGGTCTTCCAAGCAATTTCCTGGATCGCTGCTCATCGGAGCTCGTTGGGCGCGATCGTTAGAGCTCCCCACAACATCGTCGCTCATAAGGGCTTTGACGGCATACAACTCAAGCTAGATGTAGCAAACGAAAATGTAATTGCAGTAGTCATTTTCGAAGACAAAGCCACGGAGCTCCAGAGGAAGACCGTCAGAGAGGATGTTTGGCCAGGCATTCGGGCACTGGAGGAAGGCCAGAGGATGCCTGAGCTAATTCAAGAAACCGGCGGGATTCTTGAGGCGCACATGAACCGTTTTCCAGATTTGGATATAGATGCGGCGGTCGAAGCAATAGTTTGGGAGCAGGCTCGACACTACCGCGTAGCCATGACCGCCGAAGCTGCTCACGACAAAGACAAGCGTCGTGCTTCTCTGTTCAAGGGTTTCGATACAGTCGCTCCCGGAGATGTTACGCGTAGACAGGCAGAAACCATCTATATTCCGGATTTGCGTAATTGGATGAGTCAGTTTTCGGCGAACGCCATCAAGCAGATTGAGGCATGGAGAGACGATGTTTGATCCGGTTACAGTCGGTTTGATTAATGCAGCGCCTCCTCTTCAATCGCTTAGTTTGGAAGAGCTACCACAGCAGTTCACAAATGCTTTCGCTGAGATTGTTGCCGCGCGTGTCAGATTGCGGGGGGCTATCGATACTGAGGGACGTAGTAAGGTGCTGGAAGAACTCCTTGAACAAATGGGTCGATTGGCGGCCACTCAGGAGCTTTTGGTCGCAACTTCTCCCGAGCGTTCGGACCGCATAGCCGCAGCATTTGTCGCTGGAACGGCACACCAGCTTTGTCTCATGGCACAAACTGTGGCTGAGGATATCGGAAAGCGAGGGTCTTATATTGGCGCCGCTCATGTGGCACCTGAGATATCTAGCACCTTGCTTTTCTTAATTGCGGACTCACAAAGCGACGCCGCCGAGATGGCGAAACGACTGACGCCCCTGAGTGGTGGGCGCTCTTCGGAAAGTCAACTAATCAGAGCCATTGGGGATCTGGCTACCGGCCGTCTTGAGGTTCCTTTCCCAGTAGATGAAGCGCTTCCTTATGATCTCCCCGTCGACACAAGTGGACCAGGGCGTGCGGTTGATGCGCTGTTTAGGCGGCTACATGAAGGCGTTCTGGAGTTAATGCGTGAGCTGCTCTCCCGCCCCGGGGCTTCTGTGTCGCGCGAGCTCCTCTCAGCGAAAGAAATTTTCTCTGAGGTCATAACTTTGTGCGTTGCCACCATCGAAGACGTTTTCGATGCTGATGGGCCTCGTGCAGTTAGTATTTTTCCTGGCCCCTTGCACCTCGCGAAGCTTCTATACGCCGTAGCGAGTGATCTCGCCTCTTCCAGTTTGTGCCGCGTGAATGCCCCTGCTGGTGTCGATGAGAATCAATGGTGGGGAGTAATCCGTAGAGCCGCCGGTAAGCGTCCGTATTTGTGGCGTAACCATCGTACTGCGCTCAATCAGGGATTTCTCACAAGGGGGATTTCTGCCACCGTTAGCTTCCCTACCGGTGGTGGAAAGTCGACCCTCGCGGAGCTAAAGATCGCTGCGACATTACTGCAAGGTCGTAAAGTAGTAGTTTTGGCACCGACTCTGGCGCTTGTCGATCAAACGGCTTTCACCCTTCAGAATGCATTTAGTGGCTTCAGCGTATTTGGTGACCTCGACGAGGAAATCTCTTTCGCTGTAGAGGCGGAGCTGCCAGAGATTATCGTAACCACCCCTGAACGATGTCTCATGCTGCAATCTTTGCAACCGGACTCGTTCAATGATGTTGGGTTGGTAGTATTCGACGAGTGCCATCTGTTGCACCCAAGAGAGGCGGACCGTAGCCGTCGCAGCATCGACTCAATGCTATGCATCCTTAATCTCACGTATTTAGCACCGGAGGCAGATCTTCTTTTGATATCAGCGATGATGCAGAACGCTGAAGAGATATCAGGATGGATTGCGGAGCTAATAGGTAGACCCTGTCTGGCACTTGATTTGGCTTGGAAGCCAACAAGGCAAGCACGTGGATGTGTAGCCTACAGTGCTGACCGTATATCAGAGCTTGAAACATTACTCCGTAAGGAACTTGCAAGCTCAACCACACAGGGGGTCCCGGCAAAGCTCAAGACCAAGCTAAATGCGCCACCATTCGCCTTTTTCTGTTTAAGACAGACTTGGGCCACACGGAATCGAGATGACTATGCCCTAATGGCGTTGCTCGACAAGCCGGTTGCGTTCGGAACCGGAGCGGTTAAAAAACCCAAAAAATGGTATCTCACTCCAAATGGGAACCAAGTCGCTGGAGCTATCGCCGCTGCCGCAGCAGAGGTAGGTCTGAAAACACTGACGTTTGTACAAAGCACGGTTATGGCAGAGTCTTCGGTTCGCCATTTTCGAGAACTATTGCCTACACGACGAACCTCACTCACTGACGAAGAGCAATCCTGGCGAAAGCTTGCAGAGGAGGAGCTTGGGGGAGCGCAATATTGTTACTTACAACTCGATTCTTCTGGTTGCGTTGAAGGTGGCGCTGCCAGTCACCACTCACAGTTGATCAAATACGAGCGACTGCTTCATGAGTCGTTGTTCAAGCGTCGCGACGGTATAAACGCGCTTTTCGCAACTTCTACACTCGCCCAAGGAATGAATCTACCTAGTGACATCGTTCTCATTGCTGGGGACAGCAGGTGGGACGTGGCAGGCGACAAGATGAAGCAACTCGACGCTCATGAACTGCTGAACGCGGCGGGGAGGGCGGGTCGGGCCGGTGAGGGAGGCCAAGGTTTCGTTCTAGTCATACCTAGCAAAATCATCAACCTAGACGATAAAAATAACAGCATCGCCAAGCATTGGATGACTTTGCAGGGGATTTTCTCCCAGTCTGACCAATGCTTGAAGATTGATGACCCTCTCACGAGTCTTCTGGACCGTATTCATTCTGGTGCTTTTGGGGGGAACGAAGACTACCTTCTTGCACGCCTACCAGTCGGCGACAAGGAAGCGCCAGACGATTTGGCAAGGTCGATGATCGGAAGATCCTTTGCTGCGTTTCGTATGCGGCGGGAGAAGAACCTAGAGTGGATCGAAAGTCGAATCGAATCAGCTCTTGGACGGCGCACCGAATTGACACCCACCCAAGAATTTAATTGGCTGGAGAGAGTGGCTTCATCATCGGGGCTTCCGTATGAGATCGTGGTTAGTTTAGAAAAATTGATCGGAACGGGTGCTTTCGCTGGAAACTCTTTGGATTGCATACAAGTGTTGTTCGACTGGATAGAAACTCAGCCTGAGTGGCTCCTCCAGTTGATTCGGCCGACTGATGTCGAAGGGTTGTTTGGAAATGACTATCGCGCACTCGAGAGCGATACTGCTAAAGCGAAGATGGCTCTCCCAGTGATAAAATTGCTCCTAAAAGCATGGATGGATGGAAAGCCACTTTGCGACCTAGAGCGTGCAATAGGGACTGCGGAAAAAAATATCAAAACCTGTGAGACTGCTCGCCATTTCTCCGTGCGCTTGGCAGCTGACCTTGCCTTTGTCGCAGGGCTTCCGGCCCGAATCCTTGCCGCTAAAGCAGTCGCTGCTGGTGAACCCCCATTAATTTCGACGACGTTGCTTACCTTAAGCGGAGTCGTTCGAAAGGGGTGCGCTAGTCCAGAACATCTTGCGAATGCGGTTTACCTCAAAGGAATTTCGCGGCCTAGCGCTCGTGCCCAATTCGTAAGGATTCAGCCTTACTTAGCTCCTAGCAACGGATATGAGAGTTTCGATGAGTTGTCAGCGCGGGTACGACAAGCCAGTGTGATGGCTGCTTTCGGAGGGCCAACGAAGAATATATAGCGGCTGAATGGCTACTTTATAGCTACTGAATCGGCCTAAAATTCGAAAACAGCATTACAGTCTGCTTCTGGCAGGTAGCGGTCTCTTGCGAACGTCCGCTTTTGGCCGCTTTCTGCCTGTCACGAAGGCCAGCAGTCGACGCATAGCGGAGTCTTTGCCAACCAACCCGGCAGCGAGATTAGGCGCCGCCGGGGAGTTTCGAAGCTTGGTCCCTGATCCTTTCGAGGGTCTCGTTGACGTGCTTCGGATATTCGCCGCTGAAATACTCAAAGGTGAGCGGGTTGGCAGTGTAGAAGTGACAGCATAAATCGACCCAGTCTTTCGTCTTCAGCGGGCCATTTATCTTGAAGAGCTTGTTTGATCTGGCCTTGATGTGCGCAGGGTTCTTCATCGTCATGTTGAAGTCGGAATCGCGCCGCTGGAAATATTCATCTTCCGTGAAAAGCTGGATCGCGCCGTCGAAGTGCCTGAAACAGTTGGTCGCGAGGTCGAACTCAGCGTGCAGGTAGCGGGCGGGGAAGTAGTGCTGCCCTTCAACCTCGATCCGAATGTCCTCCGTCTTCATTTCCAAGGCCTGAAACGACTTGATGCCATTCAACTCGCTCCATTTGATGTCGAGACAGTACGCGCTGGCAAAGAAGAAAGAGATGTGTCGAGGTTCGAGATCCAGGGGCGGGCGCAGCTTGGCGATTCCGGTTTTGATGTTTCGTATATCCTCGTCGAAGGGAGCACCGTACCAGGTGTCGGCCTCGAAATAGCCAAGCCCGTCGACATCGATCCGGACCCGGTCTTCGTCGAGGGCAATGTATTTTTCTATGCCGGAACTGTCGAAACGCCAAAACAGATCTATAAATCTCGGGGCCCAGTTATTAACTGGGTGCATTCCTCGTCGGTAACAGGAGTGGGCCATCAGAATAAATTCGGGGCCGGCAAAGCATCCTTCGTAATGGGGGCTGGGAGGGAATCGGTATGCGATCTCGTTGAACGGCAGCAGTCCATCGCGCTCGGCCTTGATTGGTCCCAATAGCGTTCTTGCGATGCCTGGCGCCTTGGCAACGATGCCGATGGTTTGGATGTACTCGAAGGACTCCGTGCCGAGGATCACGCCTTTGGATGCGGCTAGATCGGTGAACTTCGCAATTAGGTCAGTTGCGTCGGCAAGCCGTTTGCGGGCCTGTTTTTCGATGTCCGCTAAGTAACGGGCCATTATTTCTTCGTATTCTTGGTCAGCCATCGCTATTTCCGAGCAGATGATAGGGCGCATCCAATATACATTCGCAATACTTATGAATGGACGATTATCCCCGTAGAGCCAGTTCGGAAGCGCGGCGTCCAAGTCCTGGAGTGACCGCCACTGGCCAGCAGCATCTCTCGTCGAACGTCCACTATTGGCCGGTTGCTGCCTGTCGCGAAGGGCGGCAGCTGGTCGCTCTCTAGTTTTTGGTAAAAAGCTGGTCCGTCCAATCGGCCATGCCACAGACTGGCCGCCTGGTGATGATCCACGCGCGTACTGATAACAAACTATGAAACCTTCTCACCCATTAGCGGCTCCGAAATCATCGCTTACTTTGTAGCGACTGCTGAAAACAGCTCAATGGTTCTGGATTCGAACCATGCCGAAAAGCCGTTTTTATTGATGCTTTCAGGCGCTAGCTAAGTCCCTGATCCTGAGGACTGTTGTGGTTGAGCAGTTGGCGTGCCGGGCTGTTGCACGGATGCCAAGGCCTGCACCGAGCAGTTCCGTAACGCGCTTGTGCAGATCTTCATCAATCGGACGGCCCTGATACTTGCCGGCAGCTTTGGCCTTCTCGATACCTTGGGCCTGACGCTCGCGGCGTTGTTCGTAATCCTTGCGCGCAATGGCTGCCATCATTTCCACCAGCATCGAGTTGATAGCGCCAAGCATCCTTCCTGTGAACTCGTCGCCCTTCGTGTCCTGCATTCCCTGGTGGCTGGTCGGAAGATCAAGCGCGACGATGCGCAGGCCCTTGGAATCAATCGTTGCCTTGAGCTTCTGCCAATCCTCCACTGGCAAGCGGGAAAGCCGGTCTATCGACTCCACCAGCAGCACGTCACCCTTGCGCGCATCTTTGAGCAGGCGTAGCAACTCGGGCCGGTCTGCGGAGGCGCCGCTGGCATTCTCCAGATACACGCTCGCGATGACCTTGTTATGGTCGCTGGCGAATTGTTCAAGCGAGGCCTGGGCGCGGCTGGCGTCTTGCTCTTCGGTTGATGCTCGGAGGTATGCGCGGATGAACATGATGTGCCTTCCGTATCAGTTAGGGTGTTCTACTAATACTGTTGCACTATGAGTGTTACTTATCAAGCGGGAATGGAAAATAAATTTGAATGTGAGCGTATCAGCTAAGGCATACCTATAACTGCCGTAGTCGCAAAATGGCGTCTGTGATGTCTTGAGCATTCGCGTCCAGTGTTTCCATGAAGGCTTGAACTTGTCTACTAAGACGCTTGCGGTGCATCGAGCTTATTTAGCCGCAGTGCAAGGTGACCTGCCTACCGCGCAAAGTAGAGCAGCCGAAGTAGCCAAGCACTTTACGGATGAGGCACGCACAAGGTTTCTCGAGAAGCTCGCAGCGTTCGCAGCGGGCGCGCCGGCAGGTAACGGGAATGGTGCCCGAGCGAGCTTATAGTTATTGATGCAACAGCTTGGCGACGTCAGGGTGCCCTTAGATCGTCCGCATGAGTCAAAGTGGTCGGATGCGTTCGACCGCTTTTGGCCGTTTTCTGCGGTTCACGACCGGCAGCTTTTGGCCAGAAGCTGCCATTTGCTTAGGAATGCCATACAGCGAAGCAGGTGATCAGGGTCTTCGCTGAATGAGCCGGAGCTCAGGGGGACTTTTCAGTGGCTACTGTGCAGCGAATGAAGCTCTTGTTTCGATTGCCGCAAGTGCTTTGCGAGCACTCCCTGAGAGGTCTACTTGATCTACAAAAGTACGAAGCAGCGGCAAGTCTTCTGTCCCCCCGTAAGAACCAATCATGCAGATCGCAAATCGCTCGGCATCGCTACGCCCGAAGAAGTGAGGGCCAGAAAAGTATCCTTCCATAGGGCCTTCTCGCTGTAGGGCTGCGCGAGCAAGCATGACCATACGGGCGGGAAAGGCTGTAACCAGCAACGTGCCGCGCGGGTCATGGCCGATGATCGACCGGGAGATCTCGCACAGCACGCCAATTGCGCGCGATGGATCTACGGACAGAGCCTCGAGCGCAGCCACCACTTGTGGTTCCGCCTCTGCTGCTTCGCAGGTACGCCGTTGCAACCAGTAGTAGATCATCCCGCATGCGGACATCGCATCTTCACGGGGTCCGAGCCCCATCGGACACGACTCTACCGGTAGATCTGATTGAAGTTTCCCCAAGGCCATCAGTGCGAAAATATAGATTTCAACCGCGTTCTGTCGTACCGGAGTGGTCGGATCTGGCAAGCGTGCCCAGCGTAAGATCGCCGGAACCGCGAGGGCATCACCTTCACCGGCGAGCTTGTCCAGTAGCGACCCTACAAAGAAGCTGTACTCGGAAGCTCCCATGCAGGCCAATCGCATCAGTGTCAGTTGCTGCTCCTTTGAAAGGTCGTCGACAACGTTGATGTACGCTGAGTCGAAGGGGTGATCGAACTGGCCACTGTAGATCTCCCAAGCGATTTCCACCGCACCTTCGGCACCAGGAGAGCTGAGGACTTCGGTAACTTGTAGTCGAACATGGGCCTCGTGCTCACTGATCTCTTCATCCATTGCGCCCAGGCCGCTGAGGGCTTCGAAAGCAGTGCCTGCAAGAACGGGATCTAGCGTTGGAAGCAAACTTTCGAGCACCTTCGATAGCTTTTCTCGCAGGGCTATATCATCCCGCGGAAGAAAGCGCACAAAATGCATGAGATCTAGTTGAACGTGATATGGCAGATACTTCCAGCGCTCGATTTCGAACAGCGGCAGCGTTTGGTCAACCGCCAGTTTCAGAATGTCACGCTCCAGCCTGTAGGCCTCACGCGACAATGCCAGCGCAAAGTAGATTTGCCCCGGCGTAGCCACGTTTAGCCATATGTATCGAAGGCTCGCTTGTAGTTCCGCCTGCTGCGAAAAGGGCTCTACACCACCACTGTGGAGAATTGACATGACAAGCGAAATTCCAAGGTCGCCCTGATCAAATACGTAGGCAATAGCAAATAAACTGGTTCTTAGCTTCACAAAACCCTTTTCAATTGCCTCACCTCGAAGTCGCGCTCGCTCTCCGTCCAGCTTCTGATCAAGCAATCGGAGGATATCCAGCAACTCCCGTGAGTACTGATCGAGAGCCAATGCGGCGGGCAAAGCAGACAGCATCGCTCGTTCATGCTCGGTCCAGGCGATGCAACTGGTGGGGTCAACGCCAATCCTCCAGAGCTTGTCAGGAGCAATGAAGAAACGGACCGTTTCGACCTCACTCCGCAGTTTGCGCATTACGGTGTTTAATCCTTGGGTCACGAACCATTTAGCGTCGTTGCCACATTCTCCCTTCATGCTCGCCTTCAGCAATTGCGCGTCCGTAGTCGCGCTTATTAAGCGGGCGAGCAACTCCCGATCCTCGATAGCGCCAGCCACAAATGCTCGCAGCTCACCGAACCGTGGCAACGCAAATGCCCGAGTCAATGTGTCGAAGTCCGAATTAGCGTGCCGCACTATAGACTCGGCCGCGAATGCATTCAGGTACATTTCATGGATGAAACTAAGGCGCTCTCCTCGCAAGATCAGCAGTCGCGCCTGGAGAACCTCTTGGAGCACCTCAAGTCCGAGCCGCTCCCTAACCAGGATACGGTCAACCTCGCGCGTGGATAAGCTGAAAGTCATGCGTTCGAACAGGAGTTCCGCAACGCAACACAAGAGCGTCACGCCCTCGCTCGCGCTAGCACCGAGGCGACGTCGGACAAAGCCGTCAAACAACGCTGATCTGCTCGCAACTCTGTTAACTTCACGCCCCATTTGACCAACGAGGCTAGCTTCAATACCGGAAGCAATTGTTTGCAGTAGAGGAGCGAGCAATTCAGCAGAGGCGGCATCAAGGGACGCTATTTTGACCTTGAGATCATGGCTCGGAGCTGAAACGGTAACCTTTCGAAGCGGAAGCAAATCAGGCCTGTCGATCTCAATTTGCGAACTCACGACAATCGCTGCGTCATACATGATCGAAGCCGCGCGGAGCGCCCGGGTCAGCTTAAACCTCAAGCCTCTAGGGCATTCGTTGTAGCCATCCACGATTATGGCGATCGGTCGCGATAGCGTACGAACTGCAGCCAATAGCTTCTTGGTTGATGGTACGTCCAGCAACGCTGCTTCACGGTCCAGCGCCAGGCCCAGTTGGCCCTCGAATAGCTTTCCCTCCACGATGATCGGTATCACATCTTTGGCGCACAACTGGTTTCCCAGCACCACCGACAGCAATGACTTACCGCAGCCTGAAGGCCCTTGGATTAGGAGGTCCGTACGAGTCTCCTGCAGCAGATGTTCGAGGAATGGCAAATCTACGAGCTCTCCGTCGACATCGTAAATATCCGCCTTGTACTCGGCTTCTGCAGGAGCATACGTAGCGTTGAAGGCGGCGATATACCGCGCAAGTGTTCGCTGCGCATCTAGAGAGCGAGGGTCCAAAGCGCTGGCAAGATCGAATACCTGTTCAAGTCTGTGCCGTACCGCAAATGCGCGCCATTGTTCGGTAGTGCAACGGAGCTCAGAACGTCCGGCTAGTTGTGTAGCGAGCCCGTTTATCCCTCCATAGGTGACTTTGAAGTCAAACGACAACTGTGAGCCTGTAGCTAGCTCGGGGACGAATACCACATGGGCATCTGGATACCCTTCAACCTCACCTAAGAAATCGCGGAGAGCGTCGCGAAGAGCGTTCTTTTCGCCAATGGCTTGGGAGTAGGCATTACCCGTAGTTCTTGAACGCCCCGAGCGGGTATATACGGTCCACGGGCCATTTGTCGTCCCGCTGAGCGGCATCGTACTGGCTTTAGCTTCAAGGACCAGAGTTAGACGATCCGTCCCGACCACTATGTCTAGCTGCCGCCCTTTAAGGTTTATGTTGACCATAACCGTGGCTGTCTCGCCGGACATCTCGAGCAATCGCAACAGCTCAAGGAGTACAGTCCGCTCCGACTCATGCTCAATCGGAGAGCCTATAAACACAGCGATATGATTAGGGATCATGGGGTGAGCCGAAATATTTTAGGAGTGGTCCGTCCGGCTAGCATAGCTGTAAACCAAACCGGGAAATCCAGAGACCACCGGATAGATGCCCCCACACTGGGGAAATACCTCGAAATCGAGGGCTTTCGAACCACAGAGAAATCCTCAATGGTTTGCGGCTAGGGCATAGTGAGGGAAAACTACTTTGCTCACGAAGGCTCGAATTTTTGCCATCAACCTCTTTTTGATGTCTTTTTTAGCCTGCTTTCAGGCCGTCTATTCAGGAATCAAAAGCTCGTTGTACTTCTTGGGTATCAATGCAATTTCTCCCCAAGCGAGGTGCTCAGCCCCGATACCACCACCATTTCTGGTGATTACTCCGTAGAACATGACGATCCTGCCTACAGATGCGTCATTAATATTTTTGGCTTGGCAAAAACCATCTGGCATTTTCACCGTAAAGTCACCTGCACCTTGGCCGCAACGCAAACGGGTCATGCGGATGGATGTGTTAAAGCGTCCAGCATTCCAGCTGCGGAGGATTTTTCCATAATAGAGTTTGGGCTTCTGGGGCTTATCGAGCACGCTTCGATCAAGGTCTGCAACATCTGTGAGAAGTTCTGCGAGCTTCACCGCATGTATCGCGCCCGGTAGAAAAAAATATTTGTCTTTGTTTTTTTCAAAGTTGCGGCACATACCAGCGACAGTCGTTATTTTGCTAGGAAGCTCGAAAGATTCGCCCTGGTGTCTGCCAATAGGGACTTCCGATATTGGACCATCCATATCCTCAACCGGGGTCTCGTCGTACTCTCCACTCGGCTCGAGATCGATCTCGGGCCGCTCCTGCAGGAACTCTTTTACAATGGCCAGATGTTCGTGCTCGATCGCCCTTTTCGCCTCCTCCCATGAGTCGTAGCGCTTGCCGATAGGCTTCTTGGCTCTCAGCACGCATGCTACATGACTCCATCGCTGCAGATGGCGGTAGAAAGGGTCACGCTGGTTCGTAAACAAGTCTTTCTCTTTGGGGGTGCGTTCGACGTTGGTGAAGCATCCGGGGCAATACAAGGCTCCTCTCATATCCTCCTCATACTCATCCGGTGTCACACGCCTGCTTGCCTTCAAGGCCTCCCGATTGCCGCCCTCAACTGTCCATCCCGGTAGGTGGTGTGCATAAGCAATCTTCCGTTTGTTCGCCATCGCTCATTCATCCATGTGTGAATGATTTCAAATAGCCATACCAAGCAAGGCAAATCAAGTCAAAATGCGGCGACTGCTACTTTAGTTTACTGAGCTACGTCGAACGCCACTGGCGTGATTGCGAGCTGAAGTTGGTGAGCTGGAATCTATTCTTGTCATAACGGAAGGGGCTGCAAATGCTCACCCACTGGATATTCGTAATGTTCATCGGCGGCCAGCCTGTCATAACGGAGCAAAAGGCTTCTGAGGCTGATTGCAATCTGACGTTGGTGCGTGTTGTAACGCTGGCTCGGGCTCATGGGAAGGACGCGATCGGTGCTTGTTATCTTCGTGCAACGTCAGATGCTTGATCCCCTGGGGGCATAGTGAGACCAAATAGTCTCATTGAGATCAAAACTTCACATATCTCGATATTCCACTGGGAGCAGTCGCGGGCTGTTATTGGATCTTGTTTGGTTGACGACTACAGAGGTCCGCTATTGGTTTCGGTCTGCTGCTCGCGCACAATGACGTTTTGCCTATGGAAGGGGAGTAAGGTTAATGATACTGACACCAGAGCAGGAGGCATTTGCGCTTGGTCTTATTGACGGTGCTTTGAGCGTATTTGAGAACGCTGATCGGCTATTCTATGAGGCTGGTATATTGGCTGATGTCGAAGCGTTTCCTAGAGCATATCTGTTACACCAAATATCCCTTGAAGAATGCGGAAAAGTCGAAATATTAGGTGCCGCAGTCGTCTCTTGTTTAATTGGAGTAGAGGTGGATGTGAAAACTCTTTCCAAGGTTTTTAGGCGACACGAAAGTAAGAATAAAATGAATGCGTACTTTCTTCCTCGTTCGGAGGAGGAAGTGTTAGCAGAGAAGAATAATGATCTCCCGGCAGCGGTCAGCGCGTTTAAAGCTGTTCAAGAAGAATTTCATCAGGAGTCAAATCGTCTAAAGAACTCTTCTTTGTATGTTGATTTTGATGGTGGGTTCACATCTCCTCAGGATGTAATATCTAAAGCTGATTACGAGAAAATTCGTGATCAAAACGCTGAATTTATGGGGCTTAACAACCTCAAGGTACAAATGCTATCAAGGTGGAAAAATAATCTAGCTTCGGCTGCTGGTGAAGTCCAACAGCTTTATGCGTTGCTTGAGGAAGAGCGGCACAGTGAAAATCCTTTGGCTGAAGTGCTTAACGCATTGCGGGAAAAATTAAAAGGCCGTCATACATCTTGGAGTTAAAAAATTATAAAACATCATCACCACTTGCCGCTCGCATCTCTTGCAACATCCGACGTGCTCGGTTTTGAGCACGTCTCCATGCAATGTTGATCACTGAAGAGTCGTTGTAAGGAGCCGCTCAACGTCATCGATCATGCCTTTCACTTCCGCTGCCGTGAACTCCTCAGGTTTGCCATGAGCGGCGCTGTTGCGAATTGCCGCTAAGGCTGTGATCCGCTTTTTTTGAGTCGCGTTGTATGCGCCGACCTTAGCCAGGTCATCGTTCATTTTGTTCAGGCTACCGTGCTCTAAATCATGGACGGAACACAGGTCGCGCAAAGTCGTTTCAAGTACAACTCCTGCAATGACTGCCGCTGCTGTTGCGTAGCCTGCCTTGAGGAGCTCCTCGGCTTGCTCTAGCTCGCTGGTGAACACCTCTGCCTGAACTAGATTACGGATAGTGTTGAGGTGGCCACCTTCAAAGTCCTCTTTAGCCGCCAGAAAAATTGCTTTAAGTCTGTTCAGACGATCTACATATGATTCGTACATTCCTTGTACATCTGCATCCGCATACATCTTGAGGTGCGTCGAGTTAGCGCCGCAGACACGCGCCATCAACGATTTAGCTTTGACATTCCAGTTGAGTATCAAGTCGGGTGATATGTAAAGCTCCGAGGTCCCATCGTAATCATTTCGCTTGAGGGTGGCGTTATTCAGCAATACCTCTAATTGGTTCTCGAGCTCGGTGAAGCGCTTGCCAATCAGTACCGTCATTTGGTTATCCTTCCGTGAGAGGTGGCTGATCTTGGCCTGCGAGTATCGTTACGACAAGCCTCTCTGAGTACGACCTTTGGTGTGAAAGCAGGAAAGCATTGAATCAGGCCATTTTTGGCTCGAACGACTCGGGCACCGATCTGTCTCGATTAGACGCCTATGTGTGGCGGAAAGGAGACATCACGAATGTGATGTGTTGACGCTATCCTCAGGCTTGAGGTCAATTTAAGTCAGCGGCGTCAGTATTGAGGTTTTTGATATATGTCTAATGGACACGGCATCGAAACCCCTGCCAGCAAAATTGCCACGGCACTGGCCACCCTCGGCTTGGCGATTCGCCTGAATGCGGAGGTAAATCAGAAGCGTATTGACGTTTCGATCTTCCATCGGGCTGTGAATATCCACACTGGTGGGGATGGCTTGCGTCTGCCCGCATACCCCCAAGCGACACAAGCCGATCTAAACGATGGAATTTACAATATCGTTCAGATTGCACTGAGTACATCTGCGCTTACCGCCGACGAAGCCATGCTTCAAGTCTTCGGTCCGATCGCCTCTATCAAGGCATCGAACCTTCTCGGCATACGCATAATGATTAATCAAGTGCGCAACGCGTTTGCACACAACCCATGGCGTCCTAGGTGGGTCGTTTATGAGAAGTATCGGAAGGCTTACCAGATCGTACTGGATGGCGGTACGGAGTTCACTTTCGACGCAACGAGCCTAGACGGAAATGGATTGAATCCTGATCAGTTTGGTGGCTTGGAGCGCTGGGTGGAGGTGCTGCAGCAGTGTGAGCGGTTGGTCGCAAATCATCCTGACACCGCGTGATACAGGGTTGGTATGGTAGATATCTATAAGGGTGTATTGATTCCGTACAGGACGAATTGATTTAGTGGTATTGAATCAATACACAATAAGGCAGTTGCCGAATGCAACCGGACGGAACCGTACATTTGTTTTTTTTACCCGTATTGAATCAATACTGGTGTGCGTATTGATTCAATACAGGATCAATTGGAGCTTGTCAGTTCCCTTATGGTTTTCAGCGGGGAGGTAGTAGCGGAAATTTCTAGTTCTTTCCCCGGGCAGTCGTCAATTGCGTACCAGGAAAGTGCGTATAGCGCGCATCTTGACCCGTGGCGGGAAAAGTAGCTGCTGCGGGTCAGGATAATCCATCCACCTCTCAATAGATCTGCCAGCGCCTTTTGCAGGATATTTGGAGAACTCACTCCCCATTCTTTTGCCATCGTCCGTGTGGCGGAAAGATCGCCGTTATTTTTCCCGTTGTATTGCATGTGCAATTCCATTAGCACCCCCCTAGCAGTGAAGCTCAGCGCACGATAGGGGGCAGACTGCCCCAGTTGCCAGTACATCATGGCAAATGGTTTGGCCTTGGGCTTGAAGCCTTTTCTTTTTGTCGCCATACGGCCACTCATAGGCAGGCGCGAAAATGCCCTCAAAACTGAGGGCATCTTCGCTCTCTTTGGTTTAAGACGCTTCGCGCATGAGGATGTACTTGGCTACGCGGTGAGGTGGGCGGCCTGGTTCGGTGGACTGATGAGTCCAATGAGTGCGGATCTCGAAACCTTTCTTCCGGAGGCGTCGGATCGTATTGGGTGGCTGGACGATATCCAGGTCTTGGGCCGCTTCGATGGTTGATACCGGGCCTTTACGCAGCGCCTCTATCATCTTACGGTCTTGCTCGGTTGAAGAGTGGCGTGTCATAGTTCGTCCTTCACGTTGGTGCTATCCAGTGTGTTTTCGCTATGGCGGTGTTACAGCACCGCCTTAGCAATTTCCGCGCAGCCCTGCGCAACCCCTCTCCCTTTATTTCGCAAATTACCGTGCGCCGATTTTGGCTGCGCGCTCAATGAATGCCTTCAGTTCAGATGCCAATGCCAGGCGACGACGACCAATCTTGAAAGTCTTGATTTCACCCTTAGCGATCAATTCATAAGTCGCCGACCGGGAAATACCCAGAATCCGGGCGGACTCCTCGACACTTACCGACAGCGGCGGCATCTGCTGCGCTTGTTCCATGGTTGTTCTCCCAAATGCCCGGTCTCGAGAGGTGCCGGGTGATGGAAGAGTACAATGTGTAAATCTGATAATGCAAGCAATTGCTATACAGTCATGCATTCGCATGGATTGACAGGCGTTTGCGCGTCGCGCAAGCTGTGCCCAATAGTTCAGTTCGAATGACCACTGCGGAAGGGGAAATTTATGGCTACTAAGACAAGTAAGCGGGCGGGTGAATCGAGCACTACTGTAAGTGTTGGAATCAGGATTGACCCTAAAATCAAATTCGCGCTGGATATTATGGGGCGTTTACAAAAGCGTTCCCTGACTGCGGTGGTTGAATGGGCAATTTCTAACGCAATTGCTCAACAGTCCCTGGGCGTAGATGGAAGCACTCTAGCGAGTGTAATCGACAAGGTTTGGTCTACAGATGAATCCACTCGCCTTGTGTCGCTAGCGCTGAATTTGCCAGAAGCGCTAACGTACGATGAACTGCGAATATGGGAAACAATTAAGGTGAGTTCAGGCTTTTGGAAGGACTCCCCCGACGGCTCCATCAATATTGCTGCTGAAAATATTCAGCTTTTCACCCTCAGTGTTCATTGGGGCGAATTGATGGCTCATGTCGATAGGTACAAGTTGAGCAGCACTATCGTCCCAATGAAGGAGGAGAATATTATTCCGTTCGGTTAAATTAAGTCGACTGCTGCTGCCTTTGTGCCCGGTGCCAAATGGGCATAACGTAGCGTCATCTTGATGTCAGCGTGCCCTAGCAGATCCCTAACCGTGTTGAGTGGTACGCCTGCCATTACCAAGCGTGACGCGAAGTCGTGGCGCATATCGTGCCAGCGAAAGTCCTCGATATTGGCTCGCTTAAGCAGCTTGAGCCAGGCGCTTTTAACATCCTCCAGGCGATCTCCTTCCTGGTTCGGGAAAACGTACTGAGACTTTCCGACCTGCTTTTGCCAATCCTCCAGCACGCCGATTGTCTCCCTGTTCATCGGGATATGCCGCGTATCGCTCGTTTTGGTGGTGGCGCCGATGGCGGTGATCGTCTTCGTTTGGAAGTTCACCGCCGACCATTTCAGGTCGAACAGTTCGCCCCGCCTCATACCAGTATTCAGTGATACCAGCACCAGGGACTTCAGGTGGTCAGTGAAGGGCAACTGCAGCAAACTTTGCATCTGCTCTTTGCGGCGATCTGCCCGCCACTTGTTTGCAGTCTCGCGCTCGGCCCGCGCCTCGTCTTGGCGCGCGTCCAGAGCTTCGCGCAGGCGCCTGGTCTCATCGGCATTCAGATATCGGACCTTTCCCAGCGAGTCGACCTTGAGTTGCTTCAGTTTGGCCAGCGGATGCGTGGCGATGTATTCCCATTCGACGGCTCGGCTAAACACGCCGCTGATCGATCCCATTTTTCTGTTCACCGTTGAAGGTTTGTTTCCGGACTGCATCCATCCTGTACGGATCTGCTCGAGGTCGCGGCCGGTGATAGAGTCGAGCCTCTGAGGCATGATCGTCGCGAAGTTATTGTTGAGGGTGTGCAGGGTCTTCTCGTGGCCTTTATGGTGAGTTTCAAACCACGGCATATAGGTGTCGTCGATGAAGTCGCGCAAGGATGGTAGGACCACACCCTTACGGCCTTGGGTGATTGCCAGCGGCTCGCCGTGCTCGTGTGCGTCTGCTAGATACCTGGCAGCCTCGGTACGCGCCTGGTCAAGCGTCATCACCCCAACGCGGCCGAGAGTGGCATTCTTGTTGCGGCCCCAGGTGACCATGTAGGATTTATGCCCACTCGGCAGCACGCGGATGAACAGGCCCGGCTGCACGGTGTCATGCACCCGGTACGCCTTCCGCTCGGTAGGCAAGCTATAGATGAGCTTTTGGGTGATCTTCGTTTTCAATCAATACAGCTCCGTGACAGCACCGTGGCAGCAAAAAGAACTATACGGCCCCGTTTTCACGGACGCAACTGGACGGATAGACCAGTGTTTATGTNTGTCTCAGTAGCTCAATTGGATAGAGCATCCCCCTCCTAAGGGGAAGGTTGGCAGTTCGAACCTGCCCTGGGACACCATCTGATTTTCAGCATCGCGCTGTGACAAAGCCCCGCCCGAGAAATCCTCGAGCGGGGCTTTTTTGTGCCCGGTCAACCCGACGACCTACATGGCAAGTCCGTCATTGCTGTGCCTTACTCCTCGTACCACTCAGGGAGCGAAGCCATGCGACACAGAGGCGCACATTTCTGGTTATGGACCAACAGCCGGCTGCCTCTCCACACCCATGAAGAAGTGCTCAGCGATGGTGTGCAGGTCGAGGTTCAGGCACGGGTGGGCCATGAGGGCATGACCCAGGTGTTTATCGGTATTTATGCCGACAGTGGCTGGGCAATTTGCGAGGAATTTCACGACAGGACTGTGGGTGAGTATTACTGCGTCGCATTGAAGTGGGGCGCTCGGCGGGCGAGAGAGCTGGTGGCGGACACTCAGGCGTTTGTCGCGCCACACCGGGTGCAGTTCACGTTAACCCCAGTGATCACCGATGAACCGACGCTGGCGCTGCGGCGGATGGAAATGACTGAACGTGAGCGTTTGAAAATCCGCTCCGAAGACGCCTGGTCGGAGTATCTGGCAGCCAAAGCCGCGATGCTTGAGCTGATGCGCGCCACCAAAGTCGACCCCGGTGTGTGGGCGGACCACAAAGAGCGCCTGCGACAGGCGATTGATCGGCGCATCAGTGTGCAACGCGCCTATCTGTGCTGAGTCATTTGCCGATCGACAGGTTCGACGAGCGCCGCAGTTCTTCGATGGTCTCGATCAAGTCATCGTAGGAGACCGGTTTGCCAATGTGCTGGTCGAAGCCTGATTGCCGGGATTTCTGAATATCGCTTTGGGCACCGTAACCCGTCAGCGCAATGGCCGGCACGTCCCTGAGCAGCGGGAGTTGCCGCAAGGCGCTCATTAGCTCGTGACCGTTCATGACCGGCATGCCCAGGTCCGAAATGATGAGGTCGAAGTGCGCGCCTTTTGCGGCGTCCAGAGCGGCCACCGGACGGTCGAAGGCAATCACTTGCGCGTCCTCCATTTCCAGCAGCAACTTCAAGGTTTCCAGTACTTCGGCAGAGTCGTCGACCAGCAGGATGGTCAAACCGCTCAGCCGTCCGGCACCTTCGACCTGCGTAGCGGTTTGAGCGTCATGTTCAGTCTTGGCCATCGGCAAGTAGACACTGAACGTGCACCCTGCGCCCAACCCGGGTGAACTCACTTTAACCGAACCCCGTTGCGCTTCTGTCAGTTGGCGGACCAGCGACAGGCCAATCCCCAGCCCTTCACGGTTGTGCGTGGCATGTTGCTTCTCTGCCTGCCCAAACAGATCGAACACGTGCTCAAGATTCTCGGCGGCGATGCCGGTGCCGTTGTCTATGATGTCCAGTCGCACTCTGTTCCCATCCTGGCTGGCGACCAGCTGCACTTGCCCAGTGGGTGGGGTGAATTTCAGTGCGTTGTTCACCAGATTCCAGATGATCTGTTCCAGGCGTGTCGGATCGGCATGCACCATCAAAGGCTGCGAAGGCACCTGCAACTCGACCGTGGTTTCGTGCCGCTCGTTGAGGACGACGCTGTGGATATCGCGCAGCACGCTGACCAGGTCCACGGCAACCGGTTGCAGTCTGAGCTTGCCAGTACGGACCCGCGCGACATCCAGCAGATCATCGATGATCCGGGCCTGGCTGTTGACCGCATCGCAGATCGTGTTGACGGCCTTGGCGGCGGGCGCCAGCGTCTTGGTCGCCGGCAGGCGCCGCAGCAGTTCGGCGTTGAGCTGGATCAGGTTCAGCGGGTGCTTGAGCTCATGGGACATGACCGCGAAGAACTCGTCCTTGAGGTAGTTGGTGTTGCGGGTCTCGGCCAGCGCCAGGCTTTGCTCCTCGTGCTGGCGTTTATGCCCGGTCAGGTCCCGGGCGATTTTAACGTAGCCCTGCAGGTTGTCGCCGCTGAGCAGGGTCATCTCGCCGCTGCAGAAAAACCGGCTGCCATCCTTGCGCAGGTGCCAGCGTTCGTCATCGCAGCGGCCATGAGTGCGAACCGCCAGCAGTTCGTTTTCAGGCACCCCGGAGGCGCGGTCTGCTTCAGAGAAAATAAAGTCGTAGTAAGCGCCTTCGGCTTCGGACTTGCTGTAACCGAAAATCAGCTCGGCACCTTTGTTCCAGCTGGTGATCACCCCTTGCTCATCAAGGGTGATGATCGCGTAATCGCGGGTGCTTTCAGCCACCAGGCGCATGCGTTCTTCGCCCAGGCGCAGGTCTTCTTCGGCGGCGCGGCGCTTGGTGATGTCGATGAAGGTCAGCACCGTGCCATCGATGTGGTCTTCGCTGGAGCGGTAGGGCAGCAGGCGGGCGATGTACCAGCGGTTGTCGGTGCTGCTGACTTCGCGCTCGATCATGTTCAATGATTCGAAGACCAGCGCTGCATCGCGGGCCAGGTCGTCGTAGTGCAGACGGTGGGTGATGTCGAGCAAGGAGCGCCCGGTATCCACCGGCAACATGCTGAAGATGTCCGTGGCGCGGGGGGTGAACCATTTGATGCGCATGCTGCGGTCGACGAACACTGTGGCGATGTCGGTGGAGGCGATCAGGTTGGTCAGGTAGTCGTTGATCTTGTCGGTTTCTTCAACTTTGGTTTTCAGCTCGTAGTTGACCGTCAGCAACTCTTCGTTGATCGACTGCAGTTCTTCCTTGCTGGTCTCCAGCTCTTCAGTGGCCGAGCGCAGTTCTTCGTTGATCGCCTGCATTTCTTCGTTGGAAGCCTTGAGCTCTTCGCTGGAGACTTCCGATTGTTCGATGGTGTCCTGCAAGTGCAGTTTGGTGCGTTGCAGTTCGCGTTCAAGGTTGGACAGCACTTGGCTTTCGGTTTGCAGCAGGGTGGTGGCCTGTTCGGAAGGATCGACTTCGGCCTCTTCGAAAATCACCAGGACGAACTCGCCGTCCGACGCTTCGTCCTTATAAGGCTGCGCCACCAGGTCGACCTTGTAGCGCCGGTTGTCACGGGAGATCGGTACCGCGCGGGATTTCACCACCAAACCGCTCTGCTGGACCTGAAACAGCGTGGTGCGAATCTCCAGGCGCAACTCGGGAAGGATCAGCGTCAGCAGGTTGCGTGACAACTCACCGCCGACATGGCGCAGGAAACGCCCGGCGCCTTCGCTCATGTGCAGGATGTCGGCGTTGGCATCGACAATCATGCTCGGCGGTGCCGCGCGTTCGAGGGCGCGCTGATGAATGTCGGCAAAGGACAGTTTGCGTTGCACCGCGTTTTGCGGCGTCTCACGGGAAATATTGCTGCGCACGTAACCGCCACGCGGCATGGTCGGAGTGCGTCGGCTACTGGCGGTGCCGGTCTTGGCGCGGAAGATACGGTTGCGCTTGTCCACCGGGGCGAACAGCTCGTGACAAGCGTCCGCGCTCTCGGAAGAACCCAGGAACAGGAAACCACCCGGGCGCAGTGCGAAGTGGAACATCTGCAGGATTTCACGCTGCACTTCGCGATCCAGATAGATCAACAGGTTGCGGCAGACGATCAGGTCGATTTGCGAGAAGGGCGGGTCGGACAACAGGCTGTGTTTGGCAAACAGGACCTTTTCGCGAATCTCCTTGCGAATCCGGTAGTGGTCATCTTCCTTGACGAAGTAATGCCGCAGGCGCGTCGGTGGTACATCGGTCACGATCGCTTGCGGGTACAGACCGGCCCGGCCGATGCTGATGGCGCGCTCGTCGATGTCGGTGGCGAACAGTTGCAGTGAGGCTTTGCTGGCGTCCAGTTGCAGTTGATCGTTGAGCAGCATCGCCAGGCTGTAGGCTTCTTCGCCCGTGGAACAACCGGCGGACCAGACGCGGATTTCTTCCTTCTCGGGCTGCGCCGACACGGCGGCACTGACCAGTTGCGGCAGCACGTCCCGCTCCAGGGCTTCGAACGCCTCGCGGTCACGGAAGAAGTTGGTCACGCCAATCAACATGTCGCCCAGCAGGGCTTTGGTTTCTTCGGGATTGTTTTGCAGGTAGTGGAAATAGGCGCCCAGATCGGGTTGGGTCGTGACCTGCATCCGGCGCTCAATCCGCCGTAACACGGTCGCGCGTTTGTAGTGCTTGAAGTCATGACCGGTGCCGGTGCGCAGCTGGATCAGGATGTCGTGGAGCAGCTGTTCGGCGAGCGCTGCATCACGCTCTGACACGGAGACGAACGTTTGCAGGTCTGGGTCGTTGGCGGTGGGCAGGCTGATTTCCTGGGAGTTTTGCCACAGTTCCAGCAGCTTTTGCGGCATTTCCACCACCGGCAACACCAAATCGACATTGCCGGTTTCAATGGCGGCGCGAGGCATGCCGTCAAACTCGGCATCTTCCGGCGCCTGGGCCATGGTGATGCCACCGTGTTCCTTGATGCGCGACAGCCCGACTGCGCCATCGGAGCCACTGCCTGACAGCACCAAGCAGAAGGCTCGCTCGCGGTGGACTTCGGCCAGGTCGCGAAAGAACAGATCAATCGAGGCGTGTCGGGCCTCACGCGGGTCGTTGCTGCTGACTTCAAGCACTCCGTCGTTCATCGTCAGCCGCTGAGCCGGTGAGATGACATAGACGTGGTTTTTCTCGATCGGCACCGTTTCGGTGACTTGCAGGACCGGCATCCGGGTCGATTCCTGGATGATCTTGTCCGCGATGCTCTGGTGATCGGGCGACAGATGAAGAATGATCACGAACGCCATGCCGTTGTCATGCGGCATGTTCTCGAAAAACAGTTTGATGGCTTGCAGTCCACCCGCCGACGCGCCAATGCCTACCACTGGAAAATCCAGGGTGCTGGGCTTCAGGGCCTTACGCTCAGGAGCTGGGGCCGAGTGCTGGGGGGTGCTGGTCATTTCTTCTGCCTTTGTCGGCGACTGCGGTCTATTGAGAACTGCGGTTATAAAAAGCGCATCAATAAAGCAGGATAATCCCGTTTATGAATAACACCTTCAAATATTTAGAGACACTTGATTAGCCGGAATTCTCAAGGGAACGGCACTCCTGGCCGATAACCCGAACGGTCATGGTCTTCTTCTCAAATTGCCTGGAAATCTTCGATGCTGTCGTATCACCAAAAGAGTTTTCTGATCGTCGATGATTTCTCGGATTTCCGCAGTTCCGTCAGGTCAATGCTGCGTGAACTGGGGGTCAAGGACGTCGACACCGCGGACACCGGGGAGCAGGCGCTACGCATGTGTTCGCAGAAGGCCTACGATTTCATCCTGCAGGACTTCCACCTCGGCGACGGCAAGAAAAACGGCCAGCAAGTCCTCGAAGACTTGATGATCGAGAAGCTGATCAGCCATGAAAGCGTGTTTGTCATGGTCACTGCCGAAACCAGTCAGGCCATGGTGCTCAGCGCGTTGGAACACGAACCCGACGCTTACCTGACCAAGCCGTTCAACCGTTCCGGCCTGGCCCAGCGCCTGGAGCGTCTGGAACAACGCAAGAATTTGCTCAAGCCGATCCTGCAAGCGCTCGATCGTGGCAAGCCGCTCGAAGTGCTCAATGCCTGCATCGAGCTGTGCAAGAAGGACATCCGTTATTCGCCGCTGTGCCTGCGTTACCGCGCGGACGCCTTGCGCGACCTGAATCAGAACGAAGCGCTGGAGCGTCTCTACGACAGCATCATTGCCGATCGCCCCTTGCCGTGGGCGTTTGCCGGGCTGGGCAAGTTGCTGTTCAAGCGCGGCCAGGTCAGCCAGGCCAAAGGCATCTACGAAAAAGCCCTGAAAGTGTTTCCGATGATGCCGGCGCTGTATGACGGCATGGCCGATGTGCTGGTGGTCGAAGGGGATAACAAGGGCGCGCAGAAAGTATTGGAAGAGGCGATTCGCCTGTCGCCGCTGGCCGTGCGTCGGCAAGCGCTGCTGGGCAAACTGGCGATGGCCAACGAAGATTTCGACACGGCCTCCAAGGCGTATCGTCAGGCCGTGTCCCAAGGCGCTCAATCGCGGTTCAAGGATGCCGAAAGCAACCTCGGCCTGGCTCACGCCTTGATCAGCAAAGGCAGCGAGAAAGGCCTGGATACCCGCACCCGACTGGAGATCAACACGACCCTCAGTCTGGTGGCCAAGGAAAATCCTTCTGATCCTGGCTTGCAGATCCGTGCGCGCCTGATGAAAGCCACCAGCCTGTTGCTCAACGACGCCGAAACCGCCGAGAAGCTCACCGAGCAGGCGATGATGCGCCTCGATGGCATGGAGCAGTTCATGAGCGCCGAAGCGGCGTTGTTGGTGGCCAAGCAGCTGCAAATGCTTGGCCAGGCGAGCGCCGGCGCGTCGATGCTTAAAAACTGCGCGGAAATCTACGGCGACGATCCGGTGGTGATGCAAGGGATCGCCAAACTGACCGATGACCCGACGATTCTCAGTCAGAGCAACGCGGCCTCCGAACTCAACCGTCAAGGCGTGCAGGTGTACAAGACCGGCAACCTGGCGGAAGCCCGGGCGGTGTTTCGCAAGGCCCTGCACATGCAACCGAAGAACATCAGCATCGCGCTGAACATGGCGCAGTCGCTGCTGCACGGCACGGACACCAGCGTACCGTCGGCCGAACTAGATGAATGCCGGGCCTGCCTGAAACTGGTCGGCATGATGCCCGACACCGATGCGCGTTACCCGCGCTACCAGAAACTGAAAATCAAGGCGTTCAGCGGATGAGCCAAGACAACTCTGCACTGGATTTTTCGACGGTGATTGCCTCCACCGTGCACGACATGAAGAACTCGTTGGCCATGCTGATGCAGGCCCACAGCCAATGGCTGGCCCGCCTGCCCGATCCCGAGCGGCACAGCCCGGAGCAGGGCGTCATCGAGTACGAATTCGCGCACCTCAACGGCATGCTCGTGCAGTTGCTGGGGCTGTACAAGCTGGGCGTCAATCAGCTGCCATTGCAGCCGGCCTACCATGAGCTGGATGATTTCCTCGAAGCACAACTGGCTTGCCATCAAGAGGTGTTCGCCAGTCGGGGCATCGTCGCGACCTATGAAGTCGACCCGTTGAGCCCCCTGGGTTTCTTCGACCGGGAGCTGGTGGCCTCGGTGCTGGCCAACTGCATCAACAACGCCATTCGTTACGCCCGTCAATCGTTGCTGATCAGCGTCGTCGATGAGGCCGGCGAATTGGTGCTGACCGTCAACGATGATGGCGACGGCTATCCAGCCGAGATGATCGAGCTTCAGGCGGACTATGTGCAGGGCATCAACTACAGCAGTAGCAGCACCGGCCTGGGCCTGTACTTCGCCGGGCGGATTGCCGCGCTGCACCAGCGCAATGGCGTGGGCGGGCGCACCCGAATCAGCAACGGCGGCCCGTTGGGCGGCGGTGTATTCAGCCTCTATCTGCCCTGACGTTTCTTTTTGTGTGCGCTGCTTGATATTCCGAACAGGCGGAGCCTATTTTGTACGGGTCGCCGTTCGCGGCTCGCACAATTACAAAGGATTGCGTCATGACAACCGATGGCCAGCGTTCACTCGCACAGCGATTGACGGGCATTGATGAGATTGAATGTGTCACGCCGGATTTGAACGGCGTGCCCCGTGGCAAGGTAATGACCGCCGAGGGGTTTCTCGAAGGACGGCGTTTGCAGATGGCGCGGGGTGTGCTGCTGCAATGCATCATGGGCGGATATCCGCCGGCACGTTTTTACGGCAGCGATGATGGTGACCTGGCGCTGGTGCCTGACCCGGCGCACATTCACCGCCTGCCCTGGAGCCAGCAACCGCGGGCACTGGCCATTTGCGACGCCGATGAACTGAGCGGCGAAAGCTCGAAGCTGTCGACCCGTGGCCAACTCAAGGCGGTTATCGCCCGTTACGCGGCGCTGGGTCTGGCGCCGGTGGTGGCAACCGAGCTGGAATTCTTCGTGTTCGCGCCCAATCCCGACCCGACGCAACCGTTCCAGCCGCCGCTGGGCCTGGACGGTCGTCGCGAGGAGGGGCATTCGGCGTTCAGTGTCAGTTCCAATAACGGTCTGCGGCCGTTCTTCAGTGAAGTCTATGCCTGCATGGCGGCCCTGGGCTTGCCGCGTGACACCTTCATGCACGAGATGGGCGTCAGCCAGTTCGAGATCAACTTGCTGCACGGTGATCCGTTGCTGCTGGCCGACCAGACATTCCTGTTCAAACACCTGCTCAAAGAAGTCGCGCTCAAGCACGGCCTGACCGTGGTGTGCATGGCCAAGCCGCTGGCGCACACGCCGGGCAGTTCGATGCACATTCACCAGAGCATCGTCGAGATCGGCAGCGGCCGGAACGTGTTCAGCGACGAGGCCGGTCAGCCGACGGCGACCTTCCGTCATTTTATTGGGGGGCAGCAGGCCGGCATGGCCGATTTCACCGCGCTGTTTGCGCCGAACGTGAACTCCTATCAGCGACTGTGCCATCCGTTCGCTTCGCCGAACAATGCCTGCTGGTCCCACGACAACCGTGCCGCCGGATTGCGCATTCCGGCCAGTTCGCCGGCCGCTCGTCGGGTCGAGAACCGCTTGCCGGGGGCCGATGCGAATCCGTATCTGGCGATCGCCGCGAGTCTCGCCGCCGGTTTGTATGGCATTGAAAACGAACTGGAGCCAAGCGCGGCGATCCAGGGTGAGTTCGAGGTGCCGGATAATCTTTCATTGCCGTGTACCTTGCACGCCGCTCTTGAGCGTCTGAAACGTAGCCAATTGGCGAAGGAACTGTTTGGCAAGGAGTTCATCGAAGGCTACGTCGCTTCGAAGACCCTGGAGTTGACCAGCTTCTTTGATGAAATTACGCCCTGGGAGCGCCGTACCCTGGCTGCCCAGGCCTGACGACCTGTCGTCTTCGGGCTATCTTTTCGGATAGCCCGTTCTTACCGCAAGGAGCCGCTCGGAACGCCGATGCGCCAAATCTGGAAATCTTTTCGAGCCCTTTATTTCGCCTCCTTGATGATGTTGATCGGCTCAGGCTTGCTGAGTACGTACCTGGGCCTGCGCCTGGCGGCGGATAACGTCGACAGCTTGTGGGTCGGTGCGNTCATGGCCGCCAACTACTTTGGCCTGGTGCTGGGTGGCAAGATCGGGCATCGCCTGATCGCCCGGGTCGGGCACATCCGTGCATATGCCACCTGCGCCGGGATTGTCGGCGCGGCGGTGTTGGGACATGGCCTGATCAACTGGCTGCCAGCCTGGATCGTGCTGCGGATGATCGTGGGTCTGGGCATGATGTGCCAGTACATGGTCATCGAAAGCTGGCTCAATGAGCAGGCGGATGCCAAGCAGCGGGGCGTGGTGTTCAGCGGCTANATGATCGCTTCCTACCTGGGGCTGGTGCTGGGCCAGCTGATTCTGGTCATGCACCCGGCCCTGGGCCTGGAACTGCTGATGCTGGTCGCCTTGTGTTTCGCGTTGTGCCTGGTGCCGGTGGCCATGACTCGGCGGATTCACCCGGCGCCTCTGCATCCTGCCCCGATGGAGCCGCGCTTCTTTATCAAGCGGGTGCCGCAGTCGCTCAGTACGGTGTTGGGCGCGGGTTTGATCGTGGGTTCGTTCTACGGTTTGGCGCCGCTCTATGCCTCTCAGCAGGGGCTGACCACCGAGCAGGTCGGTCTGTTTATGGGTAGCTGTATTTTCGCCGGGCTGCTGGTGCAGTGGCCATTGGGCTGGCTCTCTGACCGTTATGACCGAGCGTTGTTGATCCGCTGTTTTGCGGTGGTCCTGGCCCTGACCGCGTTGCCGCTGGCGATCATGCAGCAGGTACCGCTGGAGGTTCTGTTTGTCGCCGGGTTCTTCTGCTCGCTGGTGATGTTCTGCCTGTATCCGCTGGCGGTGGCCTTCTCCAACGACCANGTGGAGGGTGATCGCCGAGTGTCGCTGACGGCCATGTTGCTGGTGACTTACGGGGTCGGTGCGAGTATCGGGCCGCTCTTGGCCGGTGTCCTGATGAAGCTGTTTGGCAGCCACATGCTGTATGCCTTCTTCAGCTTCTTCGCGTTGGTGCTGGTGTGGCGGATTCGCCCGAAAGCCGTCACCAACCTGCATCAGGTCGAAGATGCGCCGCTGCATCACGTGGCCATGCCGGACAGCATGTCGAGTTCGCCACTGGTGGCGTGCCTTGACCCACGGGTCGATGAACAGGTGGTGCAGGACCAGATGCAGAACCCGATCAACCCTGATCCGGAGCCCGAACCCGAGCCGGATCCCGAAAACGATCCACCGCCAGAAGACCCGGATGCAGGTCGCGAGCAAAGCTTTACCGAGGCCAGGCCTTAAAGCTGGCGCATAAAAAAACGGGCAGTCGCCGCAAGGGACTGCCCGTTTTTTGTTGAAGCGTTGTATTACATGTCGTCTTTATCGAAGCGGCGCGCTTCACGCTGAAGCTGATAGACGAAACGTTCCACCTGGCGCTGCACCAGGCCGCTCATGTTGTGGAAACGCACACCGGCGAAGGTGGTGTTGATCTTGTCTTCGAAGTGCAGGTAACGCAGCTCGACGGAAGTGGTCATGCTGCCGAAGGGCAGGGCGGCGATAAAACGGTCGTAGACCTGGCCCAGTTGCAGGCGCTCGGAAATATCACCTTCAAAGCGCAACTTGCAGCCAGTGGCGGATATATCCAGCAGCTTGCCGCTGATGGGGGCCTTGAGCTTTTCGCCGCCCAGCTCGANATCGACCAGTTGCGCCAGCTTCAGCGCAGCCCGGAAGGCATTGCGGCGCTGGTGGTAGACCACTTCATCGGGAAGAGTGCCGCGGTAGCAGCGACCGCCACCGGACTCATCGATGGTCAGTGTGCCGTTGCTTTCCCACGCAATGCGCACGCCCTCGTGGAAGCCTTCAACCCGAAATGATTCGCCGGCCAGCAGATAGCGTTCGCCGTCGCGGGGAATCATTTCGTCCAGGGCCAGCGTCTTGCTGTCCCGGTCAACGTCCACCAGGTAGCTTTGGAAGCGCTGGCTGCGTTCGTGGAAGGTGATGATCAGCGGATCATGACTTTCTTGCAGCATCCGCAACGTGCTGGCGATTTCCAGAGGCGTGGTGAGCACCTTGGGTGGCTGCGGAGCATCTTCCGCGTTAAGGGCGTTGAACACGGTTCNTCATTCTCCAGACAAAATATGACTGCGACTTGCTAGCATACTGCCAGCATGTGAGGCGTCTTGATAGAGCGTGCTCATTAACAGGCTCAAGCCTGACTAAGCGGGCGCGGCTTCGCGAGCATGGAGGTTGATCCGCGGGCATCGTAAAGCGCTGGCGGTTCGCCGCCGGTGAGGATTTTCAGCTGGTTGGCCGTGGCGGCCTGCTGGACCAGGATCGACTGGCCATTATTGACGTTGGCCGCCTGGCATTGAGCCAGCAGATCGGTCAATTTCTCGCTCTGTTCCAGCAATTGATCGCCGATGCTCGACTGGCTGGCAAGTTGCTCCAAGCCACTGCGATCGGTCGGCAGATTCAGGCTGGCGAGGATTTCACTGCGCTTGCGGCCATGCTGTTCAAGCAGAATGATCATTGCCTGTTTCTGCGCCAGAATATCTTCGAGCAGCGGCATGTCGCGACCGTGCAAGGCGAGGGACTCGGTTTGCAGTAACTCCAGCAGGTATTGCGCTGGAGCAAAGTCGTCGGTGATCAGTTGCAGTAAATTAGTGTCGTGCATGGCTGGCCTTGGGTTTTAAGCGTCCAAAAGCCCTGCGCAGGCCTTTGCCTAGCGCTCGGCTTCGAAGTTAAGCAGCTTGCTGGCTACACGGTTGCTGTCGACTTTATAGCTGCCATCGGCGACGGCCTGCTTCAATTCGGCCACGCGGGCTTTATTGACAACGGGTTGATCGCGCAGCGAGTCAGTGACCTTCTGCAACTGTTGAGCCTCATTGCTCAGGTGTACCGATTCCCCGCTTTTGGCGGTACTGGCCTGTTCGGCCGGGGTATTCAGCGGCGCGGATTTGCCGGTTTCGGCGGTTTCCTTCGCGGTGCTGGTACGCGTACTACCGGTAAGTGACGAGGAGCTGTTCAAACGGCTGAAATCAATGACCATGATAAAAAACCTCTGGGTATTTGGACGCTTGCCATGTTTTCGGCTCTCCCTGCGAAAACTTTAGGCCCATTTATCAATGAGCTTGCATGCGTCAGCGCTTGTCCTGCCTGCAGCACAGTTTAGGGAACCGCCGGGCGGCGCGCCATCTTTCACCAGCAGATCGTACTACATGGCCACTTCCACCTGGCCCGGCGCGGTGACTTGCGCCTTGATGACCCGTTGGGAGTTGAGGTTTTTCACACGAATCTGTTCACGCAGGCCGCCGTTGGATAGGGCTTCGCCCGGCATACGCACGCTGAGCGTACCACTGCGGGCGGTAATCACCACTTGATCGCCCTTGCTGATGACTTCCGCCTGTTCGAGATGGACCAGCGTCAGGACCTGGTCGGTGACCATTGGTCGGGTAAGTTTCTGCCCGACGGCNTGTTCCAGGGAAGTGAAATAACCCTGGTTGATCAGGCTGATGTCCCGCTCGCGCAGCATGACGTCGCCTGGCTCGATGACCCCGGCGCGTTTGAGCGGTCGGGTGGTGGTGACAACGTCCCGAAACAGGCGGACTTGAGCGGGCACGAAGACTGTCCAAGGGGATGTGCTGTCGCAGCGGACCTTGACCGTGACCCGCCCGATCGGGGTCGCCGGGCTCTCAAGGGTGGCTGTCAATTCCTTGTCGCACATGGGCATGCGCAGTCGCGGATCGAGCTGGTTGACCTCGATTTCGTAGCGACCTTCCGTTTGACTCGTAGCCAAATAGTCTTCTACGGTGAACTCAAGAAAGCCCTGAGTGACGCCGATAAGCATGTCAGGCAAGGTAACCGCGTCAGCAAGGGCAGGGCTGCCAGCGTTGAACAGGCAAACGGCCGACATCGCGCAAAGCAATTTGCGGAAGGTTGATGTCAGGCGTCGGAAAAATGTCGGTTCTGTGTTCATAAGAGTTAAAAAGCAAGCGCCGTGCCGTTTAGCAATGAACGTGCGTCGCAACACACTTAAGCGTTGGTGTAGGAGTCTGTGCATGGCTGGTGTAATGGATGCAGTAAACCAGCGCACGCAATTGGTTGGGCAGAATCGCCTTGAGCTGTTGTTGTTCCGTCTCGACGGCCAGCAGCTGTATGGGATCAACGTGTTCAAGGTTCGGGAAGTGCTGCAATGCCCCAAACTGACCCTGATGCCCAAGTCCAGTCCTGTCGTGTGCGGTGTGGCAAGTATCCGGGGGGCGACCATTCCGATTCTTGATCTGGCAATGGCGACCGGCTCCGGCGCCCTTAAAGATCAAAGCAACCCGTTCGTGATCATCACGGAGTACAACACCAAGACCCAGGGTTTCCTGGTGCGCTCGGTGGAGCGCATCGTCAACATGAACTGGGAGGAGATCCATCCGCCACCCAAGGGCACCGGGCGCGATCACTACCTCACGGCGGTGACNCGGGTCGACAATCAGTTAGTCGAAATCATCGACGTCGAGAAAGTGCTGGCAGAAGTGGCGCCGACACCGGAAGCGATTTCGGTCGGCGTGGTGGATGTCGAAACCCAGCACAAGGCGCTGTCCTTGCGGGTGTTGACGGTCGATGACTCGTCGGTGGCGCGCAAGCAGGTGACTCGTTGTCTGCAAACGGTCGGCGTCGAAGTGGTGGCATTGAACGACGGCAGGCAAGCGCTGGATTACTTGCGCAAGCTGGTGGATGAGGGCAAGAAGCCGGAAGAAGAATTCCTGATGATGATTTCCGACATCGAGATGCCGGAAATGGACGGTTACACCCTGACGGCCGAGATACGTAACGATCCACGCATGCAAAAATTGCATATCATCCTGCATACTTCATTGTCGGGTGTATTCAATCAGGCGATGGTCAAGAAGGTCGGTGCTGATGACTTTTTGGCCAAATTCCGCCCTGATGACCTGGCATCCCGGGTAGTCGACCGGATCAAGGCAGCAGATCACGGCTAGGGGGNTTCTGCCCCTGGCGGTTAACACGATTAAAGAGGCGGTATCNTTGTCTACGGGTAATTTGGATTTCGAACAGTTCCGGGTCTTCCTGGAAAAAGCCTGTGGCATATTGCTTGGTGAAAACAAGCAATACCTGGTATCCAGCCGTCTCAACAAACTGATGGAGCAGCAGGGCATCAAGTCCCTGGGTGAGTTGGTTCAGCGCATTCAGGGTCAGCCGCGCAGTGGGCTCAAGGAAATGGTGGTCGATGCCATGACCACCAACGAAACCTTGTGGTTTCGCGACACCTACCCCTTCGAAGTGCTCAAGAACAAGGTGTTGCCCGAAGCGATCAAGGCGGCCCCCGGCCAGCGCCTGCGGATCTGGTCGGCGGCGTGCTCGTCGGGTCAGGAACCGTATTCGCTGTCGATGTCCATCGATGAGTTCGAGCGCGTCAACATGGGCCAGTTGAAGATGGGCGCGCAAATCGTCGCGACCGACTTGTCCGGCACCATGCTCACCAATTGCAAGACTGGCGAGTACGACAGCCTGGCCCTGGGCCGTGGTTTGTCCCCGGAGCGCCTGCAACGTCACTTCGACCCGAAAGGGGCCGGGCGTTGGGCGGTGAAGGCGCCGATCAAGAGCCGGGTGGAGTTTCGTTCGTTCAACCTGCTCGACAGCTACGCCAGCCTGGGCAAGTTCGACATGGTGTTTTGCCGCAACGTGCTGATCTACTTTTCGGCCGAAGTGAAGAAGGACATCCTGCTGCGTATTCACGGCACGCTCAAGCGCGGCGGTTACCTGTTCCTCGGCGCCTCCGAAGCGCTGAACGGTTTGCCGGATCATTACCAGATGGTCCAGTGCAGCCCGGGGATCATTTACCAGGCGAAGTGATTCGTTGGCAGCATCAAAAAAACGGGAGCCCTCAGCGGCTCCCGTTTTTTTTGCCTGCCAATATCTCACCAACACCGCTGAACCCTGTGGGAGCGAGCTTGCTCGCGATTGCGGTGGGTCAGACCATGCAGATGTCGGCAGACACGACGCCATCGCGAGCAAGCTCGCTCCCACAGGGGGTGGTGGTGTTCTTTAGAGGGGATAAGCGGCAGAAAAGCGGCAGACGGCGGACATCGGTTGCCGCTTTTCTGGCATTGCCGCCTTGCCACTGCCGGCAAAGCCCCGGTTTCCGGGCTTTTTTGAATTGGCACGCCGCTTGCTATGTCTCTGATACGAAAAATCAGGTCACCCGAAGGTTTCCCGCCATGAGCATCAGCTTCGATAAAGCGCTCGGTATCCACGAACAAGCCCTGGGCTTCCGCGCCCAGCGTGCTGAAGTCCTGGCCAACAACATTGCCAACGCCGATACCCCGAACTACAAGGCTCGGGACCTGGACTTCTCCGCTGTGCTCGCTGCACAGCAGGACAAGACCAAGAACGGCACCTTTGCCTTGAACATGACCAACAGCCGTCATATTGAAGCGCAAGGCCTGGGCAATGGTGACGAGTCGCTGCTGTATCGCACGCCGATGCAACCGTCGATCGATCAGAACACCGTCGATGCCCAACTTGAGCAATCGGCCTACGCCGAGAACTCGGTGAACTTCCAGGCCAGCTTCACCCTGCTCAACAGCAAATTCAAAGGGCTGATGTCAGCCCTGCGTGGAGAGTAAGCCATGTCCCTAGCCAGTGTTTTCAATATTGCCGGCAGTGGCATGAGCGCGCAGACCACGCGTTTGAACACCGTCGCCAGTAACATCGCCAACGCCGAGACCGTGTCTTCGAGCATTGATCAGACTTACCGCGCCCGTCACCCGGTGTTCGCCACCATGTTCCAGGGCGGCCAGAGCGGCNGCGGCGATTCGCTGTTCCAGAATCAGGATGCCGCAGGCCAGGGCGTGCAGGTACTCGGTGTGGTCGAAGACCAGAGCAACCTGGAAGCCCGTTACGAGCCAAACCATCCGGCCGCCGATGCCAAGGGCTACGTCTACTACCCCAACGTCAACGTGGTCGAAGAAATGGCCGACATGATTTCCGCCAGCCGCTCGTTCCAGACCAACGCGGAAATGATGAATACCGCCAAAACCATGATGCAGAAGGTCCTGACCCTCGGTCAGTGATAAGGGGCGACTCAGATGAGTGTTACCGATACCACCAGCGGCGTGAACATCAAGGATGTCTTGGCCAATTCGTCGGTCAAGACCAACACCAGCGCCGACGGCCTGACCTCGGCGACCAACAGCGCTACCGGCAAGAAGGCGTTGGGCAAGGATGCGTTCCTGCAATTGCTGGTCACCCAGCTGAAAAACCAGAACCCGCTCGAGCCTCAGGACAACGGTGACTTCGTCGCTCAGCTGGCACAGTTCAGTAGCCTGGAAGGCATCACCACGCTGAACGATACGGTCAGCGGCATTGCCGGCAACTACAACTCGTCGCAAGCGCTGCAAGCGTCTTCGCTGGTGGGCCGCTCAGTGGTCGCGCAGACCGACACAGCGGTCGTCGATACCTCCAAGAGCTTCAACGGCACGGCCGTGGTTCCGGCATCGGTGGATCCGGTGACGATCAAGATCACCGACGCCGATGGCAAAGTGATTCGCACCATCGACCTTGGCAGCCAGAAGGCCGGCAACGCCAGCTTCATCTGGGACGGCAAGAACGATGCAGGCGAAGTGGCCAAGGCCGGCAAGTACAAATTTGCCGCCACCGCGACCTATGACAGCAAGGCGACCTCGCTGGTGACTTACCTGCCGGCAACCGTCAACAGTGTGACCATCAGCCAGACCGGCGGTGAGTTGATGCTGAACCTGGCAGGCCTGGGCAGTGTTGCCCTGTCCAAAGTACAAACCATTGGTATATAGAGCCGACTAACACGGCACAAAGGAGTGGAATATGTCTTTCAATATCGGCCTTAGCGGTCTCTATGCGGCCAACAAACAACTGGACGTAACCGGCAACAACATTGCCAACGTAGCGACCACCGGTTTCAAATCGTCCCGTGCAGAATTCGAAGACGTGTACTCGGCCACGCGCCTGGGTACCGGCAGCAAGACCATCGGCAACGGCGTGCGTCTGGCCAACGTTTCCCAGCAGTTCGGCCAGGGCGACGTGAACAACACCGGCAACGTGCTGGACATGGGTATCCAGGGCAACGGTTTCTTCATCCTCAGCGACAACGGCTCCCTGAGCTACACCCGTGCCGGCGCGTTCAAGACTGACGCTGAAAACTACGTGGTCGACAACAACGGTAACCGCTTGCAGGGTTATGGCGTTGATGCCAACGGCAAGATCATCAACGGTGTGCTGACCGACCTGAAAATCGACACCTCAAGCCTGGCGCCACATGCCACGACCCGTATCGATCAGACGCTGAACCTGAACTCGTCGGACCCACTGCCGACAGTGACGCCGTTCAACGTCAAAGACACCAATAGCTACAACAAAACCATTTCCACCCCTGTGTACGACACCCAAGGTAACGAGCACAGGATGGATCAGTACTACGTAAAAAATGCGGCATCCAACTCCTGGACCGTTTACACCTACATGGACGGTCGTAGCCCAACGGACCCGACTGCCGTTCCTCAGGTGCCAATCACTGCCGACATCACCTTCAACCCTGATGGCAGCATCAAGACGCTGACGGCCGGTGCAGGCTGGACTAAAGTCGGCAACACCCTGACCATGACAGGCTGGAAGCCGGGCGTGTTGGTTAACCCAAATTCCAACCCGCCAACCTGGGCCCTGAACGGCTCGGACGCAGCCGCCGGCGGTATTGCGTTCGACATGACCAAAACCACCTCCTACGCTTCGCCAACCGCCCGTACTGCGCAGTACCAGGACGGTTATGCCACCGGCCAGATTGCCAGCCTGACCATCGACGAAAGCGGTGTCATGACCGCCAACTTCAGCAACCAGCAAACCAAGGCCATCGGCCAGGTAGCGGTCGCCAGCTTCGCCAACGAGCAAGGCCTGCAGCCAATCGGCGGTACCCGCTGGAAAGAAACCTTCGCTTCGGGTGTGGCGGGTGTCGATGCACCGAAAACCGGTACGCTGGGTGCGGTCGTGTCCAAATCCCTGGAGAACTCCAACGTCAACCTGACCAACGAGCTGGTGGACCTGATCAAGGCCCAGAGCAACTACCAGGCGAACGCCAAGACGATCTCCACCCAGAGCACCATCATGCAGACGATCATTCAGATGACCTGATGCAGGTTAGCGCTGAATAAAGAGCCCCTCGCCAGAGGGGCTTTTTTATGGCCGGGATTTGTCCCTGGCGTAGACATCTTGGTTATCAGTGCTGGCCTCATCGTCGGAACGCCGCCCGGAGCAGGCTCACTCCTACAGTTGATCGCATTCCTCCGAGCCAACTCGGTCCCCTGAGCGAGGTTTGCCGGCGAAGGCGTCAGCCCGGCCACCACTTTCCTTCAGGCAAAAGAAAACCCCCGACCAATCCAGAGGACTGATCGGGGGTTATCCAGGTAAGCGCCTTTCAGCGCTCACCGGCTCAGTTTATCGGCATCATTGGCAAGCTTCGCAATCCGGCTCGTCGATGGCGCAAGCCTTCGGCACTGGAGCAGGGCCGGCCGGTGCTGCCAGGACCGAATCTTCACCGTGGTTGCCGCCGCTGGAAACAGCGTTCAGCTTACCGGTGTTGATGGTCGACTTCTCGGTGCTGGTCGCAGCCAGGGCACGGAGGTAGTAAGTGGTTTTCAGGCCACGGTACCAAGCCATGCGGTAGGTCACGTCCAGCTTCTTGCCCGAAGCGCCGGCGATGTACAGGTTCAGCGACTGAGCCTGGTCGATCCACTTCTGACGACGGCTGGCGGCGTCAACGATCCACTTGGTGTCCACTTCGAAGGCGGTCGCGTAGAGCTCTTTGAGTTCTTGCGGGATGCGTTCGATCTGCTGCACGGAACCGTCGTAGTACTTCAGGTCGTTGATCATGACCGAGTCCCACAGGTCGCGGGCTTTAAGGTCGCGAACCAGGTACGGGTTGATCACGGTGAATTCGCCCGACAGGTTCGATTTCACATACAGGTTCTGGTAGGTCGGTTCGATCGACTGCGACACGCCAGTGATGTTGGCGATGGTGGCGGTCGGTGCGATGGCCATGATGTTGGAGTTACGAATGCCTTTCTGCACACGGGCACGTACCGGTGCCCAGTCCAGGGATTCGTTCAGGTCAACGTCGATGTACTTCTGGCCACGTTGCTCGATCAGGATCTGTTGCGAATCCAGCGGCAGGATGCCTTTGGACCACAGCGAGCCCTGGAACGTCTCGTAGGCACCGCGCTCATCGGCCAGGTCGCAGGAAGCCTGGATCGCGTAGTAGCTGACCGCTTCCATCGACTTGTCGGCGAACTCGACAGCAGCGTCGGAACCGTAAGGAATGTGCTGCAGGTACAGTGCGTCCTGGAAGCCCATGATGCCCAGCCCGACCGGACGGTGCTTGAAGTTGGAGTTCTTCGCCTGTGGCACCGAGTAGTAGTTGATGTCGATAACGTTATCGAGCATGCGAACGGCGGTGTTCACGGTACGTTCCAGCTTGGCGGTGTCCAGCTTGCCGTTGGTGATGTGGTTCGGCAGGTTGATCGAGCCCAGGTTGCAAACGGCGATCTCGTCCTTGTTGGTGTTCAAGGTGATCTCGGTGCACAGGTTCGAGCTGTGGACCACGCCCACGTGCTGCTGCGGGCTGCGCAGGTTGCACGGGTCTTTGAAGGTCAGCCACGGGTGGCCGGTTTCAAACAGCATGGAGAGCATTTTGCGCCACAGGTCTTTGGCCTGGATGGTCTTGAACAGCTTGATCTTGCCCGGGTACTGGGACAGGGCTTCGTAGTACTCGTAACGCTCTTCGAAGGCCTTGCCGGTCAGGTCGTGCAGGTCCGGTACTTCGGATGGCGAGAACAGGGTCCACGGGCCGTCATCGAAGACGCGCTTCATGAACAGGTCCGGGATCCAGTTGGCGGTGTTCATGTCGTGGGTACGACGACGATCATCACCGGTGTTCTTGCGCAGCTCGATGAACTCTTCAATGTCCATGTGCCAGGTTTCCAGGTAGGCACAGACAGCGCCTTTGCGCTTGCCGCCCTGGTTGACCGCTACGGCGGTGTCGTTCACCACTTTCAGGAACGGTACAACGCCCTGGGACTTGCCGTTGGTGCCCTTGATGTACGAACCCAGGGCACGTACCGGGGTCCAGTCGTTGCCCAGGCCGCCGGCGAATTTGGACAACATGGCGTTGTCGTGGATCGCGTGGTAGATGCCCGACAGGTCATCCGGCACGGTGGTCAGGTAGCAGCTGGACAGCTGTGGACGCAGGGTGCCGGCGTTGAACAGCGTCGGGGTCGACGACATGTAGTCGAAGGACGACAACAGGTTGTAGAACTCGATGGCGCGGTCTTCTTTGTGCTTCTCTTCAATCGCCAGGCCCATGGCCACGCGCATGAAGAACACCTGCGGCAGTTCGAAGCGGATACCGTCCTTGTGGATGAAGTAACGGTCGTACAGGGTTTGCAGGCCCAGGTAGGTGAACTGCTGGTCGCGCTCGTGGTTGATCGCCTTGCCGAGTTTTTCCAGGTCGAAGGTGGCCAGGATCGGGTTCAGCAATTCGAATTCGATACCCTTGGCGATGTAGGCAGGCAGGGCCTTGGCGTACAGGTCGGCCATTTCGTGGTGGGTAGCGCTGTCGGCGACGCCGAGGAAGCCCAGGCCTTCGGCACGCAGGGTGTCCATCAGCAGGCGCGCGGTCACGAACGAGTAGTTCGGCTCACGTTCAACCAGGGTGCGGGCGGTCATCACCAGTGCGGTGTTGACGTCGGTCAGGGCCACGCCGTCGTACAGGTTTTTCAGGGTTTCGCGCTGGATCAGGTCACCGTCGACTTCTTCCAGGCCTTCACAGGCCTCGGTGATGATGGTGTTCAGGCGGCCCAGGTCCAGCGGCGCAAACGTGCCGTCTGCNNGGGTGATGCGGATCGACGGGTGAGCGTTGACCGCTTCCTCGGCCGGTGCGTGGGCGGCGCGTTCTTTCGAACGACCGTCACGGTAGATCACGTAGTCGCGCGCCACTTTCTGCTCGCCGGCACGCATCAGGGCCAGTTCGACCTGGTCCTGGATTTCTTCGATGTGGATGGTGCCGCCCGATGGCATGCGACGCTTGAAGGTTGCGCTGACTTGTTCGGTCAGGCGGGCAACGGTGTCGTGGATGCGCGACGANGCAGCAGCGGTGCCGCCNTCAACTGCGAGAAACGCTTTGGTGATCGCGACGGTGATCTTGTCATCGGTGTAAGGAACGACAGTGCCGTTACGCTTGATCACGCGCAATTGGCCAGGTGCGGTGGCGGACAGATCCAGGTTCGAATCAGCGGCCTGCGGCACGGAGCCCTGCGGGTTCTCGCGAGTTGTGTCGGTTTGCATGGGGGATTGTCTCCACATTCTCTATGTTTGTTTGNGCACCATCACGGTGCCCACCGTTCCGTCCTGAAGCACTTACAACAGGCCGGCGTCGGGCATAACAACTTCGGGACAGTAGGAAAAGGCTAATGATGCCGCTTCCTTGCCGAAGTCTTTGGTCGCGAGCCAGGGCTCGAAACCGGATTCCATTCAGGGTGACAGTAATGACTGCAACACCCGTACCGTTCTGGCTGTTCTGGCCTCAAAAAACGGTGCCATCCGCAGGTGCGGTTTGGGCTTTCAAAAACACGCTTGGTTCAACCGGAATCAGCAATAAAGCGCTTGAGTTTCTGGTCTGAAATGTGGTTGGGCTTTTTCGCTTGAAACCCTACATGTAGGGTTTTTTTAGCGCCGAGGTACAAGATAATGCGTTTTGGGGGTCTTAGCAACGCACTACCTGTGGATAANNCTGTGCGTAAATTGTGTGTGAAACAGGGAACAGGCGTGTAGGCCGCGACCTAGCTGGAGCGGGCCGTTTTTCACTGATTTTCAGCGACTGAAAACAGTCATTCGGATTTTTAAGGGCGCGAACCCTATCACAAAAAACCAGGTTGTCCGAACGCATTTGCCGGCTTGTGTTCTCGGCGTTCGGCGTTTATACAATCGGCCAGTGTGTACGCATTCTTATCCTCCCCAATCATTACAAAAAGACGGGCGGATCCTTCCTTATAAGTGTTGTTGGCAAGCAGAGGTCACCGTGGAGCAAGAAGCCTGGCAGATATTGATTGTGGAGGACGACCAGCGTCTGGCCGAACTGACCCGCGATTACCTGGAAGCCAATGGCCTGCGCGTATCGATTGAGGGCAATGGCGCCCTGGCTGCGGCNCGCATCATCGCCGAACAGCCTGACCTGGTGATCCTCGACCTGATGCTGCCCGGCGAAGATGGCCTGAGCATCTGCCGCAAAGTCCGCGACAAGTATGACGGTCCGATCCTGATGCTCACCGCCCGCACCGACGATACCGATCAAATTCTTGGTCTGGACCTGGGCGCCGACGATTACGTGTGCAAACCGGTGCGCCCGCGTCTGCTGCTGGCGCGCATCCAGGCGCTGTTGCGCCGCAGTGAAGCCCCTGAAGTGGCCCCGGAAAAACAACGGCGTCTGCAGTTCGGCCCGCTGGTGGTGGACAACGCCTTGCGCGAGGCTTGGTTGAATGACAACGGCATCGAACTGACCAGCGCTGAGTTTGATCTGCTGTGGCTGCTGGTGGCCAACGCCGGGCGCATCCTGTCTCGGGAAGAGATTTTCACCGCCCTGCGCGGCATTGGCTATGACGGCCAGGATCGCTCCATCGACGTGCGCATCTCGCGCATCCGCCCGAAAATAGGCGACGACCCGGAGCATCCGCGACTCATTAAAACCATCCGCAGCAAAGGGTATCTGTTCGTCCCGGAAGCCTGTACCCCGTGAACTCGATCTTCCTGCGTATCTACGGCGGCATGTGCGCGGCGTTGATTCTGGTCGCGGTGCTCGGCGTGCTGGCCTTGCACCTGCTCAACCAGGTGCGCAGCGAGCAATACCGCGAACGCCTGGCGCACGGCACCTTCTCGTTGATGGCCGACAACCTGCAACCGATGAACGAAACCGAACGCCACCGCGCCTTGCTGGTGTGGGAGCGTTTGCTCGGGATTCCGTTGGCGCTGAAGACCTTTGCCCAGACCGACCTCGACCTGACGCAGCGCACCCGCGTGCTGCGCGGCCAGGCGCTGGTGGAACAGACCGGCCCGCATGCGGCGAAGGTCTATCGACTGGTCAGCGACAAGGAACAGTTGGTTCTGACGGGTGAAGTCCAGCAGATCAGCGAGCAGCTGGCGCGAGCGACTATCTACCTGCTGGCCGACGAATTGGTGCGCGTGCCGGTGGCTGAACAGCCCAAGCGCCTGGCGCAATTGAAACAAGAAAAGGGCTTCGGTTTCGACTTGCGCCTGGTCACCGTCGACCAGGCAGACATGGACGAAGACCAGAGCCGCCGGATCTCCGAAGGCGACACGGTGATGGCATTGGGCAAGGGCGGTGACTCGATCCGNGTGTTTGCCGGCATGGTCGGTACGCCGTGGGTCCTGGAAATTGGCCCGCTGTACCAGATGAATCCTTATCCGCCGGAATGGCTGGTGCTGATTGCGGCCCTCGGTTTGAGCCTGATCGGTTTGATCGTCTATTTATTGGTGCGCCAACTTGAGCGCCGCTTGCGTGGCCTCGAAGCTGCTGCCACGCGCATTGCCAAGGGCAGCCTGGAAACCCGCGTGCCGGCGCGCGGCGCGGACTCGGTGGGGCGACTGGCCTCTGCGTTTAATGGCATGGCCGAGCACTTGCAGCAGTTGCTGGCGATCCAGCGTGAACTGGTGCGCGCGGTGTCCCACGAATTGCGCACCCCGGTGGCGCGCCTGCGTTTTGGCCTGGAGATGATCGGCTCGGCCACCACGCCACAGGCTCTGGAGAAATACCGCGAAGGCATGGACCACGACATCGAGGACCTCGACAAACTGGTGGACGAGATGCTGACCTACGCGCGTTTGGAGCAGGGCTCGCCAGCGCTGAATTTCCAGAGGATCGATCTGGATGCGTTGGTCAATCAAGTGATCGAGGAATTGGCACCGTTACGCGCCGAGGTCACGGTGCAGCGCGGGCTGTGCCTGTCCGCCGCCGATTGTGACGATGCCTGGGTCGAGGCCGAGCCGCGCTACTTGCACCGGGCCCTGCAAAATCTGGTGAGCAACGCCATGCGCCATGCCTCGTCGCGGGTGACCGTCAGCTATCAGGTGGGGCAGCAGCGTTGCCGGGTAGACATCGAAGATGACGGGCCGGGCGTGCCGGAGTCGGCCTGGGAGAAAATCTTTACGCCGTTCCTGCGCCTTGATGACAGCCGTACCCGGGCATCGGGCGGGCATGGCTTGGGGCTTTCCATCGTGCGACGGATTATCNATTGGCACGGCGGGCGGGCGTTGATCAGCAAGAGCAATAATTTGGGCGGGGCATGCTTTAGCCTGAGTTGGCCGCGGGATCAGGATAAACCCTGACACTGCTATCGCGGGCAAGCCCGCTCCCACAGTTGGAATGCATTCTCCTGTGGGCGCTGGCTTAGTCTGGGTGGGGCGTGTTTCAGCCTGAGTTGGCCGAGGAATCAGGAGAAGCGATGAGGCCCTTCAATACACCGCAAATCCTCAGGCCTTGATACTGACCAGACTCAACAATTGCCCATCCACCACCCCAAACTGAGCATCCAGCTCCGTACCATTGCGCCATTCGCTGGACAGGTCCGTGAGCAAACGCAGCCGCACTTCACCCGCCTCGGTCCATTCCAACACCTCGGCATGTTCAAAATAAAACCGCTGTTGAACAATCGGATACAGCGCCTTGAACAGACTCTCCTTCACCGAAAACGTCAGCGTGACCAGCATCGCTAACTGGTCACGATGACCTGCGGCCATGCGCTGCAACTCCGGCGGGGTGAGGATTTCCCCGGCCAGGCGCTCGGCCCGTTCAGGGTTTAGCAGGTTTTCCAGGTCCATCCCCAATCCACGCCAGTGGGTCTTGTTCGCGACAATCGCCGCGGCCCAGCCGGTGCTGTGGGTAATTGAGCCGCTGATATGCGCAGGCCACACCGGCGCCCGGTCTTCACCGATGGCCGGGCTGAAACTCAGTCCTTCCAGCTGCTGCAGCGCCGCCCGGGCGCACACCCGACCGGCCAGAAACTCGGCCTGACGCTTGGCGACCGAGCGCTGGATGCTCGCCGGCGGCTCGATGGCGCTGCGCCGGAAATCATCGCTGGCCAGTTGCGAGGTATCGAAGTGCGTACTCAACAGCACCGTGTCAGGCAGCACAAACGGCAGCGGCCAATGGGCATCGAGCGGGGTGCAGCAGGCGGGTAGGGCGGGGGTGGGGTTCATGTCGGGCATTTTGCCGGGTTGCTCTCAGGCTGGGTAGTCCCGACGTTAGACCGAGGTGTTGCCATTCGCGAGCAAGCCCGCTCCCACATTGGATCTTCGTCGTGACACAAATCCAATGTGGGAGCGGGCTTGCTCGCGAAGGCAGCGACGCGGTCTATCTGTTCAACCAAAAATCTTCTTGAAGAACGCCTGCATATCCGCCCAGGACTTTTCATCCGCCGTCTTGCTGTACCCGATATCCGGCCCACCATGATCGCCATGGCCCAACCGATCCGCGTCCGGATTGCTGAATCCATGCTTGGCGCCCTCAAGGCTGACGAATTGATAGTCGGCCCCGGCCTTGTCCATCTCAGCCTTGAACGCCGCGACGTTATCCGCCGTCACCATGCTGTCCAGCGCGCCATGTTCCACCAGGATTTTCGCTTTCACGCTGCCCGGCGTTGCGGGCGTTTTGGTCGCCAGCGCGCCGTGGAAACTCACCACGCCCGCCAGCGGTACGCCTTGACGCGCTGCATTCAACACCACGGCACCACCGAAGCAGTAACCGATGGCAGCGACTTTATCCGGATTGGTCTGTGGCTGTTTCTTCAGCAAATCGAGCCCGGCCTGGAAGCGGGCGCTGGACGCCGCACTGTCTTTCGACGCCGCTTGCATGAAGGCCATGGCGTCCTTGGGATGCTCGGTGTTCTTGCCATCGCCATACATATCAATGGCCAGCGCGCTGTAACCCAGGCCGGCCAAGTCGCGGGCGCGGCGCTTGGTGTAGTCGTTGAGGCCCCACCATTCATGCACCACCACCACGCCCGGACGTTGGCCTTTAATAGCATCGTCGTAAGCGTAATAGCCGATCAGCTTCGTGCCGTCGGGGCTCTGATAGGGGATTTCCTGAGTCTTGATCGCGGCGTGGCTGAGCCCGCTCAAGGCCAGTAATACGAGGGCGAGGAAAACGCGCATTGTCGGATCTCCTGCATAAAAGTCATCAAAACAGCCGGGTAGAGTTGATTCAGCTTAGGTTCAGAGTGCGTTCAGGGGGAGTTCAGGGGTGGGTGCGTAACCTTGCCCCGTACCCAAAAAGCAAATAGCGCATGAGGAAATTCCCCAATGACTCACTTCAAAAAACTGCTTCTGGCTTTCACCGTCATGGGCGCGAGCGCGGCGGCTTTCGCTTCCGACGATAATTTCGCCAGCCTTACTCTTGGACAGACCAGCGACAAGGTCAAAAAGTCCCACGCCCTGAACGACAACCTCAACAGCCCGAACGCCGACGGCGTGATCGGCAAGGACACCACCTGGGGTGTGCGTCTGGGCCAGCAAAACAGCCAGGGCCGCTACTACGCCACTTACGACAACGTGTCGGGCTCGCACAATGGCATTAAACTGCGTCAGGAAAACCTGTTGGGCAGCTACGATCTGTTCTACCCGGTGGGCGGCAGCACCAAATTGTTCGGCGGTGCCACGGCCGGTCTGACCAAAATGACCCAGGAGTCCCCAGGCTTCAGCCGCGACAGCAACATCGGTTACGCCATCGGCGGCCAAGTTGGCGTATTGCAGCAAGTGTCGCAAAACACCTCGGTCGAGATGGGTTACCGTTACCTGCGCAGCAACGCCAGCACCGAGATGAGCGAGCGCGGTGGCAGCAAACAGGGTTCGCTGGACCTGACCAGCAGCGCCCAGACGTACCTGTCGGCGAACTACGCTTTCTGATAGGCGCAACCCTTGTGGGAGCGGGCTTGCTCGCGAAGACGGCGGCACAGTCGACATTGATGTTGCCTGACACGCCGCTTTCGCGAGCAAGCCCGCTCCCACAGGTTTCGCGGTGTAACTGAGAGCTGTGCTGCTGGAGATAACGATTTGCCTAGGAGAGCGTTATGAAACTGCTGGTCGTTGAAGATGAAGCGCTGTTGCGCCATCACCTGCAAACCCGCCTGACGGACAGCGGCCACGTGGTCGAGTCCGTGGCCAACGCCGAGGAGGCGCTGTACCAGACCGAGCAGTTCAACCACGACCTGGCGGTGATCGACCTCGGCCTGCCGGGCATGAGCGGGCTCGACCTGATCCGTCATCTGCGCAGCCAGGCCAAGACCTTCCCGATCCTGATCCTGACCGCGCGCGGCAACTGGCAGGACAAGGTCGAGGGCCTGGCCGCCGGCGCCGACGATTACGTGGTCAAGCCGTTCCAGTTCGAAGAGCTGGAAGCGCGGATGAACGCCTTGCTGCGCCGCTCCAGCGGGTTTACCCAGTCGACCATCGTCGCCGGGCCGCTGCTGCTGGACCTCAATCGCAAGCAAGCCTCTCTGGATGAGCAACCGCTGGCGCTGACCGCCTACGAGTATCGGATTCTCGAATACTTGATGCGTCACCATCAGCAGGTGGTGGCCAAGGATCGCTTGATGGAGCAGCTCTACCCCGATGACGACGAGCGTGATCCGAACGTGATCGAAGTGCTGGTCGGGCGCCTGCGCCGCAAGCTGGAAGGCCCGGCCGGGTTCAAGCCGATCGACACCGTGCGCGGCCTGGGCTACCTGTTCAATGAGCGCTGCCGTTGATTCGCTCGTTACGTGTGCGCTTGATGCTCGCGGCCACCACCCTGGCCGTGCTGTTTATGCTGGGCTTGTTGCCCGCCATGCAAGGCGCGTTCAGCCTGGCGCTGCAGGATTCCATCGAGCAGCGCCTGGCGTCGGACGTCACCACCCTGATATCCGCCGCGCGGGTCGAAAACAACCGCTTGCTGATGCCGGCGCAGTTGCCGGACGAACGCTTCAACCTGACTGACAGCCGCTTGCTCGGCTACATCTATGACCGTGAAGGTCATTTGGTCTGGCGCTCGAAGGCCACCGGCGAAGAGAAGATCAACTACAAACCGCGTTACGACGGACGCGGCAATGAGTTCGCGCGCATTAGCGAGGCCGACGGTCAGGAATTCTTCGTCTACGACGTCGAAGTCAAACTGCTCAGCGGTAAAAGCGCGGCGTTCAGCATCGTCGCCCTGCAACCGGTGCACGAATACGAAGTGACCCTCGAAGGCCTGCGCGAAAACCTCTACCTCGGTTTCGGCGCCGCGTTGCTGGTGTTGCTGGCGCTGCTATGGATCGGCCTGACCTGGGGCTTGCAGGCCTTGCGTCGGCTCAGTCAGGAACTCGACGAAATCGAAAGCGGCGCCCGCGAAAGCCTTACCGAAGAACACCCCCGTGAACTGCTGCGTCTGACCGGCTCCCTCAACCGTTTGCTGCACAGCGAGCGTGAGCAACGTGCGCGTTACCGCGACTCCCTCGACGATTTGGCCCACAGCCTGAAAACCCCGCTGGCCGTGTTGCAGGGGGTGAGCGAAGACATGGCCCAGCGGCCGGAAGAACGCGGTCAGGCCTGGGTATTGCAATCGCAGATCGAACGCATGAGCCAACAGATTGGCTATCAACTGCAACGCGCCAGCCTGCGCAAAAGCGGTCTGGTGCGCCATCAGGTGCGCCTGCAACCGGTGCTGCAAAGCCTGTGCGACACGCTGGACAAGGTCTACCGCGACAAACGCGTGCGCGTTGCTTTCGATTTGCCGGATCAGTGTTACGTGCCGATCGAACAGGGCGCCTTGCTGGAAATGATGGGCAATCTGTTGGAAAACGCTTATCGCCTGTGCCTGAGCGAAGTGCGCATCAGCCTGGTNGANACCCTCGAAGGTATCGAGCTGTGCATTGAAGATGACGGCCCAGGCGTACCGCCTGATCAGCGTGCGCGGATTCTGCAAAGGGGTGAACGGCTGGATCGCCAGCACCCGGGGCAGGGGATCGGCCTGGCGGTGGTCAAGGACATCATTGAAAGCTATAGCGCGAAGCTGACGCTGGGGGATTCGCCGATGGGCGGGGCGGCGTTCCGGATTCATTTTCCGGTGGTTTGATCGCAGGGTTTGGTGGTGTTCTTTCGGTCCTCATCGCGGGCAAGCCCGCTCCCACAGGTAGTTGCTTCGAATACAGATGTTGTGAACGACTCAAATCACTGTGGGAGCGGTCTTGCCCGCGATGGGGCCAGTCAACGCAACCCAAAAATCAGTTGCGGATACTGGACAGGCTTGATCCGCCGTAGACGTCCAGTCAGGTAGACCGCGTCATCGTTCATCGCGAGCAGGCTCGCTCCCACAGGAGATCTTCAGTGAATGCATAATCTGCGTTCACACCGATCACCTGTAGGAGCGAGCCTGCTCGCGATGGGGCCGGTCAACTCAACCCAAAAATCAGTTTCGGATGCTGGACAGGCTTGATCCGCCGTAGTCGTTCAGTCAGATAGACCGCGTCAGTCCTCATCGCGGGCAAGCCCGCTCCCACAGGTAGTTGCTTCGAATACAGATGTTGTGAACGACTCAAATCACTGTGGGAGCGGTCTTGCCCGCGATGAGGCCAGTGAATTCACCCCACACATCAGTTCTCTTGCGCGCGATAGGCACCCGGCGTCAACCCGGTCCACTTCTTGAACGCCCGATGAAACGCCGAAGGCTCGGAAAACCCTAGCTGCTCGGCAATCTGCTGCAACGACAGATCCGCCCGGCCCAGGTGATAAATCGCAATGTCCCGGCGCAACTGATCCTTCAACTCCTGAAAACTCGACCCTTCCTCACGCAAGTGCCGACGCAAGGTCTGCGGGCTGATGTGCAGGTGCGCGGCCACCGCTTCCAGGTCCGGCCAGCGTGCACTGTCGCGGCTGAGCAAACGGCGTAACTGGCTGCTCAGGCTGTCGCCTTCATCCGGCCGGGACAGCAGGTCGGCGGGGGAATGTTNGAGGAAATGCTTGAGGGTGCGCTCGTCCTGCAACAACGGCATGTGCAGGTAGCGGCTGTGGAACAGCAGGCTGCTCTGCGCCGTGGAAAACACCATGGGGCAGGGGAACAGCAAGTCGTATTCGGCGCCGTGCTCGGGCCTTGGGTAACTGAACGTCGCCTGCTCCAGCCGAATGCGCTGGCCGATCAGCCAGCTGCCGAGGCGATGCCACACCATCAATTGGCTTTCGGTGAGGAAATGGTCCGGGTCCTGGAACTTCGAGTCATCGAGGCTCAGGCGGATCATTTCGTCTTCGCGGGTCAGGGTCAGGCGCGGACCCTCGGGGAATAGGCTATAAAACAATAAGCCGCGATGCAGAGCTTTTTCGAGGTTGCGGCAGTGGATCACGGCGTGGCACATCATCGCGAAGGTGCCGGTTTTACTCGGCGTCGGCCCAAAACCGAGGTACTCGTCGTCGAGGGCCAGCCACAAACCCTGGATCAGTCGCGTGAACTGCTCCGGCGCAATCCGCGCCCGCGGTTCATCCAGCAACTCGGGGCTGATGCCGAGTTGTTGCAGCAGATTTGAGTAGTCATAACCCAGCCGGCGCGCGCCACCTAAGACGGCACGGGCGAAATGACTGGCGATGGTGCGTTCACGCATGGCAGGGCAGTTCCGTCCCATTGAACGACGGATGGTAGTCGCCAGTCTTGATGATGAACAGGCGGATATCCGCCAAATTGTAGGACGAGGTCTGGTCGATGGGCGGAAACCCGCCACATTGTTGTAACCGGTCGGTGACAAGGTTGAACCTGTAACCCTTGATGTCAAAAGGCTTGCAGGCTTTTTGACGAAGGTGGCACGAGCCTTGCGATACAACGAGCAGATGCCTGCCATTGCGCAGCTCGACAAAACAAATCCCTCCAGTGCAGGAGGGTTCGCAATTGAAGTGTCGNTGGCAA
>NZ_NMOJ01000206.1 GCF_002251635.1 Pseudomonas mandelii
GNNGGATNTTGCCACACGGTGCGATTGAGGAACTTTGCAATGACGACTCGTCAGCCACTGTACAAATCCCTGTATTTCCAGGTGATCGTTGCAATCGTTATCGGTATTTTGCTCGGTCACTTCTACCCGCAGACCGGTGTGGCCCTCAAGCCACTGGGTGACGGCTTCATCAAGCTGATCAAAATGGTCATCGCCCCTATCATCTTCTGCACCGTTGTCAGCGGCATCGCTGGCATGCAAAGCATGAAATCGGTCGGCAAAACCGGCGGCTACGCGCTGCTCTACTTCGAAGTTGTTTCCACCATCGCGCTGCTGATCGGCCTGGTCGTGGTCAACGTTGTGCAGCCGGGCGCCGGCATGCACATCGACGTCGCTACCCTGGACGCGTCCAAAGTCGCTGCCTACGTGACTGCCGGTGCAGACCAGAGCGTGGTTGGCTTCATCCTCAATGTGATCCCGAACACCATCGTCGGCGCCTTCGCCAACGGCGACATCCTGCAAGTGCTGATGTTCTCGGTCATCTTCGGTTTTGCCCTGCATCGCCTGGGTGCGTACGGCAAGCCGGTGCTGGATTTCATTGATCGCTTCGCCCACGTGATGTTCAACATCATCAACATGATCATGAAGCTCGCGCCACTCGGTGCCCTGGGCGCCATGGCGTTCACCATCGGCGCCTACGGTGTAGGTTCCCTGGTGCAACTGGGCCAGTTGATGATCTGCTTCTACATCACCTGCATTCTGTTCGTGGTCGTGGTGCTGGGCGCCATCTGCCGCGCGCACGGTTTCAGCGTGTTGAAGCTGGTTCGCTACATCCGTGAAGAACTGTTGATCGTACTGGGCACTTCCTCCTCCGAATCCGCACTGCCACGCATGCTGATCAAGATGGAGCGTCTGGGCGCGAAGAAATCCGTAGTAGGCCTGGTGATTCCGACTGGCTACTCCTTCAACCTCGACGGTACTTCGATCTACCTGACCATGGCTGCCGTGTTCATCGCCCAGGCGACCGACACCCACATGGACATCACCCACCAGATCACCCTGCTGCTGGTGCTGCTGCTGTCCTCCAAAGGCGCTGCAGGCGTGACCGGTAGCGGCTTCATCGTGCTGGCTGCGACCCTGTCGGCCGTTGGTCACCTGCCGGTTGCCGGCCTGGCGCTGATCCTGGGTATCGACCGCTTCATGTCTGAAGCCCGCGCACTGACCAACCTGGTGGGTAACGCCGTTGCCACCCTCGTTGTGGCCAAGTGGGTCAAGGAACTGGACACCGACAAGCTGCAATCCGAGCTGGCTTCTGGCGGTCGCGGTATCTCCGACGAGCGTGAAGAAGACGACCTGGGCGTGGCCGAAGGCCCAACCCCTAGCAACGTCAAGTAAGACTCGCTGTCATGAAAAACCCGCTTCGGCGGGTTTTTTCTTGCCCGGGATTTGAGCGTAACGGTCACAGCTACTGACACTTCGGGTGATTGCTGCAATGCGTTTGCCTGCCTAGGCTGAAGACATCGTTCACGGAGGTCGCTCATGCCCGGTCCACTGGCATCACTCAAGGTTCTGGATTTCTCGACGCTGCTGCCGGGCCCGTTCGCGTCCTTGATGCTGGCGGACATGGGCGCTGAGGTATTGCGCATCGAATCACCGACCCGCATGGATTTGCTGCGGGTGTTGCCGCCGCACGATCAGGGGGTGTCGGCCAGTCACGCCTACCTCAATCGCAACAAGCGCAGCCTGGCGCTGGACCTCAAGCAGCCCGAGGCGCTGGAGGTGATCAAGCAATTGCTGGCGGACCACGACATCGTGCTGGAGCAGTTCCGCCCCGGTGTGATGGAACGCCTGGGCCTGGGTTATGAAGCGTTGAAGGCGATCAATCCTCGGCTGATCTACGTGTCGATTACCGGTTACGGCCAGACCGGCCCCTACAAGGACCGCGCCGGTCACGACATCAACTACCTGGCGCTGGCGGGGCTGGCCAGCTACACCGGCCGCACCGAGAGCGGGCCGCTGCCATTGGGCATGCAGGTGGCAGATGTCGCCGGCGGCTCGCTGCATGGGGTGATCGGGTTGCTGGCGGCGGTGATTGCTCGGCAACAGAGCGGTGTCGGCCAATACCTGGATGTGAGCATGACCGATTGCTCGTTCAGCTTGAACGCGATGGCCGGCGCTGGGTATCTGGCCTGTGGCGTGGAGCCGGGNNGGGAGGATCAGATGCTCAATGGCGGCAGCTTCTACGACTACTACCGTTCGCGGGACGGGCGCTGGTTATCGGTGGGCAGTCTGGAATCGGCCTTCATGCAGCAACTGTGTACGGCGTTGGGACGACCGGAACTGGCGGCCAAGGGCCTGTCGCCCAAACCCTCCGAGCAACAGGCGCTGAAAAATGAGTTGAAAGCCGAATTCGAGAAGCATGACTTTGCGCAGTTGTGCGAGTTGTTTGCCGGGGTCGATGCGTGTGTCGAGCCGGTGCTGAGTGTCGGCGAGGCGGTGCAGCATCCGCAGTTGCAGGCGCGGGCGTTGGTGACGGAGGTGCCGCGGGGGGATGGCTCGACTCAGGCGCANATCGCCTGTCCGTTGAAGTTTTCCGAGGGGTTGCCGGCGCCGCGGCATATTGGATCGGTGTTGGGGCAGCATACGGATCAGGTGTTGGCGGAGTTGGGGATGAGTGCTGAGCGGATCGAGGAATTGCGGCGAGCCAAGGTGATTCTCTAGCGCCTTTTCGGGCCTCATCGCGGGCAAGCCCGCTCCCACAGTGGTTTGAGGCGTTCACTACATTTGTGTTCGAAGCAAATACCTGTGGGAGCGGGCTTGCCCGCGATGAGGCCAGACCAGACAGCACACATCCAGATTACTCGACCCGCATCTCCCCACTAAACACCAACGTGCTCCGGCACCGCCGGCACAAATACCGCCGCCCCTGTCGCACCAGGCCATGGCGCTGGGCCGAAAACGGGAAATCGCTGTCGACGCACGGGCATTTGTAGATGTAGCGCGTCACGCTGCGGCGTTTAACGTCGTAGGTGTGGCAGCGATTGGGCGGCAGCTCGTATACGCCGCGCATGATCAATTGCCACTCTTCGCCATGTGGCTGGATGCGGTCGCCGAACAGTTGATGGGCGATCAAGTGCGCGACCTCGTGGGCCACGGTCTGCTTGAGGAAGTCTTCAGTGTTTTCCCGGTACAGCTGCGGATTGAAACGCAGCAGGTTCTCGTGCAAATGCGCGACACCGGCTTTCTGGCCCCGCAGCTTGAGGCTGACCTGGGGGCGTTTGAAGCTTCGTTTGAAAAAGGATTCGGCTTGCAGGAAACAATCTTCGACGCGGGTATTGAGTTGCTCGGGCATGCTTGATGGATCTCCAGAGACGTCGAGTATGCCGCAACGCCGGGGCCTTGCGAATCGCCGAGGCGCCGAGGCGCCGAATGGTCATTGCTCCTTACATTAGAAGGCCGCCTTGCGGCGGCCTGTGTTGGCAGATCTTGTTTTTGGGTGGTGTGTTGCTAATTGGTATAGACCGGCCCCACGCCGAGTCCCCAGACAATCACTGTAAACGCCATGATGGCGACCAGCACCACCAGGCCTACGGCAAGTACCGAACTTGAAAACAAAAAGCCCTCGTCTGATGGAATGTTCATGAAAGTGGGTAGCCCCACATACAGCAAGTACACCGTGTAGCAGATGGCCGCCGTCCCGACGATCATCCCCAGCCACATGTGTGGGTACAGCGCCGCCAGACCGCCGATGAACAGCGGGGTCGCGGTGTAGGTGGCAAACGCTACACACCGCGCCATGCTGGGGCTGGCGTCATAGGTACGGGCCATCCAGTGAATGAACGCGCCCATGACCGCGACGCCGCCGAGCATCGCCAGGTACGACATGATCGTCATCCATAGCGCGCTTTCCTGGGTCAACATGACCGGCGCTCGATTGCCGATGACCCAACCGACCTGAGTGGTGCCGATAAACGCCGACACAGCGGGAATTGCCGCCAGAATCAGCGTGTGAGTCAGGTACATGTGGCTGATGCTTTCCTCTTGGTCGCCACGGATTTCTTTCCATTCCTGGTCGGGGTGGGTAAANAGCCCCACTACGTGATGGATCATGCCAGTCACTCCTCTTGTTTTTACCGTCGCCCCCCAGTGGAGCGCCTACAGGCCTAAGTGGCCAAGTAAGTAATAGGTCTGGATATGTATGCGACCTTATGTCGCAGTATAGAAAGGTCTTACCGGCACAGGTGCGAGGGCGTTAGAGCAAATCGCGCTGTAAACCCCGCTGTTAATCGCCGCAGGGTCTTGCGCGACCTATGTGGCGAGGGAGCTTGCTCCCGTTCGGCTGCGCAGCAGTCGCAAAAACGGTCGACGGGATTTGTCTGACACAATGGGACGGGATGGTTTTGGGGCCGCTGCGCGACCCAACGGGAGCAAGCTCCCTCGCCACAGGGGTATGCTCAGCTCAGATAAAGTGCAGTCGCCAGGCACTTCGCCGATGATGGGTTTTTGCGTAAAATGCCGGCCTTTCGTCACACCTCACGGATTTCGCGTCATGGGCACTCTTACGGTCAACCAGAACAAACTGCAAAAACGCCTGCGTCGCCTGGCCGGTGAAGCGGTTGCCGATTTCAACATGATCGAGGAGGGCGACAAGGTCATGGTCTGCCTCTCCGGCGGCAAAGACAGCTACACCCTGCTTGACGTGCTGCTGCACCTGCAGAAGGTCGCACCGATCAAGTTCGAGATCGTCGCCGTCAACATGGACCAGAAACAGCCGGGCTTCCCCGAACACGTATTGCCGGCCTACTTGAAAGCGCTGGGCGTCGAGTACCACATCGTCGAGAAAGACACCTATTCGGTGGTCAAGGAACTGATCCCGGAAGGCAAAACCACCTGTTCGCTGTGCTCGCGCCTGCGCCGTGGCACGCTCTACACCTTTGCCGATGAAATCGGCGCGACCAAGATGGCCCTCGGTCACCACCGCGACGACATCGTCGAGACGTTCTTCCTCAACATGTTCTTCAACGGTTCGCTCAAGGCCATGCCGCCAAAGCTGCGCGCCGACGACGGCCGCAACGTGGTGATCCGTCCGCTGGCCTACTGCAACGAGAAGGACATCCAGGCTTACTCCGACTTCAAGCAATTCCCGATCATCCCGTGCAACCTGTGTGGCTCCCAGGAAAACCTGCAACGCCAGGTGGTCAAGGAAATGCTCATGGACTGGGAGCGCAAGACCCCGGGCCGNACCGAAAGCATTTTCCGCAGCTTGCAAAATGTACAGCCGTCGCAACTGGCGGACCGCAACCTGTTCGACTTCACCAGCCTCAAGATCGACGAAACGGCCGCGTCGCGGTTCGTCAACGTCGTCAACCTCTAAAAAAATCACTGCGGGAGCCAGCCAGCCTGCTGGCGATGGCGGTGGGTCAGACACCTCATGGTTGACTGACCCACTGCCATCGCCAGCAGGCTTGCTCCCACATGGGTCTATTCACTTACTCCTCAGGAGAGGGCATGCGCGATTACAAGTGGCTGCACGAATATTGTCTGAACCGCTTCGGTTCGGCGGCCGAGTTGGAAGCCCATCTGCCTGTACCCAAGACCCCGGCGCAATTGCGCAAGATCAGTGATGACCGTTACCTGTCGACCCTGGCGTTGCGGGTGTTTCGCGCCGGGCTCAAGCACAGCCTGGTGGACGCCAAGTGGCCGTCGTTCGAAGAAGTGTTCTTCAAGTTCGACCCGGAAAAGGTGGTGCTGATGAGCGCTGAGCACCTGGAGCGCTTGATGCAGGACACCCGCATCATCCGTCACCTGGGCAAGCTCAAAAGTGTGCCACGCAATGCGCAGATGATTCTGGACGTGGCGCAGGAGAAGGGCAGCTTCGGCGCATTGATTGCCGATTGGCCGGTGACGGACATCGTCGGGCTGTGGACGTACCTGAAAAAGCGCGGCCACCAATTGGGCGGGTTGTCGGCGCCGCGTTTCTTGCGCATGGTCGGCAAGGACACGTTCGTACCGAGTTACGACGTGGTCGCGGGGCTGAACGCGCAGAAGATCGTCGACAAGGTGCCGACCAGCCAGCGAGACCTGGCGTTGGTGCAGGATGTGTTCAACCAGTGGCATGAACAGAGTGGCGGGCGGGCGATGAGCCAGATTTCGATGATGCTGGCCTATACCGTCAATCATTGAGACCGAGTTGACTCCATCGCAGGCAAGCCCGCTCTCACAGGATCTCTGTTGNNGGTGCGACGATTCGACTCGCCCGCGATGGAGGTGTGTCAGGCAGCGGAGATTTCGCCCTCGCCAGCCAGTTTACGATTCAACTGAAACCGCCACCGCACATACAACAGCGCCGAACAGAACACCGCCAGGCTCGCNCCCATNTCCAGCACCCCGAACCACTGCCGATTCGGGTCATACGCCGCCAGCGCGCCCTTGATGAAATACAGGTTCACCACAAAGCACATCCACGAATGCCCGCGCGCGCTGCCGAGCAGCATCCCCGGGGCNANCAATANCANGGGCACCAGTTCAATCAGCAAAATCACCCACGGCCGGGCGCCGTGCAGGTCGGCAAACACCAGGTAGTAGGCGCACAGCAGCCCCACCAGCCCGAAAAAGCACAGCAGGCTGATCGCGCGCATCGCCCGCACCCGCGGTTCGAGCCATTCGATCGAGGGCAGAATCTTCGGCTTTTTCGCCACGTCAGTTCCCCAGTTTTTGCGCAGTCTTCGCCAAGCGCAGGCCCAAGGCTCGGCACAGCGCCACTTCGTGTTCATTCAAACCCTGTTTGCCGTCGGGCCCGGCGTGATGGCTGGCGCCATACGGCGTGCCGCCGCCCTGGGTATCGAGCAGCGCCTGTTCGCTATAAGGCAGGCCGGTGATCAGCATGCCGTGGTGCAACAGCGGCAACAGCATCGACATCAGCGTGGTTTCCTGGCCACCGTGAAGGCTGGCGGTGGAAGTGAACACTCCGGCCGGTTTGCCCACCAGGGCGCCGGTCAGCCAAAGATTGCTGGTGCCGTCGAGGAAGTACTTGAGCGGCGCCGCCATATTGCCGAAACGGGTCGGACTGCCCATGGCCAGACCCGCGCAGTGCTTCAAGTCGTCGAGGCTGGCGTACAGCGCGCCTTCGTCGGGGATGTCCGGCGACACGGCTTCGCATTCGGTAGAGATCGGCGGCACCGTGCGCAGGCGCGCTTCCATCCCGGCCTGCTCGACACCACGGGCAATCTGCCGGGCCATTTCATTGGTCGAGCCGCTACGGCTGTAATACAGAACCAGAATGTACGGCGCGCTCACGGCAGCAACTCCAGCACGTTCTCCGGCGGACGGCCGATGATGGCTTTGTCGCCGACTTCGAGAATCGGTCGCTCCATGAGTTTCGGATGGGCGGCGATGGCAGCGATCAATTGCGCCTCGCTCAGGCTGCTGTCGGCCAGATTGAGAGTCTTGTACTCGTCCTCGCCGGTGCGCAGCAGTTGCCGGGCGCTGATGCCCAGTTTGGTCAGCAGGCTCTGGATTTGCGCGGCGTCCAGCGGGGTNTCAAGGTAGCGAACCACGCTCGGATTCAGGCCGCGAGCTTCCAGCAGTTCGAGCGCTCCGCGGGATTTCGAGCAGCGCGGGTTGTGATAAAGCGTCAGATCGGTCATGTGCGGGTCGCATCTTGCGTAAGGTGGCGGCTATTCTAACTGTGCAGCGCGTAATCCAGAACCTCGGGAGGCGATGGGTCGCAGGCGCATTCAATTTTGAACAAGGATTACGACATGACAAGACGACTGGCAGCAGCATTGGCGATCATCGGTGCGTTGATGCTGGGGGGCTGTGGCAACGACTATGGTATCGACCAGAACGGCCAGAAAGTGGCGGCCGAACGCCTGGACAAGCAATGGGTGGTGGTCAATTACTGGGCCGAATGGTGTGGCCCGTGTCGCACGGAAATCCCGGAACTGAATGNCTTGGCCGAGCAGCTGAAGGACAAGAAGATNGGTGTGTTCGGGGTCAATTTCGACAACGTACAGGGGGAAGAGCTNAAANGCGCCAGCGAGAAGCTGGGGATCAAGTTCACCGTGCTGGCGTCGGACCCGGCGGATCTTTTCGAGTTGCCTCGCAGCGAAGCGTTGCCGGTGACCTACATCATCGATAACAAGGGCAAGGTACGTGAGCAGTTGATGGGCGAGCAGACCGCGGCGGGGGTGATGGCCAAGCTTGAGGCGTTGCAAGCGCTCAAGTGATTGCACAGAAGCTCTTGTGGCGAGGGAGCTTGCTCCCGCTGGGCTGCGCAGCAGTCGCAAAACCGGTACAAACGGTGTTCCTGATGAACCGAGGTGACGGGTTTTAGGGCTGCTGCGCAGCCCAGCGGGAGCAAGCTCCCTCGCCACAGGTATTCACTTGGCCACAGCTCGGGGTTATCAACCCTCTTCAAGCCACCAACGCAACGGCTTGCCTTCGGCGGGCCAGAAGCGCATCTGCTCGATCGGCGAAACGTCCCAGCGCTGCACATTTTCCAGGGCCTGCATGAAGCGCTTTTCCTGCTCCATCANGGCCTCGGCGCACAGTTTGCGGGTGCTGCCGATCTTGCCGAAGCTGAGCTTGTCGCCCTCGACGGTGTACGGCGCAAACCAGTGGTTGCAGCCGCCATTGCCATAGGCGCGGCCATCGGCACCGAGGGTGACGGTCAGGTGGCTGTAATCCATCAGCGGACGTTCGCCGATCCATTCCAGGATGTAGCTGCGGTTTTGTTGCAATTTCACCGGCTCGGCGGCGCAGCCCAGCAGGCTGGCACCGACCAGGGCGGTCAGGGCGAGGCGTTTCATCACGCGGGCTCCTGGCATGTCGGGCACAGGTGCTTCTCGCCAACGGTGGTCCAGCCCAGCTCGGCAATCCGCGCAGTGGCGGCAGGTTTTTCAGCCTTGTTACCCAGTTTGGCGTCCACTGCAAACTCAAAGCTCAGCTCTTTGGCGCAGCTGTCGCAGTTGACTTTCCAGGTGTGGATCGCCAATTCGCCGAACACCGGACCACTGGCCACCGCGACCCATTGGCCGGGCGGGTTGATCAAATGGCGAACCGTTTCCACGGTCAGGCGCATGGACAGGTCCTTGGCACCTTTGAGGGTCACGACCAGCACGTCGTTATTACGAATCGAGCCGCCGTTGCCGGTGACTTGATAACGCCCCGGCACAAGGGCGCGGCATTCGGTGAGGGTGTGTTGCGGGTTCATCAGGCTGTAGCGGAAATCGTGTTCGACCATGGGTCCTCCAAATATGCGCGGTATGCTATCACGGGCCTGCTCGCAGCATGGCGCGGGCAGATGACCTTCGATCTGGTTCAAATGACCGACCGACTCATGGCACACTGCCGCTTTTGCATCTCTAAGGAACGGACATGGCGTTAATCGAATGTTATGAGTGCAAGCAAAGCATCAGCTCCACGGCGCCTGCTTGCATTCATTGCGGTGCACCGGCGGGAACGGTGCAAGCGGCCACTTCGACGGCAACGCCGGCACAGGCACCCCTTTCTTTCGGGCGTTTGCCGGCCGATGAGAAGGTGGCCAGGGTGACCCCGGCCGCGTTCGGACGTAAACGAAAAACCGCAGTCGAAGCCGAGGTGGCGGCACCGATGCCTGCCTCCAACGGCGTGCGTCCGGTGGAACTGTGGCTGAAGCTGATGATTTTCTTTCTGCCGCCGTTTTTTGTCTGGTTCCTGCTGCGTCGCGGGCATTCGCTGGGGCAACGCTTGCTGGGGTTCGGCTGGCTGGGCCTGATGATCCTCTTGTCCAAGGCCTGATCGGCTCAGCCTTCGACCTGATTCTGCGGCGCGCCAGCGGCCCAGGCCGCGATGTTCTGCAGGGTGGTCGTGGCAATCGCGTCCAGGGCTTCGCGGGTGAGGAAGGCCTGGTGCGCGGTGATGATCACGTTCGGAAAAGTCAGCAGCCGCGCCAGCACATCGTCCTGCAGGGGCAGGTCGGAGCGGTCCTCAAAAAACAGTTGGGCCTCTTCTTCATAGACATCCAGCCCCAAGTAACCCAATTGGCCGTCCTTCAACGCGTCGATCAGCGCCGGCGTGTCCACCAGGCCGCCGCGTCCGGTGTTGATCAACATCGCGCCGGGCTGCAGGTGCGCCAGTGATTCACGGTTGATCAAGTGTTTGCTCTGCTCATTGAGCGGGCAGTGCAGGCTGATGATCTGCGATTCGGCCAGCAGCTCGGGCAAGCTCAGGTAGCGGGCGCCGAGGGCTTCGACCTGCGGATTGGGGTAGGGGTCGTAGGCCAGCAACAGGCAACCGAAACCGTGCATGATTTTCGCGAAGGTCGCGCCGATCTGCCCGGTACCGACCACGCCGACCGTCTTGCCCACCAAGTCGAAACCGGTCAGGCCNTGCAAGCTGAAATCACCGTCGCGGGTGCGGTTGTAGGCGCGGTGCAGGCGGCGGTTCAGCGCGAGGATCAGGGCCACGGCGTGCTCGGCCACCGCGTGAGGCGAGTAGGCCGGNACNCGCACAATCGACAGCCCCAATAGCTTCGCCGCCGTCAGGTCGACATGGTTGTAACCAGCCGAGCGCAGGGCGATCAAGCGCGTGCCGCCCGCTGCCAGGCGTTCCAGCACCGGAGCGCTCAAGTCATCATTGATGAACGCGCAGACCACTTCGTGATGCTCCGCCAGCGCCACCGTATCGACGCTCAGCCGCGCCGATTGAAAGTGCAACTCGATACCGGCGGGCAGCTCGGTGCCGAGAAAACTGTCGCGGTCGTAGGTCTGGCTGCTGAAAAGAATCGTGCGCATACGGTCCTCCTGAAAAACGCGATCACGCTTTTATGTAGCAGCTGGCGAAGCCTGCGATCACGCTTTTATGTAGCAGCTGGCGAAGCCTGCGTCCGGCTGCTACAGGGATCGGTGAGCTTAGCGCCGATGCTGGCCGGCGCCATTGCGCTGCATCAAGCGTTTATCCGGGCATGGGCGGCCAGGCGGTTGATCGCCCGATCGAGTTCTTCCAGGGCGCCGGGAGCTTTGGGGTCCTGTTGCTTGAGCAGGGTTTCGCTGCGCTGGCAGGCAGCACGCAATTGCGGGACACCGCAGTAACGAGTNGCGCCATGCAAGCGGTGGACGCGCTCGATCAGGGCATTGTTGTCTTTGGCTTCGCGGGCAGCGGTAATGGCCAGGCGATCAGCTTCCAGGGAGGCCAGCAACATGGCGAGCATGTCCGCGGCCAGATCGGCCTTGCCCGCGGCCAGGCGCAAGCCTTCGTCGTGGTCGAGCACCTGCAGTTCATGGGCGCCGCCATGGCTGTCGCTGGAACGCTCCGGTCCGTGATTGCGCAACGCCAGGCCGGTCCATTTCAACACCACTTGGGCCAATTGCCGTTCGCTGATGGGTTTGGTCAGGTAGTCGTCCATGCCGCTTTGCAGCAGGGCGCGTTTTTCGTTAGCCATCGCGTGGGCGGTGAGGGCGACCACCGGCAAAGGCGTGCCGTGGCGCTCGCTTTCCCATTGGCGGATTGCCTCGGTGCTTTGGCGGCCATCCATGCCGGGCATTTGCACGTCCATCAGCACCAGGTCGAAGGTTTCCTGCTTCACGGCGTCGATGGCGGCGTAACCACTTTCCACGGCCTGGACCTTGGCCCCCATGTCTTCGAGCAGGGTTTGCACCAACAGCAGGTTTGCCGGGTTGTCGTCCACGCACAGCACCTTCGGTGCGCGGCTCGATACCGGTTCGCCGGGTTCGCTGCGCTGCTGGCGCGGGTTGACCAGATCGGACAACGCCCGACGCAACTTGCGGGTGCAGGCCGGCTTGGCTTGAAGCTGACTGTGCGGGTTGGGCACCGAGAGGTTGAACAGCATCTGTTCGGTGGTCGGGCACAGCACCAGCACCTTGCAACCGAGGTGTTCGAGGTCCCAGATGTGCTGGTTGAGACGCTCCGGTGGCATGTCGTTGCTGGTGATGCCGAGCACCGCCAGATCGATCGCCTGATCGGTCTGATGGGCGCTGGTGATGCCGTTGGTCAGGCTTTCCAGGGTATTGAACGGCGTGACTTCCAGGCCGCAGTCTTCCAGTTGATGTTGCAGGGCCTGGCGCGCCAACTCGTGGTTTTCCAGCACCGCCACACGGCGGCCGAGCAACGGCGGGGAGGGCAGGTCTTCGGCGTCGTCGCGGGTCTTGGGCAGGTTGAGGCTGATCCAGAACTCCGAGCCTTCGCCCGGCGTGCTGTCGACNCCGATCTCGCCGCCCATCTGTTCGATCAGACGCTTGGAAATCACCAGCCCCAAACCGGTGCCACCTGGCTGGCGGGACAGCGAGTTATCAGCCTGGCTGAACGCCTGGAACAGGGCGCGCACGTCCTGGCTCGACAAACCGATGCCGGTGTCCTGAATGCTGATGCGCAGTTGCACGCTGTCTTCGTGTTCTTCTTCGAGCATGGCCCGGGCGACGATGGTGCCCTCGCGGGTGAACTTGATCGCATTACTGATCAGGTTGGTGAGGATCTGCTTGAGGCGCAGCGGGTCGCCCACCAGCGCCAGCGGGGTATCGCGGTACACCAGGCTGACCAGCTCCAGCTGTTTGGCATGGGCGGCGGGGGCGAGGATGGTCAACGTGTCTTGCAGCAAGTCGCGCAGGTTGAAAGGCACGCTGTCGAGCACCAGCTTGCCCGCCTCGATTTTCGAGAAGTCGAGGATCTCGTTGATGATCCCCAGCAGACTGTCGGCGGACTTTTCGATGGTGCCCAGATAGTCGAGCTGACGCGGTGTCAGTTCGCTTTTTTGCAGCAGGTGCGTGAAGCCGAGGATGCCGTTGAGTGGCGTGCGGATTTCATGGCTCATGTTGGCCAGGAACTCCGACTTGATACGGCTGGCTTCCAGGGCCTCCTTGCGTGCCAGGTCCAGCTCGATGTTCTGGATCTCGATGGTTTCCAGGTTCTGGCGCACGTCTTCGGTGGCCTGGTCAATNCTGTTCTGCAACTCTTCCTGAGCGTTTTGCAACGTGCCGGCCATGCGGTTGATGCCGGACGCCAACTCNTCCAATTCCTGGCTGCCCAAGGGCGGCAAGCGGGTTTCCAGGTTGCCGTCCTTGAGTTGGGCCACCGCCAGTTTGATCTGGCTGATCGGCCGATTGATGGTCCGGCCCATGCGCAAGGCAAGCAGCGCCGCACCCGCCAGGCCCGCGCCGATCAGCAGCAGGCTGGCGAACAGACTGCGGTAACCGCGCAGCAGCATGCCGCTGTGGGACAGTTCGAGTTCGACCCAGCCCAGCAGGCGGTCGGATTCATCAGGTATCAAGTCGCCGGCGAGGTTGCGGTGCTTGCCGAATACCGGCAGCAGATAACGCGTCGCATCGTTGCCACTGCGGCGCAGCATCTGCGAGCCACTGCCCATCGGCGCCGGGTTGAGCATGGTCGGGCCGGCGTGGGCCACGGGCGTGCGGTCGGGGGCGAGGAAGGTCACGGCGCGCACGTCCGGTGTTTCCAGCGACTGGGTGGCGATACGCTCCAGCAACTCGTTGTCTTTGTGACCCATGGCTGGGGCCACCAAGGGCGCGAGCTGTTCGGCGATCATCTCGCCGCGCTGCATCAGTTGGGTTTGCAGGTCGGATTGCTGCATCCAGGTGAAATAGCCCCCCAACAACAGGGCCATCAGGCTGGTCGGCAACAGGGTCAGCAACAGCACGCGGCCTTTAATTCCCAGTTTCTTGAGCACGCATCTCTCCTGCATCCAGCTATTGATTGACCTGCACGTGCGTCCGGCACGCGCCACCGGGCCAGTGTAGCGATTTGCAGGCAGGCAATCTTCGTAAAATTGATGTCGTCATTCGTCGGCCGGATCGCCTCTTTTGCGCCACGGGCAAACCTTGGGTTGCCCATCGTCAGGCAATCTTGAATAATCGCCAACTGAGAATTATTTGCAGATACTAATGACTCCCATCTCTGTTGGCCATCCCCGCATTCTGTCCATTGAAGACGATCTCGTGCTCGGCGCTTATGTGCACGAGCATTTGGGCCGTTGCGGTTTTCAGGTGACCTGGTGCCAGAACGGGCAGGAAGGCCTGGACATTGCCCGCCAGCAGCCCTTCGACGTGGTGCTGATGGACATTTTGCTGCCAGGGCTGAACGGGTTGAACGTGCTGACGCAATTGCGCCAGAGCCATACAACCCCCGTGATCCTCATGTCGGCGCTGGGCGCCGAAGCGGATCGCGTCAGCGGCTTTCGTCTGGGGGCCGATGATTACCTGCCCAAACCCTTCAGCATGGCCGAGTTGCGCGTGCGCATCGAAGCGATCCTGCGCCGGGTGGCACTCGACCGTCGGCCGGAGCCGGCAGTGGCGGCGTCCACGGTCGACAGCCTGCGTTTCGACGACGAGCTCAGTGAGGTTTTCTATGGCGAACACGCCGCCGGCCTGACCCGCAGTGAGTATCGATTGCTGGACACGCTGAATCGCAATGGCGATGAAGTGCTGAGCAAAGCTTTCCTTTATCAGCACGTGTTGCAACGCGGTTTTGCCGCCCATGACCGCAGCCTCGACATGCACATCAGTCAGATTCGCCGCAAACTCAAAGGCATCGGCTACACCGAGCGGGAAGTGCGTACTGTCTGGGGCAAGGGTTACGTGTTGAGTGCCGGCGATGAAATGGTCTGACCTGCCGGGCCGGCACTCGCTGTTCTGGAAGCTGGCGTGTCTGCTGGTGGCGTTCTGTCTGCTGATGATCTGGCTGAGCTGGTCCTGGGGTCGCTACATGGAGCAGCGAAACCAGTTTCTGTCGAACGAGGCCCGAGGCACGCTGACGGGGTATGCCGCCGAGGCCGAACAGGCGTGGCGCCAAGGGCAGAGCGCGGGCGTCGATGCCTGGCTGCAAGGTATGAAACAGCGTGAAACCGGCTGGGTTGGCGTCATCGGCGGCGATTTGCAATCCCTGAGCAGCCAGCCGCTCACGGACAAGGAAATCGAGCGACTGACTTTTCTGCGTGGCCTGGATTGGCCTATTCACAAGAAAAACCTGCCGTGGCTGCGCGTGCCGTTCCCCGGCAACCCCTACGCCGGCAACCTGGTGATCGAACTGCCCCAGCGCTTCATGCCCGGCCAATACCGGGTGTTCTGGCGCGTGATCACCAACGGCGTGATCCCCGGCCTGTTCACCCTTTTATTGTGCGTCGGTCTTTATCGATTGCTGGTCGTGCCGTTGAACCAACTGCGCGAACAGGCCAATGCCTGGCGTGCCGACCAGTTGAACGTGCGCTTGTCGAGCAGAACCACCAATCGTTCGGATGAACTTGGCGAACTGGGCAGGGCGTTCGATCACATGTCCGAGCGTTTGCAAAGCACCGTCGCCCTGCAGCAGCAATTGCTGCGCGACTTGTCCCACGAACTGCGCACGCCGCTGAGCCGTCTGCGGGTCGCCAGCGAAAGCGAACAGGGGCTGGTGCAATTGCGCGAGCGCATTGGTCGAGAAGTCGATGGCATGCAGCGGCTGGTAGAAGACACCCTGCAACTGGCCTGGCTCGACACCGAGCGCACACCGTTGCCCGACGAAGCGATCCAGGTCCAGGCGCTGTGGGAAATGCTCACGGAAAACGCCTGCTATGAAAGCGGCTGGCCAGCAAGCCAGTTGCAGTGTCTGGTGGATTCGTCGTGCTGGGTTCGCGGCAATCTCAACACCTTGGCCCAAGCGCTGGAAAACATTCTGCGCAATGCCATTCGTCATTCGCCGAGTGCCGGCATCGTTCGTTTCGGCGGGCAACGTGAGGGCGACTTCTGGCATCTGTGGCTGGAAGACGAAGGCGGCGGGGTGGCTGAGGCGGATCTGGAGCGCATCTTCTGCCCGTTCATTCGACTCGACGGCTCGCGACCGGGGGATGGCGGATTCGGGTTGGGATTGAGCATTGCCAGGAATGCGGTGCAGCGCCAGGGTGGGACGCTTTGGGCTGAGAACACTGAGGTGGGGTTGCGGTTGAATATGCGGTTGTTGGCGGGTGTTGATGGCGCTAGTGACGACGCCATCGCGATGAGACCTTACCATCCGATGACTGAAGGCCAAATGTGAGAGCGGGCTTGCCCGCGAGAGCGTCCTCCCGATCAACACATCACTCGCTTATTCCTATAAGCCATAAGCACCGCACTTTGCGTGATATGGCCCGCCGGCCTTTCCCGGTATGATGTTCGCCCCCGCAGTCTGGATTGCGAATACGCCATGACCTTGCAGTACCCTACAATCGCCGATTGCGTCGGCAACACGCCCCTGGTCCGCTTGCAACGCATGGCGGGTGAAACCAGCAATACCCTGTTGCTCAAGCTCGAAGGGAACAACCCGGCCGGTTCCGTCAAGGACCGGCCGGCGCTGTCGATGATTACCCGCGCTGAATTGCGTGGGCAGATCCACGCCGGCGATACGCTGATCGAAGCGACTTCGGGTAACACCGGTATCGCCCTGGCCATGGCCGCGGCGATCAAGGGTTACAAGATGGTGCTGATCATGCCCGACAACGGCAGCGCCGAACGCAAGGCGGCGATGACCGCCTATGGTGCGCAGCTGATTCTCGTCACTCAGGAAGAAGGCATGGAAGGCGCGCGCGATCTTGCCGAGCGCATGGCCGCCGAAGGCCGTGGCGTGGTGCTGGACCAGTTTGCCAACGGCGATAACCCCGAGGCGCACTACACCACCACCGGCCCGGAAATCTGGCGCCAGACCCAGGGCACCATCACCCATTTCGTCAGCTCCATGGGCACTACCGGCACCATCATGGGCAACTCGCGCTACCTCAAGGAGCAGAACCCGAACGTGCAGATCATCGGCCTGCAACCGATGGAAGGCTCGGCGATTCCGGGCATCCGTCGCTGGCCGCAGGAATACCTGCCGAAAATCTACCAGGCCGAGCGCGTCGACCGGATCGTCGACATGGCGCAAAGCGAAGCCGAAGACGTGACCCGCCGTCTGGCGCGCGAAGAAGGCATCTTCTGCGGCGTGTCTTCCGGTGGCGCCGTGGCCGGTATGTTGCGCTTGTCCAAAGAAGTGGAAAACGCGGTGATCGTCGCGATCATCTGTGACCGAGGCGACCGTTACCTGTCGACCGGCATCTTCGACGAACCCAACTGATGGCCAAGCACGAGAGAGGCCTGCGCTTCCAACCGACGGGCGGCAGCCGGGCCCCGCAGATTCCGGTGGGCAAAAAGCAGCGCTTGAGCATCGAGCGCCTGGCCAATGACGGTCGCGGTATCGCGTTTTTCGAAGGTCGCACCTGGTTCGTCATCGGCGCATTGGCCGGTGAAGAAATCGAGGCGCGCGTGTTGGGCGCCCACGGCAAAGTGGTCGAGGCGCGCACCGAACGGGTGTTCCAGGCCAGCGAATTGCGTCGTCCGGCACCGTGTCCGCATGCCGGTCGTTGCGGCGGTTGCAGCGTGCAGCACTTGCCCCACGACGAACAACTCGCCCTGAAACAGCGCATGCTCGCCGAGCAACTGTCCCGCGTGGCCGGTGTCGAACCGCAAGAGTGGGCNGCCCCTTTGAGTGGGCCGGAATTCGGCTACCGCCGCCGCGCCCGCGTCGCGGTGCGTTGGGATGCCAAGGCGAAAAAACTCGAAGTGGGTTTTCGCGCCGTGGCCAGCCAGGACATCGTGGCCATCAACGAATGCCCGGTACTGGTCCCGCCCTTGCAGCCGATCATGACCCGCTTGCCGGAAATGCTTCGACGCTTGAGCAAACCTCAGGCGCTCGGCCATGTGGAATTGTTCGCCGGATCGTCATTGGCTGTGCTGCTGCGGCACATGGCGCCGCTGTCCGATGCGGACCTGACCATCCTCAAGGATTTTTGCGCGTTCCATGAAGCCCAGTTGTGGCTGCACGGTGACGGCGAACCGCAACCGGTCGAGGTCGATCAGTCACTGGGGTATCGCCTTGAAGCGTGGGATCTGAACCTGGCATACCGGCCGGGCGATTTCATCCAGGTCAATGCCGGGGTCAACGAAGCGATGATTGCCCAGGCGCTGAACTGGTTGAAGCCGACATCGGAAGAGCGGGTTCTCGATCTATTCTGTGGTTTGGGTAACTTTGCATTGCCGTTGGCCAAGGTTGTTCGCGAAGTGGTGGCGGTGGAAGGTGTGCAGGCAATGGTCGAGCGAGCAGCCGCGAACGCTGCTAGCAACAATCTTCATAATGTGCAGTTTTTTCAGGCCGATTTGTCCCAGCCTTTGACTGACGCGGAGTGGGCCAAGCAGGGCTTTTCTGCGGTACTCTTGGACCCACCCCGTGATGGTGCCCTGGAGGTTGTGCGCAAGCTGGCGTCCCTGGGCGCCAAACGGTTGGTGTACGTATCGTGCAACCCGGCAACGCTGGCGCGCGATACAGTCGAATTGATCAAGCAGGGCTACCGGTTAAAACGTGCCGGGATTCTCGATATGTTTCCTCAGACGGCACATGTCGAGGCCATGGCGTTATTTGAAGCGAGCTAGGACGGCTCGTCTGGTCCGACTGGCCGCCCGTGCAGCTCTTGCAGTAGCCCCGTGAGGGCAATCGGGCAATGAAGGTCAGCGAATTGACGCATTGAAGGTGCGTCGTAGGGAAGGTAAGCAAGATGGTACAGGTGAGAGCACACCAGCCGATCAACACCGACGGCAGTATCAATCTCGAGGCATGGCTGGATCATGCCGTCAGTGTCGANCTGGCACTGGATCGCGAAGCCTTGAAGGACGCGTGCGAGTTCGCTCGCGCGTCTGAACAACAAGCCAATGCGGCGAAGAATTTATGGTCCGAAGGGACCTCGAGTTTCCGCACAGGCCTTGAGATCGCCGAGATTCTCGCCGACCTCAAACTGGATCAGGATTCGTTGGTTGCGGCGGTCTTGTACCGCGGCGTGCGCGAAGGCCAGATCGAACTGCCGGCGGTCAGCCAGCGCTTCGGTCCGGTGGTCGCCAAACTCATCGACGGCGTGTTGCGCATGGCTGCCATCAGCGCCAGCCTCAGCCCGCGTCAGTCCCTGGTGCTGGGCACCCAGGGCCAGGTCGAGAACCTGCGCAAAATGCTGGTGGCGATGGTCGACGACGTGCGTGTCGCGCTGATCAAGCTGGCCGAACGCACCTGCGCGATCCGTGCGGTGAAGACTGCCGATGACGAAAAGCGCAACCGCGTGGCCCGCGAGGTGTTCGACATCTACGCGCCGCTGGCGCACCGCCTGGGTATCGGCCATATCAAGTGGGAGCTGGAAGATTTGTCCTTCCGTTACCTCGAGCCCGATCAGTACAAGCAGATCGCCAAGTTGCTCCACGAGCGGCGTCTGGATCGCGAGCGCTTCATTACCGACGTGATGGGCCAGTTGCGTTCCGAGTTGCAAGCCACCGGCGTCGACGCCGACATCAGCGGCCGTGCCAAACACATCTACTCCATCTGGCGCAAAATGCAGCGCAAGGGCCTGGCGTTCAGCCAGATCTACGACGTGCGCGCGGTACGCGTACTGGTGCCGGAAATGCGCGATTGCTACACCGCGCTGGGTATCGTCCACACGTTGTGGCGGCACATTCCCAAGGAGTTTGACGACTACATCGCCAACCCCAAGGAAAACGGCTATCGCTCGTTGCACACCGCAGTGATCGGTCCCGAGGGCAAGGTGCTGGAAGTGCAGATCCGCACCCACGCCATGCACGAGGAGGCCGAGCTGGGGGTATGCGCGCACTGGCGTTACAAGGGCACCGACGTCAAGGCCGGGTCCAACCAGTACGAAGAGAAAATCTCCTGGCTGCGCCAAGTGCTGGAGTGGCACGAAGAACTCGGCGACATCGGCGGCCTGGCCGAACAGCTGCGGGTGGATATCGAGCCGGACCGGGTCTATATCTTCACCCCCGACGGCCACGCCATCGACTTGCCCAAGGGCGCTACGCCGCTGGACTTCGCCTACCGCGTACACACCGAAATCGGCCACAACTGCCGGGGCGCCAAGATCAATGGGCGCATCGTGCCGCTCAACTACAGCTTGCAGACCGGTGAACAGGTCGAGATCATCACCAGCAAGCACGGCACACCGAGCCGCGACTGGCTGAACCCGAACCTGGGTTACATCACCACGTCGCGGGCCCGGGCGAAAATCGTGCACTGGTTCAAATTGCAGGCGCGCGACCAGAACGTCGCGGCCGGTAAAACCTTGCTCGAACGGGAACTGGCGCGTCTGGGCCTGCCGCAGGTGGACTTCGACAAGCTGGCCGACAAGGCCAACATGAAGACCGCCGAGGACATGTACGCCGCGTTAGGCGCCGGCGATCTGCGCCTGGCGCAACTGGTGAACCTGGCGCAACAACTGGTCGAGCCGGAACGCGGCAGCGAGCAACTGGAACTGATTCCCCGCAAAGCCACCGGCTACAAACCGGGCAAGCGCGGCGACATCCAGATCCAGGGCGTGGGCAACCTGATGACACAAATGGCTGGTTGTTGCCAGCCGTTGCCGGGCGACGCCATCGTCGGTTACATCACCCAGGGCCGTGGCGTGAGCATTCACCGCCAGGATTGCGCCTCGGTGCTGCAACTGGGCGGGCGCGAGCCGGAGCGGATCATCCAGGTCAGCTGGGGCCCGGTGCCGGTGCTCACCTACCCGGTGGACATCATCATTCGCGCCTACGACCGTTCCGGGTTGCTGCGTGATGTGTCGCAAGTGCTGCTCAACGAGCGGATCAACGTGCTGGCGGTCAACACCCGCTCGAACAAAGAGGACAACACGGCGTTGATGTCCCTGACGATCGAGATCCCGGGGCTGGATGCGTTGGGGCGGTTGCTGGGGCGGATTTCCCAGTTGCCGAACATCATCGAGACCCGGCGTAACCGCACGCCTTGAAGATGTCCACGTGTGGGAGCTGGCCTGCCAGCGATGCAGGCACCTCGGTCTTTCAGTNGAGTCGAGGTGATGCCATCGCAGGCAGCTCCCACATTAGATCTTCAGCGGTTCCAGACAATGGGCAGAGATTGACTGATGTATTCACTTGAAGACCTGCTGCACCTGATGAACCGTCTGCGCGACCCCAAATACGGGTGCCCGTGGGACATCAAGCAAACCTACGCGACCATCGTTCCGCACACCCTGGAAGAAGCCTATGAAGTCGCCGACGCCATCGAGCGTGGCGACTTCGATCATTTGCAGGGTGAGTTGGGCGATTTGCTGTTCCAGGTGGTTTATTACAGCCAGCTGGCCCGGGAAGAAGGGCGCTTCGAATTCGCCGGTGTGATCGATAGCATCACCCGCAAGCTGATCCGTCGTCATCCTCATGTGTTTCCGACCGGCGATCTTTACGCGCCGCTGGATGTTCCGCGCCTGAGTGAAGAACAGGTCAAGCAGCGCTGGGAGGAAATCAAGGCTGAAGAACGCGCCGAGAAATCATCCGCGCCCGAGCAGTTGTCCTTGCTCGACGATGTGCCTGCCGCGCTGCCAGCGTTGTCCCGCTCAGCGAAGTTGCAAAAGCGTGCGAGCCAGGTCGGTTTCGACTGGCCTGCCGCGTTGCCGGTGGTGGACAACGTGCGCGAAGAGCTGGATGAAGTGCTCGAAGCCATGGCGGATAACGATTCGGTGGCGATTGCCGATGANGTCGGTGATTTGCTGTTTTCCGTGGTCAATCTGGCGCGTCATTTGAAGATCGACCCGGAAACTGCACTGCGTGGCGCCAANGCCAAGTTCGAACGACGTTTCCGATTTATCGAACAGGCATTGCGCGACACGCACCAATCCATAGAAGATTGCACCCTCGAAGCGTTGGACGCCCTGTGGGGCGAAGCCAAACGTCAGGAAAAGAATCTGTCCAGCTGCGGTTGAGCAGTGGCCTAAGTGAGTAAGCACCATGAGCATTTCCCTTCGCGACCAGTTGCTTAAAGCAGGTCTGGTCAACCAAAAGCAGGCCAAGCAGGTCGGCAAAGAGAAGCAGAAGCAGCAACGCCTGGTCCATAAAGGCCAGATTGAACTCGATGACTCGCAGCAGCGTGCCGCCCAGGAAGCCAAGGCCGAGAAGGTCAAGCGCGACCAGGAGCTGAACCGTCAGCAGCAAGAGAAAGTCGAGGCCAAGGCCCGCGCGGCGCAGATCAAGCAATTGATCGAAGTCTCGCGCCTGCCCAAGTTGACCACCGAGGACTACTACAACTTCGTGGACGACAAGAAGGTCAAGCGCCTGTCGGTCAACACGTTGATGCGCAACAAGCTCAGCAACGGCTCCCTGGCGATCGTGCACCACGGCGGCGGTTATGAGGTCATCCCGCGCGAGGCGGCCCTGAAGATTCAGGAGCGCGATCCGCAGCGCATCGTGCAGCTGAACGTCAAGACTGAAGAAGTCGCTGCCGAGGACGATCCGTACGCGGCCTATCAGATCCCTGACGATCTGATGTGGTAAGCCTTTAACGGCTTCAACAACGACAAACCCCGCTCATGGCGGGGTTTGTCGTTTTCAATGCTGTCATTGCTTATGCGGATCGGAGCGCTCGTTGCTGCTCCAGTTGTTCCAGTTCGGCCTTGTAGCTGTGGGCGTCGGTTTCGGAATGAAACATCCCCACCAGCATGTCTTGTTGATGTACATCCCAGATACGGATACCGGCGGCTACACCTTCATGGGATTTATGTGCATCGTCGCGTTCAGTTACTTTTACAGTCATCTGCTTGCTCCAATCTCTGNT
>NZ_NMOJ01000207.1 GCF_002251635.1 Pseudomonas mandelii
ATCTGCAGCAAGGCGTGTGCAGGACTCTGTTATATGTTTGGTTAGCCTGCTAAGTAAACGACTGAGTTCGGTAACGAATTTTTGCGAAATCGGCAAAAGTCCTGCAGCCCGCCAAACACGTGGCATTCGGTCGCAGGGCATTGAGTTTCATGACAAAAGCTTCATGTTCGTGACAACCAAAACCGCAGGCTGCTACTGGGGAGCGGCGGTGAGGTCAAGTTTCATGACAAAAGCTTCATGTTCGTGACAACCAAAACCGCAGGCTGCTACTGGGGAGCGGCGGTGAGGTCATTTTCAAGGCGCACAAAAAAACGCCCCGAACCAGTCGGGGCGTTTTTGTGTGCTGTGAGACNGCGGGGTATTACTTGCCCTGCCAGCGTTTCAGTACCAGGGTGGCGTTGGTGCCACCGAAGCCGAAGCTGTTGCTCATCACGGTGTCGATTTTGACGTTTTCAACGGTCTTGGTCAGGATCGGCATATCGGCAACGACCGGGTCGATCTCTTCGATGTTGGCCGAACCGGCCATGAAGTTGCCTTCCATCATCAGCAGGCAGTAGATCGCTTCGTGAACGCCGGCGGCGCCCAGGGAGTGACCGGACAGGCTCTTGGTAGAGCTGATGGCCGGAGCCTTATCGCCGAATACCGCACGCACACCTTCCATTTCCTTGGCGTCGCCGACCGGAGTCGACGTGCCGTGGGTGTTCAGGTAGTCGATTGGGGTGTCAACGGTGGACATGGCCATCTGCATGCAACGGATGGCGCCTTCACCGCTTGGCGCAACCATGTCGTAGCCGTCGGAAGTGGCGCCGTAGCCGACGATTTCCGCGTAGATCTTCGCACCACGGGCCAGGGCGTGTTCCAGCTCCTCGACCACGACCATGCCGCCACCGCCGGCGATGACGAAACCGTCACGCTTGGCGTCGTAGGCGCGGGAGGCCTTTTCCGGGGTTTCGTTGTACTGGGTGGACAGGGCGCCCATGGCGTCGAACAGGAACGACTGGCTCCAATGCTCTTCTTCACCGCCACCGGCGAACACGATGTCTTGTTTGCCCAGTTGGATCTGCTCAACCGCAGTACCGATGCAGTGAGCACTGGTGGCGCAGGCGGAGGAGATCGAGTAGTTCACACCCTTGATCTGGAACGGCGTGGCCAGGCAGGCCGAAACAGTGCTGCCCATGGTCCGCGTTACACGGTACGGGCCAACGCGTTTCACGCCTTTTTCGCGCAGGATGTCCAGCGCTTCCATCTGGTTCAGGGTGGATGCGCCGCCGGAGCCGGCGATCAGGCCGGTACGCGGGTTGGATACTTGCTCATCGGTCAGGCCGGANTCGGCNATGGCGTCTTTCATGGCCAGGTAAGCGTAAGCGGCAGCGTGGCCGACGAAGCGATAGATCTTGCGATCGATCAGTTCTTCGAGGGGCAGGTCGATGGAGCCGGAAACCTGGCTACGCAGACCCATTTCGGCATATTCCGGGTTAAAGCGGATGCCAGGGCGACTTGCACGCAGGTTAGCGGTGACGGTCTCTTTGTCATTGCCCAGGCAAGAAACGATGCCCAGACCAGTGATAACGACGCGGCGCATGCGGATAACCCTTAAAAGTTGTCAGTGGAAGTGAATACGCCGACCCGAAGGCCTTCGGCAGTATAGATCTCGCGACCGTCGACAGTCACCGAACCGTCGGCGATGGCCAGGTTCAGCTTGCCCTTGAGGACGCGCTTGATGTGAATGTTGTAAGTGACTTTCTTGGCGGTCGGCAAGACTTGGCCAAAGAACTTCACTTCGCCCGAACCCAGGGCACGACCGCGGCCCGGCAGGCCTTGCCAGCCCAGGTAGAAGCCAACCAGTTGCCACATGGCGTCGAGGCCCAGGCAGCCCGGCATGACAGGGTCACCTTCGAAATGGCAGGCGAAGAACCACAGGTCAGGGGTGATATCCAGCTCGGCGACCAATTCACCTTTGCCGTACTTGCCACCTTCTTCGCTGATATGGGTGATGCGATCCACCATCAGCATGTTCGGGGCGGGCAGTTGCGCGTTACCTGGGCCGAACAGCTCACCGCGACTGCAGCGCAGCAGGTCTTCCCGAGTAAAGGCGTTTTGTTTGGTCATGCGAGCTCCTCAATAATCCCATGCGGCAGGGTAGGGCAAATCTTCCCGAACCGAATGAAGCGTTCATGCCTCATATCGGCAGCCTACACATAGACTATTGCGTTGTAGTGAAAGTCACAGCGNCAAGGCACTCAATGTACACTTGTTCACTGAAATTATAAACCGAGCCNNTTTTCGGGCCCGTTTGGGTGCCTAAGACTGCCGCACTTTCGTCTTTCACGCCAGTCGCAGTTGGTTGATGGCGCGGCGCTATTGCACCCAGCGCTGCAGGATTTGCTGCAAATCCGTGCGTTTGAACGGCTTAGCCAGGTAATCGTTCATTCCCGCTGCCAGGCAAGCTTCGCGNTCGCCCTGCAACGCATTGGCGGTCAGGGCGATGATCGGCAAGTCCGCGCAGCCGGGCAGCAGGCGGATCTGGCGGGTCGCTTCATAGCCGTCGATGATCGGCAGTCGGCAATCCATCAGAATCGCCTCGAAAATCAGGCTCTCGGCACTTCGCACCGCCTGCGCGCCATCGGTCGCGACGCTGACAGTAAAGCCCAGACTGCGCAACATTGCTTCGATGACCGTCTGGTTGACCGGGTTGTCCTCCACCAGCATCACATTGCGCCCTTCGCCATGGCCGTCGCCAGCCGGTGTGCGTGGCTTCAATTCCGGCAGCGTCTGCTTATATAGGGCCAGAGGAATTTCCAGGGTGAACACCGAGCCCAGGCCTTCTTCGCTNTGGGCGCGCAGTGTGCCGCCCATGCGTTCAGCCAGCGTACGGGCAATGGGCAGGCCCAGGCCGGTGCCGCCGTAACGTCTTGAAATGGAGCTGTCGGCCTGCTGGAACGCGTCGAACATCAACTCCAGGCGTTCAGCGGAAATCCCGATGCCGCTGTCGCGCACGGTGCAGGTGAACCACACCAGTTCATGGTCGAGGGTTTGCCAATGGGGTTCGACACTGACGCGGCCTTGCTCGGTGAACTTCAGCGCATTGCCGACCAGGTTGACCAGAATCTGCCGGATCCGCGTCGGGTCGCCCTGAACCTGCAAGGCGCGCATGTCCTGGGGAATCGCCAGGGCCAGATCGAGTCCGCGTTGCGCCGCGCTGTGCTGGAACGACTGGGCGCAGCTGCTGATCAGGTCCGCGAGGTTGAACGGGATATTTTCCAGCTCGAGTGCGGCGCGTTCGATGCGCGAGAAGTCGAGGATGTCGTTAATCACCTTGAGCAAATGCTCGGTGGACTCCGAAGCCAGCGCCGCATACTCGATCTGCTCCTCGGTCATGTCGGTGGTTTCCAGCAGTTGCAGCATACCCAGCACGCCGTTCATGGGCGTGCGCAGCTCGTGGCTCATCATCGCCAGGAAGTCCGACTTGGCATTGTTCGCCCGCTCGGCCTCTTCGCGGGTCTGGATCAGTTGGGCCATGGCCTGATGCTGCTCGCGGCTGGCCTGGTTGAGGCCTTCGGCGAGGTTGTTGATATGACGCGACAAGTCGCCCAGCTCCGAGTCATCGACGATCGGCAGCGGCGTCTTGTAGTCGCCTTGCTGGATGGCCTTCACCGCATGGCCCATGGCGCTGATCGGCTGCGACAGGCTGGCGGCGAGGCGCCGTGCCAGCAGAAAGGTAAACAGCAGCGCGAACAAGGCGAGAATCCCGGCCTTGAACAGGATTTCCTGCTGACGCTGGCTGAAGGCGTCGTTGGACAAGCCGACGATCACCCGGCCCAGATAGTCCTCGGGCGGGGCCGTGTTGGCGGCGTTGCTACCCTGGAAGAAATCATTGTTCAGCGCGATCCGTTGCAGCCGCACCGGCGCCTGGAACACTTCGACCTGGTGCGAGCGGGCATGGGTTTCCGACGGTTGCTCGACGTACACCAGAATCCGGTTGGCGCTGTCCTGGACTTCGAGAAAGCGCACGTTGGGCGTGGCCAGCGTGGCCTTGAGCAAACTTTCAAGGACCTCGTTGTTGCCCGAGATCACCCCGTATTCCGTGGCGGGGGCCAGTTGGTTGGCGATCAGTTGGCCGGTATGGTCGAGTTCCTGGCGCAGGTCCTGGATACGTACGAACGTAAAGAAGCTGATCAACAGCAAGGTCAGCAACAGCGCCGGGCCCAGCGTGATGAGCTGGGTGCGGGTGTTGATGTCCCAACGACGACGCAAGGTCATGGGCGGCTTTCTCCTTCGGCCAACTGTGTTGCGACAGATGCATCATTCATCTGTTCAATACCTAATGAACGAGCCACTTGCGGATTACTCAAGACTTTAAAGTGTTGCGGATAGAGCATCCGCGGCCAATTCGTCGTAGGTCGGTCGAGCAATTCGTCGAGCACCGCCAGCCAATCACTTTGATCGCTGTAAGTGCTGGCCAGGCTGCCNGCCTTGACGAAANCGGCGTTGGGGCCCACCAGGGGCAGTTGCTGGGANTAGCTGCTCAGTAATAGGTTTTTCGCGGTTTTCGGGTTGTACAAATCGGGATCGTCCAGGCCCAGCAGCACGTCGCTGTTTTTCAGCAATGACTGCAAGGGGCGGCTGTCATTGGTGTTGTCCCAGCGCTCCGTGACCAGTTCAAACCCCAGGGGTTGGGCGGCCCGATGCAGTTCTTCCAGGAGGAATTCGCTGTGACTGTCGTATAGCACGCCAACCCGGCGTGCCTGGGGCAGGACAAGTCGGGTCAGGCGCAGTTGCCGATCCAGCGGCGGATCACTCCATAGCAGGCTGAGCTGCGGCGGCAGATTCGTGCCAAAGCGTTGCCGGGCTTGCAGGCGGCTGATGCGCAGCACCAGCGTCGCCGGGCCCTGAGCCTCCTGCAGGCGCCAGTCGAGGCTCGGTAGATCGAGCAGAATCAAACGGGTGGCCGCCGGCAGTTCGCCGGGCGCCGGAAGGCTCGCCAGTGGCTGGAAGCGCACATTATCGGTGGGGCGCAGTTCGCTCAGAGCCTGCGCGAAGGATTGCACGCCGGGGCTGTCTTCGGCGCCGGTCAGCAGAATGTCGGCGGCCTGAATCGGCAGGCTGTCGAGCAGGCCGGCAAGCACCAGACACAACCCTGCCAGCAGGCGGCCAAGGGTTGGCGACTTCCGCGACAGGCGATGCAGCATTTAAAACGTCAGCTCCGCGCTGAAGTAGAGCACCCGACGCTTATCGTAGTTGTTGTCGACGAAAGTGGTGGGTTGATTGTCGAGGCGCTGCTGGAGCACGCCGGCCAGTTCCAGATTGGCCTTGCCCAGACCGATGCGTTTGGCGATGCGCGTGTCGACGCGCTCGAAGCGGTAACCGTTGAGGGCGTCGTCCCCGTAATAGAAGAGGGCACTGTTCCAGCCGTGGCCCCAGTTGCGCAGCCAGCCGGCGGAACCGCTGTTGCGCGCCGTCAGTCGCTCATCCTGCGGATTGCTCGCCTCGGCATCGACGTAGGCGTAAGTCAGGCGCAGCCGGTCGGCGCTGCTCAGGCGCCAGTCCAGCTGGGTTTCCGCGCCCTTGAAGCGCGAGCTGTTGGAATTGCTGGCGATGTACTGATTATTACGCAGGGGTTCGCTGATCATGCCGCTGATTTCGTCGTAGAACAGCTTCACATCGACCGTCAGCCCAAGCTCTGCAAAGTAGCCGTTGTAGCCCAGCTCGCGCGAGCGCATGCGTTCTTGTTCGAGGTCGCCGGGGCCGCGAGTCTTGACGAAATACCGGGCGCTGGTCTGGCCGTAGGCACTGGGTCGCAGATTGGTCACCTGGTAACTCCAGTTGACGTTGTTCTCGAACATGTCCGGTGAGCGGATCGCTTCCGAATACACGGCGCGCAGGCCATGACGCGGGTTGATCAGGTAATTGACCGCCACCCGCGGGGTCAGCGAGCTGCCGGTCAATTGCGTGTCTTCGAACATGGCGCCGCCCTGCAGCAACCAGTGCTCGGTGGCGCGCCACTCGAGTTGGCCGAATGCCCGCCAAGTGGTGTCGTCGAGCGTGCCATTGAAGTAAGTCTCGGAATCGGCGCGGTCGTAGCGGTAGTTCATGCCGCTGACCAGGCGCAGGCTGTCGGACAGGCTNAGGGTGTCTTGCAGTTCGAGGTCGTAGCGCGATTCCCGGGCGCTCTGGTCGATGTCGCCACAGAGGGTTTGCCGGGCACCGTTGCGCCATTGCGCCAGCACTTGATTGCCCAGCGCCTGTTCCGCCGCCGTGCCGGCCGGTGCGCCAGGACCGGTAAAACGCTCGATGTTGCGCGCCAGGCGTTCGGTGTAGTTCGGGTTGAGCTGCCAGAGTTCGGTCAGTTCCGGACTGAACGAAACCTCCGCATCACAGGCGCGCCAAGTCTGCTGGCGGTCCCAGTGCTGGGCCGAGCCCTGGATATAAAGGCTGTGATCAGGATTGATGTCCAGGTTCCAGCGCAACGAACCGGCGTAGTCCTTGGCAACGACGTCGGAATTGTTCCCGGCAGCGGTAATCCCGGAGAACACCGGGCGGTAGGTATAAGGCCGCTGGTTGGTCCCGTCCTTGGCGTTCAACTGCCAGTCGATGCTCTGGTTCTCACTCAATGTCTGGCTGACGGCAAGGTTGAAGCGGTTCAAGCGGCGACTGTCGCGATAATCGGCCCCGTTGCGGTCGGTGTCGAAGCCGTCGTCCTGCTGGCCGGACAGCGACAGGCGCAGGTCGCCGCCATCCCAGCCCACACCCTGGCTGGCATAAAAGTCATTGATGCCGCGCTGGCCACGAGTGACTTTCATCCGCGTGCCGTGGCTGTCGGCCGGGTTGCGCGTGAGGATGTTGACCACCGCCATGAGTGCATTAGCGCCGTAACTGACCGTGTTGGGNCCGCGGAAAACTTCGATGCGCTCGATGTCTTCCATGGCCACCGGAATATCACTCCAGTCCACCGTGGCCAGGCCGGCGCGGTACACCGAGCGGCCGTCGATCAGCACCTGCATGCGCCGTGCATCGCTGGCGCTGGTGCCGTGGTAGTTCACTGCCGCCTGATTGCCGGTGGTGTAGCCGACCATCATGCCCGGCACCAGGCGCAGCAATTCGCTGATGTCCCGCGCGCCGCTGGCATTGATCAGTTCGCTGTCGATCACCGTCATGCTTCCCGGGACGGCGGCCGGCGACTGCTTCAGGCGGGTGGCCGTGAGCACTTGCGGCAGCGGTTCGTTGTCGAGGAACAAGTCGTCGGCCAGCAATGGCGAGCTGAAAAGCAGGGCCAGAACCAGCGGCGAGCGGGGTGAAGGAGAGCCAAACGACACGAAACGTCCTTGATAACGATGAGATGGCGCGCATGTTAACCGAGCTGATCGACTTTTCCATTCACGATGCCGGCATTTTCCTAGGATTTATTGGTCTTCTTCCTACAAGTACCGGTAATTGANGCGGGGGCTGGCCGCCAGCAAGTCGCCCCGTATAATGCCGCCATCGCCACTGGTATGGATTAACGGATTGCATATGACTGAACAGCGCCCAATTGCGGTCCTGGGAGGCGGAAGTTTTGGTACCGCCGTGGCTAATCTGCTGGCTGANAACGGGCATGNGGTCCGGCAGTGGATGCGTGACCCCGAGCAGGCTGAGTCCATGCGGGTCAATCGCGAGAACCCGCGCTACCTCAAAGGCATCAAGATACTTCCCCAAGTAGAACCGGTGACTGATTTGCAAGCGACCCTGGACGCTTGCGACCTGTGCTTCGTCGCGCTGCCGTCCAGCGCGCTGCGCTCGGTACTGGCGCCCCACGCCGAGCGCCTGGCGGGCAAGCTGCTGGTCAGCCTGACCAAGGGCATCGAGGCGCACACGTTCAAGCTGATGAGCGAAATCCTTGCCGAGATCGCTCCCCAGGCGCGCATTGGCGTGCTGTCCGGGCCGAACCTGGCACGGGAAGTCGCCGAGCACGCACTGACGGCCACCGTGGTCGCCAGTGAAGACGAAGCGCTGTGCGAGCGCGTCCAGGAAGCGCTGCATGGCCGCACCTTCCGGGTGTACGCCAGCGCCGACCGCTTCGGCGTGGAGCTGGGCGGGGCGCTGAAAAATGTGTACGCGATCATCGCCGGCATGGCGGTGGCCTTGGGCATGGGTGAAAACACCAAGAGCATGCTGATCACCCGCGCCTTGGCTGAAATGACCCGCTTTGCGGTCAATCAGGGCGCCAACCCGATGACGTTCCTGGGGCTGGCGGGCGTGGGCGACTTGATCGTGACCTGCTCGTCGCCGAAAAGCCGCAATTACCAGGTCGGGTTTGCCCTCGGCCAGGGGTTGAGCCTGGAAGATGCGGTGACCCGTCTGGGCGAAGTCGCCGAAGGCGTGAACACGCTTAAAGTGTTGAAGGCCAAGGCTCAGGAAGTCGGCGTGTACATGCCGCTGGTCGCCGGGCTGCACGCGATCCTGTTTGAAGGGCGCACGCTCAATCAAGTGATTGAACTGTTGATGCGCGGCGAACCCAAAACCGATGTGGACTTCATTTCCACCAGCGGTTTCAACTGATCACGCTTTCGAGATAAAGCAGGGAGTTGCACATGAACGATCCGAAAACAGAGGCCACCTACGAGTCCATTCTGCTGCGGGTGTTATGGATGATCGTCTTCTTGCTGGTCTGGCAAGTGGCGCAGTTCATCCTGGGCGCGGTGGTGCTGGTGCAACTGATCTATCGTTTGATTTATGGCGCCCCGAGCGCCAGCCTGATGAACTTCGGCGACAGTCTCAGCCAGTTCCTGGCGCAGATCGGCCGTTTTGGCAGCTTCCATACTGAACAAAAACCCTGGCCGTTCGCCGACTGGCCGACCCCGCGCGCACCGGAGGGCGAAGCGCCGCACGTTGTGCCGCCAGCGCCACATCCGGCCCGAGATGAGGAGCCGAAACTATGAAACTCTGGGTCTTGCGTCATGGTGAAGCCGAACCTTACGGCTCGCGTCCAGACTCCGAACGGGCACTGACTCCACACGGTTGTGAAGAGGTGCTGCGTAGCGCCGCCGAACTGATCGGTCAGCCGATTACGGCCATCTATGCCAGCCCGTTTCTGCGAGCGCAGCAGACAGCGCAGCTGGTGCGTGAAGCGCTGGGTTTTCAACCGGATATTCGCACCGTCGAATGGCTGACCCCCGACAACCGCCCGCAAGCGGTGGCCGAGCAGTTGGTGTCTGTCGATCACGCGCTGTTGGTCAGCCATAACCCGCTGGTGGGTAACCTCCTGGGTTACCTGCAGAACGGGCATGTGCAAGATCCGGAAACGGTGAAAACCGCCGGCCTTGCAGAACTTGAAGGTGACTTGCCGCTGGCTGGCGCAATGAAGCTCAACGGCATCAAACATCCCTAGTATTTGCCCGCGATGGCATCCACTCGGTCAGACAGATAAACCGAGGTGGTCGAGCGCGACCCTGGCGCATCGCGGGCAAGCCCGGCTCCCACAGGTGCGGGGGTAGGCCTGTTTTTTTTGTGTGAAATAGTCAACCAAGCAACCGCTTGGTTGACTACGCTTGCTCCAGACCAAAAATAAAGGAGCGAGTCGCATGTCTGCTGCTTTTCGTTTGCCGCTGGACGTCTTTTACGAGCGTGAAGCCCGTCATCCCCGCCAGCGGTTTCTGGTCCAGCCTACCGGCGGCGGACACGTCGAGACCCTGACCTGGGCCGACGTCGGCCACCAGGCTCGCTGCGCCGCGCACTGGCTGCGGGCCCGCGAATTGCCCCAAGGCAGCCACATTGCCCTGATCTCGAAAAACTGCGCGCACTGGATCATCGCCGACCTGGCAATCTGGATGGCCGGGCATGTCTCCGTGCCGTTGTACCCCAACCTCACTGCCGACTCGGTCGCCCATGTGTTGACGCACTCCGAAGCGGCGCTGGCGTTCATCGGCAAGCTTGATGACTGGCCGAACATGGCACGCGGGGTCAGCGCCAATCTGCCGACCATCAGCCTGCCACTGCATCCGCCCGGCACCTTCGATTTCAGTTGGGCCGACTTGCAACGCAGCTCGCCGATCCAGGACGACCCCAAACCCGCCGCCGATCAGTTGGCGACCATCATTTACACCTCCGGCACCACCGGGCTGCCCAAAGGCGTGATGCACAGCTTCGGTAATCTGGGGTTTGCCACCACCCGTGGCACTCAGCTGTTTGGCCTCAACGAGTCGGACCGATTGCTGTCCTACCTGCCGCTGTGCCACGTCGCCGAGCGGATGTTCGTCGAGCTGGCGTCGATCTACACCGGGCAAACCGTGTTCTTTGCCGAAAGCCTCGACACCTTCCTCACGGATCTGCAGCGAGCGCGGCCGACCGCATTGTTCGGCGTACCTCGGATCTGGACCAAATTCCAGATGGGCGTGTACAGCAAGATCCCGGCAAAACGCCTCGACTTTCTGCTCGGCCTGCCCTTTATCGGCAAGCGGGTCGGGCACAAAGTGCTCGCCGGGTTGGGGCTGGATGCGTTGCGCGTGGCGTTGTCCGGTGCCGCGCCCGTGCCGCAGACCCTGTTGCTGTGGTACCGCAAGTTAGGGCTGGATGTGCTGGAGGTCTACGGCATGACCGAAAGCTGCGGTTATTCCCACATCGGCCGGCCCGGCGAGAACAAACCCGGCTGGATCGGCAAGCCTTGCCCGGAGGTTGAAGTGCGGATCGCCGAGTCCGGCGAAGTTATGGTGCGCAGCGGTGCAACCATGCTGGGCTATTTCAAGGAACCCGAGAAAACCGCNGAGACCCTGACCGATGACGGCTTCCTGCGCACCGGCGACAAGGGCGAGCAGGACACCGATGGCCGCTTGCGCCTGACCGGGCGACTCAAGGAAATCTTCAAGACCAGCAAGGGCAAATACGTCGCCCCTGCGCCGATCGAAAACCGCCTGGCCGAGCATGCGCGGATCGAACAGGTGTGCGTGGTCGGAGATGGCCTGACCGCGCCGCTGGGGTTGTGCGTGCTGTCGGCGGTCGGTCAACAGGACGCCGGCGGAACGGCGCGGGCAGGGTTGCATTCAAGCCTGGAAAAACTGCTGGAGGAGGTCAATGGCGTGCTCGACAAACATGAACGCTTGCGTCGGCTGGTGGTGGTCAAAGACAGTTGGGCGGTGGAAAACGGCTTTCTGACGCCGACCCTGAAGATCAAGCGCAACGTGATCGAAGCGGCTTACGGCGCTCGCTTCGAAGAATGGAGCGAGCGCAGCGAGACGGTGCTGTGGCAGGATTGAGCCACGAATAAAACCAACAAAGGAAAGCAAGATGAGTCTGTGGCGTACCATTCCCAACGTCGAGCAGTTGAACGCAATCCAGAAAAACACCATCGGCGAAGTGCTGGATATTCGTTTTGAAGCCTTTGATGACGAGTCCCTGACCGCGAGCATGGTCATCGACCACCGCACCCACCAGCCTTACGGTTTGTTGCACGGCGGCGCGTCGGTGGTGCTGGCCGAGACGGTCGGTTCCATGGCCAGTTACCTGTGCATCGATGCCAGCAAATTCTATTGCGTGGGTCTGGAAATCAACGCCAACCACTTGCGTGGACTGCGCAGCGGGCGGGTGACGGCGGTGGCCAAGCCGATTCACATTGGGCGCACGACGCATGTGTGGGATATCCGTTTGAGCAGTGACGAGGGCAAGGCCAGTTGCGTGTCGCGGTTGACCATGGCGGTCGTGCCACTGGGCGAGAATCCACCAGCCCGCTAATCCCCTACATAGATCTTCAGCAGGTTTAAACCTTGCGCCATGCCCCTGACCGGACTGTCGTTGGCTGCGGCAGCAGCCCTTGCCGGCACGCCTCTCGCGGCGTGCACCGGTTTTGCGCCTGCGCGAGAATCCACCAGCCCGCTAATCCCCTACATAGATCTTCAGCAGGTTTAAACCTTGCGCCATGCCCCTGACCGGACTGTCATCATTCCTGGCACTTACAGTCATTGCCGCCGCCTCGCGTCTTACGGACAATCAACCCTTGTTTTCGCTCATGGATTTGCCGGTATGTCGCAACAGATATTTTTCGCCCACGCCAATGGCTTTCCTTCGGGCACCTACGGCAAGTTGTTCGCGGCGCTGGCGCCCGAGTATCAGGTGACGCATCTGGAACAGCACGCCCACGATCCGCGTTTTCCAGCGGATGACAATTGGCGCAATCTGGTGGATGAGCTCATCCATCACCTCAAACAGCAACCGGAACCGGTCTGGGGCGTCGGCCATTCCTTCGGCGGCGTGCTGCACCTGCACGCGGCGTTGCGTTGCCCACAGCTGTATCGCGGTGTGGTGATGCTGGATTCGCCGGTGCTGACCCGCGCCGACCGCTGGGTAATCCGCGCCGCCAAGCGTTTCGGTTTCATCGACCGCCTGACCCCCGCCGGCCGCACATTGGGGCGCCGGGAAGAGTTCACCGATCTGGAAGCGGCGCGGCTCTATTTCGCCGGTAAAACCCTGTTCCGCAGCTTCGATCCGGAATGCTTCGACGCTTACTTGCAACACGGTTTGCAAAAAGTTGGCGACAAGCTGCGCCTGCGTTTCGACCCGGCCACGGAAATCAGCATTTACCGTGGCGTCCCGCACACCAGTCCCGGCCAGGTTCGCCAATTGAAGGTGCCGCTGGCGGTGGTGCGCGGCCGCCAGAGCCGGGTGGTGATGCGGCACCATGCCAGCGGCGTCGACCGCCTGCCCNTGGGTGAGTCCCTGACCATGCCCGGTGGCCACATGTTTCCCCTCGAACGTCCGCAAGACACCGCCACGCTGCTGAAAAACCTGTTCAGTCGCTGGGAAGGTCGTCGCCAGCAGGATTGCGCATGAGCCACGTCGTCGAAGAAGTTCGCCTGAGCCTGCCGCACATCGAGTTGGCAGCGCACCTGTTTGGTCCCGAAGACGGCTTGCCGGTGATTGCCCTGCACGGCTGGCTGGACAACGCCAACAGCTTTGCGCGGCTGGCGCCGAAGCTGCANGGCCTGCGCATCATCGCCCTGGACATGGCCGGTCACGGTCACTCCGGGCATCGCCCGACTGGTGCCGGCTACGCGATGTGGGACTACGCCCACGACGTATTGCAAGTCGCCGAACAGCTGGGCCTGAAGCGTTTTGCACTGATGGGGCACTCGATGGGCGCGATCGCTTCGTTGATTATTGCCGGGTCGATGCCGGAGCGCGTCACGCATCTGGCGTTGATCGACGGCATCATTCCTCCTACAGACAAAGGCGAAAATGCCGCCGAACGCATGGGCATGGCCCTGCAAGCGCAACTGGATCTGCGGGAAAAACGCAAACCGGTCTACAACACTCTGGACCGTGCCATCGAGGCACGCATGAAAGGCCTGGTGGCGGTCAGTCGCGAAGCCGCCGAACTGCTGGCCCAGCGCGGTTTGATGCCGGTGCCGGGCGGTTATACCTGGCGTACTGACAGCCGTCTGACNCTGCCGTCGCCGCTGCGTCTGACCACCGAGCAGGCGATGGCCTTCGTCCAGCGGGTCAGTTGTCCTGCGTTATTGGTGGTTGCCGCTGACGGCATGCTCACCAAACATCCCGAGTTGCTGGAGCGTCTACCCTTTAGCCGTGAACAGCTGCCTGGCGGCCATCATTTGCACCTGAATGATGAGCCTGGCGCGATCCTTGTTGCAGACTGTTTCAATCGGTTCTTCTCCACGCCTTGACTTGNGCCGGGCAACTGTCGAGGCTGGGCGGGTTGAAATGGGAGACAACCATGATAGATCTCTACACCGCTGCGACCCCGAATGGCCACAAGGTCTCTATCGTGCTCGAGGAACTCGGCCTGCCCTACACGGTGCACGCCTTGAGTTTCGACAAAAAGGAACAGAAGTCACCGGACTTCCTCAAGATCAATCCCAATGGCCGGATTCCGGCGATTGTCGACCGCGCCAACGGCGATTTCGCCGTGTTCGAATCCGGCGCCATCCTGATTTACCTCGCTGAGCTGAGCGGCAAACTGCTGCCCCAGGATCCGAAGGGGCGCTCGGTCGTCCTGCAATGGCTGATGTTCCAGATGGGTGGAATCGGGCCTATGCAGGGCCAGGCCAACGTGTTTTTCCGCTACTTTCCGGAAAAACTCCAGGGCGCCATCGACCGCTATCAACATGAGACACGTCGCCTCTATGAAGTACTCGACACGCGCCTGCAAGCCGTGGAGTTTCTGGCGGGCGAGTACAGCATTGCCGACATCGCCACCTATCCGTGGGTGCGTGGCCATGAGTGGTCCGGTGTCGAGGTTGGCGGTTTGCCGGCCTTGCAGCGCTGGATGGCAACCATGGAAGCGCGTCCGGCGGTCCAGCGTGGTTTGCTGGTGCCCGAGCGCATCGATGATGCCAGTGTCGTTAAAGGTGCCCAGGCCATGCTGATCCGATGAGTCTATCCATGCGTTCATTCAGGGTGTTGGCGCTGTGTTGTTTCAGTCCCTTGGTATTTGCCGCCGATGTCCCGGGCAGTCAGGACTTGCCGATCGTGCCGCGCATGGCCGATGCGCAGATCGTCGACTATCGCCCCGGCGTTGAGCTTGAGCGGATTTATCCGCTGGGTTCGATCCGTAAGATCAGTGGCCAGTTGCGCTTCGATGGCCAGGTCAGCGCCCGGGGAACGGCGACATCGGTGACCTATGAGTTGCCGCCGGAACATTCGTCAACCGACGCCTTCACCGCCGCGCGTGAAGCGTTGCAGGCGCAGGGCGCCGGCTTGCTGTTCTGGTGTCAGGCGCGTGATTGCGGTGAAAGCAGCCTCTGGGCCAATGATGTCTTTGGCAACGCCAAGTTGTACGGTGCCGACGATCAACAGGCGTACTTGTTGTTGCGTCTCGCGGCACCCCGGGACAATACGTTGGTGGCGCTTTACAGCATCACTCGTGGCAATCGCAAAGCCTACCTGCACGTCGAGCAGTTCGACGCTGCGGCGCCGCTGGGGGATTTGCTGCCGACGTCGGCGACCTTGCTGCGAGAGCTGAAAAGTACCGGTGAACTCGATTTCCCCAAGTTGAACGCCGATCCTGATGCCAGCTGGCTGCGCCTGATTTCTCGCGGTTTGAACCTCGACACCACCTTGCGGGTCAGTGTTTCCGGGCCTAATGCCGAAGCCTGGCGCCAGGCGCTGATCGGGCAGGGCGTGCGGGCGGCGCGAATGGAAGCCGGCAGTGCCGAAAGCCCTGGCCTGCACATCGAACTGTTGCGATAAGCTTCATCAGGCAAACGCGGCTGTCGCGTTTGCCTGCTCTTTGTTGACTGATTTTTTCGAGAACCTACATGCTCAATAACGATCGGCTGTTGGTGCAGATCCTGCTCCTGGTGCTGTTTGGCGCGAGCCTCTGGGTGATGGCGCCATTCTGGTCGGCGCTGTTCTGGGGCGCGGTGCTGGCGTTCGCCAGCTGGCCGCTGATGCGTTTGCTGACTCGCTGGCTGGGCGGCCGGGAATCTCTGGCGGCACTNATGCTGACACTATGCTGGATGTTGCTGGTGGCGGTGCCGCTGGTCTGGCTCGGGTTTAACCTGGCGGATCACGTGCGTGATGCCACGGCGCTCATCAAGGATGTGCAGATGGACGGTCTGCCGGAGGCCCCGACCTGGCTGGGGAGTGTTCCTTTGGTGGGTGAACGGCTGGTGGTGATCTGGAACAGCATCGACCAGCAAGGCGCGGCGATGATGGTGGNNATCAAGCCGTACCTGGGGCAGGTCGGCAACTGGCTGCTGGCGCGCAGTGCGCAGATTGGTGGCGGCATCCTCGAACTGACCCTGAGCCTGGTGTTCGTGTTTTTTTTCTACCGCGACGGGCCGCGGCTGGCGGCGTTTGTCCATGGGCTGCTGGAGCGCTTGATTGGCGATCGCGCCGGGTATTACATCGAACTCGTGGCCGGGACGGTGCAGCGGGTGGTGAACGGGGTGATCGGCACAGCGGCCGCGCAGGCGGTCCTGGCGTTGATCGGTTTCNTGATCGCCGGCGTGCCGGGCGCGCTGGTGCTGGGCATCGTCACCTTCCTGCTCAGCCTGATTCCGATGGGGCCACCGTTGGTGTGGATTCCGGCCACGGCGTGGCTGGCCTGGAAAGGCGAGTACGGGATGGCGGTNTTCCTCGGTGTATGGGGCACGTTCATCATCAGCGGCGTGGACAACGTACTCAAGCCGTACCTGATCAGCCGAGGCGGCAACTTGCCGCTGGTGATCGTGCTGTTGGGCGTGTTTGGCGGGTTGATTGCGTTTGGGTTTATCGGGCTGTTTATCGGGCCAACGTTGCTGGCGGTTGCGTACAGTCTGTTGACGGACTGGAGCAAGAGCCATGCGCGGGTAGAAGACCGCCGGCCGTAAGATTTATGTTTAGGCTGATGGCCTCTTCGCGGGCAAGCCCGCTCCCACAGGGTCCAGTGGTGTTNNNCGCGAAGCAGGCGACGCGATTTGTCAGACTAAACGCTTGGTTCAGGTCGCGACGTTCAGGTATTTGCCCACAGTCGCCACGTTATCGAGCGAATACTGCTTGCTCAGGTTGGCGATCATTTTGTTCAGCGCTTCATTGACGTTGAATTGAGCGGTGGAGCTGTCGCTGGTGTTCTCGCGACCCGCTTGCAGCGCCGCGTTCAGTTCATCGCTGCTGACCCCACCGCTGCTGTCACTGTCCAACACCTTGAGCAACGCGGCGCTGGTGTCGGTGCTGGTCGATGAGGTGCTGTTGCTGGCCTGCAGCGCGCTGCTCAGTTCGGTGGCGGTCACGCTGCCATCGCTGTCCGTATCCAGTTGGCTGAATAATTCTTCGCTGGACACCTGCTGTGGTGGCGGTGGCGGCGGGGTCAGGCTGGCGGCGAGTTCGTCCTTGCTGACGGTGCCGTCCTGGTTCTTGTCCAGGGCCGAGAAGATTTCTTTACTGTCGGCACTGCTGCCAGCGTTGTTCAGACCGTTGCTCAATTCGTCGCTGTTGATCGCGCCGTCACCGTCGGCGTCCATGGCGCTGATGAGTGCGTCGGCCAGTTCGGTGTTGGGTGCCTGGTCATGCGGCGGTGGTGGCGGCGGTGCCATTGCCGCCATTTCCTCGCTGCTCAAGCTGCCGCTCTCATCGCTGTCCAGATCGCCGAAATGCTTGCTCAAACTGACCAGCAGGCCGTTGTCGGTTTTCTGCGACAGGGCGCTTTCAAGTTCGCCCTGATCCACCGCACCGTCGCTGTTGCTGTCGAGCTTGGTGAACAGTTCTTTCTGGAATTGCTGGCTGCGGGCGTTGTTGGTTGAGGTGCTGCTGGTGCTGGTATAGCTCGTGTAATTGCTGACGCTACCGATCATTGGACTCACTCCCTGGAATGGAAAACCGGCGGGTGCACCGGCTTATGCAGCGTCAAGGGGCAAAGTGTCGTGGGTGTGTGAGGTTTGTACCGTTCGGTACACACAGTCATCAGGCCAGACCTGATACCTGTGGGAGCGGTGTGTGGCTCAGGATCGGGGCAGGCGGATGTTTGTACCGTTCGGTACACACAGTCATCAGGCCAGACCTGATACCTGTGGGAGCGGTGTGTGGCTCAGGATCGGGGCAGGCGGATGACGGCGGTGAGACCGCCGCCGGGGGTTTCTTCCAGGCTCAACTGCCCGCCCAACCGTTCTGCCGCTTCGCGAGCAATGGTCATGCCCAGGCCGACGCCNCCNGAGTTGCGGTTGCGTGAGCCTTCCAGACGAAAGAACGGCTCGAACACCGCCTCACGTTTGTCCGCCTCAATGCCGGGGCCATGGTCGATGACGCGGATCACCAGTTGCTCACGGTTATCTTCGAGGGTGAGCCGCGCGTGCCCGGCATAGCGCAGGGCGTTGTCCAGCAGATTATTGATGCACGAGCGCAAAGCCATCGGCTGCACTTGCAGCGGCCCGCAGTGGCCGCTGGCCTGGACGTCGGCCCCTTGGTCCTGGGCGTTTTCGCTCAACGATTCCACCAGCGCCTGCACGTCCATCCATTGCCCGGCTTCGCTGGTGCGCTGTTCGTGCANNTAGCTCAGGGTGGAATCGAGCATGCCGATCATGTCGTCCAGGTCCTGGCGCATCTGGCCTTGCAGCTTGGTGTCCTCGATCTGCTCCAGCCGCAGTTTGAGTCGAGAGAGCGGCGTGCGCAGGTCGTGGGACACCGCGCCGAGCATCCGCGAGCGCTGCTGCACCTGTTCGATAATGCGTTTCTGCATCAAATTGAAGGTGTAGGCCGCTTGCCGGGCTTCCCGTGGGCCGGACTCATCCAGTGGCGCGCTATCGAGGTTTTCGCTCAAGCGTTCGGCGGCGTCGCTCAGCCGCTGGATCGGCCGGCTCAACAGTTTGGCGCCGTACCATGCAGCGATGATCAGCGAGACAAACTGGAACGTCAGCGGCACCAAGGGGCCGCCAAACCACGGCCGTGGAGGCCGGTTTTCGAAACGCGGGTCCATCGGCGGGCGCTGTCCGTCCATGCCTTCGGAAAACGCCGGCGGCGGTGGAGGCGGGGGAGGGCCGTAATGGTGAAACCAGGCAAACGCCAAAAGGTGCGCCAGGATGATCGCCAGCAGCAGCACGCCAAACAGGCGGCCGAACAGCGTATCGAAGCGCGCCCGCATCAGCCGATGTCTCGAGCGTCGAACAGGTAGCCTTCGCCACGTACGGTCTTGATCAATTGCGGTGCTTTGGGGTCATCCCCCAGCTTTTGGCGCAGGCGCGAGACCAGCAGGTCGATGCTGCGGTCAAACGCTTCGATGGAACGACCACGGGCGGCATCCAGCAACTGTTCGCGGCTGAGCACCCGGCGCGGACGTTCGATGAACACCCACAACAGCCGAAACTCGGCGTTGGACAGCGGCACTACCAGGCCATCGGCAGCGATCAATTGCCGTAGTACGCTGTTCAGGCGCCAGTTGTCGAAGCGAATATTCGCACGCTGTTCGGTGCGATCGTCGCGCACTCGACGCAGAATGGTTTGAATCCGCGCCACCAGTTCCCGTGGTTCGAAGGGCTTGGACATGTAGTCATCGGCGCCCAGTTCCAGGCCGATAATGCGATCGGTGGGCTCGCAACGGGCGGTGAGCATCAGGATCGGGATGTCCGACTCAGTGCGCAGCCAGCGACACAGCGACAGGCCGTCTTCGCCCGGCAGCATCAGGTCGAGCACCACCACGTCGAAATGCTCCGCTTGCAATGCCACGCGCATGGCAGCGCCATCGGTGACGCCGCTGGCGTGAATGTTGAACCGGGCCAGGTAGTCGATCATCAGTTCGCGGATCGGGATGTCATCGTCGACGATCAGGGCGCGAATGCTCCAGCGTTTGTCGTCAGCGGGTGCTTTTTGATCGTCGTTCAGAGATGCTGGGGTGCTGTGCATGCGTGCGTTCATCTGCCAGGTAGGCTGCCAACCACAAAGATGGGCTGCGAGGTTGTGGTTCCAGCATAGGCGTCCAGCCCGCAGGCTGGAAGTGCTGTAAGGACGTGTTGCGGCTGCCGAGGGTAGTGAGCAAGGATGTTGTGGGCGTGTCGTGTGTGTATCGAACTCGACACAATCGACGCAGGGGCTAGTCTTGCTGGAGTCTTCGGGACGAATTACCAATCATCGGGTCCCGCAGTGGCGCTGGTTCCGCTACAATGCGCGCCGATTTCGACTTGCCTGAGAGCCCATTCCAATGTCCGTCTGCCAGACTCCTATCATCGTCGCCCTGGATTACCCCACTCGTGACGCCGCACTGAAGCTGGCTGACCAGTTGGACCCTAAGCTGTGCCGGGTCAAAGTCGGTAAGGAACTGTTCACCAGCTGCGCCTCGGAAATCGTCGGCACCTTGCGTGACAAGGGTTTCGAAGTGTTCCTGGACCTCAAGTTCCACGACATCCCGAACACCACCGCGATGGCGGTCAAGGCCGCTGCCGAAATGGGCGTGTGGATGGTCAATGTGCACTGCTCCGGCGGCCTGCGCATGATGACCGCCTGCCGCGAAGTGCTGGAGCAGCGCAGCGGCCCCAAACCGCTGTTGATTGGTGTCACCGTGCTGACCAGCATGGAGCGCGAAGACCTGGCCGGTATCGGCCTGGACATCGAGCCGCAGGAACAGGTGCTGCGTCTGGCGGCACTGGCGGAAAAAGCCGGGATGGACGGTCTGGTGTGCTCGGCCCTGGAAGCCCAGGCTTTGAAGACGGCTCACCCGTCGCTGCAACTGGTGACCCCGGGGATTCGTCCGGCGGGCAGTGCGCAGGACGACCAGCGTCGTATTCTGACCCCGCGTCAGGCGCTGGATGCCGGTTCTGATTACCTGGTGATTGGTCGCCCGATCAGCCAGGCGGCGGACCCGGCGAAGGCGCTGGCGGCAGTGGTTGCCGAAATCGCCTGACCGGTTTGCGGTCAACCTGTGGGAGCGAGC
>NZ_NMOJ01000208.1 GCF_002251635.1 Pseudomonas mandelii
AGCTCGCTCCCACAGGGTTTGTGTTGTCGTCAGATCAGGGTCAGACCTTCAACACCAACTTCCCGAAATTCTCGCCGCTGAACAACTTCATCANCGTCTCCGGGAACGTCTCCAGCCCCTCGACAATGTCTTCCTTGCTCTTGAGCTTGCCCTGCGCCATCCAGCCGGCCATTTCCTGGCCGGCCGCNGCNAAGTGCGCGGCGTAGTCCATCACCACGAAGCCTTCCATTCGCGCGCGGTTGACCAGCAACGACAGGTAGTTGGCCGGGCCTTTGACCGCTTCTTTGTTGTTGTACTGGCTGATGGCGCCACAAATCACCACTCGCGCTTTCATGGCCAGGCGGCTGAGCACAGCGTCGAGAATATCGCCGCCGACGTTATCGAAATACACGTCCACGCCTTTGGGGCATTCGCGCTTGAGGGCGGCGGGTACGTCTTCGTTTTTGTAGTCGATGGCTGCGTCGAAGCCCAGTTCATCCACCAGGAACTTGCACTTGTCGGCTCCCCCGGCGATGCCCACCACGCGGCAGCCTTTGATCTTGGCAATCTGCCCGGCAATGCTGCCGACCGCACCGGCGGCGCCGGAAANCACCACGGTGTCACCTTCCTTCGGTGCGCCGACATCGAGCAGTGCGAAGTAGGCGGTCATCCCGGTCATGCCCAGCGCGGACAGGTAACGGGGCAGCGGGGCGAGTTTAGGGTCGACCTTGTAGAAACCCCGTGGCTCGCCAAGGAAATAATCCTGTACGCCCAGCGCGCCATTTACATAATCGCCGACCGCAAACCCAGGATTGTTCGAGGCAACGACTTTGCCTACGCCCAACGCCCGCATTACTTCACCAATGCCTACCGGCGGAATGTACGACTTGCCCTCATTCATCCAGCCACGCATGGCCGGGTCCAGCGACAGGTATTCGTTGTGCACCAGCACTTGCCCGTCTCCAGGCGTGCCGACTGGCACTTCTTGATAGGTAAAGGTCTCGCGGGTCGCCGCGCCCACCGGACGTTTGGCGAGCAGGAACTGGCGATTGGTCTGGGTTGTCATGACAGGCACTCAAGATGAATGAAGCTTTGTTGATAGACCTTCATGATCGATGCCGCAAGTTTGGCTGATGCGGCGAATGCACGTCGATCCAGTGCAGTGATAGTCAGTCCCGCCGTTCTATCACTGCCACTCATGGTCACTCAACCGGGCTTCTGATAGTGCTGCCGTGTCACACGCCCCTGTGGCTAGACTGGGAACACGCGATCCCCCGCATTCTTCTCTTTGAGGGCATAACAATGAGCATGACGTTTTCCGGCCAGGTCGCTGTGGTGACCGGCGCTGCCAACGGTATTGGCCGCGCGACCGCCCAGGCATTCGCCGCTGAAGGGTTGAAAGTGGTGGTGGCCGACATGGACACGGCCGGGGGCGAAGGCACTGTGGCACTGATTCGTACAGCAGGCGGCGAAGCGACCTTCGTGCGTTGCAACGTCACGCTGGAAAGCGATGTAAAAAATCTGATGGACGAGGTGGTGAATACCTACGGCCGTCTGGACTACGCCTTCAACAATGCCGGCATCGAGATCGAGAAAGGCAAACTGGCTGAAGGCACCCTGGACGAGTTCGATGCAATCATGGGCGTCAACGTCAAGGGCGTGTGGTTGTGCATGAAGTATCAGTTACCGCTGTTGCTGGCCCAGGGCGGCGGGGCGATCGTCAACACCGCTTCGGTGGCGGGCCTTGGTGCGGCGCCGAAGATGAGCATTTACGCGGCGTCGAAACACGCGGTGATCGGCTTGACCAAGTCGGCGGCCATCGAATACGCCAAGAAAAAGATTCGCGTGAACGCAGTCTGCCCTGCGGTGATCGACACTGACATGTTCCGTCGTGCCTATGAAGCTGACCCGCGCAAGGCGGAATTTGCCGCCGCCATGCACCCGGTCGGGCGTATTGGCAAAGTTGAGGAAATCGCCAGCGCTGTGCTGTACCTGTGCAGCGACGGCGCGGCGTTTACCACCGGTCACTCGCTGGCAGTGGACGGTGGTGTCACTGCGTTCTGACCCATCAAGACCTGCCTCGTAGGAATAAGCCCGCATACGTGCGGGCTTTTTCATGGTGTCGTGAAGGGCGGCGGCCAATGTGTTTCAAATGGTTAGAACCGAGGGTTTTGGCGGCGTTGTCGCACATCCGATCCAGCAGACCTGTGATTAACTGTTTCCCGCAAATGGACAGGAGTTTGCTTGCTCATGGAATTGAGAATCGATCGACAGGCATTGGTGCCAGTCGTACAGCAAATCGTCGACGCGTTGGCCGTCTGGCTCCGTCAGAGCGAGGCGCAGCCAGGGACGCGTTTACCTTCTGCGCGGCACATCGCGCGGGTCAATCTGCTCAGTCAGTCCAGCGTCGTCGAAGCCTGTGAGCGGCTGGTGACTCAAGGTGTGCTGGCGTCGCGTCATGGCGCCGGTTTCATTGTCGCCACGCCAGCGCTGGTCGCCCAGGGGCAACAGGATTGCCTCTGGTTCGAAGGAGCGGAACTGAAACAGGGAGGCTTCTCGGGCGAACTTAAGCTGGGCTGTGGCGGGTTGCCGGAGAGCTGGCGCGAAACTGACGACCTGAGCTACGCGATTCGTCAGGTCAGCCGTACCGACATGGCCGGATTGTTCAACTACAGCACCTCCCGAGGCCTGCCTGCCTTGCGTCTGCAAATTCTCAAACGCCTTGGACGGCTCGGTATCGAAGTGGACGAAAATCGTATTCTGACCACTGCAGGTGCCAGTCAGGGGCTCGACCTGATCGTGCGCACCCTGCTCAAGCCGGGTGATTGCGTGGTGGTGGAAAGTCCGGGGTATCCACTGTTGTTTGAACTGCTCAGGCTGCACCGCGTGACGATGATCGAGGTGCCGCGTACCCCGCGCGGGCCCGACACGGCGCAACTGGAAGCACTCTTGATAAAGCACCGGCCCCGCGCGCTATTCATCAACAGTTTCTACCACAACCCGACGGGCAGCTGCCTGACGCCTGCGGTGGCGCAGCAGGTTTTACAATTGACCAAGACCCATGGCGTGTTGGTGATTGAAGATGACGTCTATGCGGATTTGCACTACGGCCCTGGCACGCGCCTCGCTGCATTGGGGGGCGATGACAACGTGATCTACATCGGCAGCTACTCGAAAACCCTCAGCAGTTCATTGCGGGTCGGCTTTGTCGTGGCCAGTGAAGGGGTCATATCGCGATTGGCCGAGGTCAAGATGATCAGCAGCATGGGCGCCTCAAGGTTCTGCGAGTCGGTGCTGACTTGCCTGTTGACCAGCGGCGCGTACCGCAAACTGGTGCAGCGTCAGCGCCAGCGTTTGAACACGGACAGAGAGGCGGCCTTGCAAGTGCTCGAAGACGCCGAGTGGGAGGTTTTCGGCAAGCCGGCTGGCGGCCTGTTCATCTGGGCGCGATCGGGGATGTGCGACTACGCTCAGGTGCGCAAGCAGGCCCGGCGTTTCGGTGTGCTGCTGTCTTCTGCTACAGCCTTCAGTCCTGACGGCCAGGCGAATGATTGGCAGCGCATCAACGTTGCTTATGCCTGTGATCCTCGTGCCCGGGCATTTTTTCAGGCAACCGCTGCGAATCGACCTAAAACGTTCTGAAAACGACGTGGGCGTAGCTTTTTGCCATTATTCCGACGCCAGAGACTTGTGCTGGCCCATGCCCATTGCGAATCTGCGTCAACAGACTATGTCAGGGGACTAAGTGCAATGATTTCGGCCGTGCAAGGACGTTTTGCCAACCTCGGTATGGCAAAAAAAATGGGTGTCGGGTTTGTCTTGGTGCTGCTGCTGACGGCCCTGGTGGCAGCCATCGGCGTTTGGTCCCTGCAAACCATCAGTCATCGCTTCGACGGGCTCAAGCAGATGTCGTCGCTCAACAGCGGTTTGCTCAAGGTGCGACTGCTTGAGCAGGAGTACGCCTTGCACGGCAACCCGAAAACCGTCGATGCCCTGCACCAGGGCGTGGATGGCCTGATCGCCTTGGCGACGCAGCTCAAGGCTGCGTCACCGGCCAACGTGCCAGTGATGAATGACGTCGAGCAATCCCTGGGGGCTTATCGCAAGGCGTTCGACGAGTTCGTCTCATTAAGTCAGGCCAAGGACCTGGCCCTGGAGATGGCCAGTTGGTCGGTCTCCAGCGTGGCCAATAACCTGGACGTCCTGCAAGCAGGGCTTGCCGACGATGGCGCCTATACCTTGAAGGAGTCCGAAGGCAAGGACGGAGGGCAGTTCATCGAGCAAGCCAATCAGGTCAGCCAGGTGTCGCGGTTGATGCTGCAAGCCATGAATGAAGCGCGGGTGCGCCTGGATCAGAGCCGCAAGGCGGATGCCGACAAAGGCCAGGGCAAGATCGAGCAGGCCGATCAGGCGCAGGTTCAGGCCGAGCAGTTGAAAACCACAGTCAAGGATGAGGGCTATCAGACTGTCCTCAATGAAGTGGCGGGTCACATCACCAGTTTCAGCGAGAAACTGACCGAGTACACCGATCTCCTGGCCCAGGAAAAAACCGTCTATGAGCAACTGCACCAGCGTGCTGCCCAAGTGGTGGAACGGGTCGATCAGGCGTATGTCGCCGAGGACCAGTCGATGCAGGCCGAATTGAAGAAGAACTCGATGCTGATCATCGGCTCTTCGGCTCTGGCGTTGCTGGTCGGGTTGATCGCGGCGTGGGTCATAACCCGATTGATCGTGGCGCCGCTGCGCAGTGTGATTCGTGTCGCACAACAGATCGCCGCGGGTGATTTGAGTGCGACGGTTGAAGTGACGCGCCGTGACGAGATCGGCCAGTTGATGCAGGCCATGCAACAGATGGGTGCGGGGCTGAGCACCATCGTCAGCGGTTTGCAGGCGGGGATTGAGCAATTGGCCAGCTCGGCGCANTCGTTGTCCNGCGTCACCGAGCAAACCAATGTTGAAGTCAGCAGCCAGAAGGAAGAGACCGAGCAAGTCGCCACGGCGATGAANCAGATGACGGCGACGGTGCACGATGTGGCGCGTAACGCGGAGGAAGCCGCTCAGGCTGCGCAAACGGCGGACGGTAAGGTGGAAAGTGGCCAGCAGGTAGTGCGTCAGAGCATGGCGCGGATCGAACAGCTGGCGGACTCGGCGACGTCGGCCAGTTCGAGCATCGAAAGCCTGAGTGCGGAAATCCAGAACATCGGCACGGTACTCAGTGTGATCAAGAGTGTCGCCGAGCAAACCAACCTGTTGGCGCTCAATGCGGCGATCGAGGCGGCACGGGCCGGCGAGCAGGGCAGGGGATTCGCGGTCGTGGCGGATGAGGTTCGGGCGTTGGCCAAGCGCACACAGCAATCGACCGAGGAAATTGAGCGTCTGGTGAGCGCCTTGCGTTCGGCGGCGCAGTCGTCGGTGCAGCAGATTCAGAACAGTGGTGAGCTGGTGAAGCTGGCGGTAAGTGACGCGTTGCAGACCGAGAGTGCGTTGGGCAGCATCGCCGCCGCAGTGTCATTGATCCAACAGATGAACCAGCAGATTGCGGCGGCGGCCGAAGAACAAAGCTCGGTGGCTGAGGAGATTAATCGCAGTGTGACGAGTATTCGTGCGAGTGCGGATCAGTCTTCGTTGGCGATGCGTGGGAATGCGGCGTCGAGCATTGAGCTGGCGCAGTTGGGGGTTGAGTTGAAGGGGATGGTCGGGCACTTCAGGCTCTGATCTGTCTCCCTGCGTATGTGCACAGATCTAATGTGGGGGTGAGCCTGCTCGCGATGGCGGCCTGATAGCCGACCTATCTCTTTCATG
>NZ_NMOJ01000209.1 GCF_002251635.1 Pseudomonas mandelii
GGGGTATATATCCATTTCTGCGGTAACGGCTGCTGGCGGTTTCGCCCTTACGGCGAGGCACTTTTTTCAAACGCCAAAAAAGTACCCAAAAAGGCTCGCCCCAAACGTCCGGCCCCTCGCCTAGGCTCGGCGTTCCCTCGCTCCGGTATCCATCCGGGGACACTGCCCTCCGGTCTGCTTCGCGACGACCTACATGCAGCGTGTTCGACTGCGTCGAACGGCGCTGCGCGCCACTCCCCGGATGAACACCTCCACTCAGCCTCCCGAAAGGGGCGGGTGGATCAAGATCAAGAGCTGCAGGCGAGCTAACGCTCGGCCTGATGAGTGGTGAAAAGCAAAAGCCGTATGCCGATCTGCTTTTTGTGGGAGTGAGCCTGCTCGTGATGGCGGCCTGACAGCCGACCAATCTCTTGCAGGTGGACACCGAACCCTATGGGAGCTGGCTTGTCGGGTCGCCGCATCGCTGCGATGACGGCCTCACAGCCGACCAGTTTCTTGCAGGTACAAATCATTCCACTGTGGGAGCGAGGTAGGAGCGAGGCTTGCCCGCGAAGGCGACCTGACAGCCGACCAATGACTTGCAGGTGAACACCTGACCCTGTAGGAGCTGGCCTGCCAGCGATGACGACCAAGCTGCTGGCGAGCTAACGCTCGGCCTGATGAGTGGTGAAGAGCGAAGCGTGTACAGCGAACCCCTTGTAGGAGCGAGGCTTGCCCGCGAAGGCGACCTGACAGCCGACCAATGACTTGCAGATGAACACTCCACTCAGCCTCCCGACGGGGCGGGCAGATCAAAATCAAAAGCAGGCGAGCTAACGCTCGGCCTATTGAGTGGTGAGGAGCGAAGCGTGTTCACCGAACCCCTTGTAGGAGCTGGCTTGCCCGCGATGGCGGCCTGACAGCCGACCAATCACTTGCAGATGTACATCATTCCCTGTGGGATCTGGNTGGACTGCAAACCTTTTTGAGACTCAACCTATCTTCCCCGGCAGTACTCACCCACCAAACCCGACCCAAAAAAAAGCCACCTCGCGGTGGCTTCTTTGCTTCTTCCGATCAGTCGTAGATCACTTTCTTCTTCCAGTCCGCATCCGCCTCGACGTCTTTGAGGCCTACGTTCAATTGGTTCGCTTCGCTTTCAACCGCCGCGATTTTGTCCATCACCATGGCGTTGGCACGGGCCAGGAGTTTTTCCAGGTATTCGAGCTGTTCGGCATAGACCTGCGGTTCCTGCTGTTTACGCAGGTATTGCACGCCGCGTTCGAAGGCGAGGCGGGCCTGGCCTGGCTGGTTTTGTTGCAGGGCGTGCTGGCCGAGGTTGTTGAAGAACTCGATGTGCAGCAGCACGAGAATATGGCGAATTTCCTTGATCCAGCGCTTGGCTTCGTTGGTCGGCAGGAANCCGTCCTGGGCGGCACGGGTGACTTGNCCGTGCAGGGCTTCCAACAGGAAACGCACATCCTTGGCCTTGGCTTCGGTCTGGATCGGTGCCGGCGGGTTGTTGACCGGGATCGATTCGCCTTGCGCGGCCAGGGCTTCGAGTTCGGTAATCCGGGCCCTCAGGTTGGAACTGGTTTTTTCCAGGTTGAGCAAACGCTTGCAGACATTGAGTTCCAGGCGGGTCAGCAGCAGCTTGAGCCCGGGTGTCATCAGCTGACCGGGGAACGTCTCGGTGATTTCGCCGCAGCGACGCAGGCGGTCGTTGAGTTCAACCTTGGTACGGGCCTTTTCCAGTTTGTTGTTTTCCACCATGTGGTTCATGTAGCCAATGGCGATCAGTATTACGATCCCGGCTACTACCAGCAGGGTGATCATGAGTGGTGTCACCGGTGTGACCTCTTTATAGGGTTTGTNATCGAGTGTAGTGGCTTGGCATTTGGGCGCATAGGACCGCTCGACGAGTTGAATCGGTTCTGGCTATCTTTATATCGGCCGGGGTTCGACTTATATAAATGCTGGCGACTATGGTTCAGATTGCCATCATCTTCGGCGGCGGACTATAACGTCTTGGTCGTTGCCAGAATATAGTCGCCAAAGGTCGGGAGGCGTAAAAGCCTGAATCGCGCCTGAAAGCGGGGCGAAGTCATTGATTTAAATAAATTTATCCTTGGGGGTTGACGACCTTTCAATCCATCCATAGAATGCGCGCCACTTACAGCGTAAAGCACACAGCGGAATGCGGTAGGGAGTGAATGTTGTACGTGTGTCCCCTTCGTCTAGTGGCCTAGGACACCGCCCTTTCACGGCGGTAACAGGGGTTCGAGTCCCCTAGGGGACGCCATTTGCGGGAATAGCTCAGTTGGTAGAGCACGACCTTGCCAAGGTCGGGGTCGCGAGTTCGAGTCTCGTTTCCCGCTCCATATTTAACAAAAACGCCGCTCAGCAATGAGCGGCGTTTTTGTTTGTGTGTCATTTATAAAAAAGGACCTTGTTGAGGTCCTTTTTTTGTGGGTATCAAAATCAACGCGTCGGACCCGCCACAACAGCAGGTCCGAAAAAGCGATCAGAGTTTCGGCAACTGCCCGATCCGCCCCATCATTTCCGTCACGATCTGCAGGTCCAGCAGGAACTGGTCGACCGTCTTGAATTCACCGTCCGTATGCCCGGTGTATTTGACCTCCGGCCGCGCCAGGCCGAATTGCACGCCATTGGGCAGTTCATGCACGGAGGTGGCGCCGGCCGAAGTGCCGAACTTGTGTTCCATGCCCAGGTTTTCGCTGGCCACGGCCAACAAGGCCTTCACCCATTCACCTTCAGGGTTGCGGTACATCGGCTCGGCGACTGAGTAGGTGAAGGCCACCGCGACGTGGGTCTTCTTGCTCCAGGCATCAAGCTTGTCGGCGATTTCGGTCTTGAGCGTTTCCGGCGACTTGCCCTTCGGCACCCGCAGGTTGACTGCGAGCTTGAAGGCTTTATCGTCCATCCCGACATAGGTCAGCGAAGCGGTCAGCGGTCCCATGAAGGCATCGGAAAAACCGACCCCCAATTTGCCACCCAGGTAATCCAGGCCCCAGTTGTCAGCGGCGTAACGTGCGGCATCGGTAATGTGGTTGTGCTTGAGCGCAACCTTGCCCTCCAGGCTATTGATGAAGCCCAGCATTCTCGACACCGGGTTGACGCCGGATTCGGGCTCGGAGGAGTGGGCGGAAACGCCGGTGACCGTCAATTTGACGTCCTTGCCCTCAACCTTGGCGGTGACGTCGAAGTTGCCGCCATTGCTTTTGGCATAATCGGCGCCGGCCTTCTGCAGGCTGGCGGCCAATTCGGCAGGCTTCTCACTCAAAAGGGTGACGACCGATGTCGACGGGATCTGGTTGGTGGCCATGCCGCCGGTCATCGCGATGATTTCCGCGCCTTTGCCTTCACCCTTGCGCACCGGGAACGTCGCCATGACGGTGCCGTAGCCTTTCTCGGCAATCACCACCGGGTAGCCGCCGTCCAGCGCCAGGTTGTAGTTGGGTGTCGGATTGTGTTCGAAGTAATAAGGGATGGCGTCGCCGGTGGTTTCTTCGGTGGTATCGACCAGCAGTTTGAAGTTGCGCGCCAGCGGCAGCTTCTCTTCCTTGATGACCTTCATTGCATACATGGCTACCACGATACCGTTCTTGTCATCCTCGGTGCCCCGGCCATACATACGGTCGCCGATCAGGGTGACCTTGAACGGATCAAGTTTGGTGCCATCTTTCAGGACCCAATTCTCCGGCGTTACGGGCACCACATCGGCATGTGCATGAATGCCCACGACTTCGTCGCTGCTGCCCTCAAGGGAGATTTCATAGACGCGGTTGTCGATGTTGCGGAAGTTCAGGTTGAAGGCCTTGGCCAGGCNCTNNATCTTCTCGGCGATCTTGATGAATTCGGGATTGTCATGCTGGTCAACGCCCTCGACGCGGAAGGTCGGGATGGCCACCAGCTCGCGCAGGGTCTCGGTAGCAGCGCTGCCGTATTTCACCCGTGCGTAGAGCCCAAGCAGGCGATGGATTTCGTTCTGCTGGTCTGGAGTAAGGGTCTTGTTGTCGAGGAAGGCACTGATGGCGGGGGCGAGGTCGGCGGTTTTGCCGAGATCGCTCTTGGCCAGGCCTCCCAGGAATTGCCTGAAATCCGTTACCGATGCGTCACTGAACGTCTTGAGGATCGCCGCACTCTGTTGCGGGGTGATGTTGGCCTGCGCTGTCAGGGTGAACGACGAAAGGCTGGCCAGTATCAGGGTTGACGCAGCCAGGTGCTTGAGTGAGAAATTCATTGCTGTGGGCATTCCTTTGCAGGCAGTGGGTGAGAAGTTTCTGATCGATGAGACAGAAACGTTTCCAAGCTAACACTGTAACGGAGTGTTACGGGAGTCCCTGATGTGGGATCTGTCGCACAGTAATGCAAAAGCGGCGCAGAAACGAAAAAGGCCCGTCAGTCAGACTGAGCGGGCCTTTTGCGTGGGCGCAGGTTTTACATCGACAGAATCAAACGCCCGGCGAACAGGATCAGAATCACCCCCATGGTGCGTTCGAACCAATGCCCCATGCGCATGAACAGCAATCGCACCCGGGCGCTGGAAAAGAACAGCGCGACGATCACGAACCACAGCGCGTTCACAAAACACATCCAGGCCCCATAAAGCGCCTGGATCTTCAAGGGTGTCGTGGCGCTGATGAGCGTGGTGAAAATTGCCAGGAAAAACAGCGTCGCCTTGGGGTTGGTCGCGTTGGTCAGAAAACCGGTGGTGAACGCCTTCAGCAGCGTTTGCTGGACGACCGGCTCTTCGGCAATTTTGTCACCCTCAAGCGCGGATTTGGGTTTACTGCGCAGCAGACTGACACCGAGGTACAAAATGTAAGCGCCGCCCACCACCTTGGCCACCGTCAGTAACCAGGGCGTTGTGTGCATCAACGCGCCGACCCCGAGCAGGGTGTAAAGCACGTGCACGGAAATCCCCGCACCGATGCCCAGCGCCGTGCAGATCCCGACCAGCCGGCCGAAACGCACACTTTGGCGGATGGTCACAGCGAAGTCCGGTCCCGGTGCGACCACAGCCAGAAAGTGAATAGTCGCCAGCGCCAGGAACTCGCCCAGGTAATTCGAAAGCATTTCAACTCCAGAAAGTAAGGGGTGAAGCATTGCCGCGATAGCCGACAAAGAACGAAAGGCTCAATCGCGGATCCGCCACGCCCGGTGTCACCGAGTGCATGCAGCGCGAATTGAACATGATGAAATCACCCGGCTCAGGACGAATCTCCAAGGTTGGTGTTCCGAGCAGGGCCGGATCGATGCCGTAGTTGTCGCCACGCATCTCGTCGAATTGATCTGAAGAAATATCGTGGTCCCACATCTGCAAGGCGCCACCCTCAGTGGGCATGTTCAGGTAAACATTGCAGGCGAACTGCGCTTCCAGGCTTCTGGCCTGATAACTGTCGGGGGCATCCTTGGCGAAAATGTCGTGATGGGCCAGGAAGCACACCCCTGGTTTCACCACGCGGGACAGCCCGACATACATCTTGCGGCCGTAGAGATTTTCCAGGTGCGCACCCGCCGGCCAGGACTCATCGAGCATGCAGCGCAGGGTGTCGACCGGGGAAGAATAGGGCGCGCAACGTTTGCGCAACTCCGCGATGTTGCGCGAGGCATGCTCGAAATAATCTTCGATCAGCAGTGGCTGGTTTTCCGCCTCATAAAACGCCATGCCGATGCGACCGATGCTCGGTGCATTGATATAGCCTTCAAAACCCGGGGCGAGGATCTTGTCACCAATCTGAATCGCCAGCGGCTGGGGCAACAGGCCTTTGACGCGGATGGCGAGGACTTCTTCGTTGGCCAGTTTTTTTATGCACGTCTCATCGAGACGCTCGACGTCAAGCATCATGTCTTAGGTCCATCTATCAGATAGTCAACAGAGCCCGCGAGTGCGGGCTCCCCCGGGCGTCAAGCGATGCCGGGGGCGGCATCGCCCAAAAGCTCAATCCACGCTGTAGTGGACTGACAGCATTCCCTTTTTCAGCGAAAGGGAAGCAATCGTGACCGTGCCCAAATCCTTCAGGCTACGTACATGTGTGCCGCCGCAGCCGTAGGCGGGCAGTTCACCAAAACCAATTTCCCGGGCGCCTTCGCGCATCGATGTCAGGCGCGGCAGGTCATGGGCGACCCATTGCTCGATGCCGTGCTGAATCATCTCGGCGTCCACCTCTTTTGCCGACTCCACCGGTTTGAATTGCACGCGTCCTTCGCCCGGCCAGTGATGAGCCTTGACCGGCATCCAGCCCAGTGCCTGGACAAAATGGCCGATCAGGTGGCCGGCCGAATGCATGCGCGAATTGAACCGGCGGCGTTGCTCGTCGATCCGGATCTGGGTCATGCCGAGTTTTACTGGCTGGTCGACAAAATGAATGATTCGGTCCGGGTCCTGGACCACGCGCAGCACCTGGCTTTCGCCGATCCAGCCGGTATCGCAAGGCTGACCGCCACCCTGGGGGTGAAACAACGTCGCGCGCAGCACCACCGCAAACTCGCTTTCCTGGGGCGTGCAATCCAGGACTTCCACATTGGCCTTGAGGTCATCACTATGGAAAAAGAGGCGAAGCGTCATATTCCATGTCCTCATTAAAGTTTCTCTTTTTATTATATGAAGCGTGGAATTGCGTGATAATCCGTTCAAACATCAAAGGACTGTTGCGCTGTGAGCATAAATCTACCGCTACCGTTGCTGGGTGAAATGGCGATTTTCGTCAAAGTGGTGGAAACCGGCAGCTTTTCCGAAGCCGCCCGTCAATTGGGTTCTTCACCCTCGGCGGTGAGTCGCAGTATTTCGCGTCTGGAAAAAGCGTTGGCCACGCGTCTGCTGCAGCGAACCACACGCAAGTTGCGCTTGAGCGACGGTGGNGAAGAGGTGTTCAAGCGCTGCCAGGAGATGGTCAGTGCGGCCAAGTCCGTGATGGAAATCAGCGGGCAGTTCACCCATGAAGCGGAAGGGCTGGTTCGGGTCAGCGTGCCCAAGGCGGTCGGTCGATTTGTGATTCACCCGCATATGCCGGAATTTTTGCGCCGTTATCCCAAAGTGGATGTGGAACTGTTGCTTGAGGATCGCCAGGTGGATCTGATCGACGACAACGTTGATCTGGCGATTCGCATTACCGATCGACCACCCGCCGGGTTGGTCGGGCGGCAGTTGCTGACCATCGACCATTTGCTCTGCGCTACACCGCAATACCTCGCCGAACATGGCACGCCGACGCACCCCCACGACTTGCTCAACCACAGCTGCATCTATCTGGGTGAAACCCCGAGCGATGCGCGCTGGAAATTCAAGAAAGGCAGCAAGGCTGTGACGGTCGGTGTACGTGGGCGGTATGCGGCCAATCACACCGGCGTGCGGTTGGGGGCGGTGTTGCAGCACATCGGGATTGGCAGCCTGCCGTATTTCACGGCGCGTTATGCGCTGGAGCAGGGGTTGATTGTGCAGGTGTTGCCGGACTGGACCTTCCTCGCGTCCTACCATGGCGGCGCCTGGTTGCTGCATTCGCCGACGCGCTATTTGCCACCGAAACTGCGGGTGTTCATTGATTATCTGGTGGAGTGTCTGGAGAAGGAGCCGACCCTGAGCAAGCCGGGGAAGGCGGGGAAGGTCGCGGCGGAGTATGAGTTGCCTGAGAGTGATGGGTTGCTTTGACGAACGCCTTCGTCGGAACGCCGCCCGGGCCTAGTAGCCGACCTGAGTGGTTAGATCAAAAGCAAAACCGAGGCGGCCTGACAGCCGACCTGATCTTGGAAGCTGAACCCAATCAAATGTGGGAGCGGGCTTGCTCGCGAAAGCGGTGTGTCAGTTACAAATAAGTTGACTGACACACCGCATTCGCGAGCAAGCCNNNTCGCGAGCAAGCCCGCTCCCACAAAGGAAATGTTCAGGGCTTGAGGTTATTTGCAGACTTCGGCGATGGCCTCGGCCAGCAGATCAAGGCGGGTTGCGTCGATCCCGGCCACGTTCGCCCGGCCGGTGCCGACCATGTACACGCTGTGATGATCACGAAGCTGTTTCACTTGCGCCGGCGACAGGCCGGTGTAGGAAAACATCCCGCGTTGCACACCGATATGCGCAAAACGTTCACGCAAACCGTGGGGTTCAAGCGCTTCCACCAAGCCGCTGCGCAGTTGAGCGATGCGCAAACGCATGGCTTCCACTTCGTCGGCCCAGAGGCTTTTCAACTCGGGATCGCCAAGAATCGTCGCGACTACGGCAGCACCATGATCCGGCGGCGTCGACCACAGGTTGCGGGCGATGTTCGCCAGTTGGCTGCGGATATCCACCAGCTTCTCAGCGGTTTTCGCGCAGACAATCAGCGCACCGGTGCGATCGCGATACAGGCCGAAGTTCTTCGAGCAGGAACTGGTGATCAGCACTTCCGGCAGCTCGGCTGCCAGCAGCCGTACCGCCCANGCATCCTGTTCCAGGCCATCGCCGAAACCCTGGTACGCGAAGTCAATCAGCGGCACCAGGTCGCGGCTGCGCACCACGTCCAGCACGCGGCGCCAATCGTCATGGGACAGATCGAAACCGGTCGGGTTGTGGCAGCAGGCGTGCAGCAACACTACATCGCCCTTCGGGGCTTCCTTGAGGACGGTGAGCATGGCTTCGACGTCGAGGCGGTTGTCGCTGCCGACGTAGGGGTAATGACTGACCTTGAGGCCGGCCTTGGCGAAGATGGTTTCGTGGATCGGCCAGGTCGGGTTGCTCAGCCATACACCACGGCCCGGCAGGCACTGGGCGATGAAGTCGGCGCTCAAGCGCAGCGCGCCGGTGCCACCCGGGGTTTGGGTCGCGCCGGCCCGTTGTTCGGCGATCAGCGGGGAGTCGACACCCAGCACAAGCTCATTGATCGCCTTGCCGAACGCCGGTTCGCCGTGACCGCCGATGTAGGTCTTGGTGGTCTGACGATCCACCAGGCGCTGCTCGGCGAGCTTCACGGACTGGGGAATCGGCGTCAGGCCCTGGGCATCCTTATAGACGCCCACGCCAAGGTCGAATTTGCGCGGGTTTGGGTCCTGCGCATAGGCCTCCATCAGGCCGAGAATCGGGTCGCCGGGAACTCGACCTATGGCGTCGAAATGCATTANTTGCGGCCCTCGGCGTCCTTGGCCACTTCGTCGGTGCGCGCGGCCATGATGAAGTCGTTGCGGTGCAGGCCCTTGATCGAGTGGCTCCACCAGGTCACGGTGACTTTGCCCCACTCGGTGAGCAAGCCTGGGTGGTGGCCTTCGGCTTCGGAGATTTCACCCATGGCGTTGGTAAAGGCCAGGGCGAATTTGAAATTCTTGAACAGGAACACTTTTTCCAGCTGCATCACGCCGTCGCGGACTTCGATGTTCCAGTCGGGAATCTGCTTGATCAGTACCGGCAGCTCTTCGTCGCTGACTTGCGGGGCGTCGGCGCGGCAGGCTTCGCAGTGGGCTTGGTTCAAGGTGGACATGATGGGTTCCTGAAATCGAATGATTGGAAATCGGCCGTCAGTTTCACCACGCTATAGCAAAGCGTCGTGTCCTGACAGGCTCACTTGATTCTAAAAGCTGCGGATCACGCGGCTTTTTTGGGTGGAAATTTAGGCGCGTGCAAACCGAGCTGCATGCCTTGCTTGACCATGGCCATGATGTCTTCATGAGCCACATCAAACAGACGCTTGAGGTTCGGCAGAACAAAGTACAGCGGCTGCAGGATGTCGATGCGGTACGGCGTGCGCATGCATTCCAGCGGATCGAAGGCCTGATGCTCAGGTTCATCCGACAGGCAGTAAACGGTTTCTTTCGGCGAGGAGAGGATACCGCCGCCGTAAATGCGCAGGCCTTCTGCTGTATCNACCAGGCCAAACTCGATGGTCATCCAGTACAGGCGCGCCAGGTACACCCGTTGCTCCTTGGTCGCTGCCAGGCCGAGCTTGCCGTAGGTGTGGGTGAATTCGGCAAACCAGGGGTTGGTCAGCAGCGGGCAGTGGCCGAAGATCTCGTGGAAAATGTCCGGCTCTTGCAGGTAGTCCAGTTCTTCACGGGTACGAATAAAGGTCGCCACGGGAAACTGTTTGCTGGCGAGCAATTCGAAGAAGGTCTGGAAGGGGATCAGCGCCGGCACGCGGGCGACTTGCCAGCCGGTGGTCTCGGCCAGCACTTTGTTGATTTCACCCAGTTGCGGAATGCGGTCCAGGGGCAGGCCGAGCTTGTCAATGCCGTCCAGGTATTCCTGGCAGGCGCGACCTTCGATGACTTTCAGCTGACGAGTAATCAGGGTGTTCCACACCGCGTGTTCTTCGGGCGGGTAGTGGATAAAACCTTGCGCATCGGGCTCGCGGGCCACGTACTGCGTCTGCTTCATGCTGCTCTCCTGCAAGGGGATTTCGTTCTTGTTATGTGCTGCTATGGACTTAGAAATACCCCAAGGTGTGCGGCGTTGCAGCAGGTGATCCGATCTCGTCGTAGGAAAATTCGCCAATTATCGTAAAGTATTCGTTACGGATTAGCGCCTGTGGCGCAGCTATTGAGATTTTCGGGTTTGAAATGGCGCACAGGTGTCACATAATCTTGACGACTATCTGGGCGGCTCGGCACTGCGAATATCCTGTGGGAGCGAGCCTGCTCGCGATGAGGGTGTGTCAGGCAAATTAATCTCGCCTGACACACCCTCATCGCGAGCAGGCTCGCTCCCGCAGGTTTCACCTCAGGCATCCAACCCATTCACCGTTTTTCGGGCCTTTATATGCGTATCAAAGTCCACTGCCAGAACCGCATCGGCATCTTGCGCGACATTCTCAACTTGCTGGTCGAGTACGGGATCAACGTCGCTCGCGGCGAGGTCGGCGGTGAGCATGGCAATGCGATTTACCTGCACTGCCCCAATTTGGTGAACATGCAGTTCCAGGCATTGCGCCCGAAATTCGAGGCGATTGCCGGGGTGTTTGGCGTCAAGCGAGTAGGGCTGATGCCCAGCGAGCGTCGGCATATGGAGCTCAATGCGTTGCTCGGTGCGCTGGAGTTTCCGGTGCTCTCCATCGACATGGGCGGCTCCATCGTCGCCGCCAACCGTGCGGCGGCGCAGTTGCTTGGGGTGCGGGTCGACGAGGTGCCGGGGATTCCGTTGTCGCGTTATGCCGAGGACTTCGATCTGCCGGAGCTGGTGCGCGCGAGCAAGTCGCGGATCAATGGCTTGCGGGTCAAGGTCAAGGGCGACGTATTCCTGGCGGACATCGCGCCGCTGCAATCCTCCGAGCACGATGACAGCGAAGCCATGGCCGGCGCAGTGCTGACCCTGCACCGCGCCGACCGCGTCGGTGAGCGTATCTACAATGTGCGCAAGCAGGAACTGCGCGGCTTCGACAGTATTTTCCAGAGCTCCAGGGTCATGGCGGCGGTGGTTCGTGAGGCACGGCGCATGGCGCCCCTGGATGCGCCTCTATTAATAGAAGGCGAAACCGGCACCGGCAAAGAGTTACTGGCGCGCGCCTGTCACCTGGCCAGCCCGCGCGGGCAATCGCCGTTGATGGCGCTTAACTGCGCCGGGCTGCCAGAGTCGATGGCTGAGACCGAGCTGTTNGGTTATGGCCCGGGTGCCTTTGAAGGCGCGCGCGCGGAAGGCAAGCTCGGGCTGCTGGAACTGACGGCGGGCGGTACGTTGTTTCTCGATGGTGTGGGAGAAATGAGCGCGCGGTTGCAGGTGAAGTTGCTGCGTTTTCTGCAGGACGGTTGCTTCCGCCGGGTGGGCAGTGATGAGGAGGTGTATCTGGATGTGCGGGTGATCTGCGCCACCCAGGTCGATTTGTCCGAGCTGTGCGCCCGGGGCGAGTTTCGCCAGGATCTGTATCACCGCTTGAACGTGCTGTCGCTGCACATCCCGCCGCTGCGTGAATGCCTCGACGGTTTGACGCCGCTGGTGGAGCACTTCCTCGATCAGGCCAGCCGGCAGATTGGCTGCCCACTGCCCAGGTTGGCACCGGCGGCAATGGATCGGCTCAGTCATTACCATTGGCCGGGTAATGTGCGGCAGTTGGAAAACGTGCTGTTTCAGGCAGTGTCGTTATGCGAGGGCGGCACCGTCAAGGCGGAGCATATTCGCTTGCCGGATTACAGGGTGCGTCAGCCGCTTGGCGATTTTTCCCTCGAAGGTGGGCTGGATGCGATTGTCGGGCGCTTTGAGAAAGCGGTACTGGAGCGGTTGTATTCCGAGCACCCGAGCAGTCGGCAGCTGGGCAAGCGGCTGGGGGTTTCCCATACGACCATTGCCAATAAATTGCGCGAGTATGAAGTCGGCAAAGAACCCGGCGCATAAGCACCTGCAATAACTTTATTGTGGCGAGGGAGCTTGCTCCCGCTCGGGTGCGAAGCGGCCGCAAAACCATCCGGTGCGACCTCCCTGTCAGGCCTCGACCAATCTTTTTGGGGCTGCTTCGCAGCCCAGCGGGAGCAAGCTCCCTCGCCACAGGGGAATCTGTTGGCTGCAATGGCCGGCACTTGCCACCAAACGGCATAACACCGCCGGTTTTTCGTCTCCGATACATTTCCCCAATCTCCGCAAAACCCCTCAAGTCCTTTGTTTGCCGGGCCTCGCGCCGTCAGAAAAAAGTTGGTCTGTAAATTGCTTATCGCTCAGCAGTACAGCGGTGGGCGGCAAACGTCCGGCATGCAGAGGATAGAGCGTGGACAAGTACCTTTATGTGGCAATGACCGGCGCCAGCCAGAATGCACTGGCGCAGAAGGCCCATGCCAACAATCTGGCGAACATTTCCACCAACGGTTTCCAGCGTGACCTGGAGCAGGCGCGTTCGATGCCGGTGTTTGGTGACAGCTTTCCGGCGCGGGCGTTTGCCATGACCGAGCGTCCGGCCACCGACTTCTCGCCAGGTTCGCTGGTTGAAACCGGTCGGGACCTCGACGTCGCGGTGCAAGGCAATGGCTGGATCGCCGTGCAGACCCCCGATGGCGCCGAAANCTACGTGCGCAGCGCCAGCATGAACGTCGACGCGTTGGGCGTGCTGCGTGCCGGCAACGGCATGCCGATCATGGGCAACGGTGGCCCGATTGCCGTGCCGCCCCAGCAGAAAATCGAAGTGGGTGCCGACGGCACCATCAGCATCCGCGCGATGGGCGAAGGCCCACGGGTGATGGCTGAAGTGGACCGCATCAAGCTGGTCCAGCCGGACCTCAAGAACATGACCAAAGGCCTGGACGGTTCGATCCACACCAAGGACGGCAAGCCGGCGCAAGCCGATGCAGGCGTCAAACTGGTGTCCGGGTTCCTTGAGTCGAGCAACGTCAATGCCGTGGAAGAGATGACCTCGGTGCTGNCNTTGTCGAAGCAGTTCGAGCTGCACATCAAGATGATGAACACCGCCAAAGACGATGACCAGGCCATGGCTCGGGTCTTGCAGATCAGCTAATTATCAGAACGTCGCGCCGTAAAACAGGCGCACGAGGAGAATCGAATGCTTCCGGCTCTATGGGTTGCCAAAACAGGTTTGTCCGCCCAGGACACTAACCTGACCACCATTTCCAACAACTTGGCGAACGTGTCGACCACGGGCTTCAAACGTGACCGCGCCGAGTTCCAGGACTTGCTCTATCAGATCAAGCGCCAGCCAGGTGCCCAGTCGACCCAGGACAGCGAACTGCCGTCGGGCCTGCAACTGGGTACCGGTGTGCGCATCGTCGGTACTCAGAAAAACTTCACCGCCGGCAGCCTGCAGACCACCGAGCAGCCGCTNGACATGGCCATCAACGGCAAAGGTTTCTTCCAGATCCTGCAACCGGACGGCACCACCACCTACACCCGTGACGGCACGTTCCACCTGGACGCCAATGGCCAGNTCGTCAACGCCAGTGGCTTTGCCCTGGAACCGGCCATCGTCATTCCGAACGACGCGCAGACCTTCACGGTCGGTCGCGACGGCACCGTATCCATCACCGTTCCGGGTAACCCGGCNNCGCAAGTGATCGGCAACCTGCAAACCGCCGACTTCATCAACCCGGCCGGCCTGCAAGCCATTGGTAACAACCTGTTCCTGGAGACCGCTTCCAGTGGCGCGCCGCAAATCGGCACCCCTGGCCTGAACGGTTTCGGCACCACCCTGCAAAGCACCCTGGAAACGTCCAACGTCAGCACGGTTGAGGAGATGGTCAACATGATCACCACCCAGCGCGCCTATGAGATGAACTCCAAGGTGATTTCCACCGCCGACCAGATGCTTTCGTTCGTAACGCAGAATCTGTAATCAAGTCTATGGGGCGCCTTCGACGGCGCCTGCAACACCGTGAGGTAAGGGTCATGAATCGCTATGTTTCTGTTCTGGCATTGAGTGGGGTCGTCGTGCTCGCGGGCTGCGTCGCTCCGCCGCCCAAGCCCAATGACCCTTACTACGCCCCGGTGTTGCCGCGCACGCCGTTGCCGGCCGCCGCCAATAATGGCTCGATCTACCAGGCCGGTTTCGAACAGAACCTGTACAGCGACCGCAAGGCGTTCCGGGTCGGTGACATCATCACCATCACCTTGAACGAGAAGACCCAAGCCAGCAAAAACGCCAACTCGCAAATAGGCAAGAACAGCAAGACCGACATCGGTCTGAGCTCGTTCTTTGGCGGCGGTCTGAGCACCAGCGATCCAGTGGGCAGCGGTAGCTTGAGTCTGGACGTCGGTTACGAAGGCGACCGTGCGACCAAGGGCGACAGCAAATCCGGGCAGAGCAACAGCCTGACCGGTTCGATCACCGTGACCGTCGCGGATGTGTTGCCCAACGGCATCATCGCCATCCGTGGCGAAAAGTGGATGACGCTCAACACTGGCGATGAGCTGGTGCGGATTGCCGGCATGGTGCGCTCCGATGACATCGCCACTGACAACACCGTGCCGTCGACGCGGATTGCCGATGCACGCATCACCTACTCGGGTACGGGTTCGTTTGCTGATGCCAGTCAGCCGGGCTGGTTCGACCGTTTCTTCCTTAGCCCGCTGTTCCCTTTCTAGGTGGCTACGTTGAATCTTAAACACCTGATGGTGGCCGCCCTGATGCTCTCGGCTGCGTTCAACGCGCAAGCCGAGCGGCTGAAGGATATCGCCAGTATTTCCGGCGTTCGTTCCAACCAATTGATCGGCTACGGCCTGGTGGTNGGGCTCAATGGCACGGGTGACCAGACCACCCAAACCCCGTTCACCCTGCAGACCTTCAACAACATGCTCTCGCAGTTCGGCATCAAGGTGCCGGCGGGTTCGGGCAACGTGCAGCTGAAAAACGTCGCGGCCGTGTCCATCAGTGCTGACTTGCCGGCGTTCGCCAAGCCGGGCCAGGTGGTGGACATCACCGTATCGTCCATCGGTAACTCGAAAAGCCTGCGCGGCGGCACGCTGTTGNTGACGCCACTCAAAGGTATCGACGGTAACGTCTATGCCATCGCCCAGGGCAACCTGGTCGTGGGTGGTTTTGATGCCGAAGGCCGTGATGGCTCGAAAATTACCGTGAACGTGCCGTCTGCCGGACGGATTCCGGGTGGCGCCATGGTGGAACGCACCGTGCCCAGCGGTTTCAACCAGGGCAACAGCCTGACGTTGAACCTCAACCGTTCTGACTTCACCACCGCCAAGCGCGTGGTCGACAAGATCAACGACATGCTCGGCCCTGGCGTGGCTCAGGCCATCGATGGCGGTTCGATTCGGGTCAGCGCGCCGCTCGATCCAAGTCAGCGCGTCGACTATTTGTCGATCCTTGAGAACCTTGAAGTCGACCCGGGTCAGGCGGTGGCCAAGGTCATCATCAATTCGCGTACCGGCACCATCGTGATCGGCCAGAACGTCAAAGTGTCGCCCGCTGCCGTCACTCACGGCAGCCTGACGGTGACCATTACCGAAGACCCGATTGTCAGTCAGCCCGGCCCTCTGTCCAATGGTCAGACGGCGGTGGTACCTCGCTCGCGGGTTAATGCTCAGCAAGAAGCCAAGCCGATGTTCAAGTTCGGCCCCGGCACTACCCTGGACGAGATTGTCCGTGCGGTGAACCAGGTGGGCGCGGCCCCAGGCGACTTGATGGCGATCCTCGAAGCTTTGAAACAGGCCGGCGCCTTACAAGCCGACCTGATCGTGATCTGAGGACAGCAACCATGGATATGCGCAAGGGCGGTCTGGGTGTCAGCAGCAACGATTCGGGGTCCTATTCGGACTTGAATCGTTTTAATCAGCTCAAGGTCGGTGCCGACAAGAACAGCGACGGCAACATGCGCAAAGTGGCGCAGGAGTTCGAGTCGCTGTTCTTGAGCGAAATGCTCAAGTCCATGCGCTCGGCCACCGAGGCCCTCGGCAAGGACAACCCGCTGAACACCCCGGCGGCCAAGCAATATCAGGAAATGTACGACCAGCAACTGGCAGTCTCGATGTCCCGCGAAGGCGGCGGTATCGGCCTGGCCGACGTGCTGATGCGGCAGATGTCGAAGAACAAACCGCTGGCGCCGGGCGAGGCTGCGGCCTTGTCCGCCGCCAAGCAGGAAGCGGCGAAAGCGGCTGTGCCAACACCAATTGCTGCGGGCACTGTGGCCACTGACGGTCCGCTGTCGCGGCTCAATGGTCAGCGTCCGTTGTGGGCCTCGCGCTCGGTGAAAGCACCGACAGGCGAGGGCACGCATCACAATGACATGGAGCTGATCAATCAGCGCCGCCTGGCCTTGCCGCCGAAACTGGCCGATCGCTTGCTTGCCGGTCTGGTGCCTTCGGCAACGACTGCCGCTACAACCCCGAACAAAACCTTGCTGCCTGAACGCGCCGCGACGCCGGTTGTGACAGGTGCCGGCCCGCTGTTCAATGGCGACTGGCTGCCCTCGCCAACCGATAACAAATCGAGCGGACGCTTGCAGGTTTACGGCCGTGCGATGGCGCAGATTCCGCTGGCGCCACCGAAGAAAGCCTTCAGCTCCGCCGACGAATTCGTCAACACCATGCTGCCGATGGCCAAGGCGGCCGCCGCGCGTATCGGTATCGATCCGAAGTACCTGGTGGCCCAGGCTGCCCTCGAAACCGGCTGGGGTAAATCGGTCATGCGAGCCCAGGATGGCAGCAGCAGTCACAACCTGTTCGGCATCAAGGCCAGTAGCAGTTGGAAGGGTGAATCGGCGCGAGCGATCACCAGCGAATTCAGGAATGGCGAGATGGTCAAGGAGACGGCGCATTTCCGTTCCTACAACTCTTACCAAGACAGCTTCCATGACCTGGTGACACTGCTGCAAAGCAATGATCGCTATAAAGATGTTCTGAAGTCTGCCGATAACCCAGAACAGTTTGTACGCGAGCTGCAGAAAGCCGGGTATGCAACAGACCCGGCCTACGCAAGCAAGATTTCGCAGATAGCCAAGCAGATGACGAGTTACCAAAACTACGCTGCGGCGGGCGCTTCCACTACGCCTCTATAGGCACAAGGCATAAGGTCTGAACCATGAGTTTGCTCAATATCGGGATGTCGGGTCTGGCCGCTGGCCAATCCTCGTTGATGACTACCGGCAATAACATTGCCAACGCCGACACCGCCGGTTACTCGCGCCAGCAAACCGTGCAGGGCACCAAAGCCTCGAATCAGTTCGGTAATGTCTACATCGGCACCGGTACGACCTTGGCCGATGTGCGCCGCGTCTACAACAGCTACCTTGATGCGCAATTGCAGACCACCACATCGCTCAACAGCGATGCGGCCGCCTATGCCGGGCAGGTCAGCCCGCTCGACGCCTTGCTCTCGGACAGCGGCACTGGCCTCAATGGCGCCCTGACCAAGTTCTTCGCCTCGGTGCAGAACGTCAACGCCAAGCCGGGTGACGACGCGTCGCGTCAACTGCTGCTCAGCGATGCCCAGGCCTTGAGCAATCGTTTCAACTCAGTGTCCAGCCAGTTGACCCAGCAGAACGCAAGCATCAACGGCAACCTGACGAACATGGCCGATCAGGTCAACAAACTCGCCGCCACCGTGGCGCAGTTGAACCAGAAAATTTCCGAGGTTTCCAAGTCCGGCGGCATGCCGAACGAACTGCTCGATGCGCGTAACGAAACCGTGCGTCAGCTCTCCACCTTCACCGGTGCGCAGGTCATCGAGCGCGACGGTAACCTCGACATTTACCTGGGCAGCGGTCAGCCGCTGGTCATGGGCGGCACCGCCAGCACCCTGTCCGTGGTGCCGAGCCCGAACGATCCTTCGCGCATGGGCATTCAGCTCGATCGCAACGGCAGTACCATCGACATCACCTCGGTGATGACCGGTGGTGAAATGGGTGGCCTGCTGCGTTATCGCAACACCGTGCTGGACCCGGCGATGAACGAACTGGGCCGCGTGGCCCTGGTTGTCGCCGATCAGATGAACAGCCTCCAGGCCCAGGGCATCGACAAGAACGGTGCGTTCGGCTCGAACCTGTTCAACAGCATCAACAGTGCCGCGCAGATGGCCCAGCGCAGCGTTGCTACGGTCGGCAACAGCGTCGGCTCGGGTAACTTCGATGTGAGCATCGAAGACAGCGGCAAGCTGACCATCAACGATTACAAGGTCACCTTCACCAGCGGCACCAACTACACCGTGCAGCGTTTGCCGGAGGGCACGTCCATGGGCGCTTTCAGCACCCTGACCACGCCGCCGCCAGTGATCGATGGTTTCTCGTTGACGCTTTCCGGCGGCACCGCCGCGGCTGGCGACACGTTCAAGATCACTCCGACCCGCAACGCGGCGGCGAACATCAAGACCGAGATGACCGACAGCAAGCGCCTGGCCATCGCGGCACCGTTGAGCGCGGCTATTGTGCCGGGCGGCAGCGGCACCTTGACGATTCCGGCCAGCGGTCAACCGACCCTGACCACTAAGTTTGATATTTACGATGCCGCCACCACCACGGTAATCCAGAACGGCATCAAGACTTCGATGCCAGTCAAGGTGGTGTTCGGTGCGACCAGTGCCGGTGGCACCAGCCAGACTTACCAATTGCTGGATGCCAAGGGCGTCATGATCAGCAGTGGCACTATCAAACCAAACCAGAACAACACCTTGAGCCTGAGTGTGCCGCTAAATGATGCGTTGGGTGCGCCGATCATGGATCCGGGCCCGCCCGCCGTGCAGCGTACCGCGACCTTCGACATGACCGTGGCTGGTTCGCCCGGCACTGGCAGCGCGATCGACATCAACGTTGCGCAGCCAGGTACCATGGACAACCGTAACGGCACCGCCCTGGCCGGCTTGCAAACCAAGCAGGTCGTGGACACCGGGAGCGCCAGCAAAGGCATTTCCCTGACCGATGCCTACGGCAAACTGGTTGAGGGTGTGGGCGCCAAAGCTGCTCAGGGCAAGCTCGACAGTGCCGCAACCGGCGCCATCCTGGCCAACGCCAAAGGTGCTCGCGACTCGTTGTCAGGTGTTGACCTCGATGAGGAAACCGGCAACCTGGTCAAATATCAGCAGTACTACACCGCCTCTTCGCAGATCATCAAGGCTGCGCAGGAAACCTTCAGCACATTGATCAACAGTCTTTAAGGAGTCGTAGCCCATGCGCATTTCTACCGCCCAGTTTTACGAGTCCTCTGCTGCGAACTACCAGAAGAACTTCGCCAACGTGGTCAAAAGCAGCGAAGAGGCCAGCAGCCTGGTTCGCGTCAACACCGCCGCCGATGATCCGGTCGGTGCCTCGCGCCTGCTGCAATTGGGCCAACAGGCTTCGATGCTCGATCAGTACAAAGCCAACACCAACACCCTCAAGGCGACCCTGGGTCAGACCGAGTCGGTGATGACCAGCATTACCAACGTACTGCAGCGCGCCCAGGAACTGGCGGTCGGTGCCGGCAACGCCGGTTACACCGACGCCGACCGTCAGGCCAACGCTGCGGAGCTGGGGCAGATCGAAGAGCAGCTGTTGAGCCTGATGAACAGCCAGGACGAGAACGGCAAGTACATCTTCGCCGGTTCCAAGGGCGATACCGTGCCGTTCACGCGCAACGCCGATGGCACCTACAGCTATAACGGTGACCAGGTGACCCTCGATCTGGCGGTCGGCGACACCATGTCGATGGCGACCAACAGCACCGGTTGGGCCGTATTCCAGCAGGCCATCAACACCAGTCGCAGCCAGGTCACCATGACCGCGCCGGCTGTGGATGATGGTCGGGTGGTCCTGTCCAATGGTCAGGTGTCGTCGAGCGTGACCTACAACAGCAAGTTCCGTGCAGGCGAGCCGTACACCATCGATTTCGTCAGCGGCACTCAGTTGAAAATCACCGATTCGGGCGGTAACGACGTGACCGCCGAAGCCAGCCAGGGCGGCGTTTTCAACCCGGCCACCAAAGCTGGCCAGAACGTGTCGTTCCGCGGTGTCGAACTGAGCCTGAACATCAATCTGGCGGCCGGCGATACCGCCGCCACCGTGCTGCCGGGCCACAGCTTTACCCTGGCGGCCAAGCCTGACACCTTTACGGCGACCCGCGGTCCGGGCAACCCGACGGCAACTCAAGTCACCGGCAGCAGCATCACCAATCCGGCGGCTTACCACGCCAGTTTCCCGACCGGTTCGGCGGTGATGAAATTCACCAGTGCCACCGCATTCGATTTGTACGCAGCACCGCTGACGGCCGATAGCAAGCCGGTGTCTTCCGGCACCGTGGTGGCTGGCGTTGCGACCGCTTCGGGCGTGAGCTTCAACCTGGCAGGTACACCGGCGGCAGGCGATCAGTTCAGCGTGGCTGTCAACACTCACGAAACCCAGAACATCCTGGACACCGTGAGCCAGCTGAAAACCGCGCTGAATACGCCAACCAATAACGACCCGATCCTGACCCAGAAGCTGCAAGCTTCACTGGCCTCGGGCCTCGGCAACCTGGCGAGTGGCAGCGATCAGTTGTCCAGTGCGCTGAGTTCGGTGGGTGGCCGCGGTTCAGCCCTGGATACCCAGAGTGACACCAACCAGAGCCTGGTCCTGGCCAACAGCCAGACTCAGTCGGCGATCCGCGATTCTGATCCGGCTACAGTGTTGACCCGTCTGACCTTGCAGCAAACCATGTTGCAAGCGTCGCAACTGGCTTTCAGCAAGATTGCTCAGCTGGGCTTGTTCAACAAGGTCTGAGACTGTGTCTGTCGAGCTACCAACCGTCTTTTCCTAAGCGGTTTCGCAGCCTCTGCCTGAAAGGGCAGAGGCTCGCCGCTCGAGAGTTTCGCCGTGAATCAATACCCTCTAGTCAGTATCGTCATCCCCGCCTTCAACCCACGCTTCTTCCGCCAGGCGCTGGAAAGTTCGCTCGCTCAAACCTATGAGAACGTCGAGATCGTCATCTGTGACGATTCATCCACCGACGAGATTCGCGACATCGTCCAGTCGTTTGCCGACCCTGTGCGCCCCGTTCGTTATTTGCGTAACCCGAAGCGCCTGGGTCTGCAAAAAAATGTGCTGCGCTGTGTCAAAGAAGCCAGGGGCACGCTCATCAAAGTGCTGTGCGACGACGATCGCCTGTTTGCGCCGAGCATCGAATTGCAGGCCCGGGTGTTGATCGACCACGCGGACGTGAATGTGGTCTTTGCCCTGCGCATGTTCAGCGATGCCGGGAACTTCATTCTGCCGCCACGACTCGATAACTGCCTTTTCTCGCCTGGCGATGCATTGCTCAAAGGCGATGATATGTTGGCTATTTTCGAGGGTACGCCAAAGAATTTCATCGGCAACCTCAGCTCGACCCTGATGCGCCGAGCCGATGTGCTGGAGCTGTTGCCTGCACTGGTTCAGGAAGATTGCGGCTTTGTCGCGATGCTCGATTTCGCTTTATTTGTGTGCCTGCTGCGACGCGGCAACATGGCGGTACTGAATACGGTGCTGAGCACCGAACGTCTGTACCCGGAACGTCTGAGCAAAACACCGGAAATGGTCCGCGCCGCCGCGCAGGAGCTGCAATGGTTGACTCAGATGCTCACCACGCGAGGGGGGGAGTCGGCACCGGCCTCGGGTTGGGTGCGTACAGTTGATTTGAACAAGGCGGCTGATGAGCCTCGTCAGTGGGAAGAATTATGCGTGGTGCGCGTACTGGGCGGCCGCAACACCGTGGTCAACGGTCGAGTCGGTGGGCAAAGCGACAGCTACGCCGATTTCTATCGCGAATGGCTGGCGATCCGCAGGTTCTCCGATGTCGAGCAGCAGCTCATGCCGCAACGCCTCGACAGCTGGGCGTTCCGTCCGCAGATCGTGCCGATTGTGATCGACAGCGGCGCTGACAGTGCAGCGTTGAACACTACGTTGCAAAGCATCAGCCGACAGCTTTACACGCCGCAGGCGGTGGTGGTGCTTTCTGATGCCTTGTGTGCGACCGACGATCGTGTGGTGCAGTTGCCGTTCCAGGCGGATTGGGCGCAACAACTCAACGCGGTGGTGCCCCAGCTGGAAGGCGCTCACTGGTTTTATCTGCTGCAAGCTGGCGACACTTTGCGCGAGTCGGCCCTGCTGATCCTGGCTGAACGCATTGCGGGTTCGGCGGGCATTCTCTGTGCCTACAGCGATGAGGGCGCGCTGGTCGATGGCGAGTCGATCGACCCGGTGTTCAAACCCGATTTCAATCTCGATCTGATGCGTGCTTATCCCTACGTCGGCCGAACTCTGGCCTTCGAGCGGCAGCGCTTCATGACGCTGGGCGGCTTCGATTCGGCTCACGGTGAGCTGGCGCCGCACGATTTGTTATGGCGTCTGGTGGAAGAGGCCGGGCCGCAAACCATTGAGCACATCGCCGAAATCCAGATTGAGTCGAGTCAGTCTTTCGCCGCCTGGCTGTCGTTGCCGGAGGTGATCGAGAACAATGCCGGGATGGTCAGCGCACACCTGGATCGTATTGGTGTGGCGCACTCGATCCGGCAGGAAGAGTTGCCGTTGATCAACCGCATCGACTACCTCCATGGGGCGCGCCCTTTGGTGTCGATCATCATCCAGGCCGGCGATTCGCTGTACGCGTTGCAGCGGTGCATCGAAGGCCTGATCGAGCGCACGGCTTACGGCCAATACGAAATCCTGATCGTCGACAGCGGCACGGACGACCCGGCGATGCTCGACTGGCTGGAGGCGATGGCGCAGCTGGGCGCCGCAATGCTGCGAGTATTGCGTTACGCCGGTGATGCCAACGACGCGGCGATCCGTAACTTTGCCGCGAGCCTGGCGCATGGTGAATATTTGCTGCTGCTCAGCGCGCAGACAGTGATCTGCGACAGCGACTGGCTGGATGAAATGCTCAATCACGCCCAGCGCCCCGAAGTGGGTGTGGTCGGTGCTCGTATCCTCAGCCCCGAGGGTTCGATCGTCAGTGCCGGGTTGATTCTTGGCCTGGCCGGGCCGGTCGGTTCGCCATTTTATGGCGAAGCGGCCGGTTCTCGTGGCTACATGCAGCGATTACACGTAACCCAGAATTGGAGTGCGGTGAGCAATCTCTGCCTGATGGTGCGCAAGCAAGTGTTTGATGAACTCGAGCAGTTCGATGAGGTGACCTTCACCCAGGGCCTCAGCGACGTCGACTTGTGTTTGCGGGCAGGCAACGACGGTTATCTGATCGTCTGGACGCCTTTCGCAAGCGTGGTGATGGGGGAAAACACATCATTGGCAACGTCTCAGGACAATGTGCCGGCGCAGATGCTTGAGCAGGAAAATTTCTACAAAAAGTGGTTGCCGAAAATATCCCGTGATCCAGCCTACAATCCGGCGCTGACGCTCGGGGTGTCGAGCTTCAGTCTGGAGCCTTCGCTGCGCAACAACTGGAACCCGTTCTGCCATCGCGACCTGCCGTTGATTCTCGGGTTGCCGGTCAACGAGTCGGCGATCGGGCATTACCGTGTGACTGCGCCTTTGGCTGAGCTTGAGGCGGCCGGGCGGATCATTTCGCGTGTGGCCTACGAGTCGCCGTCGAGCGTGGAAATCGAGCGCTTGTCGCCTGACACCATTGTCTTGCAGGGACGCTACGGCGAAGGCTCGGCGGCCGACATTCTGCGTATGAAGAAGTACTCCAATGCCCTGCGGATTTTCGAGCTGGACGACTACATCGTCAGCACGCCGAAAAAGAACAGCCACGCCCGCAACAAACCGGTCAATACCGAGCAGCTGTTGCGCGAAGGCATTGGCCTGTGCGATCGCGTAGTGGTCACCACTCAGCCGCTGGCCGATGCCTTGTCGAGCATGCATAGCGAAATCCGCGTAGTACCGAACATGCTATCGCCGGCCCCATGGGCGACGCTGACCAGCCATCGGCGCACCTCCAGCAAGCCGCGAGTCGGTTGGGGGGGCGGCACCAGCCACACCGGTGACCTGGAGATCATTGCCGAGGTTGTGCGCGAACTGGCGGACCAAGTCGAGTGGGTGTTCTTCGGCATGTGCCCTGATGCCTTGCGTCCGTATGTCCACGAGTTTCACTCCACCATCGGCTTGCAGAGCTACCCGTTCAAACTGGCCAGCCTGAACCTCGACCTGGCGCTGGCACCGCTGGAATTCCATATCTTCAACGACTGCAAAAGCAACCTGCGCTTGCTGGAGTACGGCGCCTGTGGATACCCGGTGATCTGCACCGACACCGAGGCCTATCGCGGCCATCTGCCGTGTACCAGGGTCTATAGCAACAGCACGGACGAATGGCTGCAGGCGATCCGCATGCACCTGGCCGACCCGGACGCCAGCTACCGTATGGGCGATGAATTGCGTGAAGCGGTTCACCGCGATTTCATGCTGCGGGGCGACAACCTCAATCACTGGTTGTGGGGTTGGTTGCCTGACTAAATCACAAATCACAAATCACAAATCACAAATCACAAATCACAAATCACAAATCACAAATCACAAATCACAAATCCCCCCAACCCCACCAGTCGCCGACCCCAGACAATTGGCTCACTTCCTGCAAGTCCCCCACATATCGCCATAAAACCTTCACCCCAAAACGCGTGAAGGCCCCAGTGGCTGCGGGTAAATGATGTGCATCTGACGGTTCGCCAACCCTTGCGGGGGTGGCAGGGCCGCGCGAAGAGCAAGAGGACAGCGATGAAGGCAGTAATTCTGGCAGGTGGTCTCGGTACGCGGATCAGCGAAGAGTCGCACCTCAAGCCCAAGCCAATGATCGAAATCGGCGGCAAGCCAATTCTTTGGCACATTATGAAACAGTACTCCGCCCACGGGATTCATGACTTCGTGATCTGCCTTGGCTACAAGGGCTACGCGATCAAGGATTTCTTCGCCAACTACTTCCTGCACACCTCCGACGTCACCTTCGACATGTGCAACAACCGCATGGACGTTCACCAGAACTACAGCGAGCCGTGGCGCGTGACCCTGATCGACACCGGCGAAGACACCATGACTGGTGGCCGCCTGCGCCGCGCCGCCCGTTACCTGGAAGGCGAAGAAGCGTTCTGCTTCACCTACGGCGACGGCGTCTCGGACCTCAACATTGGCGCGTTGGTGGACTTCCACCTGACCCACGGCAAGCTCGCGACCGTGACCGCCGTGCAGCCGCCGGGCCGTTACGGCGCCCTGGAGCGCGACGGAGACAGCGTCAAAGGCTTTATTGAAAAACCACGCGGTGATGGCGGCTGGATCAATGGCGGTTTCTTCGTGCTGTCGCCCAAAGTGCTGCCCTACATCGCCGACGATCAAACCTCCTGGGAAGCCGAGCCGCTGGCTGCGTTGGCCAACGAACAGCAACTGCAAGCCTTCCAGCACGACGGTTTCTGGCATCCGATGGACACCTTGCGCGACAAAAATCACCTTGAGCAGTTGTGGCTGAGCGGGGAGGCCCCATGGAAACAATGGGATTGAGCCCGGAGTTCTGGCGCGGCAAGCGGGTCCTGCTCACCGGCCATACCGGTTTCAAAGGCAGCTGGCTGACGTTGTGGCTGCAAAGCCTAGGGGCCGAGGTCAGCGGTTTTTCGCTGGACCCGTCGACCGAGCCGAGCCTGTTCGAGCTGGCGCGGGTGCACGAAGGCATCAACGATCAGCGCGGCGACTTGCGTGACCTCGGCGCGCTGCTAGAGCTGATCGCCGAGACCCAGCCGGAAATTGTCCTGCACCTGGCGGCCCAGCCGCTGGTGCGCGAAGGTTATCGCGACCCGCTGGGGACTTACTCCAGCAACGTCATGGGCACCCTCAATCTGCTCGAAGCGATCCGCCAGGTCGGCGGCGTGCGCGCCTGCGTGCTGGTGACCACCGACAAGGTCTACGCCAACCAGGAATGGCTGTGGCCGTACCGTGAAAACGAAGCCCTCGGTGGACACGATCCCTACAGCAGCAGCAAAGCCTGCTGCGAGTTGTTGGCGCAGTCCTACGCAGCGTCGTTCTTCCCGGCCGAGAAGCATGCCGAGCACGGTCTGGCCCTGGCCACGGCGCGTGCCGGCAACGTCTTGGGCGGCGGTGATTTTGCACCAGAGCGTTTGATTCCCGATGTGCTCAAAGCCTGGTCCGCCGACGAACCCGTGACCCTGCGCTACCCGCAAGCCGTGCGCCCTTGGCAGCACGCGCTGGAGCCGCTGGCCGGTTACCTGCAACTGGCCGCCGGGCTCTACGAAAAAGGTCCGGCATTTGCCGGTGCGTGGAACTTCGGCCCGAGCGAAGCGGACATGTGCAGCGTCGGCGAAGTCGTCGAATTGCTCGCCAGCCGCTGGCCGCAAGCCCGTGGCTTGCGCATCGAGCCGAGTGATTTGCACGAAGCCGGTTTGTTGCGCCTGGACAGCAGCCGCGCCCGTCAACTGTTGGCCTGGCAACCGCGCTGGTCGTTGCAGCAGTGTTTGACCCAGACCCTCGACTGGCACCTGGCGTGGCAAAACGGCGATGACATGCGTGAAGTCACGTTGGGCCAGTTGAACCTGTACCGAGGCGCGCTGTGAGCGAGTTTCTGTTGAAACCATTGCCGCTGGCCGGGCTGTTCAGTGTGCAGCACAAACGCTTCGAAGATGATCGCGGGCACTTTGCGCGGCTGTTCTGTGAAGGCAGCCTCAGCGCCTTCGGCCAACCGTTTCATATCCGTCAGATCAACCATTCCTGCACACGTTTACGCGGCAGTGTGCGCGGTCTGCATTACCAGAACGCCAGCGCGCCGGAAGCCAAGCTGATCACCTGCCTGCGTGGTGAAGTCTGGGACGTGGCGGTGGATCTGCGGCCCGATTCCGAGACCTTCCTGCACTGGCACGCCGAACACCTGCGGGCCGGCGACGGTCGCAGTCTGTTGATCCCGGCCGGGTTCGCCCATGGTTTCCAGACCCTGACCGACGATGCCGAATTGCTCTACCTGCACAGCGCTGATTACACGCCGGTGCACGAGGGTGGTTTGAGCGTGAATGATCCACGGCTGGCGATTGCCTGGCCGTTGCCTGTCAATAATCTGTCGGCACGGGATTCCAGCCATCCCTTGCTCGATGAACACTTCGCTGGAGTACGTGTATGAACTGCCGTGGTTGCAGGACTTCTCTGGCCTTGCCGCTGATCGATCTCGGCACCTCGCCGCCGTCCAACGCTTATGTGCGCGCCGATCAGCTGGAACAGGCCGAGCAATGGGTGCCGCTGAAAGTGGCGGTGTGTCAGCAATGCTGGCTGGTGCAGACCGAGGATTACACCAGCGCCGACAGCCTGTTCGACGCCGAGTATGCGTATTTCAGTTCGTTCTCCAGCACCTGGCTGGCCCATGCCGACAAATACGTTGCCGAGATGGTCGAGCGTTTCGGCCTGACCGCCGACAGCCGCGTGGTGGAAATTGCGGCCAACGACGGTTACCTGTTGCAGTATGTGGCCGGGCGCGGCATCCCATGCCTGGGCGTCGAGCCGACCCGCAGCACCGCACAAGCGGCGCGGGAAAAAGGTCTGGAGATCCGCGAGCTGTTCTTCGGCCGCGACACGGCTTCGCAGTTGATCGCCGACGGTTGGTCCGCCGACTTGATGGCGGCCAATAACGTGCTGGCCCATGTGCCGGACATCAATGATTTCCTCGGCGGTTTCGCGACATTGCTCAAGCCGACCGGTGTGGCGACGTTCGAGTTTCCGCAGTTGCTGACCTTGATGGCCGGGCAGCAGTTCGACACGCTGTATCACGAGCACTATTCCTATCTGTCGCTGACCGCTGTCCAGACCCTGTGCGCGCGCAACGGTCTGGAAGTGTTCGACGTCAGTCAGCTGTCCACCCATGGCGGATCGCTACGGGTCTTTGTCCAGCGCGCCGACGGTGTGCGCCGCGACGTGCAGCCAGCGGTGGCTCAACAGCTGCAAGCTGAACTCGCCGCCGGGGTGAAAACCCCGGAGTACTACGCGACCCTCGCGCCCGCTGCCGAACGCATCAAGCACGAACTGCTGCGTTTCCTGTTGCAGGCAAAAGCCGACGGCAAGCGCGTGGTCGGTTACGGCGCGGCGGCCAAGGGCAACACCTTGCTCAACTACGCCGGGGTCAAGCCGGACCTGCTGGCCTGGGTCGCCGACGCCAACCCGCACAAGCAGGGCAAGTACCTGCCGGGCAGTCGCATCCCGATTGTTTCTCCCGCGCAGATCGATCTGGAAAAGCCCGATTACGTCCTGGTCCTGCCGTGGAACCTGCTGCACGAAGTCAGTCAGCAACTGGCTCAGGTACGCGAGTGGGACGGCCGCTTTGTCATCGCCGTGCCTGAGTTGACCGTCCTGTGAAGGTCCTGGTCACCGGGGCGACCGGGTTCGTCGGCAGGCATCTGGTCGAGGCCTTGCTCGCCTGTGGCTGCGAAGTCCGCGCCGTGGCGCGTAACGCCGAGACCGCCGCGAACTTGCCGTGGATCAATGCCGTGGAATTCGTTGCGGCGGATATTCACGCCGCCGACCTCGATATCGCCGCGCTGACCGATGGCATCGACGCTTTGGCGCACCTGGCCTGGCCAGGGTTGCCGAACTATCAGGCGCTGTTTCACTTCGAGCACAACCTGATGGCCGATTACCGGTTCATCAAGGGCGCGGTCGAGGCGGGCGTCTCGCAAGTGCTGGTCACCGGCACCTGTTTTGAATATGGCTTGCAGAGCGGGCCGCTCAGCGAGCAGACCGCGCCGCAGCCGGGCAACCCTTACGGCTTGGCAAAAAACACCCTGCGCCTGTTCCTGGAAAGTCTGCAGCGGGTTCAACCGTTTACCCTGCAATGGGCGCGGTTGTTCTACCTGCACGGCGAGGGGCAAAACCCGAACAGTTTGCTGGCGGCGCTGGACCGGGCCATCGATGCCGGTGACGCCAGTTTCAATATGTCGGCTGGCGAACAGTTGCGCGATTACCTGGCCATCGAAACGGCTGCGGGTTACCTCGCCGCCATCGTGCAACAGCGTGAATTCGACGGCGTGATCAATTGTTCCAGCGGCCAACCGGTTTCGGTCCGGGCGCTGGTCGAGCAGCGACTGCGCGAACGTGGCGCAGCGATCCGCCTGAACCTCGGTCATTACCCATACCCGACCCACGAGCCAATGGCGTTTTGGGGCGTGGCGGACCGTTTGCAACAGCTACTGGGAGCAGAGCATGAGGCATGAGTTGTATCGGGTCGCCGACCTGCCGGTGTTGCAGAACCGTACCTTTGCCGACCCAGCGTCGGCGAAAGCGTCGGCGTGCGCCGACATGGTCTTGGTGCAGGACGAAAAGAGCGGGTTGATCTTCAACCAGGCCTTCGATGCCGACAAGCTCAGCTACGACGCTGACTACCAGAACGAACAGGCGCACTCGGGCCAGTTCCAGAAGCACCTGAGCGATGTCGAAGGCATCATTGCCCGTCACTTCAAGGGTCAGGAACTGATCGAAGTCGGCTGCGGCAAAGGCTACTTTCTCGAGCTGCTGAAAAGCCTGGGCTACGCCATCACCGGCATTGACCCGGCCTACGAAGGCAGCAACGCCGATGTGATCAAGGCGCCGTTCACCCGTGGCCTGGGCCTGGCGGCGGACGCCATTGTGCTGCGCCATGTGCTGGAACACATTCAGGACCCGGTGAGTTTCCTCGCCGAGATGGCCGACGCCAATCAGGGCGGGCAGATCTACATCGAAGTGCCGTGCTTCGACTGGATCCTGGAACACCGTGCCTGGTTCGACCTGTTCTACGAGCACGTCAATTATTTTCGCCTCGATGACCTGCGCCGGATGTTCGGCACGGTGCACGAGGCCGGTCACCTGTTCGGTGGCCAATACCTGTACATCGTGGCGGACCTGGCAACTTTGCGCCTGACCCCGGAGCAACCGGTGCCGCGCCTTGAGTTGCCACCAGGTTTCACCAGCAGCCTCGAGCGTGCGGTGCAGATTATCCAGGCCGACCCCGAGCAAGGTTCGGCGATCTGGGGCGCGTCGTCCAAAGGCGTGATCTATTCGCTGTTCCTGCAACGGGCCGGCGTGGCGGTGGATCGCGTGGTGGATATCAACCCGGCCAAACAGGGGCGGTATCTGCCCCTGAGCGGCGTGCGGGTGTCCTCGCCGCAAGAGGCCATGGACGCTCTGCCCGAAGGCGCCAACCTGTTTGTGATGAACTCCAACTACCTCGAAGAGATCAAGCGGATGACCGATGGACGCTACGTCTATCACGCCGTCGACAGCGCTTCGTTCCAGTGACTATTGAGATTAGAAAAATGACTGACAACACCATCAATACAGCCTTCGAAGCCGAATGCCAGGCAGAAATCGCCGCCCAGGGCGACGACCAGAAACTCACCGGTCTGGCCCAGGATTTCTTCAACCAGTCGGCCAAGCACAAGTACAGCTACCACTTCTCGTGGATGGGCCGTCCGATCATTCAGTTGCCGCAAGACATGATGGCGATGCAGGAAATCATCTGGCAGGTCAAACCCGACCTGGTGATCGAATGCGGCATCGCCCACGGCGGTTCGATCATCTACTACGCCTCCCTGCTGGAACTGCAAGGCCACGGTGAAGTGCTGGGCATCGACCTCGACATTCGCCCGCACAACCGCGAAGCCATCGAAAGCCACCCGATGAGCAAGCGCATCAAAATGATCGAAGGTTCGAGCATCGACGCCGCCATCGCCGAACAAGTGCGCGCCGCGGCCGAAGGCAAGAAAGTCATTCTGGTACTGGATTCCAACCATACCCACGACCACGTGCTGGAAGAACTGCGCCTGTACGCACCACTGGTCTCGGTCGACAGCTACTGCGTGGTCATGGACACCGTGGTTGAAGACATGCCGGCCGACTTCTTCCCGGATCGTCCATGGGGTCCGGGCGACAACCCGAAGACCGCCGTGTGGAAATACCTGGAAGAAAACGCGGACTTCGAAATCGACCGTCAGTTACAGAACAAGCTGCTGATCACCGTGGCGCCGGACGGCTATCTGCGTCGCGTTCGTTAATCATTATTGAATCTGGGTTCTCGGCGCTTGGCCGGTTGTGGGGATAGAGATATGCACGTTCAAAACACTGCTCGTAACGATGTGGCACCGCTGAATGAACGGTTGACGGTGGTGGTGATTTCCCACAACCGCAACGCCTATCTGCGGCGTACCTTGCAGTATTACAGCAGCTATCCCTGCACGATTCTGGTTCTGGATTCTTCGCTCAAAAGCGACGACGACATCACCCGGGATTACCCGATGGTCGATTACCGGCACCTGCCGCAGTTCACCTACACCGGGTTGCAGGAAAAACTCGCCTATGGTGTGAATCAGGTCACCACGCCGTACATGGTGCTGGCGGCCGATGATGATTTCCTGCTGCACGATGCGGTCACCGAGTCGCTGGAGTTTCTGGAAGACAACGTCGACTACGGCATGTGCCACGGCTACGGGATCATGTACCTGTCCCGTGCCACGGAAGTGAATTACTTCCGTCGTGATCGCAAGGGGCCGGAAGATTACTGCTCGGATCGGGCAGAGGATCGCCTGACGCAATTCATGGGGCATTTCCTGCCGCCGTTCTACGCGGTCAGCCGCACCGAGTTGCTACAAGACTGGCACAACGCTTTGCTGCCGAACACGAGCTTCGAGTGGCAGGAAATCGGCCATGCCTATTACATGCTCGCACGGGCCAAGGCGCGGATTTTGCCGATCCCGTTTGCCGTGCGGGAAATCCCTTACGGTGCTTCGGAGCACAACACCAACGTGCTGACGGTGTTGACGCTCAAGGATGCGAAAACCGTTGCCGACCGCGAGCGCTTTGCCGAGTTTCTGGCCTCGATCCCGACGCCACTCAGCGCCAAGGGGGCGGTCCAGGCCAAGCAGATCGCCCTGGACAGTTTTACCGCCATGGCCGATTGCCTGATCGAAGGTCGCTCGCTCAAAGGCACCATGATTATTCGCTCGGCCTGGCGCGAGGCGGGGGAAGAGCCGATTCGTTCGTTCGGCCCCGAGCAATTCGTCGAAATGCCGTTCTACAACAAACCGGTGTTCGACCTGCTGACCGAGTTCGAATTCCTGCTGCATGCCATGCCTGCCGGACGCCTGCAACTTCAGGAACTGGAAGGCATTTTGCTCAAGCAGCATGAGCTGATGCGCGTTCACCCTAACGACAACGACCGCACACTGCGTGCCCGTTTGTGGGAAGCGCTGAGCCTCTATGCGTTCAACCGTACTGTGGTTGCGCGTCTGGCAGAGTCGTTGCAGGGCACCGAGGAAGAGGAAGAGGGCGTCAGGTTGCAAGCCTGGGCCAAGCGCCTGGCGTCGGTGCCGAAACAGGACGAACAGTCGTTGTTCGAGAACATGCCGTCCGGTCGCCTGCTGAACTGGCTCGAAGCGCGCAACCCGGATACCAAACAGCTCAAGTCGATTGCCGCGCACCTGGCTAAGCACCACGGCGGTCCGCAATTCGGCATTCTCTTGCTGGACCTGGACGCCGACATGGTCAAGTTGCAGACCACCTTCGACAGCCTGGTCGGTGGCCACTGCAAAGCATTCAAACTCGTGGTGTTCACCACCGGTGATTTGCCGGCAACCACTACGCCGCATGACACCGTGCATTTTGTCAAAGTCACCGCCACCAACTACGTCGAACGCATCAACCAGAGTGTGGCCCAGTCCACCGTCGATTGGCTGGTGCTGGCTGAGGCCGGTGATCAATTCACCGCCAGCGGTCTGCTGCGTGCCAGCCTCGAATTGCTGGGCGCCGAGGGCGTGCGTGCGGTGGCCATGGACGAAATCCAGCGTCAGGAAAACGGTTCCCTGAGCGATGTGTTCCGTCCAGGCGTCAACCTTGATCTGCTGCAAACCGTGCCGTCGCTGATGGCTCGTCACTGGCTGATCCAGCGTGATGTATTGGCCGAAGCCGGTGGTTACTCGACTGAATACGAGTCGGCACTGGAGTTTGATTTGGTGCTGCGCCTGATCGAAGACGGCGGCTTGGGTGGCCTGGCACATCTGGCCGAGCCGCTGCTGATCTGCAACGCGCCGTCTGCCGAGGAAAACTCCCACGAGCGTCAGACCCTGACTCGTTCCCTGACGGCCCGCGGCTACCGTGGCCGGGTCAGCTCCGAGCTGCCGCAAACCTGGCAGATCGACTACCAGCACGCCAAGCGCCCGAAAGTGTCGATCATCCTGCGCAGCCAGGACAATTTCGAGTCGCTGCAGCGTGCCGTGGTCAGCGTGCTGCAACGCACCCGTTATCAACCGCATGAAATCCTGATTGCCGATAACCACAGCCAGTCCGAAGAACTCGCCACCTGGCTCGCCAGCCTGGAAGGCAAGGGCGATCGCCTGCGCGTCCTGCGTACCGGCAAACGTCTGAGCGCCTCGGCGCTGCATAACGTTGCCGTGCGTGAAGCCAAGGGCGACTACGTGGTGCTGATGTCAGCCGACGTCGAAGTGGTCAACTCCAACTGGCTCGATAGCCTGCTCAATCAGGCTCAGCGTCCGGAAGTCGGGATTGTCGGCGCTAAGCTGATGGACATTCGTGGCGTCACCACGCAAGCCGGTCTGGTGCTGGGCCTCAATGGCGTGTTGGGCTCGGTGTTTATCGATGAGCGCAAAGATGCCAAAGGCTACATGAACGGCCATCAGGTGGAACAGAACTACTCGGCGGTGTCCGGGGCTTGCATGATGGTGCGCAAAGAGCTCTACGAAGCCGTCGGCGGCCTGGACGAAGAGCATTTCGACGAAGCATTTGCAGACATCGATCTGTGCCTGAAAGTCGCCGACGCCGGTTACTTGATCGTCTGGTGCCCTCAGGCGCAAATGCTGCACCCGGGCCTGTTGCCTGACGCGCCGCAGACCGCCGCGGCCCTGCAAGACAAGTGGCAGGCGCGCTTCGCCCTAGATTCGGCTTACAACCAGAACCTGGCCTTGACCGGCAAGGGCTTTACCCTCGGCGATGCTTCCAGTGTGAACTGGGCGCAGTTGCTTGCTTAAGCCTGCTGACAGGTAAAAGGACTCAAGGCATGTTCAACGGTAAATCGATTTTCATCTCGGGCGGTACCGGTTCTTTCGGGCGTAATTTCATCCGTCGCCTGTTGGAGCAATACCAACCTAAACGGGTGGTAGTACAAAACATTGATCAGTCAGACATCGACGCTGTCATTGAGGTACTCAACTCGCCCTGGCTGACTCAGGGGCCGACGATCGAGCGCTTTGAAAAAGCCCTGGCCGAACACTGCCAGGCTGAATATGCGGTAGCCGTGTGCAATGCCACGGCGGCGTTGCACATTGCCTGTCGGGTCGCAGGGCTTGGTCCGGGCGATTGTTTGTGGACCACGCCGAATACCTTTCTGGCCTCCGCCAATTGCGGTCGCTACTGCGGCGCAGAGGTGGATTTCGTCGACATCGATCCGCTGACCTGGAACCTCGATGCCTTCGCGCTGGAATCGAAACTTGAAGCCGCCGAACGTGACGGTACGCTGCCGAAAGTTTTGGTGGCCGTGGCGTTTTCTGGCCAAAGCTGCGACATGCGCAAGATCGCTGAACTGGCCGAGCGTTATGGTTTCACCGTCATCGAAGACGCCTCCCACGCGGTGGGTGCATCCTATGCCGGGCGTCCGGTGGGGTGCTGCGAATTCGCGGCAATGACGGTGTTCAGTTTTCATCCGGTGAAGATCATCACCAGCGCCGAAGGGGGCATGGTCCTGACCCATCGTGCAGACCTGGCCGAACGCTTGCAGCGCTTGCGCAGCCACGGCATGACCCGCGATCCGCAGCAGATGACCGAGCCGAGCCACGGTCCCTGGTACTACCAGCAAGTGGAGCTGGGTTTCAATTACCGGATAACCGACCTGCAAGCGGCCCTCGGGTTGTCACAACTGAACAAGCTCGACCACTTCATCGAACGCCGTCGTGAGCTGGCGGCGCGTTATGATCAATTGTTGGCCTACTTGCCGCTGACCTTGCCGGCCGTTCAGTCAGGTGCCGAATCGGCCTGGCACCTGTACGTTGTCCGGTTGCAGCTGGAACAGATCAAACTCAGCCAGACTCAGGTGTTCGAAGCGTTACGGGCTGCCGGGCTGGGGGTGAACCTGCATTACATTCCAGTGCATTTGCAGCCGTATTACCGTGAGCAGGGTTTCAAGGACGGCGATTTTCCGCAAGCCGAGCGTTATTACGACGAGGCTATCAGCCTGCCGATGTTTCCCTTGCTGAGCGACGAACAGCAGGACTATGTGATCGAGCAACTGCGGCGACTTCTTCTTGAAGAGTAGTGCCTTGAACAGGAGTGAATCTTGAGCTGCGTAGCCATCATCCCGGCCCGGGGCGGCAGCAAGCGAATCCCGCGCAAGAACCTCAAACCGTTCGATGGCGTGCCGATGATCGTCCGCTCGATCTGTACGGCGCTGGATTCGCAGCTGTTCGATCAGGTGGTCGTCAGTACCGACGATGAAGAAATCGCCGGGGTCGCGCGGGCGCACGGTGCTCAGGTGCCGTTCATGCGTCCGGCGTCGTTGGCCGACGATTTCACCAGCACGGCGGCGGTGATGGTCCATGCCTTGAATGAGCTTGCGGCATTCGACTATGCCTGTTGCCTCTACGCCACCGCGCCGCTGTTGCAGGCGCGGTTCCTGCGTCAGGGATTTGAATTGCTGGAGCAGCACGCGGATAAATCCTTCGCATTTTCCGTGGCCGGTTTCGGCTTTCCCGTGCAGCGTGCCTTGACCCTTGACGAGCACGGCGCGTTGACGTCGTTGTACCCGGAGTTTCGCAACACCCGCTCGCAGGATCTGGCCGAAGCCTTTCAAGACGCCGGGCAGTTCTACTGGGGGCGCAGCGAGGCCTGGTTGCGCGGCGATGTGTTGTTTTCCCCGGCGAGCCTGCCGGTGATTCTGCCACGGCATCTGGTGCAGGACATCGATACCCTCGAGGACTGGAAGCGCGCTGAATACCTTTACGTCGCGCTGAAGGCTGGAGGCGAACTGCAATGAGAGTGCTGATTCGCTCCGACGCGTCGCCGACCATTGGCAGCGGGCATATCGCTCGCTTGTTGCCTCTGGCCAGAACGTTGCGCAAGCAGGGCTCGCATGTTGCCTTTGCATGCCGGCTGCTGCCGGGTCATCGGTTGGACAGTTTGGCGGCCGAAGGTTTTGAAACTTTCGCGCTGCCGGGGCGTTATCCCGATGAAGATCCGCAGCAAGGCATCGAATCGATGTTGCCCTGGCAGGCGGACATCGACGCGCTGGCGCACGCGTTGGAACACCATCCGGCGTTCGACTGGATCATCGTCGACCACTATGGCCTCGACCATCACTGGCAGACGGCGGCCCGGCGCTGGGCGCCACGGATCGCCGCGGTGGATGACCTTGCCACCCGTCAATACGCCGTCGATCTGCTGCTCAACCAGAACTTGTCGGGCACGCCGGCGGCTTATGCCTCGCTGCTCGCGCCCGGCTGCCAGACGTTATTCGGCCCACGTTTCGCGATGCTGCGCGATGAGTTCCGCTGCCCGGCGATCCCCATCAGGCCTCAGGCCAAGCGGGTGCTGGTGAATTTCGGCGGCTTCGATGCGGCGATGCAGACTCATCACGCGATGTTGGCGATGGCCGATTTCGACGCGCTGGAAGTCGATTTTGTTGCCGGTGCCGACAACCCGGCCTGGGACTCAATGCAGGCCATGGCGGCGACTCGGCCGAACTGGCGGTTGCACAGTTTTGTCAGCAACTTCTACCGACTGATGACGGAGGCTGACCTGTTTGTCGGCGCCGGTGGCGGCACCAGTTGGGAGCGCGCGGCCATGGGGCTGCCGACGATTTGCATCGCGGTCTCGAACAATCAGCAGGCCAACGGCGAGGTCATGGCGGCCTCGGGTGCCCATGTCTACCTGGGCGCTCGTGAACAGGTGAGCGTTGAACAGCTGCGCCAGGCCATCGGTTTTGTCGCGGGTAATCAGGGGATACGCCAGAGTCTGGCCGAGCATTCGCGGCAGTTGGTGGATGGTCGGGGCGCGCAGCGGGTGGCGGCAGCGTTGGCCGGTGCGGTGTTGCAGATCCGTCTCGCGACCGCAGACGATGCACAGCTTCTGTTCGACGGACGCAACGCCGAGGCGGTTCGGCGCTGGTCGCTGGACGCCGGGGCGATTGAATGGTCGTCGCATCAACACTGGCTGGCCGCCAGTTTGAATAATGCGCGGCGCTTGCTATTGATCGCCGAAACCGATGACGGTCCGGTGGGGGTGTTGCGTTATGACGTGCGCGGTTTTGAAGCCGAAGTCTCGATTTATCTGTTTGAAGATCGCATCGGCCTGGGCTGGGGCAGGGCGCTGCTGGCCCGCGGCGAGACGTTCGTGACGGCCCACTGGCCACAACTGACGGCCATCACCGCCCAGGTGTTGCCGGACAACCAGTCTTCGCTGAAGGTGTTTCGCGAAGCCGGTTTTACTCAGAGTGCTTGCGCGTTCACGCGCGTATTAAAGGAACGCAGCAATGGCTAGCTTCAAGATCGGCAACCGCTCCATCGGTGCCGACGCGCCGCCGTTCATCATCGCCGAGATGAGTGGCAACCATAACCAGTCGCTGGACATGGCGCTGCAAATCGTCGAAGCGGCGGCCAAGGCCGGCGCGCACGCCTTGAAGCTGCAAACTTACACTGCGGACACGATGACCCTGGACCTGGCCGAAGGTGAGTTCTTCATCAAGGACCCCAAGAGTCTGTGGGCCGGAACCTCGTTGTACGCGTTGTACGAGAAAGCGCATACGCCGTGGGAATGGCACGCGCCGATTTTCGCCCGGGCCAAGGAGCTGGGCATGCTGGCCTTCTCCACGCCGTTTGATGACAGCGCCGTCGACTTCCTCGAAAGCCTCGATGTGCCGGCCTACAAGATCGCCAGTTTCGAAAACACCGATCTGCCGCTGATTCGCCGGGTCGCGGCCACCGGCAAGCCATTGATTATCTCCACCGGCATGGCCAGCATCGCCGAGCTCGACGAAACCGTGCGCGCTGCCCGTGAGGCGGGATGCAAGGACCTGGTGCTGCTCAAATGCACCAGCACGTACCCGGCGACACCGGCCAACAGCAATGTGCGCACGATTCCACATTTGCGTGAATTGTTTGGCTGCGAAGTCGGCCTGTCCGATCACTCCATGGGTGTCGGCGTGTCCGTGGCGGCCGTGGCGCTTGGAGCGACGGTGGTGGAAAAACACTTCACCCTCGACCGTTCGGCCGGTGGTGTGGACGCCAGTTTCTCCCTGGAGCCGGCCGAACTCGAAAGCCTGGTGATCGAAACCGAACGTGCCTGGCAGGCCATGGGCCAGGTGCATTACGGCGTAACCGAGGCCGAGCGCAAGTCCTTGGTGTACCGACGCTCGCTCTATGTCACGCAAGACATGGCGGCCGGCGAGCCGTTCACCGTCGCCAATCTGCGTGCGATCCGTCCTGGACTGGGGCTGGCGCCCAAACACGCTGAAACCCTTCTGGGACGCCGCGCCCGCCACGCCATCAAGCGTGGAACCCCGCTGCACTGGTCATTGGTCGAATAACGCCTTATAGGTCTGATTCGGCAAAATAGCGTGACCTGCGAGTCATAACGCGCATCTTCACTGTATTGTATTAATCGGGGAGGTGGCGCCTGGTCTCTGTTTGGCCCAGTGATAGCCTTTTATTCTTCCCGTTGTCGCCTCCATGGGGCGACGTTTTTCTCTGTTTGTCGGCGCCCCTCGAATCATTACGAGCGGTGGTATTGGGCTGTTTATTATTGGGAAGCCGTAATGATTGGCATAAAAAGCATTGCGAGCTACGTTCCTGTAGCCGGCGTGGACAATTACGCACAAGGTGCAAAATTCGAAAAGGATGAAGAGTTCATCCTGGGCAAAATCGGTTCGGCCTTTCTGCCGCGCAAAGACGCCGAGCAGGAAACTTCGGACCTGTGTGTCGAAGCAGCCAATGCGCTGTTTGCCAACAATCCCGATCTGAAGCGCGATTCCGTTGACGNNCTGATCGTCGTGACGCAAAACGGCGACGAAGAGGGTTTGCCCCACACCGCCGCTATTGTTCAGGACAAGCTGGGCCTGCCGACCCACGTAGCTGCGTTCGATATCTCCCTGGGCTGCTCCGGCTATGTCTACGGCATCTATGCGATGAAGGGCTTCATGGAAGCCACCGGCCTGAAAAACGGCCTGTTGATCACCGCCGACCCGTATTCGAAGATCGTGGACCCGGAAGACCGCAACACCACCATGCTGTTCGGCGANGCCGCCACCGCGACCTGGATGGGCGAAAACGCGCCATGGCAGCTGGGAAAAGCCAAGTTCGGCACCGACGGTTCCGGTGCGCCGCACTTGAAAGTCACCGACGGCGTGTTCTACATGAACGGTCGTCAGGTGTTCAACTTTGCGCTGCTCAAAGTCCCGGCGCACTTGCATGAACTGCTGGAGGACTCGCAGCTGACGGCGGCCGATATCGATGCCTTCTGCATTCACCAGGGCAGCGCAGCAATCGTCGACGCCGTGGCGCGTCGCTTCGAAGGCGAGCCGGAGAAGTTCATCAAGGACATGGTCGAGACCGGCAACACGGTGTCTTCGAGCATTCCGCTGCTGCTGGAAAAGCACATGATGGATNNCGACTGGAAGCGCGTTGCGCTGAGCGGTTTCGGCGTTGGCCTGTCCTGGGGCTCGGCGATCCTCTACCGCCCTTGAACAAGGCGTCTTAGTCAAAGAAAGCCAGACACAAAAAAAGCGCTCAAGGTGTAATCTTGAGCGCTATTTTTTTGCCCGAACAAACTGCGAGGCGCCATGAGCGAGTTCTTTGAGCACAACGTCAAGGTCATCGAGCACCGCTGGCCAGCGTTGGCGGTGCGTTTGCTGATTGAAAACACGAGCCAATTGCAGGCTGACCTGGTGGAAGGTCTGGGTTCGACGTTGAGCATCAACGGCATTCAGCTCACCAGCCGCCATGACCGCAGCCGCGAGGCTGCGCTTCAGGCCGACAGCTTGCCGGTCGACAGTCCGGTGGTGCATGTCTACGGCACCGGGCTGGGCGATCTGCAAATGGAGTTGCTGCAACGCGCCGGTCTTGAGCGCTTGTACGTGCACATCCTCAACGGTGCCGTGTTTGCCTTGGTGCTGCAACTGCTCGATCAACAGCCGTGGCTCAGCGATCCGCGGGTCGAGCTGTTGTATGCCGGTGACCTAAGGGAAATCCAGCTACCGTTTTTTGCACTGCCTTCCGAGCTGGTACTGGCCGACGATTTCAGCGCGAAGATCCGTGATCGCCTGATCAGTGAAATCCATCTGACCTTCAATAATCGTGAGTTCGATCCGCAGTCGCCTGACATCGTGGAGCGCTTGCAGGTCAGTCTCAAGTGGGTGGAGGGCGATCGCGATGTGGCCGAGTTGTTCGGTTCACAGCCGGGGCGGGAGGTGTTTGTCATCGCCACCGGTCCGAGCCTGGAACAGCACTTTGCGACCTTGCGCGCGATTCGCAATGAAGCCGCACGACCGTTGTTCATCTGCGTCGATACGGCCTATCGTCCGCTGCTCAAGCACGGCATTCGTCCCGACATTGTCGTCAGCATTGACCAGCGCATCTCGGACCGGCACCTGCCGGCTGAAGGCACGTCCGACATCACGCTGGTGTACATGCCCATGCTTGATCCAGCGGTGCTCGAGGCCTGGCAGGGGGCGCGTTATGCCGGTTACTCCGCGAGCCCGATCTATCAGCAGTTGCGTCGGCAACTGCCCCGGGGCGAGTTGTACGTCGGTGGCAGCGTAATTCATCCGGCGGCAGACCTGGCGGTGAAGATGGGCGCGGCGCAAGTCACGCTGTTCGGCGCCGACTTCGCGTTCCCGGGCGACAAGACCCACGCGGGATGGAGTGATGGCGATCTGGGGCCGCAATTGGGCGCCGCCAAGCACTGGGTGCTGGACGGTCACGGCCAGCGCATCAAGACTCAGCTCAACTTCCGCAGTTACCTGTGTGAACTGGAGCGTTTTATCGCGGGCCATCCAAAGGTGCGCTTCTATAACAGCAGCCGGGCAGGGGCAATGATCGCCGGCACGGTTTTTCATCCGGAGTTTGCATCGTGAGCGCGCTTGAAACCTTCGTTGCCGATGCGCAGCACTGTGCAGCCTTGTTTCGCCTGGGGCGTGATGTCGAAGCCGGGCTGGCGATGATCGAGTTGGCCGGTGCGGTCCACCCGGCGTTCGATTCGAAGCCGCAGGAGGCTCAGCAGCAGTGGTCGTTTGTGCTCGGCCAGATGTTCGCGTGTCAGGAAGCGCAGGACTGGCTCGCTCTGGCCGATTGCCTGGAATATGAACTGGTCCAGTTGCTGAATAACACGCTGTCCATTTAAGCAATTTCCCCTCTGTCGGTGCCGGCGAGTCCTCGCTAACCTGTCGCCGACATTTCGCTGACGTCATTTTTTCGCTGTCGGATCGTCGCCAACCCCTTGATTTGCGGGGGGTGGCAACGTGATGGCAAATAATTTTGAAAATCCCCTAAAGCAAGTTGCATTGGCGACGATAACTATTACGAAGGTTCTCTAGGCCACACCCGGCGGTTGCCAGGGCCGGAAGCCGCAGTACACCACCCACGAGGAATTCGTCATGGCTTTAACAGTAAACACTAACGTCACGTCGTTGAACGTTCAAAAGAACCTCAACCGCGCTTCCGACGCTCTGTCGACTTCGATGTCTCGTCTGTCTTCCGGCCTGAAAATCAACAGCGCTAAAGACGACGCCGCCGGCCTGCAGATCGCTACCCGTATGACCTCGCAAATCCNCGGCCTGGGCGTTGCGATCAAAAACGCCAACGACGGCAGCTCGATTGCTCAGACCGCTGAAGGCGCGATGCAGGAATCGACCAACATTCTGCAGCGTATGCGTGAACTGGCAATCCAGGCACGTACCGACTCGAACGGCACTGCAGACCGCGTCGCTCTGAACAAAGAGTTCATGGCGCTGTCGGACGAAGTGACTCGTATCGCCCAGTCGACCAACCTGAACGGCAAAAACCTGATCGACGGCACCGCCGGCACCATGACCTTCCAGGTTGGTGCCAACAGCGGTGCTTCCAACCAGATCACTCTGACTCTGGCCAGCGGCTTCGACGCTGCAACCTTGTCCGTTGGTTCGGCTACCCTGCAAATCACTGGTAACAGCTCGGCTACCGCTCAAGCTTCGTTCACCGCTGCTGTGACCCGTATCGACGCGGCTCTGGCAACAATCAACGCCAGCCGTGCTGACCTCGGTGCTGCACAAAACCGTCTGACCAGCACCATCTCCAACCTGCAAAACATCAACGAGAACGCTGAAGCTGCTCGTGGTCGCGTACAAGATACCGACTTCGCTTCTGAAACTGCCCAGCTGACCAAGCAACAAACTCTGCAACAAGCTTCCACCGCAGTTCTGGCTCAGGCCAACCAACTGCCATCCGCTGTACTGAAACTGCTTCAGTAATAGCTGATTGAGTTTTGGCGAGGGGTGTGCGCTGGTCGTGCCCTCTCGCTTTTTTACTTTTGGAGGTGATGGACATGGATATGAGCGTGAAGCTGAACTTGTCTTATCCGGCGGCGAAGCAGGCGACCACGGTTGTCGACAAACCAGCGGAAAAGCCTCGAGCGGAGCCCGCGAAAGTGGTCGACGTCAAGGAGGTGCGCAAGAGCGCACAAACCGAGCAGGACAAACTGAAAATGGCTGTTCAAGAAATTGAAAAGTTCGTTCAGTCGGTCAAGCGCAATCTGGAGTTCTCGATTGATGAGCCTTCAGGTCAGGTTGTTGTGAAAGTCATTGCCAGTGAATCCGGTGAGGTGGTCCGTCAGATCCCCAACGAAGAAGTCCTGAAACTGGCGAATAGTTTGAATGATGCAAGCAGCCTGTTGTTCAGCGCTAAAGCCTGATAACTGGCACGAATTTTGTTGCTATGTTCTTTTGGGCGTTGTAGTGGTCAAAAGGCCGGCGACACACTGAAGGGAGTTACACATGGCAAGTCCAATTTTACCGGGCACGGGTTTAGGTTCAGGTCTTGATACCGGTGCTATCGTCAAAGCCTTGGTGAACGCTGACAAAGCGGCCAAACAAGGTCAGATCGACCGTGGGACCGCCACCAACTCGGCGAGTATTTCCGGGGTCGGTACCTTGAAGTCGCTGCTGGCCACATTCCAGACGGCGCTCAAGGATCTGGGTAGCGCGACATCCCCTCAGTTCACGGGTTTTGCAGCGACCACCGCCAACGCCAAAGTGGTTACCGCCACCGCAAATAACTCAGCGGTCGCCGGCACTTACACCGTCGCCGTCACTCAATTGGCAACCAGCTCGAAAGTGGCCAGTGCTGCCTTCGCCGGTGGGGCAACCAGCCCGGTCGCGTCAGGCACATTGACGATCAATCAGGGTAGCAAGTCCTATACCGTTAACGTTGCGGCGGGCGCCACCCTGCAACAGGTTCGTGACTCCATCAACACTTCGTACCAGTCCAGTGGCCTCAGTGCCAACATCGTGACCGACAGTTTCGGTTCGCGTCTGGTGTTGGGTTCCAGCACCACGGGTGCCGGATCCGAGCTCAAGGTCAGCGGTATTGCCGGCCTGGATATGGACGGTACCGTGAAAATGGCGGCAACGCCGACTGCGACTTCTTCGGGTGCCATCGGCGAATTGCCTGTGGATGCGCTCTACAGCGTCGATGGCTTGGCCATGAGCAGTCCTTCCAACACCGTGAGTAATGTTTCCGGGTTGTCGATGACCTTGCTGTCCAAGGACACCACCACCGTAACCGTCGCAGGCAACAACGATGGCCTCAAGGCTTCGATCCAGAAGTTTGTCGACGCCTACAACGCAGTGGCCAACGCAGTGACGTCCTTGACCAAGCCGTCCCTGGACGACGATGGCAAGCCGACCGTCCCGGCCGCGCTGACCGGTGATGCGATGCCGCGCGCGATTCTGGCTGCCATGCGTGGCCCCTTGACCGCGGCCGGTGCCGGCGACAAGCTGACTGTGCTCTCGCAATTGGGGATCAACACTGACCAGAAAACCGGCGCACTGAACTTCGACTCCGCCAAGTTCACCGCAGCCATGAATGACAAGAAGCTCGGTGGCGAGGTTCAGACCCTGTTTACCGGAACCAACGGTCTGCTCGAGCGCATGAACAATGTGATCAAGCCATACACCGATACTGTGATCAAGCCATACACCGATACCGGCGGAATTCTGGATACCCGCACCTCCAGCCTGAATAAGGCCAAAACCAAACTGGCCGAAGACCAAGGAGCCCTGGACCGCCGGATCGAGAACCTGACCGCTGTGCTGACCAAAAAGTACAACGACATGGATACACTCGTTGGCAAGTTGAAGGCGACCGCCAGCAACATTACTTCGATGTTTGAGGCGATGACTGCGCAGCAGAAGAACTCGTAACACGCACAACGCCAAAAGCCCGGCAGCGTTTTCAAGCGCTCCGGGCTTTTTTCATTTGAATCTAAAGTTTTTTGACGCGTCGTCGATACACTGGTTAGACGAACTACACAATTTTGATGAGGTACAACATGAATCCAATGTTAGCCCTTCGCCAATACAAGAAGATTGGCGCTCAAGCGCAAACTTCCGAAGCCAGCCCGCATCGTCTGGTTCAGATGCTGATGGAAGGCGGGCTTGACCGTATCGCCCAGGCAAAGGGCGCGATGGAACGCAAAGACATTCCGAACAAGGGCGTACTGATCGGCAAGGCCATCGGCATCATTGGTGGTTTGCGTGAAGGTCTGGACCTTGAGAACTCCGTCGAAACCGTAGGTGAACTGGACAACCTGTACACCTACATGATGAAGCGTCTGGCCGAGGCCAACATCAAGACCGATCCTGCAATTCTCGACGAAGTCGCTGATTTGCTTCGAACAGTCAAAGACGGTTGGGATGCTATTGCCGCGCCGGGCCCGCAGTTTTAAGGAGATCACCATGAGTCTTGTATTGCAGCGAATCGAGCACACCCGCGAAGCCCTGGTCGGCGCATTGGCCGAGCGAAACTGGGAGGCCATCGGTGAGTTGGACCTGGCGTGTCGTTCGTGCATGGAAGACGTCTTGAGTGAGGCTTCGGTGGACGAAGCTGCTCTGCGCGATAATCTTGAGGAGTTGCTGGGGGTATACAAGCAGCTTCTGGAAGCCGCGACGGGGGAGCGGCAAGCTATAGTCGACGAGATGTCGCAGATCCATCAAGCACAGAGCGCGGCAAAGGTTTACCATCTGTTTGGTTAATTAATCCTCAGTTAATCCAAACATAGTGCGCCATAAATTTGACTGTGCACGGTTTTTTGACTTAACTAGTGGCTGGTTCCAGATTTCAGGCGTCTACAGGCATAACGTGTCTGCAAGCGTCTAGCTTGCCCCATCATTTTGGGCATTGAGTTGACTAGGGAAGTTGCTATTGCATGTGGCGTGAAACCAAAATTCTGCTGATTGATGACGATAGCGTCCGCCGCCGCGATTTAGCGGTAATTTTGAATTTTCTTGGCGAAGAAAATTTGCCCTGCGGCAGCCATGANTGGCAGCAGGCTGTCGGCTCTTTGTCATCAAGTCGTGAAGTGATCTGTGTCCTCATCGGGACGGTCAATGCTCCTGGCGCACTTCCGGGCTTGTTAAAGACACTGTCGACCTGGGATGAGTTCCTTCCGGTGTTGCTGATGGGTGATATTTCTTCTGTGGACCTGCCGGAAGACCAGCGCCGCCGTGTGCTTTCCACCCTGGAAATGCCGCCCAGCTACAGCAAATTGCTCGACTCCCTGCACCGTGCCCAGGTCTATCGCGAGATGTACGACCAGGCCCGCGAGCGTGGCCGTCATCGNGAACCCAACCTGTTCCGCAGCCTTGTCGGCACCAGCCGGGCGATCCAGCACGTCCGTCAGATGATGCAGCAAGTGGCCGATACCGACGCCAGTGTTTTGATCCTCGGCGAGTCGGGCACTGGCAAGGAAGTGGTCGCGCGCAACCTGCACTATCACTCCAAGCGCCGCGACGGACCCTTTGTGCCGGTCAATTGCGGGGCGATCCCGGCAGAGCTGCTGGAAAGCGAATTGTTCGGCCACGAGAAGGGCGCNTTNACCGGGGCAATCACTAGCCGTGCCGGGCGTTTCGAGCTGGCTAATGGCGGTACGCTGTTCCTCGATGAAATCGGCGACATGCCGCTGCCGATGCAGGTCAAGCTNCTGCGTGTACTGCAGGAGCGCACCTTCGAGCGCGTGGGCAGCAACAAGACCCAGAGCGTCGACGTGCGCATCATCGCCGCTACGCACAAGAACCTCGAAAGCATGATCGAGGTCGGCAGCTTCCGCGAAGATTTGTACTACCGCCTCAATGTATTCCCAATCGAGATGGCTCCGCTGCGTGAGCGCGTAGAAGACATCCCGTTGCTGATGAACGAACTGATTTCGCGCATGGAGCACGAAAAGCGCGGCTCGATCCGCTTCAACTCCGCCGCGATCATGTCGCTGTGCCGTCACGGCTGGCCGGGCAACGTCCGTGAGCTGGCCAACCTGGTGGAGCGCATGGCGATCATGCACCCCTATGGCGTGATCGGCGTGGTCGAGTTACCGAAGAAATTCCGCTACGTCGATGACGAAGACGAGCAACTGGTGGACAGCCTGCGCACCGACCTCGAAGAGCGCGTCGCCATTAACGGCCACACGCCGGACTTCGGTTCCACCGCCATGCTGCCGCCGGAAGGCCTGGACCTGAAGGACTACCTCGGTAGCCTGGAGCAGGGCTTGATTCAGCAGGCGCTGGATGATGCCAATGGCATCGTGGCGCGTGCCGCAGAACGCCTGCGCATCCGTCGCACGACCCTGGTTGAGAAGATGCGCAAGTACGGTATGAGCCGTCGAGAAGGTGATGAACAGGCGGATGATTGACGCCTGTTTTTCAAGTGACTGAAAAATAAGTCTATTATTTTAGGCACGGGTATTGCTACAGCCCTCGCAACGTTCCGTTTAACTGACGGTCAGCCAAGCGAGAGAGCACGATGCCCCAAGCCGCCCAGATGTCTCCTGTCCCTGACGCTTCGGGGCAACCGTCGTCCGTAGAGCAGGCAAGCCGGCTTGGCCTTGAGCAGGCGTTCTCGCTGTTCAACCAGATGTCGAGCCAGTTGACCGACTCCTATAGCATGCTGGAAGCCCGGGTCACCGAGCTCAAGGGTGAGCTGGCGGTAGTCAGCGCTCAGCGCATGCAAGAGCTGGCGGAAAAGGAACGCCTGGCCAACCGTCTGCAAAACCTCCTCGATCTGTTGCCGGGCGGCGTCATCGTCATCGATGCCCAGGGCATTGTGCGTGAAGCCAACCCGGCGGCCTGCGAGTTGCTTGGTCTGCCCCTCGAAGGCGAGCTCTGGCGCCATGTCATTGCCCGCTGCTTTGCCCCCCGCGAAGACGACGGTCACGAAATCTCCCTCAAGGATGGTCGGCGTCTGTCGATCGCCACTCGCTCGCTGGATGCCGAGCCTGGGCAGTTGGTGTTGCTCAACGACCTGACTGAAACCCGTCATCTACAAGATCAACTGGCTCGCCACGAACGCCTGTCGTCTCTTGGGCGAATGGTCGCCTCGCTGGCCCATCAGATTCGTACACCGTTGTCCGCCGCCTTGCTCTACGCCAGTCATTTGACTGATGAGNAACTGCCGGTCGCCACGCAGCAACGTTTTGCCGGGCGCCTGAAAGAGCGATTGCATGAGCTGGAGCATCAGGTTCGTGACATGTTGGTGTTCGCGCGCGGCGAGCTGCCGTTGACCGACCGCGTCACGCCCAAGCAATTGATGCAGTCCCTGCAATCGGCGTCGCTGACTCATGTTCAGGACCTGCCGATTCGCTGGCAGTGCGACAGTCATGCCGGTGAGCTGCTGTGCAATCGCGACACCCTGATCGGCGCGATCCTCAATCTGATCGAGAACGCTATTCAGGCCAGTGCCGGTGCTGTCCGCTTGAAAGTGCATTTCTATGCCAGGGGAAACAACCTGCGCGTGTGCGTCAGTGACAGCGGCAGCGGCATCGACGGCAAAGTTCTGGCACGCCTGGGTGAGCCGTTTTTCACCACTAAAACCACTGGGACTGGCTTGGGCCTGACCGTGGTCAAGGCCGTGGCCCGTGCTCATCAGGGAGAATTGCAGTTGCGTTCGCGGCCGGGTCGTGGCACCTGCGCGCAGGTCATCCTGCCGCTTTTTTCCGGTGAACAGCCCAGCGCTCAGGGAGCGGAGTGAAGGACATGGCAATCAAGGTTTTGCTGGTCGAGGACGACCGCGCGCTACGCGAAGCACTGGCCGATACGCTGCTGCTCGCGGGGCACGATTACACGGCCGTCGGTTCAGCGGAAGAGGCGCTCGCGACGGTCGGCAACGAGGCCTTCAGTCTGGTGATCAGCGACGTCAATATGCCGGGCATGGACGGCCATCAACTGCTCGGTTTGCTGCGAGCGCGTCAGCCGCAGTTGCCGGTGTTGCTGATGACCGCTCACGGTGCCGTCGAGCGGGCCGTGGATGCCATGCGCCAGGGCGCGGCGGATTACCTGGTCAAGCCGTTCGAGCCCAAAGCCTTGCTCGACCTGGTGGCGCGGCACGCATTGGGCACGCTTGGCGCGACCGAGAGCGAAGGGCCGATCGCCTTCGAGCCGGCCAGCGTGCAATTGCTGGAACTGGCCGCGCGAGTTGCACGCAGCGATTCGACGGTATTGATCTCCGGTGAGTCCGGGACCGGTAAAGAAGTGTTGGCGCGCTACATCCATCAGCACTCCCATCGCGCCAGTCAGCCGTTCATTGCGATCAACTGCGCGGCCATCCCCGACAACATGCTCGAAGCCACCTTGTTCGGTCACGAGAAGGGCTCGTTCACCGGCGCCATTGCGGCCCAGGCCGGCAAGTTCGAACAGGCCGACGGCGGCACCATCCTGCTCGACGAAATCTCGGAAATGCCCCTGGGTCTGCAAGCCAAGCTGCTGCGGGTGTTGCAGGAGCGTGAAGTGGAGCGCGTCGGTGCGCGCAAGCCGATTCAGCTGGATATCCGCGTGGTCGCCACCACCAACCGTGACCTGTCCGGTGAAGTGGCGGCGGGGCGGTTCCGCGAAGACCTCTTTTATCGGTTGTCGGTATTTCCGTTGGCCTGGCGTCCGCTGCGCGAGCGTACCGCCGACATCCTGCCGCTGGCCGAGCGTCTGCTGGCAAAACACGTCAATAAAATGAAGCATGCCGCGGCGAAACTGTCGCCCGAGGCGCAGGCGTGCCTGATCGGTTATCCGTGGCCGGGCAACGTGCGTGAGCTGGATAACGCGATCCAGCGCGCCTTGATTCTGCAGCAAGGTGGTTTGATCCAGCCCCAGGATTTCTGCCTGTCCGGGCCGGTGGCTTGTGCGCCGTTGCCGGCGTTGGCGCCGGTGCGGGTTGTGGAGGTCGAGGCTGAATCGGCCGGGGCGTTGGGTGATGACCTGCGGCGCCGCGAATTCCAGATGATCATCGACACCCTGCGTGCCGAGCGCGGCCGCCGCAAAGAAGCGGCCGAACGCCTGGGCATCAGCCCGCGCACCTTGCGCTACAAGCTGGCGCAGATGCGCGATGCCGGGATGGATGTGGAAGCGTATTTGTTCGCGACTTGATTCGTTTGTATTGAAGCTCAGGAAGGGCTTTTGTTCAGAGCGGCCACGGAGCTGGCACCCTTGTTGCTAACACCTCACTACCCGCCGAGTGAGTGTCAAAAAATTGCGGGTCGTCGGAGAGAGAAGGTCATGAGCCAGGGTATTGAGTTCAATCGGTTGATGTTGGATATGCGTTCCATGCAAATGGATGCCATGTCTGCGCCTAAATCGACTGCCGCAGTTCCTGAACTGGGTGGCAGCAGCTTTTCCGACATGCTCGGTCAGGCTGTCAATAAAGTGAACGACACCCAGCAGGCGTCCAGTCAGTTGGCCAGTGCTTTCGAGATTGGCAAAAGTGGCGTAGACCTGACGGATGTGATGATTTCCTCGCAGAAGGCCAGCGTGTCTTTTCAAGCGTTGACCCAAGTGCGNAACAAGCTGGTTCAGGCTTATCAAGACATCATGCAGATGCCGGTTTAAGGACGAATTNAGTCATGGCAGAAGCAGTCGTGGANAACGTNCCGGCCAAGGCC
>NZ_NMOJ01000021.1 GCF_002251635.1 Pseudomonas mandelii
TGGGTTGAAGTTCCGGTGGCGATCCTGCTGGTGCTCGGCAGTCTGTTTGCGCTGATCGGCGCCATCGGCCTGGTGCGGATGAAGGATTATTTCCAGCGAATGCACCCGCCGGCACTGGCCTCGACCTTGGGGGCGTGGTGCGTGGCGCTGGCCTCGATCTTTTACTTTTCGGCGCTCAAATCCGGGCCGGTGCTGCACGCCTGGCTGATTCCGATTCTGTTGTCGATCACGGTACCGGTGACCACGTTGCTGCTGGCACGGGCGGCGCTGTTTCGCAAGCGCATGGCGGGGGATGATGTGCCGGCTGAAGTAAGCAGTCGGCGCACAGAAAGCGGGAGTTAGGTTTGGAAGTTTGTGTTGTTTGACCGGGCCTCATCGCGAGCAGGCTCGCTCCCACAGTGGAACGCATTCCCTTTTAGGAGCGAGCCTGCTCGCGATGGCTATTTCAGCAACGACTCAGATCCAGGCAACAGCCAACAACCCCGCCCCCAACACCACACACAGCGGCGAATACGCCCAGGTGTCGAGCCGGGCAAACTTAGAATCCTTGACCTGCTTGAAGAACCCCACCAGATTCGAATCACCGATCGCCCGGGCAAACATCAGCATCGCAATGGCGCTGATCACCCATTGCAGCGACCGGTGATGCACCGTCGGCAAATACAAACCGACCCGCAGGCACACCAGCATCGCGATCAACAGCAATCCCACCGCGACCAGCAACGTGGCAAACCCCGACGGCTTGAACGCTGGCCTGGATTCCCCGCCACCCTCTGCCGATATTCGCGGGACCGCAGCCTCGCTCCCCAGCTTGCCGCCCGCCGCCCAGTACAAATGGACCAGGCTGATCAAGAGAAAGATTGCAGCAATCCATTGCGCGACCATTAGGCTCATATTCAGACATCCAGCGTGAAATGTCGCAGCAGGATGAACCTCATTGAACGATTTTGTAAGGGTATTTGTCATCGACGGTGGTAAAGTGCCGCTCCATGAAACTCGCCCGAACTGACCGCACGCTCATTGCCTGGATGCTTTACTGCTGCGTCCTGTTCAATGTGTTCGCGTGCAGTATTGGTCATGGGCAGATGCTGGGGATGCAACTCAACGGCATCGGTGGCCAGTTCTGTACGGTTGATCCGGCCACCCAGGCACCGGCNNCAACGAACACCTCCGAAGACAACCTGCCGACCCTGTCCAAAGCCTTCGGCTGCCCGCTATGTTCCACCGGCGGCATGGGCCCGGCGCTCAACTCCAGCCTGACGCTGGCGATCCTCCCGGAGCAACACAGCCCGCCCTTGGCTGTCGTCGCCAATGCCGACCTCCCTGCCCGCTTCACCTGGCCCTCGGCCAATCCTCGCGCCCCGCCTTTCGCCTGAAGTTCTTCGCCTTTTCCGATCAGCCCACTGCGCCAACGCGTGGCGTTTGTCTGTGCGCTGTTTCCTAGACAAGTCTTCAGGATTCATCGATGAAACATGCTTCTTTGTTAGTAAGCCCGTTGTTGGCCAGCCTGTGCGGCTGCCTGTCTGTAAACGCCTGGGCGCAATCCACCGTCGACCTCGCACCCATTACCATTGATGGCGAAGCGACGGATGAGCCGGGGTTGAGCCTTGATCAATCCAGCGGCATGGCCTCGCGTCTGGGCCTGAGCGTGCGTGAAACCCCCGCCTCGGTGGCCATCGCCGACCGCAACGACATCGAGCGCCACGGCGCGCAAAACTTCCAGGACGCCGCCAACACCCTGCCCGGCGTCAATGCCAGCGCACCGCCGGGGTTCGGCGGGTTCATCTCCTACCGCGGCTTTACCAGCAGCCAGATCACCCAAATGTTCAACGGCATCAACGTCTCCAGCGGCCTCGCCCGGCCGGTGGATGCGTGGATTTACGATCGGGTCGAACTGGTGGGCGGCCCGTCGTCGCTGATCAATGGCGCCGGTTCCGTGGGCGGCTCATTGAACTACGTGACCAAACTGGCGACCCGTGAAGAACAAGCGGTCGAAGGTCGCGTCAGCTACGGGACTTATGACACCACCGAGACTGCGTTCGGCCTCAACCACGCACTCAGCGAAGCCGACGCCGATGTGCAGCACTACGCGCGGCTCGACGTCAGCCACAACACCGGCAATGGCTACATCGACCGTCAGGAGCGCGATGCCTGGAGCGTCGCGTTCTCGCTGCTCAGCGACCTCACGCCCAACCTGTCCCACACCCTGGCCCTGGAATACCAGGATGAACACGAAGACAGCCCGTATTGGGGCACACCGGTGCTCAATCCCAAGGCCGGCGAGTTGAAGATCGACAAGCACAACCGCTTCAACAACTACAACGTCGCCGACGGCCGTTACGAACAACGCACCCTCTGGGCGCGCTCGATCATCGACTACCGGATCAACGACAGTACCACGCTGAAAAACACCCTTTATCACCTCGACAGTCAGCGCGATTACGGCAACCTGGAAACCTATCAGTACAACGCCGACAACAGCGCGGTGAATCGCTCCACGGCNTATCAAGTCCGTCATCAGGGCGAGCAGAACGGCAACCAATTCGAGCTGCGCCATGACGACACGNTGTTTGGCCTGGACACCACCTGGTCTGGCGGTTTCGAGTACAAGGTCAACCAGACCACCAACTCGCCGCTGAACGTCAAAGGCGCCAGCACCGTCGACCCGAACAACTTTCAGCCAGGGCACTTCTATGACATCCCCGGCACCCGACCGGGGTTTGTCAGCGACAAGACCAACGAGGTCACCACCAAAGCCCTGTTCGCCGAAAACCGCCTGGCGCTGACCGACAAACTGGCGTTACTGACCGGCGTGCGTTATGACGATATCGATCTGGACGTGACCAATCACCGGGCAGTGACCGCCAGCAATCCACGGCATTTCAGGCGCAGTTGGGAGCCGGTAACCGGCCGCGTGGGCCTGACCTACCAGTTCATTCCGTCCGCCAATGTCTACGTGCAATACAGCACCGCCGCCGAACAGCCTAACGGCACGCAGGATTTCAACGTGTCCACGGGCAAGCAATGGGAAGTCGGCAGCAAGCTCGATTATCTGGACGGGCGCGGTTCGGCAACGGTGGCGGCGTACACGATTGAGCGCAAGGATTTCGCAGTGACTGATCCATTGGACCCGACCCTCAGCATTCCAGTGGGTCAGCAGACGTCGAAGGGGATTGAATTGGCCAGCTCGTTGCAGATCACCGACAAGCTGCTGGCCGAGGGCAACGTCGCATGGGTTGACGCGCAGTACGACGAGTTCACCGAGAAGAATGCGGCCGGCGTGGTGGTTTCACGCAAGGGCAACACGCCGACCAACGTGCCGGACCGGGTCGGCAATCTGTGGCTGACCTATGACTTCGCACCGCAATGGCAAGGGGGTGTCGATGCGCGGTATGTGGCCTCGGTGTTTGCCGACAGCGCCAACACCATGACGGTGCCGTCGTACACGCTTTACGGCACGTTCCTCAGTTACAAGGTCGACCGGCACACCACCGTCACCGGCCGGGTGCGAAACCTGACCAATGAGGTGTATGCCGAGTTTGCGCATGTGTCGCCAGCGTATTACCTCGGGACACCGCGGACTTTTGAATTGGCGGTGCAGACCCGGTTTTAAAAGCATTGTCGGAATGCCACCTGTGGCAAGCTCCCTCACCACAATAGTCACTGAAGACTGGCGGAGACTTTATCCGCCACATCCTTCGGCACCCACGCCTGCCACACCTCAGGATGCGCCTTCATGAACGCCTGCGCCGCCTGACGTGGCGGGGTGTGTTTCTCGCTCATTTCAGCCAGCGCCTTGTTCAAGGGGTCGATCGGAAAATCGACCTTGCTGAAGAAATCGGCAATCTGCGGGTACTGCTTCTGAAAAGGCGTAGACACACCAATCGACAGCTTCGAGGCCAGTGAGCGCGTCGGTTTCGGATTGGGGTTGTCAGCGTCCGTCAGGGTTTTCCAGGCTTCGGCATCAAAGGGCGGCTCCTCGAGCTGAATCAGCTTGAAGCGCCCGAGCAGCGGCGTTGGTGACCAGTAATAAAACAGCACCGGCTTGCCACGACGAATCGACGAACTGATCTCTGCATCCAGCGCCGCGCCGGAACCGCTGCGGAAATTCACATAGCTGTCGTTCAGGCCATAAGCCGTGAGTTTCTGTTTGTTCACCACTTCCGATGTCCAGCCAATCGGGCTGTTGAGGAAGCGCCCCTTGCCCGGGCTTTCCGGATCGCTGAACACATCCTTGTACTTAGGCAGGTCGCTGACACTGCGCAAGCCTGGAGCCAGTGGCTTGATGCCNTTGGCNGCGTCGCCCTTGACCACATATTCCGGCACCCACCAACCCTCGGTGGCTCCCTTGACCGTATCGCCCAGACCGACCACTTTGCCTTCGGCTTCTGCCTTGATCCAGACCGGACTACGGCCGGCCCATTCTTCGCCGATCACCTGGATGTCGTTTTTCGCCAAGGCGGTTTCCAGGGTGATCGTGGTACCGGGCAAGGTGTCGGTGGGCAGGTCATAGCCCTTCTCGACGATAAACCGCAGCACCTCGGTGATGAGGCTGCCGCTTTCCCAGTTCAGGTCGGCAAAGTGGATCGGCGCCTGGGCAGCGGATACCGGAACGGGCGAACTCAACACCCCCAACGTGGCCAGGGCAACGGCCAACAACCGTCGAAATCCTTTCATGCTTTTGCACCTCGTGCTGTTCACAGCAATAGCAGGATGGCCTGACAGAAGACCGCAAGCCTCTGAATACTCAGTCAACTGACTGTAGTAGAGGTTCCTGCTTTCGAGGGGTGTGATTTAATTTTCGGAAGTTTCCTGCAAGCGTGCCAGCTCTCTTCTTACCATGCAGGCGTAAGCCGCCGGGCGCAGCGTGTAAATCTGTGACGCCACCCACGTCAGCCAGCCTCCCTGCAGAACAGCCTTGTGCTCGAACAGTCGTCGGGCTTCGACGTGCGCACTGGCCTGGTTCTGCTCGTGGAAATCGGCGCGGGTCAGGGTCATTACTCGCTGGCCTTGAACGTCACCAGTTCGCCCTTGCGCCACTTGGCCGCCTTACCGGTCACCGCCTTGAGGGTTTTGGTCAGGCCTTCCTGCAGCTGCTGGTGCGCGGCGAAGACCATCACCACGCTATGACCTTCCTTGAACACAATCGCGTGACCCTCTGCGGTGGTGACAAAGGCGTAATCGCCCAGCCCGTAAACCGTCAGTTTGATTTCACGGAACTTGATGTCGAGCTTGCCGCCTTCACGACTGGGCAGAACCGAAGCGCTGAAATGATCGCCGACCTTGAGCTTCAGCCCTGGCTTGTCGTCGACCACCAGCGCCTCTTCGGTGTCGATTTCGGCAATATAAATGCCTTCAGCGTTCTGTTCGGTGATGTAAACGAAACGTGACTGGAACTGTTTAACCAGCTTTGCGCGCAAATCACCCAGCACGAACAAAGCATGCATATCGAGATTACTTACTGCCAAGGAAACATCCCCACATCTGAAAATGATGCCGCACGCAGAAAAAGCGCACAGCAGAAAAAAGCGGCCATGCCGAAGTGTTGCCGTAAGACCCGGGTTGAAATCTTGAGCCGAGCTGAGCGCTCATGCCTCGCGAGGTCAGTGAGATTACTGGAATATCGCTCGCGCCGTCCTCTGTGAAAGTCGTCAGATGTTGAAGGAAAACGCCCTTCTTGCAGCCAGAGGAAACCGGATTACCAACTTTAGGGAAAAAACTCTCTAAAAAAAGCACTTTTCCGACATATCGCAAGTAAAAAATTGCTTTAGATGAACACCGTTCGCCCACCAATGCAGGTGATTCTAGAGCAGCGATGCTCACCGAGACTACCCAAAACGACGTACACACGTCGGTAAAACAATGAAAAGGACTTCACATGTGCACCATGACTCATTTCGCTTCCCCCCAGACAGCGCGCGCAAACAATTACGCCCCGTTGCACCCGACGGCGTTCCAGCCGCATCAATTGCAGCCTGAAAGCCTACTGCTGCCACGCTTCCAGGTCGTGCTGGCCGGTAACGCCTTCTTCCATATCAAGGACATTTCCACGGGTCGTGTAAGAGGTTTCCGTGGCTGCCATAACGAAGCCTGCGCACTTGCCCGCTCACTTGAATCTCGCCTCTGACGCGCTCGCCTGCCTTCATGTCTATAGACGTTTCGTCATGCCGGCGACTTAACTCAGCCGCCGGCAGGCAACTGCTGCCATACTGCCCGACCAATGAAATCCGTCCCCAGGACGGACGGCATTCAACACAACAATATATTTCCAAGGGAAGGCAGCTACGTGACGGAATTTGATATCGGTGAATTTTTTATCCGGGGCGAAGCCAGAGAGGTCGAAGGCGAATTCCAGGCAGTCATTGTCATGCGTGCCAAACCGCCGTTGACCACGGTGACGTATCACCAGGTCGAGAAGGATCGCTGGTTCAAGACCTCGGACGTCGCTGCCATCGCCGCCAAAGAAGCTGCCCAGGCTCTGAAAACGGCTGTCGATGAAGGTGCATTGAAAGCCTGATCGGCGGATTTGCAGTCTATGCTCTCTCCTGCTTCCCCACATCGCAATCGAACTCCTGAAGCGCGGCCCCCTCAGATGCCATGAAGCCGCACCTCAGATCGCGACCCGCAAGGAGATGAAGATGGATTCACCTACACACGACTTGAAAGGTTTGTTCGACCAGCTCGGTCTGGACTCCAGCGAGAAAGCCATTGACGATTTCATCGCCAGCCATTCGCCGCTGGCCGACGACAAGAAACTCATCGATGCCGAGTTCTGGACGCCGCAACAAGCAGGCTTCCTCAAAGAACAATTGCGTGAAGACGCCGATTGGGCGCGGGTGGTCGACGACCTGAACCTGCGCATGCACCAGATTCACTAGCCCGCCTGTCTTCCGTCAGCGATAAACCTGTGGCGAGGGAGCTTGCTCCCGTTGGACTGCGCAGCAGGCCCATCTTGGGGCCGCTACGCGGCCCAGCGGGAGCAAGCTCCCTCGCCACAGTTGAGTTTCAGGCTTGCTCACCGGTTATCAGGTTGAGCATCTAGCGAGGACTCTGCGGTTTGTACCCCAACCGCAATCCACCCCAATGCCGCCCCTTGAGCATGATCGGCACCGACAGGTCGTGCATCAGTTCACCCGTGTCGCGGGTGTAAGTCTGCAACAACACCGGCTGTTGATGGCTCCCACAGCGAATGCCAGTGCGGTCGGCGAATTTGCGCTTGGTGCGGTTTTGTACCGTATCAACCTGCGCATCGCCGGTCAGCGGCTGACTGAAGACTTTGTTGTGGGTAGGCACGTAACCCTGTTGCGTGCAGGCAATGGCGAATACCAACCCTTCATGGCGCGGCAGCAACGCCTCCTGGATCGCCGGTAAGACTTGGTCGGTGTAGCGATCGAAACGCGTTTGAAACTTGGCCGGGCTGGTGTTGGGGATCGCCTGGTAACTGCGATCAAACAGGTCATCGAGGCTGACACGGCCCTGATCGATATCCGCTTCGAAGCGCGCGGCAATCTGGCTGGCGCCTTCGCGGGCCAGGTCATAAATCCGTTGGTGGTAGTCATCCAGTCCGACTTCGGCCAGACGCTCGCTGATGGTTTCGGCCTGACCCTCCATTTGCACTGCTGCCTGAGCCAGGCGCTTAGTCTGTTGGTCGCTGATCGCCAGGTCGCTGCGCATCTGTTCGATGGCATGGAACAGGCTGTCGAGTTGTTCGCGGTTGGTGTCCGCGCCCTTGGCGATTTCCCCGACTTGATGCTCGACGCCGGCGGCCAGGCGCGCAATGTTTTCCAGGTGCTGACCGGTGTGCTCGACCTGCTCGACACCGGTGTCGAGGTCGCTGGACAGTTGGCGGATCTGCTCCACCACCTGCGCCGTGCGTTGCTGGATATCGGCGACCATCTCCCCGACTTCGCCAGTCGCCGTCGCCGTGCGCGCCGCCAGTCCGCGAACTTCATCCGCCACCACCGCGAACCCGCGACCATGTTCCCCGGCCCGAGCCGCTTCGATGGCGGCGTTCAATGCAAGCAAGTTGGTCTGACTGGCGATGGATTGGATCACCAGGGTCACGCGCTGGATTTCCTCACTGCGCTGGCTCAAGGCTTCGATCAGTTCACGGCTGGCATTGGCGCGCTGACTGAGCTGATGCATGCGGCTGATGGACTCGACCAGTTCCGTGCGCCCTGCCGCGCTGCTCTGATGAGCTTCGCTGGCGGCACTGAGGGCTTCGCGGCTGAGTTTCGAGGTGGCTTGTTCGGTCGCGATCATCACTTCGGCATTACTGACGATTTGCGCCGCCGCGTCGAGTTGCGATTGCAGTTTGTCCGCCAGTTGCTTGACCGAAAAGGCCACGCCTGCGGCCGACAACGCGTTATGACTGGTGGTATAGGAAAGATCGCGAGTCAACTCGGCGATAGCGCTGGCGCCGTCGACCGTTGTTGCTTCGGGCGTGGCGCGCGAGCGCAAGCGAGGCAGCCAGATCACCAGCACCGCCAGTGGCAGACAAAGGTAAAGCGACCAGCCACCCAGCGCCATGCCACACAGCAAGAGCATCAGGGCGATGCTTTGCAGGGTTGGCGTCAGCCAAAGGTTTTTCGGCAAAAACACTGGTGCAGGCACTGCCGCAACCAGAGATCCGTCTCTCGTCATCTTCGTCACCCCATGTACCTTCTAATTGTTGTGACTGCATTAAACGCCACTACAGGGCCATTATCTATGGTCCATTAGTAGTGGGCGTTGCAGCAGGTCAATAGAAGTACGCGAGCTTTTCGCAGACGACAAAAAGCATCGCGGGCAAGCTCGCTCCCATAAGTTCGATGTGAACCCTGTGGGAGCGTGGCTTGCCCGCGATGCGGGGCGTTACGGAATCAGGCCTGACGCTGGTGCTTGTCGATCTGCTCGTGACGTTCTTGCGCTTCGATGCAGTATTTGGTGGTTGGGCTGATCAGCAGGCGCTTCAGGCCGATGGCCTCGCCGCTGTCGTCGCACCAGCCGAAGCTGTCTTCTTTGATGCGTTCCAGAGCCTGTTCCAACTGAGGCAGCATGCGCTGGTCGCGATCGATCGCATTCACCAGCCAGGTGCGCTCTTCTTCGACAGAAGCGGCGTCAGCCGGGTCAGCCGGGGTATCCAGGCTTTCGATGGCGATGCGGTTCTGTTCAATGCGCGCGTGGTGTTCCACCTTCATGTCTTGCAACAGCTCGTAGAAAAAAGCNTGCTGTTCGGCATTCATGTAGTCATCCGCCGGCATGGCCAGCAACTTTTCCTTTGTCATTGATTTCTCTATAAAAAATACGTGCATTAAGGCGAATAAGGGAGCTTCCCGGAAGGCCNGGTCCGGNC
>NZ_NMOJ01000210.1 GCF_002251635.1 Pseudomonas mandelii
AGACGGCAAGCCGCCGCTGTTTGGTTTGTCGTTCCTGGAAAACCTCTCCGAGATGACCATGTTGCGTCAGGTGGGCCTGATGGTCGGCCTGGCTGCCAGCGTGGCGATTGGTTTTGCCGTGGTGCTGTGGTCGCAGCAACCTGATTACCGCCCGCTGTACGGCAGCCTGGCCGGCATGGATTCCAAGCAGATCATGGAAACCCTGGCCGCCGCCGACATCGCCTACACCGTAGAACCCAACTCCGGTGCCTTGCTGGTCAAGGCCGATGACGTCGCCCGTGCACGCATGAAGCTGGCCGCCGCCGGCGTGACGCCGTCCGACAGCAATATCGGTTTTGAAATCCTCGACAAGGACCAGGGCCTGGGTACCAGCCAGTTCATGGAAGCCACTCGCTACCGTCGTGGCCTGGAAGGCGAACTGGCGCGCACCATCTCAAGCCTCAATAACGTCAAAGGCGCCCGCGTGCACCTGGCGATTCCGAAGAGTTCGGTGTTTGTGCGTGATGAACGCAAGCCGAGCGCCTCGGTGCTGGTGGAACTGTATTCCGGCCGCTCCCTGGAGCCTGGCCAGGTTCTGGCGATCATCAATCTGGTGGCCACCAGCGTTCCCGAATTGAGCAAATCGCAAATTACCGTGGTCGACCAGAAGGGCAACCTGCTGTCGGACATGGCGGAAAATTCCGCGCTGACCATGGCCGGCAAGCAGTTCGACTACAGCCGCCGCATGGAAANCATGCTGACCCAGCGTGTGCANAACATTCTGCAGCCGGTGCTGGGCAACGACCGCTACAAGGCTGAAGTGTCTGCCGACGTGGACTTCAGCGCGGTCGAATCGACCTCTGAACAGTTCAACCCGGACCAGCCGGCCCTGCGCAGCGAGCAGTCCACCAGCGAACAACGCACCGCCAGCAATGGCCCGCAAGGTGTGCCGGGTGCCCTGAGCAACCAGCCACCGGCGCCGGCCTCGGCGCCGCAAACCACCGGTGGCGCCGCTGCGACCGCCGGTGCGATCCAGCCTGGCCAGCCATTGTTGGACGCCAACGGTCAGCAGATCATGGACCCGGCCACCGGCCAGCCGATGCTCGCGCCATACCCGGCGGACAAGCGTAACCAGTCGACCAAGAACTTCGAACTCGACCGTTCCATCAGCCACACCAAGCAGCAGCAGGGCAAAATCAATCGCCTGTCGGTGTCGGTGGTGGTCGATGACCAAGTCAAGGTCAACGCCGCTGACGGCGCTGTTACCCGTGCGCCGTGGAGTGCCGACGAACTGGCGCGCTTCACTCGCCTGGTACAGGACGCCGTTGGTTTCGACGCCAGCCGGGGTGACAGCGTCAGCGTGATCAACATGCCGTTCTCGGTCGAGCGTGGCGAAGTCATCACTGACCCTGCGTTCTACACGCAGCCGTGGTTCTGGGACATCGTCAAGCAAGTGCTGGGTGTGTTGTTCATCCTGGTGCTGGTGTTTGGCGTGCTGCGTCCGGTGCTCAACAACATCACCGGCCACGGCAAA
>NZ_NMOJ01000211.1 GCF_002251635.1 Pseudomonas mandelii
GCAAGCAGCTTGCTCTTGCAGGAAGCGACGTCGAGTTGGGTGGCATGGGCGGCCTGGACGGCGAACTGGCCAACGACCGCGTCAGCCTGGGCGGCCCGCAAAGTATTCTGTTGCCAAGCCCGAGCGAAGGCTATGACGCTCAGCTGAATGCAATCAAGAGTCTGGTAGCAGAAGACCCGGGCCGTGTGGCTCAGGTCGTGAAAGAGTGGATTAACGCAGATGAATGATCGAGCCGCTGTTGCCAAACTGACCAAAGTCGACAAAGCCGCGATTCTGCTGCTGTCCCTGGGTTCGACCGATGCTGCCCAAGTGTTGCGCCACATGGGGCCCAAAGAGGTCCAGCGTGTCGGCGTGGCCATGGCGCAGATGCGCAATGTGCACCGTGAGCAAGTCGAGCAGGTGATGAGCGAGTTCGTCGAGATTGTCGGCGACCAGACCAGCCTGGGCGTCGGTTCCGACAGCTATATCCGTAAGATGCTCACCTCGGCCCTGGGCGAAGACAAGGCCAACGGCCTGATCGACCGCATCCTGCTCGGCGGCAACACCAGTGGCCTCGACAGCCTGAAATGGATGGAGCCGCGCGCCGTCGCCGATGTGATCCGCTACGAGCACCCGCAGATCCAGGCCATCGTGGTGGCCTACCTCGACCCTGACCAGGCCGGTGAAGTGCTCGGCCACTTCGACCATAAAGTGCGCCTGGACATCATCCTGCGCGTGTCGTCGCTGAACACCGTGCAGCCGGCCGCGCTGAAAGAACTCAACACGATTCTCGAGAAGCAGTTCTCGGGCAACTCGAATGCCTCGCGTACCACCCTGGGTGGCATCAAGCGCGCGGCCGACATCATGAACTTCCTCGACAGCTCGGTCGAAGGCCAGTTGATGGACTCGATCCGCGAGATCGACGACACCCTGTCCGGCCAGATCGAAGACCTCATGTTCGTGTTCAACAACCTCTCCGATGTCGACGACCGTGGCATNCAGGCGTTGCTGCGCGAAGTGTCCTCCGACGTGCTGGTNCTGGCCCTCAAGGGTTCGGACGAAGGCGTCAAAGAGAAGATCTTCAAGAACATGTCCAAGCGCGCGTCCGAACTGTTGCGCGACGACCTGGAAGCCAAAGGCCCGGTGCGCGTCAGCGACGTGGAAACCGCCCAGAAGGAAATCCTCACCATTGCCCGCCGTATGGCCGAAGCCGGAGAAATCGTTCTCGGCGGGAAGGGCGGCGAAGAAATGATCTAAGGCGCTNNCNCGTCCAAACATGATGAGTCCCAGACCGACCTGATCCGAGGCAAGGCCGTCGCCGGTTTCGACGTCTGGGCGTTGCCCAGTTTCGATCCGTTTGTACCGGAGCCCGAGCCGGAGCCCGAGCCCGAACCTCCGGAAATGGAAGAAGTGCCGCTGGATGAAGTCCAGCCACTGACCCTTGAAGAATTGGAAGCCATCCGTCAGGAGGCCTACAACGAAGGCTTCGCCATCGGCGAGAAAGAAGGCTTCCACAGCGCCACACTCAAGGTCCGTCAGGAAGCCGAAGCCGTACTGACGCCGAAAGTTGCGGGCCTGGAGCAGCTGATGGCCAACCTGTTCGAGCCTATTGCCGAACAGGACACCCAGATCGAGAAATCCCTGGTCGACCTCGTGCAGCACATCACCAAACAGGTGATTCAGCGCGAACTGGCCATCGACTCGACGCAAATCGAACACGTCATGCGTGAAGCCCTCAAGCTCTTGCCGCTGGGCGTGGGTAATGTGCGGTTGTACATCAATCCCCAGGATTTCGAACAGGTCAAAGCCCTGCGCGAGCGCCATGAAGAAACCTGGCGCATTGTCGAGGACGCGGCGTTGCAGCCCGGTGGTTGCCGCGTCGAGACCGAACACAGTCGCATCGACGCCACCGTTGAAACCCGCGTCGCCCAAGTCATGGCCAAGCTGTTCGATCAGTTGCATGACCAGGCCTTGCACCCGGCCGCGCCGGATCTGAGCCTGGAGCTGCCGGTCGACGAAAAACCTGCGGTCGCTGCGATCGAGCCGACGCTGGACGAACCTGATGCGCCTTGATCGCACCAGCTTCGCCAAGCGCCTCGGCAGCTACGCCGAGGCCACCAAGTTGCCTGGCCATCCCATTCTTGAAGGGCGCCTGTTGCGCATGGTCGGCCTGACCCTCGAAGCCGAAGGCCTGCGCGCCGCCATGGGCAGCCGCTGCCTGGTGATCAACGACGACAGCTACCACCCGGTGCAGGTCGAAGCCGAAGTGATGGGCTTTTCCGGCAGCAAGATTTTCCTGATGCCGGTCGGCAGCCTGGCGGGCATCGCCCCCGGTGCCCGTGTGGTGCCGCTGGCCGATACCGGCCGCCTGCCGATGGGCATGAGCATGCTCGGCCGAGTGCTGGACGGCGCCGGTCGCGCGCTGGACGGCAAGGGCGGCATGAAGGCCGAAGACTGGGTGCCGATGGACGGCCCGACCATCAACCCGCTCAATCGCAACCCGATCAGCGAGCCGCTGGATGTGGGCATTCGCAGCATCAACGGTTTATTGACGGTCGGTCGCGGCCAGCGTCTGGGCCTGTTTGCCGGTACTGGCGTGGGTAAGTCCGTGCTGCTCGGCATGATGACGCGCTTTACCGAGGCCGACATCATCGTGGTCGGGCTGATCGGTGAGCGGGGCCGTGAAGTAAAGGAATTCATCGAGCACAGCCTCGGTGAAGAAGGCCTCAAGCGCTCGGTGGTGGTGGCGTCCCCCGCGGACGATGCACCGCTGATGCGCTTGCGCGCCGCGATGTACTGCACGCGCATCGCCGAATATTTTCGCGACAAGGGCAAGAATGTCCTGTTGCTGATGGACTCGCTCACGCGTTTCGCCCAGGCCCAGCGTGAAATCGCCCTGGCCATCGGTGAACCGCCTGCCACCAAAGGTTATCCGCCGTCGGTGTTCGCCAAGTTGCCGAAACTGGTGGAGCGGGCCGGTAACGCCGAGAAGGGGGGCGGCTCGATAACGGCGTTCTACACCGTGTTATCCGAAGGCGATGACCAGCAGGACCCGATTGCCGACTCGGCGCGGGGCGTGCTCGACGGGCACATCGTGCTGTCGCGGCGGCTGGCGGAGGAAGGTCATTACCCGGCCATCGATATCGAAGCCTCCATCAGCCGGGTCATGCCGTCGGTGGTCAGCCCCGAGCACATGGCCCGCGCGCAACANTTCAAACAGCTGTGGTCGCGTTATCAGCAGAGCCGCGACCTGATCAGCGTCGGCGCCTACGTGGCGGGCGGTGATCGCGAAACCGACATCGCGATTTCCCTGCAACCCGCCATGACCACTTACCTGCGCCAGGGCTTGAACGACAACATCGGCATGGGCGCCAGCGAAAACCATCTCGCCTCGATCTTCGCCCCGGCAGCGGGCGGCTAACCGGCCATGGCCCTGAGCCGCGCGGCACGCCTGGCACCCGTGGTGGAAATGGCCGAAAAGGCCGAAAAAACCGCGGTCATGCGCCTCGGGCACTTCCAGGGCCAGGTTCGTGTGGCGGAAAGCAAGCTCGCCGACCTCGAAAACTTCCGCCTCGAATACCAGGAACAATGGATCGTGCGCGGCAGTACGGGCGTTTCCGGCCAGTGGTTACTCGGCTATCAAGGCTTTCTGACGCAACTGGGCACTGCCATCGATCAGCAGCGCCAAAGCCTGGCCTGGCACCAGAACAACCTGAACAAGGCGCGCGATTCCTGGCAGCAGGCGTTTGCCCGGGTTGAAGGCTTGCGCAAACTTGTACAGCGCTACATGGACGAGGCGCGGAAGTTGGAAGACACGCGCGAGCAGAAGCTGCTGGATGAGTTGTCACAGCGGTTGCCGCGGCATGATCCGTATTGAATCAGTTGGATCGCGTTATCGTTCTTCGCGGGCAAGCCTCGCTCCCACAGGTGTTGTGTCGTTCCTAATATTGTGGACGACACAAAACCTGTGGGGGCGAGGCTTGCCCGCGAAGGCGGTCTGACAGACACCATAACTTCCCGCCTTGCTCCCATCTCCGCCAAGTGCTAAACCTTGTACACGTAAGTTCCCCCATGACAAGGAAGCCGTTAAAAAATGTCAGTCCATACAGAAACGTCCCAGGAAGGGAAAAAGCTGACGATTTCGATCAAGGGACGATTCGATTTCGCCAAGCATCAGGAATTTCGTGAATCCTACGAAAACCTTCAGCCAAAACCCGAGTCCTTTGAGGTGGATTTGAAGGACGCCACCTACCTGGACAGCTCGGCCCTGGGCATGCTGCTGCTGTTACGTGACCATGCCGGTGGCGATACTGCCGAGGTGCAGGTGGTCAACAGCAACTCCGATGTGCGCAAGATCCTCGGCATCTCCAACTTTGAACAAATCTTCGACGTTGCATGACCGCCATGCAACCGTCGCTTGAACCGCTGACCATCCTCATCGCCGAAGACAGCGCGGCCGATCGCATGCTGCTGTCCAGTATTGTCCGTCGTCAGGGCCACCAGGTATTGACGGCCGCCAACGGTGCCGAAGCCGTCGAAGCGTTTCGCGAGCAGCGGCCACACCTGGTGTTGATGGACGCCATGATGCCGGTGATGGACGGTTTCGAGGCCGCACGACAGATCAAGGCGCTGGCCGGGGAAACCCTGGTGCCGATCATCTTCCTGACCTCGCTGACCGAAAGCGAGGCCTTGGCCCGTTGCCTGGAGGCCGGTGGCGACGACTTTCTGGCAAAGCCCTACAACCAGGTGATCCTCGCCGCCAAGATCAAGGCCATGGATCGCCTGCGTCGGTTGCAAGCCACGGTGCTACAGCAGCGNGACCTGATCGCCAGACATCATGACTACTTGCTCAACGAGCAGCGGGTGGCCAAGGCTGTGTTCGACAAGGTGGCGCATTCGGGTTGCCTGAGTGCGCCGAACATCCGCTACCTGCAATCGCCTTATGCGCTGTTCAACGGCGACCTGCTGCTCGCGGCGTTTACCCCGGCCGGCGACATGCACGTGCTGCTGGGCGATTTCACCGGCCACGGTCTACCGGCCGCGGTGGGCGCCATGCCGCTGGCTGAAGTCTTCTACGGCATGACCGCCAAGGGTTACGGCCTGGCTGAAACCCTGCGCGAGATGAACGCCAAGCTCAAGCGTATTCTGCCGGTGGACATGTTCTGTTGCGCCACCCTGCTGTGCCTGAGCTTTCAACGACGTTCGGTGGAAGTCTGGAACGGCGGAATGCCGGACGGTTACTTGCACAGCATCGCCAGCGGTAACCGCACACCATTGACGGCGCGGCACTTGCCATTGGGCGTGCTCAGCCCGCAAACCTTCAATGACCGCACCGAAGTGTTTCCGATGGCCGTTGGCGATCGGGTGTTTCTGCTCTCCGACGGGGTCATCGATACCTGCGATGCCAACGAACAGTTGTTTGGTGTGGAGCGGTTGCAGCGGGTGTTTTCGGCCAATCGCCAGCCAGACGCGCTGTTCGAAGAGATCGAGCAGGCGCTGCGTGATTTTCGTGGCGAGGCCCGTGATGACGTGAGCATGGTTGAGGTCAGTCTGCTGGATGCGGCGCACCTGACCCCGCCGGCACCGGTGTATTCCGACAGTGGCCAGTCCTGTCCGCTGGACTGGTCGGTGAGTTTCGAGTTTCGCGCCGCGACCCTCAAACGTTTCAATCCGCTGCCGTACCTTTTGCAATTGTTGCTTGAGGTCCACGGCCTGCGGGCTCAGAGTGGCGCGCTCTACAGTGTGTTGGCAGAGCTTTATTCCAATGCCCTTGAGCACGGCGTGCTGGGTCTGGATTCAAGCCTCAAGCGCGATGCTTCGGGGTTTGCGCGCTATTATCAAGCGCGCAATGAGCGGCTGGAGGCGTTGCAAGACGGCTATGTGCGGGTGCATTTGCAGGTCGTGCCGACGGGCAAGGGTGGCAGCTTGATTGTGCGGGTCGAAGACAGTGGCAAGGGTTTCGATGTGGCGCGGGTGATGGAGCGTCCCGTCGATGGCGGCCGTCTGTCGGGGCGCGGTGTGAATCTGATCCGCCAATTGAGCCGTAGCGCGAGCTGGTCCGACGATGGTCGTAGTGCTCGCGTGGAGTTTTTCTGGGAGGCTCTGGCATAATTCACCCATTCTTGATCAAGGAGTGAGCAAGTGGCTGACACCCATCTGGACCGCGACGTGCTGAGTGCGTTGCAGGAAGTCATGGAGGATGAGTATCCAGCGTTGCTGGATACTTTCATCGCCGACTCCGAAGAGCGCTTGCGCGTTTTGCGAAAGGCTGACAACGCCGCGCAACTCATGAATGCCGCCCATAGTTTCAAGGGCAGCAGCAGCAATATGGGCGCCGTTCGCCTGGCTGAGTTGTGCAACGAGCTTGAGCAGTGCGCCAGGCAAAAGAGCCTCGCCGGTATTGAAAAACTGGTCGGAGAAATCGACGGCGAATTCGCCATTGTCCGCCCTTTGTATGAAGCGGAGCGACAGCGCTCTCTGGCTGACTGACGCGACCGTCCGGCGCTTTTAAACTCTGTCGAGCTGACCTGGCTCGACCTTTGCAATCAACTCACTCAACTGTACCTACGATCCCAGTGCAGCGGAGACCGTTTTATGCCCGTTACCCCCAATTCGCTTCTGCAGGCCGCCGCGACGGCCAAGACTCAAGTCGCCTCCGCCAATACCCCGGCGCCGGCCGCTGAGCCAGGGGACAAGGCGTCCAGCTTCGCTGATGTTTACGCCGATCAAACCCAGAACAAGCCTTCTGTGGTCGCTGATAAATCGGCTGTGCCCGCCACCGAAAATGCCTCGCAAGACCCCGGCAAAACGGATGTCAGCGGTGAGAAGCCTGCCGCCTCGGAACCGGCCGTTGCCGATAGCGGCAATTCCTTGCCCGCCGATAAACCGGCGCCGACCGATGACACCGCTGTCATCGACGAGCTGCCCGAGACCGCTGAAACGCCGGTGGCCGATACGGCGCCTGTTGATCCGAGCCTCGACCCGGCGCTTGATCCAGCGTTGATGCAGGCGGTACAGCCGATGGTAACCGTGCCGGTCGTGCAAACCGCTGCGCCCGTTGTCACGACCACACAGCCACAGGCTGAAACGCCGGTTGCCACCGCCGTCGTGGCCGCGTCTGCGCCAGCGGCGACTGCCATCGATAGCGATTTCGATCCCGAAGCTGATCCGCTCGACGCATTGCCCGCCGTGCGCATGGCCATGGAGCAGAGCGGCCACGTATCCGCCAGCAGCCAGGCCCAGCCAAAAGCCACGTCTGCCCAGACCCATGTTGACGGTGAACTGACGTCGGCGCAGAACTTTGCCGCCGGCATGGCCAGCATGCTCGACGTACAAACCGACAAGGACAGCACCAGTCAGGGCGGCGAGAAAGCCTTCAGCGGTCTGATTGATGGTGGGCTCAAGGATTTGACAGACGCCAGCAGTGACACCCGTGTCGATGACTTCGCCAACCGTCTGGCGGCACTGACCCAGGCGGCCACCCCGAAAACCGCCAATGCCTTGCCGGTCAACCAGCCGATCGCCATGCATCAGAGCGGCTGGACCGAGGAAGTGGTCAATCGCGTCATGTACCTTTCCAGCGCCAACCTCAAGGCGGCCGACATCCAGTTGCAACCGGCTGAACTGGGGCGTCTCGATATCCGGGTAAACATGGTTCCCGACCAGCAGACCCAGGTCACCTTCATGAGCGCCCATCCAAGCGTTCGCGAAGCGCTGGACAGTCAGATGCATCGCCTGCGTGACATGTTCTCGCAGCAGGGCATGGGCCAGGTTGACGTCAATGTGTCCGATCAGTCTCGTGGCTGGCAAGGTCAGGGCCAAGGCCAGGATCAGGCTCAGCAGGGGCAGGGCGGTCGGACCAGCGCCAATGGCGGTCGTCTTGACGCCATGGATGAAGAGGTTTCGCCAACTGTTGCCGATGTGGCGGCAACCGCTACCAGCGTGATCGGCTCCAGCGCCGTCGACTACTACGCCTGACCCAACGCAATACCCTGTGGGAGCGAGCTTGCTCGCGATGAGGCAATAACATTCAACATCTTCGTTGACTGCTGCGCCGCCATCGCGAGCAAGCTCGCTCCCACATTGGTTTCGGGGTGCCTGAAGATCCCGCCTGCCCCCCTCCCGACACTTCTGGCATAACACTTGCTCTTGCCTTGCCGTGCGACTGTGAAAACCCGAATAGTGACGGATTATTGGCATGGCGAAGAGCGACGCAGTAGTAAAAGACCCCGCAACCAAAGGCAAGGTCAAGCTGATCATTGTGATCGTGGTGGCCCTGTTGCTGGCGGTCGGCATGTCCGTGGGGGCGACCTGGTTCTTCATGCACAGCGCCCAAAGCAAGCCTGCCGCCGCTGAAACCGCTGTTGTCGGCAAGCAGCCAGCGATTTTCGAGCCCATGGCTCCGGCCTTCGTGGCCAACTACAACGTGAACGGTCGCCAGCGCTACATGCAGGTGAGCATCACCCTGCAAGGCCGCAATCAGGGTGATCTGGAGGCGCTCAAAGTGCATATGCCGGTGATCCGCAACAACCTGGTCATGCTGTTCTCCGGCCAGGACTTCGCCACGCTGGCGACCCCGGTCGGCCAGGAGATGTTGCGTCAGAAGGCCACGGCCAGCGTCCAGGAAGTGGCGCAGAAAGAACTCGGCAAAGTGGTTATCGAACAACTGCTTTTCACTAACTTCGTATTGCAGTAGGATCACGAGATGGCCGTGCAAGACCTGCTGTCCCAGGATGAAATTGACGCGCTGTTGCATGGCGTCGACGATGGTCTGGTACAGACCGAACTGGCTGCCGAGCCCGGCAGCGTCAAAAGTTATGACCTCACCACCCAGGATCGCATCGTCCGTGGACGCATGCCGACGCTGGAAATGATCAACGAGCGCTTCGCCCGGTACACCCGTATCAGCATGTTCAACATGCTGCGCCGTTCGGCGGACGTGGCGGTGGGCGGTGTGCAGGTGATGAAGTTCGGCGAGTACGTGCACTCGCTGTACGTGCCCACCAGCCTCAACCTGGTCAAGATCAAGCCGTTGCGCGGTACCGCACTGTTCATCCTCGACGCCAAACTGGTGTTCAAACTGGTGGACAACTTCTTCGGCGGCGACGGCCGTCACGCGAAGATTGAAGGCCGTGAATTCACCCCGACCGAATTGCGCGTGGTGCGCATGGTGCTGGAGCAAGCCTTCATCGACTTGAAGGAAGCCTGGCAGGCGATCATGGAAGTCAATTTCGAGTACATCAACTCGGAAGTGAACCCGGCCATGGCCAACATCGTCGGCCCCAGCGAAGCGATTGTGGTGTCCACCTTCCACATCGAACTCGATGGCGGTGGCGGCGACCTGCACGTGACCATGCCGTACTCGATGATCGAGCCGGTGCGCGAGATGCTCGACGCCGGCTTCCAGTCGGATCTGGACGATCAGGACGAGCGCTGGGTCAACGCCCTGCGCCAGGACGTCCTGGACGTGGACGTGCCGATCGGCGCCACGGTTGCCCGTCGCCAGNTGCGTTTGCGCGATATTTTGCACATGCAGCCGGGGGACGTGATTCCGGTGGAATTGCCGGAAGAACTGATCATGCGCGCCAACGGCGTGCCGGCCTTCAAGGTCAAGATGGGCTCGCATAAAGGCAACCTCGCGTTGCAAGTGATCGAGCCGATCGAGCGCCGCTGACCGGCGCTCCAACCCCCTATTAATTGGCTGCTCTTGATTGAGCAGTTGCCCGCCGAGGACAAAAGATGAACGACGATATGAACGCCCAGGACGACCAGGCACTGGCTGACGAATGGGCTGCCGCCCTGGAAGAAACCGGTGATGCCGGCCAGGACGATATCGACGCGCTGCTGGCCGCCGACGCCGCCAGTTCGCCGTCCAACCGTCTGCCGATGGAAGAGTTCGGCAGCGTGCCAAAGAGCCACGACCCGGTCACCCTGGACGGTCCGAACCTCGACGTGATCCTCGACATTCCGGTGTCGATTTCCATGGAAGTCGGCAGCACCGAAATCAATATCCGTAACCTGCTGCAACTCAACCAGGGTTCGGTGATCGAGCTTGATCGCCTGGCCGGCGAGCCACTGGACGTGCTGGTCAACGGCACGCTGATCGCCCATGGCGAGGTGGTGGTGGTCAACGAGAAGTTCGGCATCCGCCTGACGGACGTGATCAGCCCAAGCGAACGTATCAAGAAGCTGCGCTAAGTGAAAAAGGTTCTAGGGCTTCTGCTTGCGTTGCCGTTCAGTGTGCTGGCAGCCGAACCTGTGGCCACGGCTGCAACGGCTGCTGCTGCGCCGGCAGTCAGTAGCGGTGTGGCCGGGCAATTGACGCAGTTGGTGTTCGGCTTGCTGCTGGTGCTGGGGTTAATCTTCTTCCTCGCCTGGCTGCTGCGCCGGGTCCAGCAGGCCGGGCCGGCCGGCAAAGGGCAGGTGATCGAGATTGTCGGTTCCCGCGCCTTGGGGCCACGCGACCGATTGATGCTGGTGCAGGTCGGCAACGAGCAGATCCTGCTTGGCCTGAGCCCCGGCACGATCACTGCACTGCATGTGCTTAAAGAGCCGATTGAAGTGCCGACCACGACCGAGAGCGCGACTCCGGAGTTTGCCCAGCATCTGTTGAGGATGCTCGGCAAGGATCAGAAGGATAAGAAGTAATGGGTGCGTTACGCATCGTCTTGACGCTGGCNCTGTTGCTGGCGGCGCCGTTGGCGTTGGCGGCCGACCCGTTGTCGATCCCGGCGATCACGCTGGGCACCAACGCTGCCGGCGCCCAGGAATATTCGGTCAGCCTGCAGATCCTGCTGATCATGACCGCGCTGAGTTTTATCCCGGCGTTTGTGATGCTGATGACCAGCTTTACGCGGATCATCATCGTCTTCTCGATTNTGCGTCAGGCCCTGGGCTTGCANCAGACGCCGTCGAACCAGATTCTCACCGGCATGGCGCTGTTTTTGACGCTGTTCATCATGGCACCGGTGTTCGACAAGGTGAACCAGCAAGCGCTGCAACCGTATCTGGCGGAAAAACTCACGGCTCAGGACGCGATCGACAAGGCCCAGGGCCCGATCAAGGACTTCATGCTGTCGCAAACCCGCTCCAGCGACCTTGAGCTGTTCATGCGTTTGTCCAAGCGCACCGACATCGCCACCCCGGATCAGGCGCCGCTGACCATCCTGGTGCCGGCGTTCGTCACCTCCGAGTTGAAGACCGCGTTCCAGATCGGCTTCATGATTTTCATCCCGTTCCTGATCATCGACCTGGTGGTGGCGAGCGTGCTGATGGCCATGGGTATGATGATGCTGTCGCCGCTGATTATCTCGTTGCCGTTCAAGATCATGCTGTTTGTGCTGGTGGACGGCTGGGCGTTGATCATCGGTACCCTGGCGAGCAGCTTCGGCGGTGTGTCGCCATGACGCCGGAAGTGGCGGTAGACATCTTCCGCGAAGCGCTGTGGCTGACCACCATGATGGTCGCCGTGCTGGTGGTGCCGAGCCTGTTGGTCGGCCTGCTGGTGGCCATGTTCCAGGCCGCGACGCAGATCAACGAACAAACCTTGAGCTTCCTCCCGCGTTTGCTGGTGATGCTGATCACCCTGATTGTCGCTGGCCCGTGGCTGGTGCAAACCTTCATGGAATACATCCTGCAGCTGTACGGCAGTATTCCTCAGGTCATCGGCTAAACCATGCCGTCGCTGCTGCAGCTGACCGATACCCAGATCAGTACCTGGGTGGCGACGTTCATGTTGCCGTTGTTTCGCATCGGCGCCTTGCTGATGGTCATGCCGGTGTTTGGCACGTCCCTGGTGCCCACGCGCGTGCGCCTGTACTTCGCCCTGGCGATCACGGTGGTGATTGCGCCGGGCCTGCCGCCGATGCCGCCGATCAATGCGCTGGATCTGAGTGCGCTGCTGCTGATCGCCGAGCAGATTCTCATCGGCGCGTTGCTGGGTTTCTCCTTGCAACTGTTCTTCCAGGCGTTCGTGGTGGCCGGGCAAATCATCTCGATCCAGATGGGCATGGGCTTCGCTTCCATGGTCGACCCCACCAACGGCGTGTCGGTGGCAGTGATCGGGCAGTTCCTGACCATGCTGGTGACGTTGCTGTTCCTGTCCATGAATGGCCATCTGGTGGTCTTCGAAGTCCTGACCGAAAGCTTTACCACGATGCCGGTGGGCAGCGGCTTGATGGTTAACCATTTCTGGGAGCTGGCCGGCAAGCTTGGCTGGGTTTTGGGGGCCGCACTGTTGCTGGTGCTGCCAGCGGTCACCGCATTGCTGGTGGTCAACATTGCGTTCGGCGTGATGACTCGGGCCGCGCCGCAATTGAACATCTTTTCCATCGGTTTCCCGCTGACCCTGGTGCTCGGGCTGTTCATCGTCTGGGTCGGCATGGCCGACATTCTCAATCAGTATCAACCGCTGGCGACCGACGCCTTGCAGTTCTTACGTGACCTGGCACGAGCGCGCTGAGCCATGGCCGAGAGCGAGAGTGGTCAGGACAAAACAGAAGACCCCACGGAGAAACGNAAAAAGGACTCCAGGGAAAAGGGCGAGATTGCGCGCTCCAAGGAGCTCAACACCCTGGCGGTCATGCTCGCCGGCGCTGGCGGGTTGCTGATTTTCGGTGGAGCGCTGGCGCAGGACCTGATGGAACTGATGCGCATGAACTTCACGCTGTCGCGGGAAGTGATTCTGGATCAGCGCAACATGGGCACCTTCCTGCTGCACTCGGGGCAGATCGCCCTGGTGGCGATTCAGCCGGTGATGATCACCTTGTTGCTGGCCGCGTTGATCGGCCCGATTTCTCTCGGTGGCTGGCTGTTCGCGGCAGGCTCCCTGGCGCCGAAATTCAGTCGCATGAACCCCGGTGCGGGGCTCAAGCGAATGTTCTCGGCCAAGGCGCTGGTCGAACTGCTCAAGGCTCTGGCAAAGTTTTTCATCGTGCTGTTCGTGGCGCTGNCGGTGTTGTCGTCCGACATCGACGACTTGCTGCGCATTGCCCATGAGCCGCTGGAGTCAGCGATCATTCACAGCGTGCAGGTGGTGGGCTGGAGCGCGCTGTGGATGGCTTGCGGGCTGATCATCATCGCTGCCGTGGATGCGCCGATCCAGCTGTGGGAAAGCCACAAGAAACTGCTGATGACCAAGCAGGAAGTGCGCGACGAGCACAAGGACCAGGAAGGCCGCCCCGAGGTCAAGCAGCGTATTCGTCAGCTGCAGCGCGAAATGTCCCAGCGCAAGATGATGGCGGCGGTGCCCGATGCCGACGTGGTCATCACCAACCCGACGCACTACGCGGTGGCGCTCAAGTACGACCCGGAGAAGGGCGGCGCGCCGATGCTGCTGGCCAAGGGCAGTGACTTCCTGGCCCTGAAGATTCGTGAAATCGCCGTGGCCAATAATGTGCTGCTGCTCGAATCGCCGGCCCTGGCGCGTTCGATCTATTACTCCACCGAGCTGGAGCAGGAAATCCCCGGTGGGTTGTATCTGGCGGTCGCTCAGGTACTGGCCTACGTCTATCAAATCCGCCAATACCGCGCGGGCAAGGGCAAGCGGCCTGATCCGCTCAAAGAC